>NZ_JBXASM010000001.1:0-606953 GCF_058809295.1 Schumannella sp. GW821-FHT10F01
GGGTGCGGGCGTGACCGCCGGCGCTGCCGTAGCCGACGAGCACGGCGCCCCCGCCCTCCTCGGCCTGCGCGGCGGCGGCGGGCGTCAGCGGCGCGGCCGGCGCCGGCGCGGCCGGCGGCTGCTCGGCGCGGCGGTCGTTCGTGTCGAGCGGGGCGACGAAGTCCGACTCGCCGGCGCCAGCGGCCTGCAGCTCGATCGAGCCGCCCGAGCTGTTCACGCGGATGATCGGGGTGCCCACCTCGACGGTGGCGCCCTCCTCGACGAGCAGCTCCTGCACGGTGCCGGCGAACGGCGACGGCAGCTCGACGAGCGACTTCGCCGTCTCGATCTCGACGAGCACCTGGTTGACCGTGACGCTGTCGCCGGGGGCGACCCGCCACGAGACGATCTCGGCCTCGGTCAGGCCCTCGCCGACATCGGGGAGGGGGAACTCGGATGCGACCATGCGCGGTCCTTCCGTCTCAGTAGGCGAGCGACCGGTCCACGGCCTCGAGCACGCGGTCGGCGTCGGGGAGGTAGACGGTCTCGAGCTTGGCGGGCGGGAACGGGGTGTCGAAGCCGGACACGCGCAGCACGGGCGCCTCGAGCGAGTAGAACGCGCGCTCGGCGACGGTCGCGGCGATCTCGGAGCCGACGCTGACCTCGCCCGGCGCCTCCTGGGCCACGATGAGGCGGCCGGTGCGCTGCACGGACTCGAGGATCGGCGCGTAGTCGATGGGCGACAGCGAGCGGAGGTCGATGACCTCGAGGCTGGTGCCCTCCTCGGCCGCGATCTCGGCCGCCTGGAGCAGCACGGCCACCATGGCGCCGTGGCCGACGAGCGTCGCATCGGATCCGGTGCGGACGACGCGGCTGCTGTGGAACGGCGTGCCGGAGCGCTCGGTGTCGACCTCGCCCTTCTGCCAGTAGCGGCTCTTGGGCTCGAAGAACATGACCGGGTCGTTCGAGGCGATCGCCTCCTGGATCATCCAGTAGCCGTCGTGCGCGGTCGCCGGCGCCACGACGCGGAGGCCGGCCGTGTGCGCGAAGTACGCCTCCGGGCTCTCCTGGTGATGCTCGACGGCGCCGATGTGGCCGCCGTAGGGCACCCGGATGACGACCGGGAACGACTGCGAGCCGCCGTGGCGGTAGGTCATCTTCGCGAGCTGCGAGGTGATCTGGTCGAAGCCGGGGTAGATGAACCCGTCGAACTGGATCTCGCAGACCGGCCGGTAGCCGCGCATGGCGAGCCCGATCGCGGAGCCGACGATGCCGGACTCGGCGAGCGGGGTGTCGAGCACCCGCCGCTCGCCGAAGTCGCGCTGCAGGTTCTCGGTGACGCGGAACACGCCGCCGAGCGTGCCGATGTCCTCGCCCATGAGCAGGACCTTCTCGTCCGCCTCGAGGGCGGCGCGCAGGCCCGCGTTGATGGCCTTCGCCATCGTCAGCGTCTCGGTCATGCGTCCTCCCCGAACGACGCCTCGTACGACTCGAGCCAGGCGCGCTGGGCGTCGACGCCCGGGTGCTGGTCGGTGTAGACGTGGTCGAAGATCTTCGATGTGGGCGGATCGACGAGCTCCTGCGTGCGGCGGCGGACATCCGCGGCCAGGTCCTCGGCCTCCTGCGCGACCTCGGCGAAGAACGCGTCGCCCTCGCCGCGCGAGCGGAGGTAGGTCTCGAACCGGGTGATCGGGTCGCGGGCGCCCCAGTAGGCGAGCTCCTCGTTCTGCCGGTACTTCGTCGGGTCGTCGCTCGAGGTGTGCGCGCCCATGCGGTAGGTCAGCGCCTCGATGAAGCGCGGACCCTGGCCGGCGCGGGCCTCGTCGAGGAACGTGCGGCTCACGGCATAGCTCGCGAGCACGTCGTTGCCGTCGATCTGCACGCTCGGGATGCCGAAGCCGGCGGCGCGGAGGTGCAGCGGCGTGCGCGACTGGCGCTCGACCGGCACGGAGATGGCCCAGTGGT
This sequence comes from Schumannella sp. GW821-FHT10F01, assembly GCF_058809295.1. NCBI lineage: Bacteria > Bacillati > Actinomycetota > Actinomycetes > Micrococcales > Microbacteriaceae > Schumannella > Schumannella sp. GW821-FHT10F01. The sequence goes on from NZ_JBXASM010000001.1 coordinate 1,945, forward strand.
TGTTCTGCAGGAAGAACAGCTGCGGCGTCTGGTAGCTGGCGGCGAAGACGAGCGCCTCGCTGACGTCGCCCTGGCTCGTCGCGCCGTCGCCGAAGTAGACGACGACCGCCTCGTCGCGCTCCGGGTCGCCGGTGCCGCTCGCGCCGTCGAGGCCGATGCCCATCGCGTAGCCCGTGGAGTGCAGCGACTGCGAGCCGATCACCAGCGTGTAGAGGTGGTAGTTGCCGTGCTCCGCCGGCACCCAGCCGCCGTGGTCGAGGCCGCGGAGCATCTCGATGAGGCGCATGAGGTCGACGCCGCGGATGCGCGCCACGACGTGCTCGCGGTACGCGGGGAAGATGTGGTCCTGGGCGCGAGCGGCGTACCCCGATCCGACCTGCGCGGCCTCCTGGCCGGTGCTGGGGATCCAGAGCGCGAGCTGCCCCTGCCGCTGCAGGTTGCCGGCCTCGAGGTCGAAGCGGCGGATGGCGACCATCTGGCGATGGAAGTCGCGGAGCTGGTCGTCGGGGATCGCCTCGACCAGGGGGAGGAAGCGCTCGGAGGCGGCGTCGCGGACGATCGCGCCCTCGGGGGAGAGCAGCTGGAGCGGGCCGCCCGTGCTCGTCTCGGCGAGATCGGTCGCACTGGGCATGCGGTCAACCCTAGCCGCGCCGATCAGGCCCCCGGTGAGAGGGTCTCCACAACCTCCCGCGTCGCGGTGAGGAGGGGATCGACAGACTCCTCCTCGCCGACCGTGACGCGGATGCCCTCCGGCGCGAACACCCGGGCGACGATGCCGTGCCGCTCGAGCACCTCGGCGGCGGCGGTCGTCGCGTCGCCGGTCGGCAGCCAGACGAAGTTGCCCTGTGCCGCCGGGATCGTCCAGCCCTGCTCGCGCAGGCCCGTCACGATCCGGTCGCGCCGCTCGCGGATGACCGCCACGGACTCGAGGATCTCGGCCTCGTGCTCGAGGCCGGCGATCGCGGCCCGCTGTGCCGGCTCGGTGACCGACAGCGCGATCTGCGCGCTCCGGGCCGCGTCGAGCACGTACGCCGGCCCGACCGCGTAGCCGATCCGCAGCCCGGCGAGCCCGTACGCCTTCGAGAAGGTGCGGAGCACGACGAGGTTCGGGTAGCGCTCGAGCAGCGGGATGCCCTCGACCGCGGCCGGGTCGTCGACGAACTCCCGGTACGCCTCGTCGAGCAGCACGAGCAGCGTGTCGGGGACGCGGTCCATGAATGCGGCGAACTCCGCGCCCGTGACGATCGGGCCCGTCGGGTTGTTCGGGGTGCAGACGATCAGCACCCGCGTGCGGTCGGTGATCGCCGCGAGCATGCCGTCGAGATCGTGCCCGGCGTCGGCGCGGTTCGGCACCCGGACGCTCGTCGCCCCCGACACCGTGACGATGCCAGGGTAGGCCTCGAACGACCGCCAGGCGTAGACGACCTCGTCGCCCGGGCCCGCGGCCGCCTGCACGAGCTGATGCAGCAGCGCGACGGATCCGGCGCCCGCATGCACCTCGTCGACCGTCACGCCGTGGCGCTCGGCGAGCCGCTCGCGGAGGGCCGCGGCCGAGCCGTCGGGGTACCGGTTCAGCGTCGCCGACGACACGGCCTCGAGCACCGCCGGATGCGGCGGCAGCGGCGACTCGTTCGATGAGAGCTTGAACGCGTCCGCGGCGGCCGGCTTGCCCTGCCGGTACGCGGGCAGGGAGGCGATCTCGGGGCGGAGCACGACGGCCATGCGCCCAGACTACGAGGCGCGGCGGCCCGCGTCCGCGACGGACGGACGGACGCCGATGCGCCGGGATCCCTGCCGGTGCCGGGGCGCGTCCTGCCATGATGGGCGCATGACCCGGTTCCTCGTGCGACTCGTCGTCAACGCCCTCGCGCTCTGGCTCACCACGGCGATCCTCGCGCCTCACGTCGCGGTGGTCGCCTTCGCTCCGGCCGGGACGCTCGAGACGGTGCTCACCTACCTGCTGGTCGCGCTCGTGTTCGGCGTCGTGAACGGCATCGTCGGCAACCTCATCCGCGTGGTCGCGTTCCCGCTCTACATCCTGACGCTGGGCCTCATCTCCTTCATCGTGAACGGGCTGCTCCTGCTGCTCGTCGCCTGGTTCACCGGGCTGTTCGGCTTCGGCCTCGTGATCGAATCGTTCTGGTGGGGCGTGCTGGGGGCCTTCGTGCTCGGCGTGATCGCGTTCATCCTCGGCCTGATCCTGCGGCCGCTCACCCGCCGCTCCGCCGCCGCTCGGTCCTAGCGCCCGCCGCCGCGGCCTCATCGCCTCCGCTCCGCGTGGTAGGTCATCACGGTGAGCTGCGCCCCCGGCCGTGATGCGGACTCCGAGGTGAACGCGTCCATCGACGCAATCTGCCCGCGCACCGCATCGGAGTGCGCCCGGTCGATCGCGTGGGCCGTCGCCACGTAGGTGTCCTTCTGATGCCCGGGCACGACCTCGTGGGTCGGCGGCGAGGCGAGGTGGAACGCCGATCGCTCCACCTGCAGCCGGTCGGTCGGGGGCTGCGCGCCGCCGAGCGCCGGGATGAAGTCCTCGGTGTGCCGGACGTCCATGCCCGGCACGTCGTCGGCGATGCCGAGCGTCGCCGTCGGCGCACCGAAGGTCTCCAGCCCGGCACAGGTCCAGTCGTCCGACGCCGCGAGCATTCCGGCGACGAGGCCGCCCTGCGAGAAGCCGACGAACTGCACCTCGTCGGCCGAGGTGATGCCGGCGTCGCGCATCGCCTCCTCCGTCGCCCGGAACGAGGCCGCCGGCAGCCCGGCCACCCCCGCGATGTTGCTCTGCAGGTCCCAGGGCTCGTCGGTCTGCGCGGGGCTGAAGGTGCCGGTCGGCGCCACGTACACCACGTAGCGCGGGGGAGCGCCCGGCGCGGTGTACCGCTCGATCCGCACCTGGTCGTCGCCGTCCGGCACGCGGGCCAGGCGCTGGGCCACGCCCTGCGCCGGCGCGGCGAGCCGCGCGCTGGACGTGCGCGTCACCGTCAGCTCGGAGTCCCGCAGCAGCCCGAACGGCGATGCGAGGGTCATGAGCGCGAGTCCACTGCCCTCGACCCCGGTGATCCCGAACCGGTCGTCGGCGATCAGCGCCGCGATCGCGGGCGGCAGGAGCCCGCCGAGCGCGACGTTGTCGAGGTCCATCGCGACGCCGCGGACGCCCTCCACGAACAGCGGGTTCGCGAGCAGCTCGGGATGCTCGCGCACGAACCGCTCGACGGCCGCCGCCTTCTGCTCCTCCGTGCCGGGCAGCGCGTGCCACGCCGCGACCGCGCTCGCGATCGTGGCCCACGTGACCGGCGACAGCAGCACGAGCGGCGCGGCCAGGCGCAGCACCGAGCCGAACAGCGTCGCGATGACCCCGCGGGCGCCGCGGAACGCGTCGAGCGAGAGCTGCTCGGCGCGCGAGTAGACCTCGGCGGCCGTGATGATGCCGGCCCGATGGCTGCGCGCGCGTTCGAGCACGGCGGCGATGGCGAGCTCGACCCGCTCCACCGGCGGGAGCGCGGCGGCGACCGGACCGGGCAGTGCGGCACCGGCGCCGATCGCGCGCTGATCCGCGGCGAGCACGCGGGACTGCGACGCGGCCTGCTCGAGCGCGTCGATCAGCACGGCGAGCCGCTCGAGGTAGGCGCGCATCGCGTCCGTCGACACGTAGGCGGCGCCGGATCCCGAGACCAGCAGCGGACCGCCGATGTCGATGCGGGCGCGGTCGCTGCGCGCGGCGAGCCTCGGCGACGGGTCGCCGTCGTCGACGGGCACGTCCCCGTGGGCGGCGATGGACGATGCGGCGGGCGGTGCGCCGGGTGGCGCCGGATCGACGAGCCCGGCGAGCACCGACGCATCCGGCTGGCTCGACCCGCTCATCCCCGGGCCGCGGACGCCGCGGTCGCGACCGCCTCCTCGGCCCGGTTCGCGGCTGAGATCACCGCCGAGAGCAGCGCGAGCAGCCGGTCGGCGGCCGCGCTCTCCGCCGTCGCCGCCGGACCTCGCCACTCGGCCGGGTCGATGCGCGGGGCGCCCCCGCGCTGGGCGGAGAGCAGGTCGGCGAGCGCGACGGCCCGGATCCGCTGCCGCTCGAGCACCTCGGTGAGCTCCGCCATCGTCGTCTCCGCTCCGGGCGCCGCACGCGCCCTCGGTCCGAGACTCCTCCGCGGAGCGGGCGCCCGGAGCGACCGGAAGCGGATCGGTGAACTGCCTCCGCGGAGATCCGGCTGTGGAGGAGGGGAGCGCGTCCGGCCATGATGGAGGTCATGGCGGACGCGGGCGGCGAGCACAGCCCGTTCCGCGTCGTGTTCGTCTGCACTGGCAACATCTGCCGCTCGCCGATGGCCGAGGCGGTGTTCCGCCGGCTCGTGGCGGAGCACGCGTACGAGGACCGCCTGCACGTCTGGTCGGCCGGCACCGGCGACTGGCACGTGGGGGAGCGCGCCGATCCGCGCACCCGCACCGCGCTCGCCGCCCGCGGCTACGACGCCGAGACGCACCGCGCACGCCAGTTCGACCGCAGCGCCTTCGACCAGGTGGACCTCGTCGTCGCGTTCGATCGCGGCCAGGAGCGCATCCTCCGCCACTGGGCGGCGACCGACCAGGATCGCGCGAAGGTAGCATTGCTGCTGTCGTTCGATCCGGAGCACGGGACTCAGCTCGACGTGCCGGATCCGTACTACTCCGACGCCGCGCTCTTCGACAGCGTGCTCACCATGATCGAGCGCTCGAGCATCGCGCTCTTCCGCCAGATCGAACCCGGAATCCGTCAGGGAGCCCCATGAGCCCGCTTCCCCCTCAGCCCGTGAGCCCCCTCGACGGGCGCTATCGCGCCGCCGTCGGCTCGATCGGCGAGCACCTGTCCGAGGCGGGGCTCAACCGCGCGCGCGTCCATGTGGAGGTGGAGTGGCTGATCGCCCTCACCGACCGCGGGATGTTCGGCTCGCGCGCGCTCGACGCCGAGCAGCAGCGCGCCCTCCGCGCCTTCGCCGCCGAGTTCGGGCAGCCGGAGATCGACCGCCTCGCGCAGCTCGAGGCCACCACGCGGCACGACGTGAAGGCGGTCGAGTACCTCGTGCGCGAGCGCCTGCACGACCTCGGCCTCGACGACATCGCCGAGCTCACCCACTTCGCCTGCACGAGCGAGGACATCAACAACCTCAGCTACGCCCTCACGGTGCGCAGCGCCATCGCCGAGGTCTGGCTGCCGCGGTTCCGCGACGTCATCGCGCGCCTCCGCGAGTGGGCCGAGGCCGAGCGCGCGACGCCGATGCTGTCGCACACCCACGGCCAGCCGGCGACCCCGACCACGGTCGGCAAGGAGTTCGCCGTCGTCGTGCACCGCCTCCAGCGCCAGCTGCGGCGGATCGAGTCCGCCGAGTTCCTCGGCAAGTTCAGCGGCGCGACCGGCACGTTCTCGGCGCACGTCGCCGCGGATGCCGAGGCCGACTGGCCCGCGATCTCGCGCGACTTCGTCACCGGGCTCGGGCTCACCTGGAACCCTCTGACCACCCAGATCGAGTCGCACGACTGGCAGGCGGAGCTGTTCTCGTCCATCTCGCACGCGAACCGCATCCTGCACAACCTCGCCACCGACGTGTGGACCTACATCTCGATGGGCTACTTCTCGCAGGTGCCCGTCGCCGGCGCGACCGGCTCGTCGACGATGCCGCACAAGGTGAACCCGATCCGCTTCGAGAACGCGGAGGCGAACCTCGAGCTGAGCTGCGCCCTGCTCGACTCGCTCGCCGCCACCCTGGTGACGAGCCGCCTCCAGCGCGACCTCACCGACTCGACCACGCAGCGCAACATCGGCGTCGCCCTCGCGCACTCCCTGCTCGCGCTCGACAACCTGCACGGCGGACTCGGCAGCATCGCCGTCGCCCCGTCCGTGCTCGCCGCGGACCTCGAGGGCAATCGCGAGGTGCTCGCGGAGGCCATCCAGACCGTCATCCGCGCCGAGGTCGTGGCCGGCCGCAGCTCGATCTCCGACCCGTACGCGCTGCTCAAGGAGCTCACCCGCGGGCACCGGATCACGCAGGACGAGCTCGTCGAGTTCGTCGACGGGCTGGACATCGGCGAGGACGCGAAGGCGCGGCTCGCGGCGCTGACACCGGCCGGCTACACCGGCCTCGCCGAGGCGCTGGTCGACCACCTGGACGACTGAGCGGACACCGGACCGCCTCATCTGCGGCCGCGAGGGAGATCTTCCCTCGCGGCCGCCGTCGTGTCGGCGTCGTGCTCGGCACCGATGCTCGGTGACTTCGCCGTGCCCCCCTTTCGGGGGGAGCACTGACCGTGCTAGCTTCCGAGAACCGTCACCGTAAACGTTTCCGGATACGGCGGGGACCGGCGACGGGGCAACGGAAGGGAAACCACCGCATGTCTCGAACCACCCGCACAGCGCTAGGAACGCTGTGCCTGACCGTGGGCGCCGTCGTCGCGGCCTGCCTCACGCCGGCGCTCGCGAGTGCCGCTCCCGCGGCGGCGGATGCCGCCCGGGCCTCCGCTCCGACGGCCGTCACCGCGACCGAGCGGACCGGCGCCGCCGCCCAGGCATCCGGCGCCTCCGACCAGGCCGCCGCCGCCGGCGGCCGCGTCGTCGGCTACTTCACCGACTGGGGCGTCTACCAGCGCGACTACCAGCCGAAGAAGATCGTCACCTCGGGCTCGCTCGACGCGCTCGACACCATCGTCTACGCCTTCGGCAACGTCACGAACGGGCAGTGCGCGATCGGGGACAGCTACGCCGACACCGACAAGGCGTACACGGCCGACCAGTCCGTCTCGGGCGTCGCGGACACCTGGGACCAGCCGCTCCGCGGCGCGTTCAACCAGATGAAGCAGCTCAAGGAGGCCAAGCCCGGCCTGCAGATCGTCTGGTCGTTCGGCGGCTGGAGCTGGTCGGGCGGGTTCCCGCAGGCCGCCGCCGACCCGGCCGCCTTCGCCGCGTCCTGCAAGGCGCTCGTCGACGACCCGAAGTGGGCCGGCCTGTTCGACGGCATCGACATCGACTGGGAGTACCCGAACGGATGCGGCCTGAGCTGCGACACGACGAGCGGACGCGAGGGCTACACGAACCTGCTCTCGTCGCTGCGCAGCGCGTTCGGCCCGGACCGGCTCATCACCTCGGCGATCACCGCCGACGGCACCGACGGCGGCAAGATCGACGCCGCCGACTACGCCGGCGCGGCCCAGTACGTCGACTGGTTCATGCCGATGACGTACGACTACTACGGGACGTTCGCCGCGCAGGGTCCGACCGCGCCGCACTCGCCGCTGACCGGCTTCGACGCCGCGCCGAACCCCGGCTTCGACAGCCAGACCGCCATCGAGAAGCTGACGAGCCTCGGCATCCCGTCGTCGAAGCTGCTGCTCGGCATCGGGTTCTACGGCCGCGGCTGGAGCGGCGTCACCCAGGACGCCCCCGGCGGCACGGCGACCGGGCCCGCGCCCGGCACCTACGAGCAGGGCATCGAGGACTACAAGGTGCTGAAGACCGCCTGCCCGGCCACCGGCACCGTCGGCGGCACCGCGTACGCGCACTGCGGCGACCAGTGGTGGAGCTACGACACCCCGGAGACCATCGCCGGGAAGACGTCGTACGCGAAGAGCGCGGGCCTCGGCGGCGCCTTCGTCTGGGAGCTCAGCGGCGACACCGCCGACGGCGAGCTCATCTCCGCCATCGCGGACGGGCTCGACTGAGCCCCCGGGCGGGAGCGGCGGATCAGCCGCTCCCGCCCCGCCACGCGGCGCTCACCAGCGCGCCGGCATCCGATCACCGACCCACCCGAGCAGCACGACCACCCGAACAGCACCCGATCGAAATCCCACCCTCGAAGGAGAGAAGAAGGAAATGACCGATCTGTCCCGCCGCCTGTTCCTGGGCGGAGCGCTCGCCACGGCCGTGGCCGCACCGTTCGCCGCCGAGACCGCATTCGGACGCATCCCGTCCGCCCGCGCCACCGCCGGCCTGCCGGTGAACCTCGTCAACCGCACCGGATCGTGGGCCGACTCCGATGTCTGGATCACCATCGTCGGCACCCACCCCACCCAGGGCGACGGCCACATCGACGGCGGCGGCGGCTTCCATCCGCTGAGCCTCGGCGACAACTCGAACCCCGACGGCACCGCGAGCTGGGGGTTCCGGCTCACCGACTCGCGCAGCGTCCCGCTGCCCGACTTCTCGGGGCGCATCTGCATCTCACTCGGGTCGCAGCTGCCGTTCAAGGTGGTCGAGACGGTCAACGGCCTCGGACGCCAGGATCCGATCGGATGGATCCCGGGCCAGCCAGGCTGGGACGTCACCTACGACTTCATCGAGTTCACCAACAACGGCAGCGGCATGCACATCAACTCGACCATGGTCGACATGTTCAGCGTGCCGCTGACGGTGACGCTCGACGGGTCGCAGCACCAGGTCGCCGGCGCGCTGAAGGGCGGCGGACGTGCCGCGATCTTCGACGCCGTGCGGAACGCCGACGGCTACGGCTCGCTCGTGGTCGACGACCGCCGGGTGATCGCGCCGAGCCACGGCATCGACTCCGGGCTCTTCGACGCCGGGTACCTCGACGGCTACATCGGCGACGTCTGGAGCAAGTACGCCGGCACCGACCTGAACGTGTCAGCGGGCGCGGCGTCGTACCGCCTCCGGGTCGAGGGCGGTCAGTTCAACGCGTACTCGGGTGGGGGAGTGGTGACGAGCTTCGCGCGTCCGAGCACCCGCGACGTGCTGTTCTGCGACGGCAACCTCAGCGCGCCGAACGACGGCGTGCGCGGGCCCATCGCGGCGATCCTCGGTGCGGGCTTCAACCGCACGACGCTGCTCGATCACGCCGACCAGCCGGTGGGCGACCCCGGCCTGTTCTACCAGGGCGCCCGCACGAACGCGTACGCGAAGGCGCTGCACGCGAACACGGTCGACGGCCGCGCCTACGGCTTCGCGTTCGACGACGTGGGCGGCTTCGCCTCCTACGTGGAGGACGGCGCCCCGACGGCGGTCGAGATCTCGGTCGACGCCTTCTAGCCCGGCCCTCCACCACATCGTCGATTCGTGCGATCGGGGCGGTATAGCCCGCCGTATCCGCCCCGATCGCACGAATCGGGAGGCGCATCCTCGCTACGGCGCTACGGCGCTACGGCGCTACGGCGCCGCGGCGCCGTGGGCCGGCGCTACGGCGCCGCGGCGCCGTGGGCCGGCGGACTACTCGTGCCCGGAGGGGCGGTCCTCGTCGCGGCGGTGGCGCTCCGGGTCGGAGGTGAGGATGAGGGTCGCGAACATGACGATGCAGACGATGAAGGCGACGCCGGCCCAGATGCCGGCGGTGTCGAGCCGGCGCACCGAGAAGAACACGACGACGCCGATCACGATCGCGATGAGCGCGGCGGGCCCGAGGAACTCCCACGGGCGGAGGCGGTCGCGCCGCTGCGGCGTCATCGTGGGTCCCCGGTCGGGCCGGCGGCGTCGTCCGGGCGGACCGGCAGCGCCGTGGCGCGGGACCGGGCCGGACGGAGGCCGACGGCCGAGATCGCCCAGAGCACGCCGGTGATCACGGCCCATCCCCCGAAGAGGCCGGTGACGACGATCGCGGCGGTGAGCACGCCGGGGTGCCCCTCCGCCCCGGGGAACGGCTGCTCGAACCCGGGCGGCACGACGAGCGCGCCGATCGCGAGCAGCAGCGAGGCGCCGCCCGCCACGATGAGGTCGCGGGCGATCGGGCTGACGCCGCGCGAGCGGAGGCCGGCGACGAGGTCGAGCGCGCCCGACACGGCCGCGACGATCCCGACGACGGCCACGAGCGCGAACGCACCCGTGCCGCTGAGGGCCACGGCGAGCAGGCCGCCGACGCCGACGATGAGGACGCGCACGAGCAGCAGCCGACGTGTGCCGGCGTCCACGAGCCCGGCGCGGGCGAGGAGCGCGAGCGCCGCGAGAGCGTCGAGGATGCCCCAGCCGCCGACGAGCAGGAGCCCGAACTCCGGGGTGTGCGCGCCGGTGAACGTGCTGACGAGCCCCACGAGCAGGGCGGGCACGGCGCGGCCGACCGCGAGGAGCGCGAGCCGCGGCGGGTACGCGGGAGCCGCTGCGCGCGCCGCGTTCCCCGCGGCGCCGGGCGATGCGGTCATCCCGCCCCTTCTTCCGGCCGTCGAGCCTCGGTTCGCCGAGTCTCGGACTACCGAGTCAGTCTAGGCGCGGCGGAGGTGGGCGTCCGCCGCGAGCGGGACCGCCCCCTCCCGCACCGCGCGGACGGCGAGCGGGAGCCCAGGGGCTGCCGGGCTGACCTACTCGACCGCCATGTCGGCGAAGCGCGAGAACGCGCCCTGGAACGCGACCGTCACGGTGTCGGTCGGGCCGTTGCGGTGCTTGGCCACGATGAGGTCGGCCTCGCCGGGGCGGGACGACTCCTTCTCGTAGGCCGACTCGCGGTGCAGCAGGATCACCATGTCGGCGTCCTGCTCGAGCGAGCCGGACTCGCGGAGGTCGGAGAGCGCGGGCTTCTTGTCGGAGCGCTGCTCCGGGCCACGGTTGAGCTGCGAGAGCGCGATGACCGGCACCTGCAGCTCCTTCGCGAGCAGCTTCAGCGCACGCGAGAACTCGCTGACCTCCTGCTGGCGCGACTCGACGCGCTTGCCGCTCGTCATGAGCTGCAGGTAGTCGATGACGACGAGGCGGAGGCCGGCCTTCTGCTTGAGGCGGCGGCACTTCGCGCGGATCTCGACCAGGGTCATGTTCGGGCTGTCGTCGATGTAGAGCGGGGCGTCGGCGATGCGGCCGCGTACCTGGGCGAGCGTCGTCCAGTCCTCGTTGCGCATCATGCCCTTGCGCATGTTCTGCAGGAAGATGTTCGACTCGGCCGACAGCAGGCGCATCGCGATCTCGCTGCGCCCCATCTCGAGCGAGAAGAAGACGGCCGGCATGTCGTGCTTGATGGCGGCCGCCCGCGCGAAGTCGAGGGCGAGCGTCGACTTGCCGAGCGCGGGTCGCGCGGCGATGAGGATGAGCTGGCCGGGGTGCAGGCCGTTGGTGAGCTGGTCGAGCTGCGCGAAGCCGGTGGGCACGCCGGTCAGCGATCCGTCGCGACCGGAGGCCGCGTCGATCTCCTCGGAGGCGGCGTCGAGCGCGACGACGAGCGGCACGTAGTCCTCGGCCTGCTCGTCGCCGGCGACGGCGTAGATCTCGGCCTGGGCGTTGTTGACGAGGTCGACGACCTCGCCCTCACTCGCGTAGCCCATCTGCACGATGCGGGTGCCCGCCTCGACGAGCCGGCGCAGCACGGCCTTCTCGGAGACGATCGACGCGTAGTAGCCGGCGTTCGCCGCGGTCGGCACCACGCCGGTGAGGGTGTGGAGGTAGTCGACGCCGCCCGCACGGCTCAGCTCGCCGTTCTTCGTGAGCTCGTCGGTGACGGTGATGACGTCCGTCGGCTCGCCGCGGGAGTAGAGCGACATGATCGCGTCGAAGACGATCTCGTGCTTCGGCACGTAGAAGTCCGCGCCGCGCACGGTCTCGAGCACGTCGGCGACGGCGTCCTTGCTCAGCAGCATGCCGCCGAGGGTGCTCTGCTCCGCGAGCAGGTCGTGCGGCGGCGTGCGGCCGCCCCAGTCGCTGCGCGACTCCCCGCCGCGGGACTCCCGCGCGTCGTCGGCGAGTCCGATCTGGGCGATGGACATGGCTGACCTCCTGGGCACGACGATGACGCCGACCACCGACATCAGCCGGGTCGGGACGAGGGCGGAGCGGGCGTTCCCCCTGCCCGTCTCCGAGACGCTGGTTCAGGGTAGGTACGGCGATCGGACGTGTCCAACCGAGCCTGTGGATAACGATGTGGAGAGTTGTGGCGAAACGCCGGGCGCCGTGTTGAAAGCCTGTGGAGCGATCTGTGGAGAGCTCCGTCGCCCGAGCCGCATTCCGGCTTCTGATCAGGACTTTTCACATCCACACCCTGTGTGGGCGAAGATCCCTGCACTGCGGGTTGAGGGTTGCAGACGACGAGTGTCGAGCTGTGGAGGAATCGCTTGACAATGCGCGAGGAGAGGGTCTATCGGCGGCCCCGACGATGTCCCTCCGGACGTCAGGGCCAGCACTGACGACAGCGCCCGCATACGCTTCCGGTCGCCCCGGAGACGACGGACGGCGGGCCCCCGGAGGGACCCGCCGTCGCGGTGCCGCATGCGCGGCGATGCCTTACTTGGCGGCGATCACCTGGAGGGTGATGCCGGCCACGACCTCGTCGTGCAGACGGGCGGTGGCCTCGTGCTGGCCGACCGACTTGATCGGGGCGGACAGCTCGACGGCGCGCTTGTCGATCGAGCCGAGACCGGCGGCCTCGACCGCGTCGACGACGTCGGCCGTGGTGACCGAGCCGAACAGACGACCCTCGCGGCCGGCCTTCACCGACAGCTTGACGGGCGCCTCCTCGAGACGGGCCTTCAGCGCCTGGGCGTCCTCGAGCGAGTGCAGCGCACGAGCCGTGCGGGCCGCCTTGATCGAGTCGACCTGCTTCTGGCCGCCGCGGGTCCACGGGATCGCGAAGCCCTGCGGCACGAGGTAGTTGCGGGCGTAGCCGTTCTTGACGTCGACGACGTCGCCGGCGGAGCCGAGGCCGGAGACCTCGGAGGTCAGGATGAGCTTCGACATGTCTGCTCCCCCTTAGCGGCCCGAGCCCGCGTACGGGAGGAGCGCCATCTCGCGCGCGTTCTTGACGGCGCGGGCGATGAGGCGCTGCTCCTGCACGGAGACACCGGTGATTCGGCGGGCGCGGATCTTTCCGCGCTCGGAGATGAACTTGCGGAGCGTCGCGACGTCCTTGTAGTCGATGACGCCCACCTTGATGGACTTCGCGGGCGCGGCGTTCTTGCCGCCCTTGGGCCCGCGCTTGCGGCGATCGCCGCCGCTTGCCTTACCAGCCATTGCTGCTTCCTTGGAATTCGTTCGTCCCGGCCGTCAGGCTCAGAACGGGGTCTCGTCGTTGTAGGAGCCGGGCGTGTTCCACACGTCGGCGTCGCTCGAGCCGGAGCCGGCGTTGGAGCCGCCGCCCTGCGAGGGCGAGCCCCAGGGCTCGTCGGCCACCGCGGACTGCTGACGGCCACCGCCGCCGCCGTTGCCACCGCCGCCACCCGGCGCGCGGGTCACCTGCGCGGTCGCGTAGCGGAGGCTGGGGCCGATCTCGTCGACGTCCAGCTCGATGGAGACGCGGTTGTTGCCGTCGCGGTCCTGGTAGGAGCGCTGCTTGAGGCGGCCCGACGCGATGACGCGGGACCCCTTCGTCAGCGAACCCGCCACGTGCTCGGCGAACTCGCGCCAGCACGACGCGCGGAGGAACAGCGCTTCGCCGTCCTTCCACTCGTTGGTCTGACGGTCCAGCGTGCGCGGGGTCGACGCGATCGTGAAGTTCGCGACGGCCTGTCCGCTCTGCGTGTACCGCAGCTCCGGGTCGGCGGTCAGGTTGCCGACGACCGTGATGATCGTCTCGCCGGCCATGACTACTCCGAGGCCTTCGCGGCGGGCTTGCGAGCGGCCGGACGCGGCGCGCGGGCCGGCTTCGACTCCTCGGCGGCGGGCGCCTCGTCGGTCGCACCGGCAGCCGCGGCGGGCTTGCGGGCGGCCTTCTTGGCCTCCTCGGCCTGGTGCGCGGCGAGGCGCACGATGGCCTCCTCCGCACGCAGCACCTTGGTGCGCATGACGGCCTCCGACAGCTTCAGCTGGCGGTCGAGCTCGTTGGTCGAGGCCGACTCGGCAGTGAAGTTGACGACGGCGTAGATGCCCTCGGACTTCTTGTTGATCTCGTAGGCGAGACGGCGACGGCCCCAGATGTCGACACTGTCGATCGTTCCGCCGTCGTTGCGGATCACGTTGAGGAACCGGTCGAGACTCGGAGCGACAGTGCGCTCGTCGATCTCGGGGTCCAGGATCACCATCAACTCGTACTGATGCGTCATTCACCCACCTCCCTTGGTCTGGAACGGCTGCAGACGGTCTGCAGCAGGAGGGTTCAGCATCTGCCCTGCCGATCGCGATGCGAGCGGCAGCCGACCGCGAGGCGGGCGACGACGGTCGTGGGACCGTCCGGGCAACCTGTCTATGGTAGCGGATCCCCGACCCTGTCGAAGGGCGGGGCCTCGATCCGCGCTGGCGCGCTGCTCAGCCGTCGGAGCGGGAGCGGTCCGCCCACCAGTCGCGGAGGCGCCGCTCGGCCTCCTCGGCGCCGAGCGCGCCCTCGTCGAGTCGCGCCTCGAGGAGGAAGCGGTACGCCTCGCCCACCTCGCGCCCTGGGCCGATGCCGAGGATGCCCATGATCTGCTCGCCGTCGAGATCGGGCCGGATCGCGTCCAGCTCCTCCTGCTCCGCGAGCGTCGCGATCCGCGCCTCGAGGTCGTCGTAGGCGAACTCGAGCCGCTCGGCACGGCGGCGGTTGCGGGTGGTGACGTCGGCGCGGACGAGGATGTGCAGCCGCTCGACCAGGTCGCCGGCGTCGCGCACATAGCGGCGCACGGCCGAGTCGGTCCACGCCGAGTCGGTGTAGCCGAAGAAGCGGAGGTGCAGGCGCACCAGCTCGGCCACCGGCTTAATCACGTCGGAGGGGAAGCGCAGCGCGCGCAGTCGCTGGGTCGCGAGCTTCGCGCCGACCACGTCGTGGTGGTGGAAGCTCACCGCGCCGCCGGGCTCGATGCGGCGGGTGGCCGGCTTGCCGACGTCGTGCAGCAGGGCGGCGAGCCGCAGCACCAGGTCCGGCTCGTGCCCGCGCGAGCGCTCGAGATCGATCGCCTGCCGCACCACGGTCAGCGTGTGCTCGTACACGTCCTTATGGTGCGCGTGCTCGTCGATCTCGAGCCGCAGCGCCGGCAGCTCCGGCAGCACCTCCGCCGCCAGGCCGGTGTCGACGAGCAGCCGGAGGCCGCGCACCGGATCCGGCGCGAGCATCGTCTTCGTCAGCTCGACGCCGATCCGCTCGGCCGAGACGATGCGCAGCCGCTCGGCCATCGCCTCCATCGCGACGACCGCGGCGGGGTCGACGTCGAAGCCGAGCTGCGCCGAGAAGCGCGCGGCGCGGAGCATCCGGAGGGGGTCGTCGCCGAACGAGACCTCGGGCGCCCCCGGCGTGCGCAGGCGCGAGGCGAGCAGGTCGTCGACGCCGCCCCACGGATCGACGAGCCGCGGCTCGCCGCCGCCCGGCACCAGCGAGAGCGCCATCGCGTTGACGGCGAAGTCGCGGCGCACGAGGTCGTCGTCGAGCCGGTCGCCGAAGCGCACCTCCGGCTTGCGGCTCTCCGAGTCGTAGGCGTCGGAGCGGTAGGTCGTGATCTCGACGGTGTCGGCGCCGATGCGCGCGCCGATCGTGCCGAAGTCGCGGCCGATGTCCCACTGCGCGTCCGAGACCGGCGTCACAAGCTCGAGGATGCGGTCGGGACGCGCGTCGGTGGTGAGGTCGAGGTCGTGCACGGGCCGGCCGAGGAACGCGTCGCGCACCGGGCCGCCGACGAGCGCGAGCTCGTGCCCGGCGGCGGCGAAGCGGTCGGCGAGCACGCGGATCGCGGGGTGCGCCGCGACGGCGCGCAGCCGCCCGAGGGCACCGGCCATGTCGAGATCGGCGGGCATGGCACCAGCCTAGGGAGCCGGTGCGGGGGCGGTCGCGCCTCCGGGGCGGTCAGGCACCAGACCGTAGACTCTGCGCCATGGCGTCGAGGCGGGATACCGGTGCGCCCGCGCGGCGGATCCCGCTCCGGGTGCTGACCGGAGCGGCCGTGCTCGCGCTGGCCGCAGCACCGCTCGCGGCCGGTGCTCCCGCGGAGGCCGCCGTGGGCTCGGACGGCCGGATCGCCATCGCCGTGGTGATGCCGATCACCACCTCGATCCCGGACCCGATCCTCTCGGCCGACGACCTCACGACGCTGACCTCGCCGCAGGGGCGCCTCACCCGCGACCTCGACGCGGCGGCCGGACAGCAGGTCGCGCTCGCGATCGATCCGCGCATCATCGCGTCCATCCGCGTCCTCGGATCCGCCGCCCCGGCCTCCGCCGAGCAGTGGCTCGCCCGCCTCGCGGACGTCTCGAACGAGACCTTCTCCCTCTCCTATGCCGACGCCGACGTGGTCGGACCCGGACAGGCCGGGGCGACGGAGGCGCTCGCGCCGCTCGGCTTCGACGACCTCATCGACGAGTCGCGGTTCACGGCCGCGACGTCGACCGCGAGCCCGGAGCCGACGCTCCAGCCCGGCGAGCGGCCGCCGCTGCCGACCACGCTCGACGACGTCATCGGCTGGGACTGGTCGATCACGGGCCTCGCCTGGCCGGCCGCGTCCACCACGACCGCCGCGGACCTGCCCCGCCTCGGCGCGCAGGGCTACCGCAGCGTCCTGCTCGACGAGGGCGACGTCGCCGGCGGCGCCACCGCGCACGTCGACTTCGCCGCGTCGCCCGGCATCACCGGGCTCGTCGCCGACACCGACCTCACCGAGGCCGTCGAGGGATCCGCCGCCTCCCTCACCGACGAGGCCTTCCAGAACTCGCTCGTCTCACTCCAGGCCTCGCTCGACTCGGCCGCCGCGGACGAGATCTCGGCGCACCGGATCGTCACCCTGAGCCGCAACGGCATCACCGGCGTCGACCGACTGCCGCAGGTGCTCGGCGCGATCGCCGCGTCGCCGAACGCACGGCTGGAGTCCCTCGGCTCCATCACCGCGTCCCCGACGACCACCACGACCGTGGCCGATCATCCGGAGTCCGCCGATCGGATCTCCGCGATCGCCGACACCCTGCGCCTCTCCGCTCTCGACGCCGAGTACGCCGCGGTCGCGCAGGAGCCGACCGACGTCACCTCGCCCCGGCGCCGCGAGCTGCTCTCGCTGCTGTCGGTGCACTGGATCGGCCGCTCGGACTGGTCCGATCAGGTGGATGCGTACGCCGACGACTCGCGGACGCTGCGGAACGGCGTGCAGCTCGTGAAGTCGAGCGATGCGACGGCCCTCGGCGCCAACGCCCCGCTGCCCGTCACGGTGCGGAACACGCTCGCCGTGCCGATCCGCGTCTACGTCATCGCCCGGCCGCTGCAGCTCGGCCTCACCATCCCGGCGGACAAGCGCCGCGTCGAGGTGGTCGTGCAGCCGGACTCGTCGCAGCGTGTGTTCATCCCGTCGGAGTCGGTGTCGAACGGCAACGTGCGGGTCGAGTTCTCGCTGCAGGCGTCGTCGGGCCTCGCCGTCGGCAGCCCGCGCGTCTCGGTGATCAACGTGCAGGCCGGCTGGGAGAACATCGGCACGCTCATCGCCGTCGTGCTCGTGCTCGGCGTGTTCGGCTTCGGCATCACGCGCCGCATCCTGCGCGGGCGCCGCACGCGGCGCGAGGCTGCGGCCGGCTCGGTGGACGCGGATGCGGCAGGCGCGGATGCGCGGGCCGACAAGGCCGACAGGGCCGACGAGACGACCGCGCCGTGACCGATCCGGAGCCGACGCCCGCCGACCAGCCGGCCGCAACGCCGCCGCCCGCCGCACCTCGCGGCGCCTCGATCGGCCGCGCCGGCGCCGTGCTCGCGGCCGGCACCCTGGTCTCCCGGGTGCTCGGCTTCATCAACGCCGCGGTGCTGAGCTGGGCGATCGGCGTCAGCAACCCGGCGGCGAGCGCCTTCACGGTCGCGAACACGCTGCCGACGAACCTGTTCCTGCTCATCTCGGGCGGCCTGCTCAGCGCGGTGCTCGTGCCGCAGATCGTGCGGGCGGCGAAGCACGAGGACGGCGGATCGCGCTTCGTCAGCCGCCTGCTGACCCTCGCCGGGGTCGTCTTCGTCGCGGTGACGGCCGCCGCGACGCTCGCCGCACCGGCCCTCGTGACCCTGTACGCGAACTCGGGACGCACGGGCCAGCTCGGTCCGGACGGCTTCGACCTCGCAATCGCCTTCGCGTACTGGTGCCTGCCGCAGATCCTCTTCTACGCGCTCTACAGCCTGCTCGGCGAGGTGCTCAACGCGCGGGGCGTCTTCGGCCCCGTCACGTGGGTGCCCGCGATCAACAACGTCGTCGTCATCATCGGCGCGATCGTCTTCGTGCAGCTCTACGGCGGCGATCCCGCCCACCGCGACGTCAGCACCTGGGGGCCGGGGGAGATCGCCCTCATCGGCGGCACGGCGACGCTCGGCATCGTGCTGCAGACGCTCGGCCTCGTCGCCTTCTGGCGCCGCACCGGCCTGCGCTACCGGCCCGACTTCCACTGGCGCGGCGTCGGGCTCGGCGGCGCCGGACGCGCGGCGGCCTGGACGTTCGGGATGCTCGTGGTCAGCCAGATCGGCGGCGTGGTGCAGACCCAGGTCTCGCTGGTCGCGCATCCGGGCGACCCGTCGGCCCGCTCGATCCTGCTCGCCTGGCAGCTGTTCATCCTGCCCCACTCGATCGTCACGATGTCGCTCGCGACGCCCTACTTCACCCGGATGGCGGGGCACGCCCGCGACGGCCGGATCGCCGACCTCCGCAGCGACCTCTCGGAGGCGCTCCGCACGGTCACGCTGATCATCGCCGGCGCCGCGGCCGCCGTCGCGTGCGCGGCGATCCCGTTCGCGAACGTGGTCGCCTCGAGTCCGGAGGAGGCGAGGGGCGTGGCCGGCGTCCTGCTCGCCTACCTGCTCGCGCTCGTGCCGTTCAGCATGCTGTTCCTCGCGCAGCGCACGTTCTTCGCGCTCGCCGACACCCGCACCCCGTTCTTCATCCAGCTCGCGCAGACCGGCGTCTTCATCGTCGGCGCCGTGATCTCGGCCGCGCTCGCCAGCCCGCTCATCGCGATCGGGATCGCGCTGGCGACGTCGCTGAGCGAGATCGTGCAGCTCGCCATCTCGTTCGCCGTGCTGCGCCGGCGGCTCGGCGGGCTCGTCGGACGGCGTCTCGTGCGCCGCGTCGGCACCTTCCTCGCGGCGACCGCGCCGGCTGCCGGCGCCGGCATCCTCGCGCTCTGGGCGCTCGGCGGACTGGGCGGATCGGACGGCTTCGCGCTCTCGGGCAAGCCGGCGTCAGTGCTCAGCGTGATCGTGGTCGGGGCGGCGGCCATGGTGGTCTACCTCGGCGTGCTGACCGCGCTGCGCGTGCCGGAGCTGCGCGCCGCAACCCGGGTGCTGACGCGGTTCCTGCCGGGACGCTGACCCGGTCGCCGGGCTCGCAGGGGCCGGGAACACCCGCGACCTATCATGTGTTCTACCCGTCGCAGCCCCAGGAGGGCCGCAGAAGGAGGAGCGTCGGATGCGTCAGCTGATCATCATCGGCTCGGGACCCGCCGGCTACACGGCCGCCATCTATGCGGCCCGCGCGAACCTGAACCCTCTCGTCATCGCGAGCTCGGTCGAGTTCGGCGGCGAGCTGATGAAGACCACCGAGGTGGAGAACTTCCCGGGCTTCCCTGACGGCATCATGGGCCCCGATCTCATGATGAAGATGCAAGCCCAGGCCGAACGCTTCGGTGCTGAGATCGTCTACGACGACGTCACCGACCTGCAGCTCGCGGGCGACGTCAAGACCGTCACCCTCGGCAGCGGCGTCACGCACGAGGCCCTCGCCGTGATCTACGCGACCGGCTCGGCCTACCGCAAGCTCGGACTGGACGACGAGACCCGCCTGTCGGGCTACGGCGTCTCGTGGTGCGCCACCTGCGACGGCGCGTTCTTCAAGCAGAAGCACGTCGCGGTCGTCGGCGGCGGCGACTCCGCGCTCGAGGAGGCCACCTTCCTCACGCGCTTCGCCGACAAGGTCTCGCTCGTGCACCGTCGCGACAGCCTCCGCGCCTCCGCCGCCATGCAGGAGCGCGCGTTCGCCGACCCGAAGATCGACTTCGTCTGGAACGCCGAGGTCGCGCACATCTACGGCGACGAGAAGGTCGCGGGCATCGGCCTCGTCGACACCGTCGACGGCACCGAGACGACGCTCGACCTCTCCGGCCTGTTCGTCGCGATCGGCGCCGACCCGCGCACGCACCTCGTGCACGGCCAGCTCGACCTCACGCCCGAGGGCACTATCGCCGTCGACGGACGCAGCTCGCGCACCAGCGTGAGCGGCGTGTTCGCGGCCGGCGATGTGATCGACCCCACGTACAAGCAGGCCGCCACGGCGGCGGGCTCCGGCGTGGTCGCCGCCCTCGACGCCGAGCACTTCCTGGCGGCGCTGCCGAAGGAGCTGCTCGCCCAGGCGACCGGCAGCGATCAGCCGGTCGACGAGATCGCGCCCGAGACCGCCTCGGCGACCGCCGGCTGAGCGCGGCCCGACATCCCCGTCATCCCCACCAGAGCTTCCACCCAAGGAGAAGAAGAATGAGCGCCAAGACCGTCACCGACGACACCTTCGCGAGCGACGTGCTCGCCAGCGACAAGCCGATCATGGTCGACTTCTGGGCCGAGTGGTGCGGCCCGTGTCGCGCCGTGTCGCCGATCCTCGACGCGATCGCGACCGAGCACGCCGACAAGCTCGACATCGTCAAGCTCAACGTCGACGACAACCCCGAGACCGCGATGAAGTACGGCATCACCTCGATCCCGGCGATGTACGTCTTCAAGGGCGGCGAGGTCGTCAAGCGCGTCATCGGCGCCAAGCCGAAGCCGGCCCTCGAGTCCGACCTCGCGGAGTTCCTGGCCTAGAGCCGGTCCACCCCGCAGTCCGCGGCCCCGTTCCCCGTCCGGGGAGCGGGGCCGTCGGCGTTCCCCTTGTAGCCTGGGCTCTCCGAGAGAGCGGACCAGCCGATGACGAACGCACCCCAGCAGGGCACCAACCTCGACCCGTGGTACGGCACCTACGCCGCCCGCACGGCCGGGCTGGCCGCCTCGGAGGTGCGCGCGCTGTTCGCCGTGGCGAGCCGTCCGGAGGTCGTGTCGCTCGCGGGCGGGATGCCGTTCGTGTCCGCGCTGCCGCAGGAGCTCCTCCGTGCGGCCGTCGACAAGACCGTCGGCGACCGCGCCGGGGTGGCGCTGCAGTACGGCTCCGGCCAGGGCGACCCGCACCTCCGCGAGCAGATCCTCGACGTGATGGCGCTCGAGGGCATCCGCGCCAGCGCCGACGACGTCGTGGTGACCACCGGGTCGCAGCACGCGCTCGAGCTCATCGCGAAGCTGTTCCTCGATCCGGGCGACGTCGTGATCGCCGAGGGGCCGAGCTACGTCACGGCGATCACCGTGTTCAAGTCGTTCCAGGCCGAGATCTCGCACGTGACGATGGACGACGAGGGCCTCGTGCCCGAGGCGCTGCGCGAGCGGATCGCGTCGCTGCGCGCCGAGGGCCGCCGCATCAAGTTCCTCTACACGATCCCCTCGTTCCACAACCCGATGGGCGTGACCCTGCCGTGGGCGCGGCGCACCGAAATCCTCGAGATCTGCCGGGAGCACGGCATCCTCGTCGTCGAGGACAACCCCTACGGCCTGCTGTACTTCGACCAGGCGCCGCCGCACGCGATGCGCTCCGTCGAGGAGGACGGGGTCATCTACCTCGGCACGTTCTCGAAGACGCTGGCGCCGGGGCTCCGGGTCGGCTGGGCGGTGGCGCCCCACGCCATCCGCGAGAAGCTCGTGCTCGCGAACGAGGCCGCCGTGCTGTCGCCGAGCTCGTTCTCGCAGACGGTGATCTCCGAGTACCTCGACACCGCCGACTGGCGCGGCCAGATCGACACGTTCCGCGACGTCTACCGCGAGCGGCGCGATGCCATGCTCGGCGCGCTCGGCGAGCACCTGCCGACGCTGCGCTGGACCGTGCCGAACGGCGGCTTCTACGTGTGGCTCACCCTGCCGGATGGTCTCGACTCGAAGGCGATGCTGCCGCGTGCCGTCACGGAGCTCGTCGCCTACACGCCCGGCACGGCGTTCTACGCCGACGGCGGCGGCCGGAGCGCCATGCGGCTGTCGTTCTGCTACCCGACGCCCGACTTCATCCGCGAGGGCATCCGACGCCTCGCCAGGGTGATCAGCGGAGAAGCGGCCCTGATCGGGGAATTCACCGGATCGCTCTCGCTCCCCGCGTCGTCGGACACCGGCCCGCTCTCGAACATCCTGCCCCCGAACGTCGGCTGAGGTCCCCATGAGCTCCCCCCTGAACCGCGTCGTCGTGCTCGCCGGCGGCATCTCCCACGAGCGCGACGTCTCGCTGCGCTCCGGACGCCGCGTCGCGGATGCGCTCCGCGAGCACGGCATCGCCGTCGAGCTGCGCGATCCGGACGCCGGACTGCTCTCCGCACTCCGCGACGACCGTCCGGACGTGATCTGGCCGGCGCTCCACGGCGCGAGCGGGGAGGACGGCGCGCTCCGCGGCCTCCTCGACTTCCTCGGCCTGCCCTATGTCGGCTCGGATGCGGACGCGTCCCGCCTCGCCTGGGACAAGCCGACCGCGAAGACCCTCGCCGCGCGTGCCGGCGTCGCCACGCCCCGCTCCATCACGCTCGGCCGCGACGCGTTCCGCGAGCTCGGCGCCGACGCGGTGTTCGCCGCGATCGCCGACGAGCTCGTCACCCCGCTGGTCGTGAAGCCGGCCCGCGGCGGCTCGGCCCAGGGCGTCACAATCGTCACCGAGCCCGCCGGCCTGCCGCGCGCGATGGTCGACGCGTACACCTACGCCGACGTCGCCCTCGTCGAGCAGCAGATCACCGGCACCGAGATCGCCGTCGGGGTGCTCGACACCGGCGACGGTCCGGTCGCGCTGCCGGCGGTCGAGATCGAGCCGCTCTCCGGGGTCTACAGCTTCGAGGCGCGCTACAACGCGGGGGAGACCCGCTTCTACACGCCGGCGCGGATCTCCGACGAGATCGCGGCGCGCGCGGCCGAGACCGCCCTCGTCGTGCACGGCGCCCTCGGCCTCCGTCACCTCAGCCGCGTCGACCTCATCGTCGACGGCGCCGGCACCCCGTGGTTCCTCGAGGCGAACGTGCTGCCGGGGCTCACCGAGACCTCGCTCTACCCGCAGGCGCTCGAGGCGGCCGGGCACGATCTCGGCTGGGTGTACGCGGCGCTGGCGGAGTCAGCGCTCCGCGAAAAGAGCCTCTGAACAGGTCTTTCCCGATCATGCCGGTCACGGCATGATCTAGCGGAAACCCTCCTGGCCGAGCTCGCCGAGGATGCGGTTGAGGTCGCCGACGCTCGCGAAGTCGATCACGATCTGGCCCTTGCGCGCCGACAGCGAGATCTTCACCCGGGTGTCGAGGCGGTCGCCGAGCGACTCCGCGATCTCGTCGAGCCCGCCGCGCAGCCGTCCGGCGTTCGGCCGGGCGGCGCGGGTCTTCTTCGCGGTACCGGAGGCGATGGCCTCCGCCTGCCGCACGGAGAGCTCCTCGTCGACGATCTTCGCCGCCAGCCGCTCCATCGAGTCCGCGTCACCGGCCGACAGGATGGCGCGCGCGTGGCCCGCGGTGAGCACGCCCGCCGCGACGCGCCGCTGCACGCCCTCCGGCAGCCGGAGCAGCCGCAGCGTGTTGGTGATCTGGGGGCGGGAGCGGCCGATCCGCTCGGCGAGCTGCTCCTGGGTGATGCCGAAGTCGGCGAGCAGCTGCTGGTAGGCCGACGCCTCCTCGAGCGGGTTCAGCTCCGCGCGGTGCAGGTTCTCGAGCAGCGCGTCGCGCAGCATGTCCTCGTCGGCGGTGTCGCGCACGATGGCCGGGATGCTGTCGCGACCCGAGGCCTTCGTGGCCCGGAGCCGGCGCTCGCCCATGATGAGCTCGTACTGCGGCTCGCCCTCGGCGGCGTTCGGCCGCGGGCGCACCACGATCGGCTGCAGCACGCCGAACTCGCGCACCGAGGTGACGAGCTCGGCGAGCTCCTCCTCCCGGAACTCGTGCCGCGGCTGCACCGGGTTGGGCACGATGTCGTCGGGGGAGAGGCTCGCCAGCCGCGCACCAGGCACAGCGACGAGGCCCGACTGGTCGTCGACCCCCTCGGAGCCGCCGTCGGGGAAGAACACGTCGACCGGGCGCTCCGCACCGGCCGGCGCAGTCGGGATGAGCGCGCCGATGCCGCGGCCGAGCCCGGTCCGCTTCGCCGCGGCCATCAGCGCACCGCCGTCGCGCCGCGGGTGGCGATCTCCGCCGCGGCCTCGCGGTAGGAGAGCGCGCCGGCGGAGTTGAGGTCGTACCCGACGACGGTCTGGCCGTAGCTCGGCGCCTCCGAGATGCGCACCGACCGCGGGATGACCGCCTTGAGCACCTGCTCGGGGAAGTGCTCGCGCACCTCTGCCGCCACCTGGTTGGCGAGGTTGGTGCGCGGGTCGAACATCGTCAGCAGGATCGTGGAGACGGCCAGGTCGGGATTCAGGTGCTTGCCGACCAGGGCGATGTTGTCGAGCAGCTGGCTCAGGCCCTCGAGCGCGTAGTACTCGCACTGGATCGGGATGAGCACCTCGCGGGCGGCGACGAACGCGTTGATCGTCAGGAGGCCGAGCGACGGCGGGCAGTCGATGAAGACGTAGTCGACCGGGGTGTCCGTCTCCTCGAAGTAGTCCCGCAGCGCGCGGCCGAGCCGCTGCTCGCGGGCGACGAGCGACACGAGCTCGATCTCGGCTCCGGCGAGGTGGATGGTGGCCGGCACGCAGAGCAGATTCGGCGACTCCGGACTCTGCTGCACGACGTCGTCGATCGGGATGTCGTTGATGAGCACGTCGTAGACGCTCGGCGTCTCCGACCGGTGCTCGACGCCCAGCGCGGTGGAGGCGTTGCCCTGCGGGTCGAGGTCGATCACGAGCACGCGCAGGCCGGCTCGGGCGAGGGCGGCCGCGAGGTTCACGGTCGACGTGGTCTTGCCGACGCCGCCCTTCTGGTTCGCGATGGTGAAGATGCGCGTCGAGGCCGGGTGCGGCAGCTCCTGCTCGGCGAGGGCGATCCGTCGACGGGTGAGGTCGGCGATCTCGCGCGCGAGCGGCGTCGACGCGTCGAAGGCGTTGGGGGAGGTCACCGAGCCGTCCGTCTCCTGGTTCGTGGGGGGATCGCCCAACTCTAACCGCCGCGCCCGGTGCATCCCTCCGGCGGGCACTGTCCTGGGGATGGCCACGACGGTGTGCGGCGGCGCAGGGCGGCGCATGTTCCACGTGAAACATCGGGAGCCGGAGCGCGGGTGTCTCCGGGGGTGGCTTTCTCCGCGGTCGGGCCCGCGGAAGAAGACCGACCGCGAGGTCTCCGTGAGGGTGAAGGGGTGAGGCAGTTGTATCCTCATCTGCCATCGGCCCGGGCGGGACTCCCCACGGCCATGCCCGGATGGGGCGCGGGGACGATCGAGAACCGTCTCGGAGTCGGGCGAGCGACTGCCTCGTCGAGAACGCGTCGTGGCTCAGCGGCTGGGTCGCCGGCGGTGGCTTCGGCCGCAAATGCTTGCCGCGCGACGCATCGGGTCAATTCGCGCCGGCGCCCGCACATCCCGGTGAGCAGCGATGGGGGAGTCGGGTATCGATACCGCGGGCCGAGGCAACGGTCGATGTTCCACGTGAAACATCCGCACCTCGCCCACATGCTCGCGGCGCGTGACCGCGTCGGCCGGCCGCTTCGCCGCCTCTGTGCCGACGGTGTCGGGAGATCACTGCGAGCACTCGATGTTCCACGTGAACATCGAGCCGGACAGGCATGAGGGCGAACCAGTGAAGCGACGTCCGTGCCGCCTGGTCGGGCCACCGCGCGGATGTTCCACGTGGAACATCGGCGCCGAAAGCAGCAGGAGGACCGCTGATCGACAAGCCTCCTCCGTGGCATCCCGTTCGCCGTCCGACCGCCGATATACCGGGACCACAACGTCGCACGATCGGAACGAGCCATCCCTACCGGCACGCGGTGGGTTCAGAACGCCTGCCTCTGCGAGAAGGCGGTCGGGGGCAACGGCGGCCCGCCGCGGTGTGGCCGGCATCCATGGGCACGGCGCGCGTCCGCCGCTCCTGATCCGCGAGCGCCGAGGAACCGGGACGAACTACCCCGGACCTATCCGATCGTCCCGCGGACCACCCGGGTCACGTCCGGCAGCAGGCCCTCGCCGAGCACGACGACCTCGACGTCCTGCACGCGCGCCTTCCGCAGCTGCTTTGCGGCGCCGTCGATCTCCTCCTGCGCGCGGGCGCCCTTGAGGAAGAGGAACTCGCCGCCCGAGCGGAGCAGGGGAGCGGTGAGCGGCAGCAGCTTCGACAGCGCGCTGACCGCACGAGCCGTGACCTGATCGAGCGGCTGGTCGAGGCGGGCCTCTTCGGCTCGCGCACGGACGACATCCACGTTGTCGAGGCCGAGCCGGTCGACCTCGCTGCGCAGCCAGTCGATGCGGCGCTCCATCGGCTCGATGAGCACGAGGTGCGCGTCCGGTCGGGCGATCGCCAGCACGAGGCCCGGCAGACCCGCGCCGCTGCCGACGTCGCCGACGCGGCCGGGTCGCAGCAGCGGAGCGAGCAGCGCGCAGTTCAGCACGTGCCGCGTCCAGAGCTGGGGGAGCTCCCGCGGGCCGATCAGCCCGAGCTCCTCCCCGCGCGACGCCAGCTCATCCGTGTACGAGCGCGCGAGGTCGATCCGGTCGCCGAACAGCTGAGCGGCGACGGCCGGCTCGGCTTCCGACGGTGTCGGTGTTCCACGTGGAACATCGACGGGGGAGTCGCCGGTCACGCCTTGGTGATGACGGTGTGGCGGTCGCGACCCTCGCCCTCGGACTCCGAGGTGTAGCCGCGCTCGGCGACGAGATCGTGCACGAGCTTGCGCTCGTAGCTCGACATGGGCGGGAGGGAGGCGGACGACGATCCACCCTCGATGCGCTGCACGGCGTGGTCCACGAGGGCGGCGAGCTCGCCGGCGCGCGCGTCGCGGGAGCCGCCGATGTCGAGGATGAGGCGCGAGAAGCGGCCGGTGCGGTTCTGCACGGCGAGGCGGGTGAGCTCCTGCAGCGCGCCGACGGTCTCGGGCTTCGAGAGCGTGGACAGCGCGAGGCCCTCGGCGTCCTCGCCGGCGGTCACCGACAGGTAGGCACGGCCGGCACGGGCGTCGATGTCGAGGTCGCCGTCGATGTCCGCGATGTCGAGGAGCTCCTCGATGTAGTCGGCGGCGACGTCGCCCTCCTCGACCAGCTCGTCCTGGGTCGGCGGGTCGCTCTCCGCGGGAGCGTCGGCCGCGTCGCCGCCGGCCGGAGCGTCGCCGGCGGGGGTTGACTCGGAAGCGGCGGCGGCGGTCGACTCCTCGACCACGGTGCTCGTCACGTCGCTGGTCACGTCGCTGGTCTCGGTGCTCGTCACGTCGCTGGTCTCGGTGCTCGTCACGTCGGAGTCGCTCATGCCTGGTTCCCGTTCTGGCTCTGGCCCTGCTTCTTGGCGCGGTTCTTGCCTACCGGCTGCACGCGCTGGCTGTTGGTCTTGCGGCGCTCCTCGAGCGCCCGCTCCTGCTCGGCCTCCTCGGCCAGCAGCTGCTCCTGCGTCATCTTGGCGCGGGCCCTCTTGGCCAGGCGCGCCTCGCGCTCGAGCGCCGCGTCGCTGCCCGGCGTCGGCGAGTTCCGGATGACGACGTACTGCTGCACCATCGTCCAGATGTTGGAGGTGAGCCAGTAGAACATGACGCCGATGGGGAACGCGATACCCGAGAAGATGAAGACGATCGGGAGCACGTACAGCAGCATCCGCTGCTGGCGGTACATCGGGCTCGCCTTCATCTCCGGCGTCTGGTTCTTCGACATGATCTGCAGCTGCGTGATGAACTGCGACGCCGTCATGATCGCGATCATCACGACCGCGATGCCCAGCACGACCCAGTTCTGGGCGGTCCACGCGGACTGCATGCTGTCCTTCAGCGGCGCCTTCCAGTCGCCGTCGAAGAGGTACGCCTTGCCGAACTGGTCGGAGAGCTCCTTGGTGAGGAAGCCGACGCCGGCCTTGTCGTTGCGGGCCTCGTTGAGCACCGAGAACAGGCTGAAGAAGATCGGCATCTGGATCAGCAGCGGCAGGCACGACGCGAACGGGTTCGTCCCGGCGTCGCGGTAGAGGTTCATGGTCTCCCGCTGCATCGCCTCGCGGGAGTACTGGTCCTTCTTGCCCTTGTACTTGTCCTGGATCTTCTTGAGCTGCGGCGCGACTTCGAGCATCTTGCGCTGGCTCTTGATCTGCCGCACGAAGATCGGGATGAGCGCGGCGCGGACGATCAGCACGAGGCCGACGATGGAGAGGACCCACGTGAGACCCGCCGCCGGGTCCATGCCCAGGATCGACAGCAGCTGGTGGAAGCCGACCAGGATCGCCTCGATCACCCACTTGATGGGCCAGAGCAGGGTCTGGAAGAAGCCGAAGATGTCCATGGCGGTGTGAGGTCAGGCCTTTCGCGAGCTCGCGACGACGAAGCCGGAGCGGGTGATGGGGTAGCGGGGGTCCGAGCTGTGGCCCGGCACGTCGTCGACGCCCCCACGGGACCACGGGTGGCAGCGCAGAAGCCGTCGGCCGCCCAGCCACACGCCGCGCACGACGCCGTGACGCTGGATCGCTTCGAGAGTGTAGGCGGAGCAGCTGGGGTAGTACCTGCAGACGTCTCCGTACAGCGGCGAGATCACGGCGCGGTAGGCACGGAGGATCGCGACGCAGACGTTGCGGGGGAGCAGGAGCAGGAAGGTCATCGCTCAGCCGATCCCGAGCCGCGGCAGCATCGCCGCGCGGGCGTCGGTGCGCAGCTCGTCCCAGCTGCGCTCCGCCGACCCGGGGAGAGCGCGGACGACGATGTCGGCACCGCCGGCACCGCTGTCCACCAGCTCCCGGCCGATCGCCCGGAGGCGACGGCGGAGCCGGTTGCGCTGCACGGCGCCGCCGACGGCCTTCGACACGATGAAGCCGAAACGCGCCGGATCGCCGTGGCGATCCAGCGCGTAGTAGACGGCGAGCGGTGTCGTCGTGCGGCGCCCGCGGCGGACGGCGGTGCGGAATTCGTCAGCCCGCACCACGCGGTTCGCTCGAGCGAGCACGACGCCGGCCGCGTCGGTTCAGGCGGAGAGCTCGGTGCGCCCCTTGCCGCGACGCGCGGCGAGGATGGCGCGGCCCGCACGCGTGCGCATGCGGAGGCGGAAGCCGTGCTTCTTGGCGCGACGGCGGTTGTTCGGCTGGAAGGTGCGCTTGCTCATAGTGGTATCTCCGTTTGCCCGGCGGCATCCCGGGAAGATCTCGAGTCAGCCGCACGACGGGGCTGACGACAACCGGTTAAAAATAGGCGGTCCGCGTGCTTCGGTCAAACCCGCGCGCGCAAACCGGCGAATCCTTCCACCACGACCCCGAAACGGTTGGCAATGACGCGCCGGAGAGAACTAGGGTGTCCCTCAGTCGATCCGGGGGGCGGGTCGGCGTCCGCATCTCCACAGATGTCCACCGTCGTGGATAATCCTGTGGATAACTGCGCGCGCTCGAACACGGAAAGGGACCATGGCCGAGGAATCCGACCCCACCTGGGAGCTCTGGAACGGCATCCTCGGACGACTCCAGCACGACGACCGCGTCACCCCGCAGCTGCGAGGCTTCCTCAACCTGGTGGAGCCAAAGGGCGTCCTGGCCGGCACCCTCTATCTCGAGGTCGCGAACGACCTGACCCGCACGATGCTCGAGCACCGCATCCGGATCCCGCTGCTCGACGCGATCACCTCCGCCGGCGAGACCGACGTGTCGAGCTTCGCCATCGTCGTGAACCCCGACATCGAGACGGCCTCGCTGCCCCGCGCCGAGCCGACCGTCGAGGACCCGGCCCCGTGGCAGGACTCGAACGTCACGCCGATCCAGGGCCGACGGGCCGAGAGCCGGCTGAACCCGAAGTACAACTTCGACAACTTCGTCATCGGCGGATCGAACCGCTTCGCCCACGCGGCCGCGGTCGCCGTGGCGGAGGCGCCGGCCAAGGCCTACAACCCGCTGTTCATCTACGGCGACTCGGGGCTCGGCAAGACGCACCTCCTCCACGCCATCGGCCACTACGCCGAGAACCTGTATCCGGGCATCCGGGTGCGCTACGTGAGCTCGGAGGAGTTCACGAACGACTTCATCAACTCGATCGCGAACAACCGGTCGGCCGCCTTCCAGTCGCGGTACCGCGAGATCGACATCCTGCTGATCGACGACATCCAGTTCCTGCAGCGTGCGGTCGAGACGCAGGAGGCGTTCTTCCACACCTTCAACACGCTGCACGACCACTCGAAGCAGGTGGTCATCACCAGCGACGTCGCGCCGAAGCACCTGACCGGCTTCGAGGACCGGATGCGGTCGCGCTTCGAGTGGGGACTCATCACCGACGTGCAGGCGCCGGACCTCGAGACCCGCATCGCCATCCTGCGCAAGAAGGCGCAGTCGGAGCGGCTGCAGGTGCCGGACGACATCCTCGAGTTCATGGCGACGAAGGTGTCGTCGAACATCCGCGAGCTGGAGGGCACGCTCATCCGCGTGACCGCGTTCGCGAGCCTGAACCGCACGCCGGTCGACCTGCAGCTGGTGCAGACGGTGCTGAAGGACCTGATCACCCTCGACGAGGACAACGTGATCGCGCCGGTCGACATCATCAATCACACCGCGGACTACTTCAAGCTCACCGTCGACGACCTCTACGGATCGAGCCGGTCGCAGGCGGTCGCCACCGCGCGTCAGATCGCGATGTACCTGTGCCGTGAGCTCACGAGCCTGTCGCTGCCCAAGATCGGCCAGCTGTTCGGCAACCGCGACCACACGACGGTGATGTACGCGAACAAGAAGATCAGCGAGCTCATGAAGGAGCGCCGCTCGATCTACAACCAGGTCACCGAGCTGACCAGCCGCATCAAGCAGAACCAGCGCTTCACCGCGCGCTGAGCGCCGTCGACCGCGCCGCACGGCCTCGGCCCATCCGGAACCCGGCTGCCACCGGGCATTCCTGTGAGCCCGCAGGGTATGAAGTCCACATGTGTGAACGACCTGTGGATAACTGTGCAGAACCGCCCCCGGGGTGTGGACGGATCGGGTCCGGGCTGTGGACGGGACGAGGGGGCGGTCCGCGCTCTCCCCACCCGGGCGGCGCGTCGTCCGGACCCCGCCCACAACTTCCACGGCTGTAGTTCCCCGCCGCCGGCTGGGATGCCGGATGTTCTCCACACCGTCCACAGCCGTTAAGAAGAAGACAGAGTTCTTCCTCCTGTTCGCCGATTCCACAACCCGAGCGCCGGCGGCCTCGGACCCCCTCGCCCGGCGGCCCTCCACTGCTCACCTCCCGCGGGACTGTGCCAGGATGCTCGTGCGCGCACCCCGCGCTCAGACCCGTGAAGACGCCCGAACCGGACGAGGAGAACCGCCTGTGAAGTTCCAGGTCAACCGCGACGTGTTCAGCGAGGCGGTGTCCTTCGCGGTCAAGCTCCTCCCGCAGCGCACCACGCAGCCGATCCTCAGCGGCGTGCTCCTCCACGCCGAGGGCAGCTCGCTGACGCTGTCGTCGTTCGACTACGAGGTGTCGTCGCAGACCGAGATCGCCGCCGAGGTCGACGACGACGGCACCGCGCTCGTCTCCGGCCGGCTGCTGGCCGACATCGCGAGCCGGCTCCCGAACGCGCCCGTCGTCTTCGAGACCGTCGAGGGCAAGATCGCCGTGAGCTGCGGCTCCGCGAAGTTCACGCTGCTGAGCATGCCGGTCGAGGAGTACCCGACCCTGCCCGAGGTCTCCGAGACCACCGGCGTGCTGCCGTCCGAGGACTTCGCCGCCGCCGTCGCGCAGGTCGCCGTCGCCGCCTCCCGCGACGACGTCACCCCGGTCATCACCGGGGTGCAGCTCGAGGTCGGCGAGACGAGCCTGTCGCTCGTCGCCACCGACCGCTACCGCGTCGCCATCCGCGAGATCGACTGGGATTCGGGCACCACCTCCGCCGAGGGCACCACCGCGCTCGTCCCGGCCCGAACACTCTCCGAGATCGGCAAGACGTTCGGCCACAGCGGCACCGTCGCCGTCTCGATCATCCGCCGCGACGACCGCGAGCTCATCGCCTTCAGCGCCGACAAGCGCACCGTGACGTCGCTGCTCATCAAGGGCAACTTCCCGCCGGTCCGCCGCCTGTTCCCCGACGTCGTCGAGGACTACGCGGTGCTCAACACGGGCGAGCTCGTCGACGCGGTCCGCCGCGTCGCGCTCGTGCTCGAGCGCGAGGCCGCGCTGCGCTTCAGCTTCTCGATCGACGGGCTCCGGCTCGAAGCGGCCGGCTCCGAGCAGGCCCAGGCCTCGGAGACCATCGACGCGCACCTCCACGGGCAGGACACGGTCGTCTCGCTCAAGCCCTCGTTCCTCCTCGACGCGCTGAGCGCCGTGCATTCCGAGTTCGTGCGGGTGTCGTTCACGAAGACCGACAACCCGAACAAGCCCGGCCCGGTGCTCATCACCAGCCAGTCGTCGAAGGACCAGCCCGGAGCGGACAACTACAAGTACCTGCTCCAGCCCAACCTGCTGCTCCGCTGACGCCGGGGCGGCGCCACCTCAGGAGCGCGCGCATGCACATCGGACTCATCGGCCTCGGCAAGATGGGCGGCAACATGCGCACCCGCCTGCGCGAGCACGGCGTCGAGGTCACCGGCTACGACCCGAATCCCGACGTCACCGACGTGCCGGACCTCCCGGCGCTCATCGCGGCCCTCCCGTCGCCCCGCGTCGTCTGGGTCATGGTGCCCTCCGGCAAGGTCACCGACTCGGTGCTCGAGCAGCTGCACGGCGTGCTCGCCGAGGGCGACGTCATCATCGACGGCGGCAACAGCCGGTTCACCGACGACGAGGTGCACGCGGCCGCCGCGGCCGAGCGCGGCATCCACTACCTCGGGGTCGGCGTCTCCGGCGGAATCTGGGGCGTGACCGAGGGCTACGGCCTCATGGTCGGCGGCGCGAAGGACGACGTCGAGCTGGCCATGCCGGTCTTCGACGCCCTGCGCCCCGACGGCCCCCGCGAGGAGGGCTTCGTCCACGCGGGCACGAAGCCCGGCGCCGGCCACTACGCGAAGATGGTGCACAACGGCATCGAGTACGCGCTGATGCAGGCCTACGCCGAGGGCTATGAGCTCATGGAGGCCCGCGAGGACATGATCGAGGACGTCGCCGGCGTGTTCACCGCCTGGCAGCGCGGCACGGTGGTGCGGAGCTGGCTGCTCGAGCTGCTCGTCAAGGCGCTGCACGAGGATCCCGAGTTCGCGGACATCGAGGGCTACGTCGAGGACTCCGGCGAGGGCCGCTGGACCGTGCAGGAGGGCCTCGACAACGCGGTGCCGCTGCCGACGATCAGCGCCTCGATCTTCGCGCGCTTCGTGTCGCGCCAGGAGGACTCGCCCTCGATGAAGGCGGTCGCGGCGCTGCGCAAGCAGTTCGGCGGCCACGCCGTGCGGCCTGCGTGATCGTCTCCCGTCTCCAGCTGACGGACTTCCGCAACTACCGGAGCGCGGAGGTCGAGCTCCGGCCGGGCGCGAACCTGGTGGTCGGCAGCAACGGCCAGGGCAAGACGAACCTGGTCGAGGCGATCGGCTACCTCGCGACCCTCGGCTCGCATCGGGTGTCGTCGGATGCCGCGCTCATCCGCGCCGGGGCGGACGCCGCCGTCGTCCGCGCCCTGCTCGTGAACCGGGACCGCGAGCTGCGGGTCGAGCTGCAGCTCAACCGCACCGGCGCGAACCGCGCCCAGGTCGGCAGCAGCCCGGTGAAGCCGCGCGAGCTGCCGCGCTCGATCTCGAGCGTGCTGTTCGCGCCGGAGGACCTCGCGCTCGTGCGCGGCGAGCCCTCGGGCCGCCGTCGCCTCCTCGACCAGCTGCTCGTGCAGCGCACCCCGCGGCTCGCCGGCGTGCAGGGCGACTACGACCGGGTGCTCCGGCAGCGCAACACGCTGCTGAAGACCTCGCGTGCGGCGCAGCGCACCGGCGACCTGTCGACGCTCCACGTCTGGGACGACCGGCTCGTCGCCCTCGGCTCGGAGCTCATCGCGGCGCGGTCCGCGCTCGTCGCCGACCTGCGCCCGGGCGTCGCGGAGGCCTACGCGGCGATCGCGGGGGAGGACCACGCGGCGGACCTCGCACTGCGGCTCAGCGTGCGCGGCGACCAGCCGGACGACGAGGACGAGGCGGAGGTGCCAGCCGAGCACGCCGTCGTCGACGCGGCCACGGCGGCGGCCGCGTTCCGCGAATCCCTGGTGCGGGTGCGCCGGTCTGAGCTCGACCGCGGGCTCACGCTCGTCGGCCCGCACCGCGACGACCTGCTGCTCGAGCTCAACGGGCTGCCGGCGCGGGGCTATGCGAGCCACGGCGAGTCGTGGTCGTTCGCGCTCTCGCTCAAGCTGGCGGCGGCCGGCGTGCTGCGCCGCGAGTCGCTGACCGGCGACCCGGTGATCGTGCTCGACGACGTCTTCGCCGAGCTCGACGAGGCCCGCCGCGCGCGGCTGGCCGCCGCGATCGGCGACTACGAGCAGGTGCTCATCACGGCGGCGGTCTTCGACGACGTGCCGTCGGAGCTGGCGCAGAATGTCATCAGGATCCGAGGCGGGGAGGTGGTGGCGGAGTGAACGAGTCGCTGTCACGACCCCCTGAGCCCGTCGACGGGTCTTCGCCAGGATCGGCCACCCGAGCCGAGGAGCTGCCCGAGCACGTCGCCGTCTTCGAGCGGCTGCGTGGCGTGTTCGGCACACCGGGCGCCGGCCGTCCCGGCCGCGACGCGCGCCGTCGGGCGCGGGCGGCGGAGGACGAGACGACCGTGCCGTTCGGCACCGGCCGCGACCCGCGCGGACTCGACGCGGTGCTCTCCCGGCTCACCGGCGAGATGGGCTGGACGTCGCCGCTGGCGAAGACGGAGCTCATCGTCGGCTGGCCCGAGCTGGTGGGCGAGGAGACCGCGATGCACACCGAGCCGGTCGGCATCGAGGAGGGCGTGCTCGTCGTCCGGTGCGACTCCAC
Source organism: Schumannella sp. GW821-FHT10F01 (assembly GCF_058809295.1). Classification (NCBI taxonomy): domain Bacteria; kingdom Bacillati; phylum Actinomycetota; class Actinomycetes; order Micrococcales; family Microbacteriaceae; genus Schumannella; species Schumannella sp. GW821-FHT10F01. Next base: position 36,751 of record NZ_JBXASM010000001.1, read on the forward strand.
GGCGTGGGCGCACCAGATGAACCGGATGAAGTCGGCGGTCGCCGGACGCATCACGGAGCGGCATCCCTCGGCGGGCATCGAGGCGGTGCGCTTTCTGGCACCCAACGCCCCCTCGTGGAAACACGGTCCCAGGACGGTTCCAGGGCGCGGTCCGCGCGACACCTACGGCTGAGAAGGCAAAATCATCCGTCGGACGGATTCCGACGCCGCAGATCGCCGATTCTCCCGGATTCGGACACCCCGCTGGGGTAGAATGAGTCAGTTGTCCGGGCTCGCGCTCGCGGCGACGCGATCCCCCGAGGAGCATGACGACTTCATGACCGACGCGACGAACTCCGGCACCGGAACCACCCCCGACGACGACAGCTACGGAGCCAGCGCGATCCAGGTCCTGGAGGGCCTCGACGCGGTGCGCAAGCGCCCCGGCATGTACATCGGCTCGACCGGTCCGCGCGGTCTGCACCACCTCGTCACCGAGATCGTCGACAACGCCGTCGACGAGGCGCTCGCCGGCGCGTGCGACACGATCAACGTCACGATCCTCCCGGACGGCGGCGTGCGCGTCGTCGACAACGGCCGCGGCATCCCGGTCGACGTCCACCCGGTCGAGAAGAAGTCGACGGTCGAGGTCGTGCTCACGATCCTCCACGCCGGCGGCAAGTTCGGCGGCGGCGGCTACGCGGTCTCGGGCGGTCTGCACGGCGTCGGCAGCTCGGTCGTCAACGCGCTGTCGACCCGGCTCGATGTCGAGGTGCACCGGCAGGGCTTCGCCTGGACGCAGTCCTACGACATCGGGGTGCCGCGCGAGCCGCTCGCGAAGGGCGAGCCGGTCTCCGACACGGGCACGACCATCACCTTCTGGCCGAGCGCCGAGATCTTCGAGACCGTCGAGTTCGACTACGAGACGCTGCGCACCCGGTTCCAGCAGTACGCGTTCCTCAACAAGGGCCTGCGCATCACGCTCTCCGACGAGCGCGAGGTCGACGACGAGGGGCTGCACCGCAACGACGACTTCCTCTACGAGAGCGGCCTCCGCGACTACGTGGAGTTCCTCAACGCGGCGAAGAAGGCCGACGTCATCCACCCGGAGATCATCGACTTCGAGGCGGAGGACACCGAGCGCAAGATCGCGCTCGAGGTCGCGATGCAGTGGACGACGGCGTACTCCGAGAGCGTCCACACCTACGCGAACACGATCAACACCCACGAGGGCGGCACGCACGAGGAGGGGTTCCGCGCGGCGCTGACGACACTCGTGAACCGCTACGCGCGCGAGAAGGGGCTGCTCAAGGAGCGCGACGAGAACCTCTCCGGCGACGACATCCGCGAGGGCCTCACCGCCGTGATCTCCGTCAAGCTCGGCGAGCCGCAGTTCGAGGGCCAGACGAAGACGAAGCTCGGCAACACCGAGGCGAAGTCGTTCGTGCAGCGCGTCGTCGGCGACCAGCTCGCCGACTGGTTCGACCGCAACCCGGCGCAGGCGCGCGACGTGATCCGCAAGTCGATCCAGGCCGCCTCGGCGCGGCTCGCCGCGCGCAAGGCGCGCGAGCAGACCCGCCGCAAGGGCCTGCTCGAGGGCGGCGGCATGCCCGGCAAGCTCGCCGACTGCTCGAGCAAGGACCCGGCGCGCAGCGAGATCTTCCTCGTCGAGGGCGACTCGGCCGGCGGCTCCGCGAAGACGGGCCGCGACCCGGGCACGCAGGCGATCCTGCCGCTGCGCGGCAAGATCCTCAACGTCGAGAAGGCGCGCCTCGACCGCGCGCTCTCGAACGCCGAGATCCAGGCGATGATCACGGCCTTCGGCACGGGCATCGGCGAGGACTTCGACGGCGAGAAGGCCCGGTACCACAAGATCGTGCTGATGGCGGATGCCGACGTCGACGGCCAGCACATCACCACGCTGCTGCTCACGCTGCTGTTCCGCTACATGCGCCCGCTCATCGAGATCGGCTACGTCTACCTCGCGCAGCCGCCGCTGTACCGCCTGAAGTGGACCAACTCCGAGCACGAGTACGTGTACTCGGACCGCGAGCGCGACGCCCTGCTCAAGGAGGGCCTCGCCTCCGGCAAGCGCCTCCAGAAGGAGAACGGCGTCCAGCGCTACAAGGGCCTCGGCGAGATGGACCACCAGGAGCTGTGGGACACGACCATGAACCCGGAGACCCGCACCCTGCGCCAGGTCACCCTCGATGACGCGGCCGTCGCCGACGGCATCTTCGCCACGCTGATGGGCGACGACGTCGACGCGCGCCGCAGCTTCATCCAGCAGAACGCCAAGGACGTCCGCTTCCTCGACATCTGATCGACGACGGATCCCACGGCACCCAGGACGAGAACCGAGAGAACATGACGGACGAGACCACGATCGAGCCCGCCGGCGACCGGATCGAGCAGGTCGACCTGCAGCTCGAGATGCAGCGGTCGTACCTCGACTACGCGATGAGCGTCATCATCGGCCGAGCGCTGCCGCGCGTCGAGGACGGCCTGAAGCCGGTGCACCGGCGCGTGATCTACACGATGTACGACGGCGGCTACCGGCCCGACCGCGCGTTCTCGAAGTGCACCCGCGTCATCGGCGACGTCATGGGGCAGTTCCACCCGCACGGCGACAGCTCGGTGTACGACGCGCTCGTGCGCCTCGTGCAGCCGTGGTCGCTGCGCTACCCGCTCGCGCTCGGTCAGGGCAACTTCGGCTCGCCGGGCAACGACGGCGCCGCCGCCCACCGGTACACGGAGACGAAGATGTCGCCGCTCGCCATGGAGATGGTGCGCGACATCGACCAGGACACGGTCGACTTCCAGGACAACTACGACGGCCGCACCCGGGAGCCGGTCGTGCTGCCGGCGCGGTTCCCGAACCTGCTCGTCAACGGCTCGGTCGGCATCGCGGTCGGCATGGCGACGAACATCCCGCCGCACAACCTCCGCGAGGTGTCCGAGGCCGCGCTCTGGGCGCTCGAGCACCCGGACGCCACCAAGGAGGAGCTCGTCGAGGCGCTCATCCAGCGCATCAAGGGACCCGACTTCCCGACCGGCGCGCAGATCCTCGGCATCAAGGGCATCCAGGACGCGTACCGCACGGGCCGCGGCTCGATCACGATGCGCGCCGTCATCGAGGTCGAGGAGGTGCGCGGGCGCCAGGCGCTCGTCGTCACCGAGCTGCCGTACCAGGTGAACCCCGACAACCTCGCGATCAAGATCGCCGAGCTCGTCAAGGAGGGCAAGCTCAGCGGCATCGCCGACATCGAGGACCAGTCCTCCGGCCGCACCGGCCAGCGGCTCGTCATCATCCTCAAGCGCGACGCCGTCGCCCGGGTCGTGCTGAACAACCTGTACAAGCACACGCAGCTGCAGGACAACTTCGGCGCGAACATGCTCGCGATCGTCGACGGCGTGCCGCGCACGCTGTCGATCGACCAGTTCATCACGCACTGGATCGACCACCAGATCGACGTGATCGTGCGGCGCACGAACTTCCGCCTGGCCGAGGCGGAGGCGCGCGCCCACATCCTGCGCGGCTACCTCAAGGCGCTCGACGCGCTCGACGAGGTCATCGCGCTGATCCGGCGCTCGCCGACCGTCGACGAGGCGCGCTCCGGCCTCATGGCGCTGCTCGAGGTCGACGAGCTGCAGGCGGATGCCATCCTCGCGATGCAGCTGCGCCGGCTCGCCGCGCTCGAGCGCCAGAAGATCATCGACGAGGCCACCGAGATCGAGGCGAAGATCGCCGACTTCAAGGACATCCTCGCCACGCCGACCCGCCAGCGCACGATCATCAGCGAGGAGCTGACCGACATCGTGAGCCGGTTCGGCGACGACCGCCGCACCGAGATCCTGCTCGGCTTCGACGGCGACGTCAGCGTCGAGGACCTGATCCCCGAGGAGGAGATGGTCGTCACCGTCACCCGCGGCGGCTACATCAAGCGCACCCGCAGCGACAACTACCGGTCGCAGCACCGCGGCGGCCGCGGCGTGCGCGGCGCCCAGCTGCGCGCGGACGACGTGGTCGAGCACTTCTTCGTGACCACCACCCACCACTGGCTGCTGTTCTTCACGAACAAGGGCCGGGTCTACCGCGCCAAGGCCTACGAGGTGTCGGAGGGCGGCCGCGACGCGAAGGGCCAGCACGTCGCGAACCTGCTCGCGCTGCAGCCGGACGAGCAGATCGCGCAGATCCTCGACATCCGCGACTACGGCGTCGCCCGCTACCTCGCGCTCGCGACCCGCAACGGCCTGGTGAAGAAGACCGCGCTGACCGAGTACGACACGAACCGCACCGGCGGCATCATCGCGATCAACCTCCGCGACGCCGACGAGCTGGTCTCGGCGATGCTCGTGGAGGAGGACAGCGACGTGCTGCTCGTCTCGCGGCACGGCCAGTCCATCCGCTTCACGGCGACGGATGCCGCGCTGCGGCCGATGGGCCGCGCCACCTCCGGCGTGAAGGGCATGGACTTCCGCTCGGCGGACACGCTGCTCTCCGCGTCGGTCGTCGACCACGACGGCTACGTGTTCGTGGTGACCGAGGGCGGCTACGCGAAGCGCACCAGCGTCGAGGAGTACCGGCGCCAGAACCGCGGCGGACTCGGCATCAAGGTGGCCAAGCTGAACGACGAGCGGGGGGTGCTCGCGGGCGCCCTCATCGTCGGCGAGGACGACGAGGTGCTCACGGTTCTGGCTTCCGGCAAGGTGGTAAGGTCTGCCGTGGCCGAGGTGCCGGCGAAGGGCCGCGACACCATGGGTGTCGTGTTCGCCCGATTCGCCGAGGATGACCGCATCATCGCCGTGGCCCGCAACTCCGAACGGAACCTGGTGTCCCAGGAGCCGGACGAGCCGGTGGAGGTAGAGCCGGCCGACGACGCGAAGGGATCCGACTGATGTCGAGCGTGGCCGAGAAGCTCCAGCGCAAGTCGCAGAGGAGCGTGTCGAGCAAGCAGGTGCGCCTGAAGCTCGTCTACATCGACTTCTGGTCCGTGGTGAAGCTGACCTTCCTCATCCAGATCTGCCTCGGCATCGTGCTCATCGTGGCGACGTTCCTGATCTGGGTGGTGCTGAACTCGACCGGCGTGTTCGACAAGGTCAACTCGCTGCTGTCGGATGTGCTGACGACGCCCGGGTTCGACATCGCCGACACCTTCGGGCTCGCCCAGGTGATGCTGTTCGCGTTCGTGATCGCCATCCTCAACACGGTGTGCGGCACGGCCCTCGGCGCGATCGGCGCGCTGCTCTACAACCTCAGCGTGCGGCTCACCGGCGGCCTGCTCGTCGGCTTCACCAACAACTAGCCGATTCGTCGCCCGCCCGGGCGGTGATGTACAGTTCTATCCGGCCGTCCGGCGCTTCGCGCCCGGGATCCCGGCCTTCGGGGCTATAGCTCAGGCGGTTAGAGCGCTTCGCTGATAACGAAGAGGTCCGAGGTTCAAGTCCTCGTAGCCCCACCCCATGCAGACACGTCCGGCCGCGTACGCGGTGATCGTCGACGCGGACCGCATCCTCCTCTCGGTCGGCACGGACGGCTCCGGATGGCAGCTGCCCGGCGGCGGCATGGAGGACGGCGAGTCGCCGGAGCAGACGGTGGTCCGCGAGGTGCGCGAGGAGACCGGCTACGACGTCGAGCTCGACGCCCTGCTCGGGGTCGACGCGATCTACGTCGCCGCCGAGGACCGGATCAGCGGCACGGGTCCGATGCGCGGGCTGCGCATCGTCTACCGCGCGCACGTGATCGGCGGGGAGCTCGCGGCCGAGATCCACGGCACGACGGACGGCGCCGACTGGGTGCCGCTCGAGCGGGTCGCGGACGAGCGCCGGGTCGGCCTCATCGACATCGGGATCCGCATGCACCGGGAGCGGGCCGCCGCCGTACAGTGAGCGCGTGATGACGGATGAACAGGTCGCCCGCGCGTTCTCGGAGCACCGCTTCCGCGACGCGTATCCGCGGATCGCGGACGACGTGCGGTGGAACGTGGTCGGTGCGGCGGTGCTGCCCGGCAAGCAGGTGCTCATGCGCAGCTGCGACTCGCTGCTCGACGACCTCGACGGCGTCGAGGTGGAGTTCTCGTCGTTCCGCGTGATCGCGGGCGGCGACGGCACGATCGTCGTCGACAGCGTCGCGACCTACCGCGGCGACGACACCACGTCCGTGGCGTCGTGCGACATCTACGAGTTCGACGCCGGCACGGTCACCGCGATCACGAGCTACACCGTCGAGATCGCGACGCCCGGCCGGCGCTGACGGCGGGGCGGTTCCGGCCGCGGCATCCGCTCGTGCGCCGCGCTCCGCCGCCTCGGCTACGATCGACTGGTCGCGGGGCCTTAGCTCAATTGGTAGAGCGCCTGCTTTGCAAGCAGGAGGTCAGGGGTTCGATTCCCCTAGGCTCCACCGAAGTGTGGGCGGGCGACTGGGGCGGCGACCACCACGATGGCGTACCGGTGTACGTGCTGACCCGCACGCCGCCGGAGCCGCCCGACCGCGGCGTCATCCACTCCACGTCCGACCTGCCGGGCGCGATCGCGGCGGCGAAGTCCGCGGCCGGCGACCGCGCCGTGGAGGGGGAGGGCGTGCTCCACCTCCGCTACCGCGTCGAGCGCTGAGCCGGCGGCCGGGTGCGCACGCCGACCGCCGCCGCGATCCGGTCGGCGACGTCGTCCGGTGTGATGCCGACGGTGTCGACGACCTCGGCTTCCGTGCCGAGCCACGAGTCGAACGCCGCGAGGTAGGGCTCGACCCGGCTGAGGCGGAAGTCCGACGGGCCCATGTGGCGGTCGTCGCGGATGCGACGCAGCAGGGTCTCGCGGTCGGCGTGCAGCACGAGGTGCCGGACCGGGATGCCGGCGGCGCGGAGTCCGTCCGAGATCTCGCGCCAGTAGGCCTCGACCAGCACCGTCATCGGCATGATCAGGGTGCCGCCCGTGAACTCGAGCACCCTGCGCGCGGTCTCGACGACGAGCGGACGCCACGGGTCCCAGTGCTGGAAGTCGTCGGTCGCCGGCAGTCCGGGACGGATGTCCATGAGGGTCTCGCCGACCTTCTCGGCGTCGAGCACCCGGGATCTGGTGATGCGCTGCTGCAGCAGCGTGCTCGTCGTGGTCTTGCCGACGCCGTGGGTGCCGTTGAGCCAGACGATCATCCGACGAGGCTAGCCGGGCCGCGTGCCGACGGTTCCGCTCGAGCTAGGCCTCGGCGCCGCAGTACCCGCGCAGGTCGGATCCGTAGACCGAGATCGCGCCCTCGAACTCGGTGGCGGACCGCGACTCGAGCAGCCGCAGTCGCGGGAGGTCCGCGCCGCTGAGGAGGTCCGCGATCCGCTTGCGGAGCTCCTCCGGAGCCGCGGCGCTGCTGCTGTCCCCGCGGCTCGACCCGTGTTCCACCTGGTCGACGAGCTCCGCGGTCGCGGTCTGCATGCACGCGTTTCGCTCGCGCTGGCGGTCGGACAGCCGAGGCGTCGGGTACGGCGAGGCGGTCAGCGCGCTGCCGGGATAGTCGGCGCGCAGCCCCTCGAGCACCTTCGTCGGCCCCACGACGAGGAGGTCGCCGGCGATGAGCGCGCGGATGTCGGGCCCGACCGGCGCCTCCCAGGCGCTCCAGGCGAAGTCGACCGCCGCGGTGCTCTCGTACTGCCGCACCGACACCGTGCGGCCGTCGTCGACGACGCAGTCGTAGCCGCGCATCGGGGCGTACTGGTACAGGTCCGACTCGAACTCGACCGTGTCGCGGCAGTCGAGCCGCTCGCGGAGCCGGTCGTCGCCGGTCAGCGTCCAGCCACGCACGACGGTCGCGCCGCACACGACGAGCACGGCGCCGACGACCACGCCGGCGCCGATCAGGAGCGGACGACGTCGTCGCGTGCCGGAGGCCACACCCCAGTGTGCAGTGCACGACGGCCGCGCGCGAGCTGGACGACCGGTCCACGGCCCCCTCGCGGGCCGGCTCAGTCGAGGTCGATGCGGGTCGATCCGCCGTCGTGGGCCACGAGCACGATGACGGTCCAGTCGGAGGTCGCGGCGGCGAGGTCGTCAGGGATCGGCACCGCGATCGTGCGCGGGCCGTAGTCCGCCGTGCAGGCGCCGTCCTGCTCGGCGAGCTGGATGCGCAGCTCCGCCCCGGCGCTGCGGAGCGAGGTCGCGATCGGCGGGCAGGAGCTCGATCCGGAGGTGGTCACCAGCACGCGGTCGCCGTCGATCGCGGCGCGCGCGGACCCGTCGGTCGCGGAGCCCGGAACCGGGTCGTCCACCGGCGTGCTGGTGACCGGGTACGTGACGGGCTCCGGTCCGTCGACGGGGATGTCGGGCGCGCATCCGGTCAGGCCGACGACGGCGACCAGGATGATCGCCGCAGCCGCCGCGGCCGGTCCCGGCAGATGTCGGTGTCGTGTCACGGGTCCTCCTCGTCCGATGCCCTCACCCGTTGAGACGACGGGGACTGCGGGGAGCGTTGGGGTCAGCCCGCGGTGACGGCGCGCAGCTCGGCGAGGGTGGCGAGACTCAGCTCGGCCATGCCGCGCGTCTCGCCATCGGCCAGCCAGCGCTCGAACGCGAGCTTGAACGCGGCGACCCCCGCCTCCGCGGCGAGGGCGGCCGGCAGCGGCTCGACGCCGCGGGCCTCGAGCTCGCGGCGCATCGCCTCCGCGGTGACGGTCATCTTGAAGACCTCGCGCTCGCGCAGCCCGGGGTTCTGGGCGATGATCGCGTCGCGCATCCGGGAGTGCTCCCGATCGTCGAAGAACTCGGCGACCGCGGTCAGCGCGGCGGACACGACGGCGATCGGCGACAGGCCGGCCGGTGCGCTGCGCACCCCCTCCGTGAAGGCGGCGAGGAAGCGCTCCTGACCGGAGAACACGACCTCGCGCTTGTCGGCGAAGTAGCGGAAGAACGTCCGCTCCGTCACTCCGGCCCGCTCGGCGATCTCGGCGACGGTGGTGCGCTCGAAGCCCTGCTCCGCGTAGAGGCCCATCGCGGCCGCGGCGAGACGATCCGCGGCACCCGGCAGCCAGCGACCCATGCGCCGAGTCTAGGTGACGTCACGCGCTGACATCGGATGCGCGCGGTCGCAGGTCGTCGAGGACGGCGGCGACGACCGCCGCGGTCGACCAGGTCGCGTCGATCCGGCGCTCGGCCACCGTCGGCAGCGGCTGCCAGCCGTCGTACCAGTCGCGGAGGTCGGATTCGGGCACGATCGCGCCGAGCGGCCGGTCGCGGTGACGCCGCAGCGTCTCGTCGAGGCCTACGTCGAACTGCACGACGCGGGTGATGCCGCGGTGGTCCCGGGCGAGTGCCTCGAAGCGCTCGCCGTAGTCGCGCAGGTTGAAGATGCCGTCGAGGATCACGTCGTAGCCCGCGTCGAGGGACTGCCGGGCGATGGAGTCGATCAGCGCGGCGGCATGCGCGGCGCGCTCCTCCTTCCGGCCGCCCTGGAGGAGGTCCCGGCGGATGACGTCCTGATGCACGAGCGCGGTGCGCTCGCCGAGGTGCGGTCGCAGCGCCAGCGACGTGGTCGTCTTCCCCGACGCCGAGTCGCCGCGCAGGATCACGAGCCGGGTGGAGGCGGAGCCGACGGCGGTCACGCGCTCCAGGCTACGGAGGCGGGCCGGCGCTGTTACGCGGGGGTGCGGATGCCGGCGAACAGCAGGTCGAGCATCCTGGCGAGCTGCTCGCCCGGCTCGCGGTCGTCTCGTCCGAGCGACCACAGCACGCCGATCAGCGCGGCGGCGACGTCGTCCGCCCGCACCCCGGCGCGCAGCGACCCGTCCGCCTCACCGGCGGCGAGCAGCGAGCCGATGGCGCCGTGGATCCGCGACACCGTCGAGGCGGCGTCGATGGCGCCGGATTCCCTCATCGCTCGCAGCGACTCCGCCATGCCGCGCTTCGTGCCGACGAAGGCGGCGTAGGCGTCCATCCAGGCGCGGAGCGCGTCGGCCGGGGGCATCCGCTCGAGGAGGTCGTCGGCCGCGGCGCAGACCTCGTCGAGGCCGCTGCGGTACACGGCGAGCATGAGGTCCTCGCGGGTCGGGAAGTGTCGATAGAGCGTGCCGATGCCGACCCCGGCCTCCCGGGCGATGCGGTCGAGCGAGACCTCCCCGTCACGGGTCAGCGCCTCGCCCGCGATGCGGACGATCTCGACGCGGTTCCGCTGCGCATCGGCACGGACCAAAGCGGAGCCTCCTCCGTTTATGTTACGGTCGGGTCATGCGGAGGATCCTCCGCTTCGTCGACTCTAGTGAAGGAGCACGCCATGACGGGAACGACCTCGCGACCCGGCGGCACGGCACGACTCGGCGCGTCCACCGTCGGGCGAATCGGCTACGGCGCCATGCAGCTCGAGCGGAGCGCGGAGGACCCGGCGCGCCGGGATGACGCCATCGCGCTGCTCCGGCGCGCGGTCGAGCTCGGCGTCGACCACGTCGACACCGCCGCGTTCTACGGGCCCGGCACGGTCAATGCGCTGCTGCGCGACGCGCTCTCCCCGTTCGACGGCCTCACGGTCGTGAGCAAGGTGGGCGCCGTCCGGGTCGAGACCGGCGGCGTGCCGCTCGCGCTCGCGCAGCATCCGGATCAGCTGCGGGCGCAGGTGGACGACAACCTGCGCACCCTCGGGGTCGACCGGATCGACGTGGTCAACCTGCGTCGAGCCGACACCGGCCCGGGCCTCGTCGCCGCGGGCGATCAGATCGTCCCCATCGAGGACCAGCTCGCGGTGCTGATGGAGCTGCGGGATGCGGGGCTGATCGGCGCGATCGGCCTCAGCAACGTCGCGCCGGAGCAGATCCGCGCCGCGCTGCCGGTCGGCATCGTGTGCGTCCAGAACGCCGACAATCCGCTGCACCGCGACCCGGCGTTCGAGCTCTGCCGCTCGGAGGACATCGCCTGGGTGCCGTACTTCCCGCTCGGGTCGGCCTTCGATCGGATGCCGAGCGTCGCCGATCGGCCCGAGGTGCAGGAGGTCGCGACGCGGGTCGGGGCGACGCCGGCGCAGGTCGGGCTCGCGTGGCAGCTCACCCGGTGGGACGGCGTGCTGCTCATCCCCGGCACGAGCAGCGTCGGCCACCTCGAGGAGAACCTCGGCGCGGGCGATGTCGCGCTCGACGGGGCGGCCATGGCCGTGCTCGACGGGCTGGGTGCGACCGACGGAGCCTAGGCTCGGACGGTGACCTTCCCCGCGCCGCTCGACCTGCCCGCCGCCGACTGGACGCCCTGGATCGACGCCCGCGTCGATGCCGACCTCGCCGCCGCCGAGTCCGCCCTCGCCGTGCTGCGGACCTCGCCGCCGAGGGCCGCGATCGAGGTGCTCGCCGCCTGGAACGACGCGGACGTCGCCCTCGACGACGCGGCCTCCATCACGTCCCTGCTCAGCGAGGTGCATCCTGACGCAGCCGTGCGCGAGCGCGCGGAGTCGCGGCTGCAGGACGTCGTGCGCGTCCGCACGGCCCGCGGGCAGGACGCGGCGCTGTTCGCGGCGGTGCGGGATGCGGACGCCGACGGCATCGCCGACGACCCCGAGTCGCTCCGGCTGCGGGACCGCATCCTGCTCGACTACCGGCGCAGCGGCATCGACCGCGAGCCGGATGTGCTCGCCCGGCTCGCCGAGATCGAGGAGCGCCTCGTGGTGCTCGACCAGGCGTTCTCGCGGGCGATCCGCGACGACGTGCGCTCCATCCGGGTGGCGCCGGCGTCGCTCGACGGGCTGCCGGCCGACTGGATCGAGGCGCACCCGGCCGGCGCGGACGGGCTCGTCGAGGTGACCACCGACTACCCGGACTACGTGCCGTTCCGCACCTACGCGCGCGACGGCGCGGCGCGGCTCGCCCTGGTGCGGCAGTACCTGGAGCGCGCCTGGCCCGACAACGACGGCGTGCTGCACGAGCTGCTCGAACTGCGCGATGAGAAGGCGCGCCTGCTCGGCTACCGGGGCTGGCCCGACTACGACGCCGAGGTGAAGATGATCGGCGACGGGGAGGCGATCGCCGCGTTCATCGACCGGCTCGCCGAGGTCTCCGAGCCGGCGGGCCGCCGCGACCTCGAGGTGCTGCTCGAGCGCGCGCGCCGCGACGACCCGGCCGTCGAGGGCCTCGACTCGTCGTCGAACGCGTACTACTCCGAGCTGGTGCGCCGCGAACGCTTCGGCATCGACGCGCAGGAGGTGCGCCGGTACTTCGACTTCGCCCGCGTCCGCGCCGGCCTGCTCGCGGTCACGGGCCGGCTGTTCGGCGTCGAGTACGCGCCGGTCGCCGACGCGGCGAGCTGGCACGACGACGTCGCCGCCTACGACGTGACGCTCGACGGCGAGCGGATCGGCCGCATCCACCTCGACCTGCACCCGCGCGAGGGCAAGTACAAGCACGCGGCGCAGTTCGACCTGGCGACTGGCGTCGAGGGCCGGCGGCTGCCGGAGGGCGTGCTGGTGTGCAACTTCCCCCGCGGGCTCATGGACCACGACCAGGTCGTGACGCTGTTCCACGAGTTCGGGCACCTGCTGCACCACGTGCTCGGCGGCGCCCAGCGCTACGCGCGCTTCAGCGGCGTGGCGACCGAGTGGGACTTCGTCGAGGCGCCGTCGCAGATGCTCGAGGAGTGGGCGTGGGACGCGGACGTGCTGCGCACCTTCGCCCTCGACGCCGACGGCGAGCCGATCCCGGTCGAGACGGTCGAGCGGATGCGCGAGGCCGAAGAGTTCGGCACCGGCCTCTCCGTGCGCACGCAGCTCTTCTACTCGGCGCTCTCGTACGTGCTGCACCGGGAGCTGCCGGGCGACCTCACCGCGAGGCTGCGCGAGCTGCAGGAGCGCTACGACCTGTTCCGGCACATCGACGGCACGCATATGCACGCGTCGTTCGGGCACCTCGGCGGCTACAGCTCGGCGTACTACACGTACCAGTGGAGCCTCGTCATCGCGAAGGACCTGTTCTCGGCGTTCGACCCGGCCGACCTGTTCGCCCCCGCCGCGGCACACCGCTACCGGGACCGCATCCTCGCCCAGGGCGGACGCCGTGACGCGGCGGACCTCGTCGCCGACTTCCTCGGGCGCCCGACCGACGAGCGCGCCTACCAGGAGTGGCTCACCGCCGAGTGAACGGACGAGCGCCCCGCCCCGGTGATCCGGGACGGGGCGCTCGCGCGTTCAGGTGGGGGAGGTCAGTAGCCGCCCCGGGCCAGGCCGACGATGGCCAGGACCGAGCCGACGAGACCGAGGGCGGCGATCACGCCGACCACTCCCCAGAGGATCGCTGCGGCCACGTGCTCAGGCCTCCGGGTTCACGGGCTCGACGTCGGCGACGTCCTCGATCCACAGCTCGTCGTCCGCGCGGAGCGTCTGCCACGCCGCGTAGGCGACGGCCGCGACGGCGGCCACTCCGATGCCGAGCAGGATGAACTTGCCGGCGCCACCGCCCGAGGAGGCGGGGCGGACCGTCTTGGTCGCCTGCTTGCTGTACTTCTTCGCTGCCTTGCCGGCCTTCTTCGCGACGTCGCGCACGCGCGGGTCGCGCGCCGAGGCGAGCACGGCGAGGGTCGAGCCGACCGCGGTCGAGATCGCGGGGATCACGTCGTTCGCGACGCGGGTGCGACCCTCGTAGGCCGCGGCCCGACCGGCCTGGACGCCGCGGTCGACGCCGGGCTTGATCCGCTTGTCGTAGGCGGACATGGCCGCCGGGGCGAGGTCGCTGCGGGCGTAGTCGCCGAGCTGGCGGCGGGCCTCCTGCAGCACCTTGTTCGCGTGCTCGAGGACCTCGCGCTGCTCGTCGGCCACGGTGGCCGCGGAGCCCTTCAGCTTCTTGAACGCCCGGGCGCGCTTGCGTGTCGATGCCATTCGATGAACTCCTGTCGTCGAGGCTGCTGTTCCGGCCCATCCTTCCACGTCAGTCCGGACGGTCAACCTCGACGGGCTGGATGTCGCCTGAGAGCGCAGTGCACGCGGGCTCCGGAGAATCCCGGCCGGTCATGGCACGATATGCGCATGTCTCTCTCCACCGCTGTCGCCACCATCCACACCTCGCTCGGCGACATCCGCGTCGACCTGCTCGGCAACCACGCCCCCGCCACCGTCGCGAACTTCGTCGGCCTGGCCGACGGATCGAAGGAGTGGACGCACCCGCAGAGCGGCGAGAAGCAGACCGGGCCGCTGTACGACGGCACCGTGTTCCACCGCATCATCAAGGACTTCATGATCCAGGGTGGCGACCCCCTCGGTCAGGGCATCGGCGGTCCCGGCTACCAGTTCGACGACGAGATCCACCCCGAGCTGACCTTCAACGAGCCCTACATCCTCGCCATGGCGAACGCCGGCAAGCAGGCGGGTCGCGGCACGAACGGCTCGCAGTTCTTCATCACCACGGTCGCCACCCCCTGGCTGCAGGCGAAGCACACCATCTTCGGCATCGTCGCGGACGACGAGTCGAAGCGCGTCGTCGACGCGATCGAGGCCGTCGCGACCGACGGCCGCGACAAGCCGCTCGAGCCGGTGGTGATCCGGTCCATCGACGTGACCGAGGTGTCGTGAGCGGATTCGGCTATCCGGCGGACGCCGACGCGGATCCCTCCGTCTGCTACCGCCACCCGGACCGGCAGAGCTGGGTGCTCTGCCAGCGCTGCGGCCGCACGATCTGCCCCGAGTGCCAGATCCAGGCACCGGTCGGCGTGCAGTGCCCGGAGTGCGTTCGGGAGGCCGGAGGCAGCGTCCGCTGGACGCCGACCGTCATCTCCGGCGGCAGGTCCCGCGGCGGCTCGCAGCGCCGCAGCTCCACCCGGCGGTCGAACGCCGGCAGCGCGTTCGCCACGTTCTTCGCCTCGGGGTCCGGCCCGCACCTGAGCTGGATCATCGCGGGCACGTCGCTCGTGCTCTGGCTCGTCGGCTTCTTCACCCAGAGCCTGCCGTTCGTGCTGCTCGCCGCCTTCGACGGGATGCCCGCCTGGCAGGTCTGGCGCTACGTGACCTCATGGGCGGCGAACCCGTCGATCCCCGACGGCGGCTCGATCCTGCTGTTCCTGTTCAACATGGGGCTCTTCGCGTACTTCGGCCCCTTCATCGAGGGGCTCATCGGCCGCGCGCGCTTCGCGCTCGTGTTCGGCACGGCCGCGGTGATCGGCGCCGCGGTGGGTGTGCTCGCCGGCGGCGCGGCCTCCGGCCTCACCCCCGGGCTCTACGGCGTCTTCATCGTCTACGGCATCACGGCGATGCGGAGCGGATCGAACCCGCTGCTGCTCTGGATCCTCATGGGGTTCAACATCCTCTACACCGCGGTCGCGTACACGGCCGGGCTGCCGCAGCTCATCGGCGGACTGCTCGCCGGCGCCGGGATGTGGTGGCTGCTCGAGCGGCACTCCAGCGGTCGCCAGTCGAACACGCCCTATCTCGCGGCAGGCGGTGGTGCGGCGGTGCTGATCGTGCTCGCGACGCTCCGGCTGGTCGCGTTCGGCTGACCCGGAGCAGCAGCAGGACGTCGGATGCGCCGACCCCGAAGGGGATCGGCGCATCGTCGTCTGCGCAGTCGGCCGGCAGGGTTATCCACAGGCCCGTCCACAGTGTGGACGAATCACACGCGTGTAATTCGAGCGGAGATCAGCGCCAGCGGGTCGTCATCAGGAAGCCGATGAACATGATCCCGAAGCCGATCAGGATGTTCCACGCGCCGAGCGCGGGGATCGGGAGGGTCGTCTTCGAGACGTAGAAGACGATGATCCACACCAGGCCGATGAGCATGAACCCGAACATGATGGGCTTGAACCACACCGGGTTGGGGGCGTCGTCCCCCGAGCGCTGCTCAGCGGGCTCGGGGCGGACTCTCTCTCGGGCCATGCTCGGATTCTAGCTGACCTAGAATCGACGCCATGAGCGAGCAGGCCGAGGGGGACCGCCCGGCGCGCCCCCGCCGCCGGCTCAGCGTCATCGGCGTGGCCGGCGAGCTGCTCATCACCGCCGGCGTGCTGGTGCTGCTCTACATCGGCTGGCAGGTCTGGCTCTCCGACATCATCACCGGCAATCAGTTCTCGTCGGAGGCGCGATCGCTGTCGCAGCAGTGGGACGAGAAGGCGAAAGACGACCCGTCGCCGACTCCCACGCCGACCGACGGCACGGACGACGGCGGCGACGTGGTGCCGGTCGGCACCGCCCCGGCGAAGAACGCGGAGGTGTTCGCGGCGCTGATCATCCCGCGCTTCAACACCGCCACGGATCCCGCCTTCTACCGGCCGATCGCCCAGGGCGTCTCGAACACGCAGGTGCTGCAGCCGAAGGGCATCGGGCACTACCCGACCACCGGCATGCCCGGCGCCGTCGGCAATTTCGCCATCGCCTCCCACCGCACCTTCTACGGCGGCGCGCTCCACAACGTGCCCGACCTGCGGCTCGGCGACCACATCTACGTGGAGACGCAGGACGGCTGGTACCGGTACGGGTTCCGCAACCTGCAGTACATGCCGCCGACCGAGGTGCAGGTGCTCGAGCCGGTGCCGGAGCAGATCGGCGTCACCGCCGACGACCGCGTGATCACGATGACGACCTGCAACCCGCTGCTCTCCACGCAGGAGCGGATGGCGGCCTACGGCGTCTTCGAGCAGTTCACGCCGCGCGCCGACGGCGCTCCGAAGGAGATCGCGGCGACCGTGGCGGCGAAGGGATAGCGCATGTACGCAGCTCTCTGGCGGGTGCTCCCCGGACCCTGGTGGGTGCGGGTGCTCATCCTCGTCGTCGCGGCCGCCGCCGTGCTGACCGCTCTCGTGTACTGGGTGTTCCCGGCGATCACGCCGCTGTTCGCGCCGACCGATGTGACGGTGTCCAAGTGACCCGCATCCTCGTCGTCGACAACTACGACAGCTTCGTCTACACGCTCGACGGCTATCTGCAGCAGCTCGGCGCCGAGACCGAGGTCGTGCGCAACGACTGGATCGCCGCCGACGCGGTCGCGGACGCGATCGCCGGCTACGACGCCGTGCTGCTCTCGCCCGGCCCGGGTGCTCCCGGCGCCGCCGGCGTCTCGATCCCGATCGTCCACGCGGCGCTCGCGGCAGGGAGCCCGCTGCTCGGCGTGTGCCTCGGGCACCAGGCGATCGCGGAGGCGCTCGGCGCGACCGTGACCCACGCCGAGGAGCTCATGCACGGCAAGACGAGCGAGGTCGCGCACGACGGCAGCCCGTTCTACGAGGGGGTGCCGCAGCCGTTCCGCGCGACGCGGTACCACTCGCTCGCGGTCGTCGACGGCACCGTGCCCGACGAGCTCGAGGTCACCGCGCGCACGGCCGGCGGCGTGATCATGGGGCTGCGCCACCGCGACGCGCCCGTCTACGGCGTGCAGTTCCACCCGGAGTCGGTGCTCACGGAGGGCGGCTACCGGATGCTCGGCAACTGGCTCGCCGTCGTCGGGCTGCCGGAGGCCGCCGAGCGCGCGAAGGGGCTCAGCCCGCTGGTGCGGTGAGCTCCGCGGCCGATGGCTGAGGAGGCGCGCCAGCGCCGTCTCGAAGCCGCATGGCTGCAAGCGCGAGGCGTCGAGACGGGCGCGAGTGCGCCCTCCTCAGCCGGCGGTATCGCGCGGGATCAGGTGCCGGAGCAGTAGGTGACCTCGACGACCGTGCCCTGCGGGGTGTCGCCGACGACCGACTGCTTGCTCACGTTGCCGCCGGTGCAGCCGGGGTCCTTCACGAGCTTGACCGTGAGGCCGACATCCGTGCCCTGGATCGTCGTCGTGGCGTCCTCCGGGGTCTTGCCGGTGACGTCCGGGACGGTCGTGAGGCCGGTGGAGATCGTCAGCGTGACCTCGGAGCCGGTCTGCACGTTGCTCGTGCCCGGCGACGGGTCGCTCGAGATGACCTGGCCCTTCGGCACGGTCGGCGAGTTGGCCTCCACCGACTCCTTGTACTTCAACCCGCTGTCGGCGATGGTCTGCACCGCGACCGACTGCGTCTGGTTGATGAGGCTCGGCATCGTGATGGTCGAGGGCCCGGACGACACCCAGACGTTGATGACGGTGCCCTTCGACACCGTCTCGCCGGCCTGCGGATCGGAGCGGATGACCGTGGCCTTGTCGACGGACGAGCTCGCCTTCTCGATCTGCTGCGGATCAAGACCCTGCTTCTTGAGCTCCTTCTCCGCCGCCGCCCAGCTCTTGCCGCTCACGTCGGCGATCTTGACCGAGGCCGAGTTGATGAACCCGGTCGAGGGCTGCAGCGAGAACACCCAGAACATGACGGCGACGACGATCACGGCCATCACCGAGATGCCGCCCCAGATCCAGGCGACCGGGGGCCGCGACTGGGTCTGGCGCGGGGCGCGGTCGTCGTCGATGCTCGCGAGGCGGCGGAGCGTCTGGTCGGAGGCCGCGGTCGCGCCCGGGTTCACGCCGAACAGCGTCGCGTTGAACTCGTCGGAGCGGGCGGGGGAGCGGTCGGGCACCTTGCCGGCACCGGCGACGTCGGCCTCCGCCTTGAACTCGGCGGCGGACTGGTACCGCTCGAAGCGGTCCTTCGCGAGCGCGCGCAGCACGACCGCGTTGAGCGCCGGCGACACGGTCGGCACGACGGAGCTCGGCGGCACCGGCTCCTCGCTGAGGTGCTGGTAGGCGACGGCGACGGGGGTGTCGGCAGCGAACGGCGGACGGCCGGTGAGCAGCTCGTAGAGCACCACGCCGGTGGAGTACAGGTCGGTGCGGGCGTCGACCGCCTCGCCACGTGCCTGCTCGGGGGAGAAGTACTGAGCCGTGCCGAGGATGGCGCTGGTCTGCGCGATCGTCGCCGACGACTCCGAGATCGCACGGGCGATGCCGAAGTCCATGACCTTCACCTGGCCGTTGGAGGTGACCATGATGTTGCCCGGCTTGATGTCGCGGTGCACGACGCCCGCGCGGTGCGAGTACTCGAGCGCGGTGAGCACGCCGTCGATGATGCGAACGGCCTCCGCGGCCGGCACCGGACCCGCGGCGATGATGTCCTTGAGCAGCCGGCCCTCGATGTGCTCCATCACGATGAAGGGCACCTGCACCTCGACGCCGCTGGGATCGCGGACGGTCTCCTCGCCGGCGTCGTACACGCGCACGATCGTCGGGTGGGCCATCTTCGCGGCGGCCTGCGCCTCCTGGCGGAAGCGGGTGCGGAAGGCGGGGTCGTTCGCGAGGGAGGGCCGCAGCAGCTTCACGGCGACGCGGCGCCCCAGGCGGGCGTCGGTGCCGGAGAAGACCTCGGCCATGCCGCCGCGGCCGATGCGCTCGGCCAGCTGGTAGCGACCGGCGAGCACGCGCACGGACTCGGTCACCCGGTCGGTCACGGCGGTCTCCTCGCTCTGTCGTCGCTGGTGCGGAACCTCGCCAGTGTACCGAGCGGGAGGTAACGACAGGCTGGAGGCCGGGATCGCTCCGGGATGACCCCGAGGCGACCCCAGCGCTCCGGACCCTACGGCGTGATCGTGATCGTCGCGTTCGCGGACGCCTTGGACGAGGCGTCACCGCCGCAGACCGCGGTCACGCTCGCCGTCTGCTGGCCGGCCGTGGTCGCCTCGAGCCCGAGGGTGGTGGTCGTCGCCGGCACGGTGGTCGAGCTGCCGGGCTCGGCCTGCAGACCGCTGCTGAGCGTGATCGTGTAGTGATCGAGCGCGCGCGAGGTCGGGCAGCCGGTGTAGGCGGTCCAGTTCAGGACGAGGCTGTCGCTGTCGGCCATGCTGTAGGTGCCGGACGGCGTGAACGTCGGCGTGGCCGGCGTCGTCGTCGGGCCGGCCCACGGCTGGTAGTAGTACAGCGTGATCGTCGCGTCGGGCTCCACCGGGCCGATCGGCGAGATGCGGGTGACCGTGTTGTCCTGGCTCGGATCGGGCGCGGTGCCGGCCGGCTGGGTGCTGATCGTGAACTCGTCGCTCTTCCCCTGCAGCAGGGCCGTCGCGTCGTCGACGCTCTTGCCGACGTAGTCGCTGCCGGTGATCGTGATCCGATCGCTCGTCGGCGTCGAGCTCGGTGTCTTCGACGGCGCCGACTTCGACGGCGGCGACGAGGTCGGATCGCCCTCCCCGTTCGGCCGGATGAGGATCGCCACGACGATCGCGGCGATCGCGAGCGCGAGCACCACGATGATCGCGATGAGCGGCCAGACCCACGGGCTGCGGCGCTTGCGCTCGCCCTCGGCCGCCGGGTAGCCGGCGGTGGCCGTGGCGCCGGTGAAGCCCCCGGTCATCGTGCCGACCGGCGAGGTCAGCACGCGGGTGGCGCCGGTGGGCGCATCCGTCCCGGGGAGCAGCGCGACCGGGTTGCGGCCACCGACCCCCGGCACGGCGGCGATCGCGCCGCCGACATCGCCGCGGCGGAGCGCCTGGGCGGCGCGCGCCAGGTGCGCCGCGGTCGCGGGGCGGTCATCCGGGCGCTTCGCGATGCACGAGTAGACGAGGTTGCGCACCGGCTCCGAGATGGTGACCGGCAGCTCCGGCGGCGCCTCGTTGATCTGCGCCATCGCGATCGCGACCTGCGACTCGCCGGTGAAGGGGCGACGGCCCGCGAGGGACTCGTACGCCACGATGCCGAGCGAGTAGATGTCGGTCGACGGCGACGCGGGATGCCCGCTCGCCTGCTCCGGCGACAGGTACTGCACCGTGCCCATGACCTGCCCGGTCGCGGTCAACGGCACCTGATCGGCGATGCGCGCGATGCCGAAGTCGGTGATCTTGACGCGGCCGTCCGGCGTCATGAGCAGGTTGCCGGGCTTGATGTCGCGGTGCACGAGGCCGGCCATGTGCGCGGCCTGCAGCGCGGACGCCGTCTGCGAGACGATGTCGAGCACGCGGTCGGTGCTGAGCACGCGCTCGCGCTCGAGCACGGCGCTGAGCGCCTCGCCTGGCACGAGCTCCATCACGAGGTAGGCGCTGCCGTCCTCCTCGCCGTAGTCGTAGACGTTGGCGATGCCCTCGTGGTTCACGAGCGCGGCGTGGCGCGCCTCGGCGCGGAACCGCTCCCGGAACCCCGGGTCGCCCATGTACTCGTCCTTGAGGATCTTCAGCGCGACCGTGCGCCCGATCACCAGATCGGTCGCCTGCCAGACCTCGCCCATGCCGCCGATCGCGATCCGGGACGACAGCTGGTACCGGCCTCCGAAGGTCAGTCCACTGCTCGGCCTCATCGGCTCACCACCGCCTCCATCACCTTCTTGGCGATCGGCGCAGCGAGCCGATTGCCGAACGAGTTCTGTCCCTGACCGCCGCCGTTCTCGAGCACGACCGCGACCGCCACCTTCGGGTTCTGCGCGGGGGCGAACCCGGTGAACCAGAGCGTGTACGGATCGCTCTTGCCGTTCTCGGCCGTGCCGGTCTTGCCGGCGACATCGATCCCGTCGATTCTCGCATTGCTGGCGGCGCCGTTGGCGACGTCGGCGATCATCATCGTGGTCATCGCGGCTGCCGTCTCCTCGCTCATGGCCTTGCTGTACTGGGTCGCCTGGAACGTCTGCAGCGGCTGGAGGTCGCTGCTCGTCACGCTCTGGATCAGGTTCGGCGTCATCAGGGAGCCTCCGTTGGCGACCGCGGCCGACACCATCGCCATCTGCAGCGGCGTCACGCGGTCGCTCGCCTGGCCGAAGGACGACAGCATCGTCTGCGCTTCGCTGTCGTTCTCGGGGTACTGGCTCGGCGTGACCCGCATCGGGATGCGCAGGTCCTTGTCGCCGAAGCCGAACTTCTCCGCCTGCGAGCGGATCGCGTCCTGCCCGATCGCGGCGCCGAGCTGGGCGAACGGGATGTTGCAGCTGAGCCGCAGCGCGGTCGCGATCGACGCCTGGTCGCCGCCGCCGCAGGCCCCGCCCTCCGCGTTGTTGATCACCGAGCTGGTGCCGGGCAGCTGGAACGTCGCCGGGTTCGGGAACGCGCTGTCGGGCGTGTAGTCGCCGCTCTCGAGCGCGGCGGTCGCGACGACGAGCTTGAACGTCGAGCCGGGCGCGTAGAGGTCGCCGCCGATGGCGCGGTTCACGAGCGGCTTCAGCGGGTCGTCGAGCAGCGACTGGTAGGTCGCGTTCGCGGTCTTCGTGTCGTGCACGGCGAGCGTGTTCGGGTCGTAC
This sequence comes from Schumannella sp. GW821-FHT10F01, assembly GCF_058809295.1. NCBI lineage: Bacteria > Bacillati > Actinomycetota > Actinomycetes > Micrococcales > Microbacteriaceae > Schumannella > Schumannella sp. GW821-FHT10F01. Next base: position 58,753 of record NZ_JBXASM010000001.1, read on the forward strand.
GACGGCTTCGACACCATGGCGAGGATGCGGCCGGTCGACGGCTCGATCGCGACGACCGCGCCGCGCTGGTCGCCGAGCGCATCCCAGGCGGTCTGCTGCAGGGCGGGGTCGATCGTGAGCTGCACGTCGGCGCCGCGCGCGTCCTGGCCGGTGATGATCTGGTTCACGCGCTGCAGGAACTGCGAGCTGCCGGTGCCGGCGAGGTCCTGGTTGAGCGCGCCCTCGACGCCGCGCGGCTCGCCGAACAGCACGGTGTAGCCGGTGACGGGCGCGTAGAGCGGCCCGTTCGCGTAGACGCGCTGGAACTTGTAGACGTCGTCGACCGGGGTGCTCGTCACGATGCGCGTCGAGCCGGCGGAGATGTCGCCGCGCTGGGTCGAGAAGCTGGCGTAGAGCGTGCGCGTATTGCGGCCGTCGGCCTTGAGGTTGTCGCTCTGCAGCGCCTGGATGATCGTGGTCGAGCCGAACAGCGTGAGGAACATCAGCACCACGACGACGCTGACCCGGCGGAGCTCCTTGGTCATGCGGTCACCTCCTGGTCGCGGATGGTGTCCGAGAGCCGCAGCAGCAGCGCGACGATGATCCAGTTCGCCACCAGCGAGGAGCCGCCGGCCGCGAGGAACGGCGTCGTGAGGCCGGTGAGCGGGATGACCCGGGTGACGCCGCCGATGACGATGAACACCTGCAGCGCGATGACGAAGCTGAGGCCGACGGCGAGCATCCGGCCGAAGTCGTCCGTGCCGCGGTAGCCGATCCGCAGGCCGCGCGAGACGAGCAGCAGGTACAGGCCGAGGATGGCGAACAGGCCGATGAGGCCGAGCTCCTCGCCGAGGCTGGCGACGATGTAGTCGCTGTAGCCCAGCGGGGTGATGTCGGGGCGGCCCTGGCCGAGGCCGGTGCCGGCGAGTCCGCCGTCCGCCATGCCGAACAGCCCCTGCACCTGCTGGTAGCTGCCGCCGAACTGCTTGTCGTAGTTCTCGTCGCTGAACGCGTCGAGCCAGCCGTCGAAGCGCGCCTGCACGTAGCTGAGCAGGCGGCTCGCGAGCAGCGCCCCGCCGACGAACAGCGCCAGCCCGAGCAGCACCCAGCTGAGCCGCGCCGTCGCGACGTAGATCATCACGAGGAACAGGCCGAAGTAGAGCAGCGCGGTGCCGAGGTCGCGCTGGAACACGAGCACCGCCATCGCGGCGGCCCAGATCACGAGGATCGGGCCGAGGTCGCGCACGCGCGGGAAGCGCACCCCCAGGAAGGTGCGGCCCACCATCGACAGCGAGTCGCGTGCCGTCACCAGGTAGCCGGCGAAGAACACGGCGAGGGCGATCTTCGCGAGCTCGCCCGGCTGGAACGAGAACCCGCCGATGTGGATCCAGACGCGGGCGCCGTTGATGTTCTGCCCGATGCCCGGGAGCATCGGCAGCAGGAGCAGCACGAGCCCGGTGAACATCGCGATGTAGCGGTAGCGCTGCAGGATGCGGTGGTTGCGGAACGCGACGAGCACGACGAACGCGATGATCATCGCCATCGCCGTCCAGACGATCTGCTTGACGCCGCGCGCGTCCCAGCCGACGAGGTCCTTCGCGATGTCGATGCGCGCGATCTCGGCGATGCCGATGCCGTTGAGCAGCACCGCGATCGGCAGCAGCAGCGGGTCCGCCTCCGGCGCGGTGATGCGCAGGATGACGTGGCCGATCAGCCCGAGCACGCCGAGGGCCGTCACGAGGCCGAGCATGCCCTGGTCGATGGTGCCGGTCGCCCCGACCTCGACGAGCGCCATGGCCGCCACGGACAGGCCGATCGCGAACAGCAGGAGCGCGAGCTCGGCGTTGCGGCGGCGCGCGGGCCGGCGCAGCTTCAGCGTGATCGTGGTGGTGAAGCTCGTCACGCTCTGGGCGGCGGTGCTCATCAGCCGCCGGCGCCCGGGTCCGGAGTCGCGGTCGGGGTGGGGGTCGGCGTCGCGGTCGAGCCGGAGCCCGTGCCGGTGTCCTCCGTGCCGTTCGCCGCGAGCCGGCTCAGCCGGTCGACGATCGCGCGCGCGTCGCTGAAGTCCTCGGCATTGATGGTGTGCCGCACCGAGTCGCGCTGCGACTCCGGCAGCGCCGACAGCTCGATCGAGGTCGTCTGCTTGACCGTCGAGAGCGAGATCGGGCCGATGTTCTGCTGCACGCCCTGGTAGACCGCCACGCGCCCGTCGCTCTCGCCGACGAAGTAGCGCGACTGCGTCCACTGGTAGCCGAGCAGCACCGCGCCCGCGATGGCGAGCGCCGCGACGGCGACCATGCTGAGCCAGACCGCGCGGCGTCGGCGGGCGCGGCGCTTGTCCTCCTCGATGAGCTCGTCGAGGTAGTCGTCGCTCTCCGGCTCGAAGTGCGAGGGGTCGGGCTGGGTCGCCTTGAGCGGATGCAGCAGCAGGGTCGGCAGCCGCAGCGGACGCCGCGTGCTCTCGCCCTCGAAGCGGAGCGGGATCGCGGCCGAGCCGACGAAGCGGGGCGGATGCGGCACGCCCGGCCCGCCGTCGACGTCGAGCAGCACGACCGTCACGTTGTCGGGGGCGCCGTGGTCGAGCGCCTCCTTCACGAGCCGGTACGCCGCCTGCTCCGCGCCCGGGACGCCCTCGAGCACCGCGGCCAGGCGGTCCTCCGGCACGTAGCTCGAGAGGCCGTCGGAGCAGACCAGCCAGCGATCGCCCGGCTTCGTGTCCATGACGCGGGTGTCGACCTCGGGTGCCGCGTCGACGTCGCCGAGCACGCGCATGAGCACGGACCGGCGCGGATGCACCGCGGCCTCCTCCGGCGTGATGCGGCCGCTGTCGACCAGGCGCTGCACGAACGTATGGTCGGCCGACATCTGCTCGAGCTCGCCGTCGCGCCAGCGGTAGACGCGCGAGTCGCCGATGTGCGCCATGACGATCTCGTCGCCGACGCGGGCGATCGCACTGACCGTGGTGCCCATGCCGGTGAGCTCGGAGTGCTCGAACACCGTCTCGGCGAGCAGCTGGTTCGCGGCGATGAGGGCCGACTGCAGCGCGAACTCGGCATCGGAGGCGGAGGTGAACACCTGGTCCGCCTCGGCGATGCGCTTCGCGGCGATCGCGGAGGCGACGTCGCCGCCCGCGTGGCCGCCCACCCCGTCGGCCACGAAGAAGAGGTGCGCGCCGACGTAGCCCGAGTCCTGGTTGTTGGACCGGATCTTGCCGACGTGCGAGACCGCGGCGCTGGTGGGCGTGACCATCGCGGCTACCGGTGCAGCTCGAAGGTCGTCTGCCCGATCCGCACCGGGGTGCCGAGCGGCACCGGGGTCGGCACCGTCACGCGGTCGCCGCCCACGAACGTGCCATTCGTCGAGTCTAGGTCTTGCACCACCCACTCGTCGTTCCAGAGCATGAGGCGCGCGTGATGCGTCGAGGTGTAGTCGTCGCGGATCACGAGGCCGGACTCGCTGGACCGCCCGATGGTGAGCTCGCCGGCCGGCAGGTCGAGCTCCATGCCCTGGCGCGGTCCCTCGGTGATGACGAGGTGTCGCGCGGTGCGCTCGGAGGCGAGCGGCCGCGGTGCCGCGATCTGCTCGGTCTCGAGGGCGACGGCGGTGCCGCCGGCCATCGAGGCGGCGCCGGCGGCGACGGCTCCGGCCGGAGCGCCCGCTCCCGCGGGGAAGGCGCTCGCCGCATCGCCCTTCGCCTTGCGCGCGCGCGTGCCGAACAGGTCGGAGCGCAGCGTGTAGACGATCACGAAGACGAACACCCAGATCAGCACCAGGAACCCCAGGCGCAGCAGGAGGAGGGTCAGCTCGCTCATCGGCGCGACCCCCGGGCGTCATCGGAGCGGGCGAGCACCCGGAACACGATGCGCGTGCGCCCGATCTCGATCACGCTGTCGGGCTCGAGCGGCGAGTGGCTCAGCGGCTGGCCGTTGAGGCGCGTGCCGTTCGTGGAGCCGAGGTCGCGCACCTCGGCGCGGGTGCCGTTCCACAGCACCTCGACGTGCTTGCGGGAGGCGCCGGTGTCGTCGATCGTGACGTCGGCCTCGCTGCCGCGGCCGAGCACGGTGCGGGAGCGGCGGATCTCGTGCCGCACGCCGTTGACGTCGAGCACGGGGGTCCAGGTGACCGAGCCCTTCACGGCCTCCGAGTCGATGCGCACGACGCCCTCGCCGAGCGCGTCGTCGCGCTGGAGGGAGATGTCGATGCCGCCGGCGAACGCGTAGCGCTGCGCCACGGCGTGCTGCTGCACGAGCTGCGTGAACTCGTCGACGAGCGTCGGGCCGAGGCCGGTCATCCGCTCGTAGTCGCCGGGCGCGAGGCGCACGGTGAACCGGTTCGGCACGAGGATGCGGTCGCGCGCCATGACGGCGGCCTTCGTGTCGAGCTCCCGGCGGAGGGCGGCCGTGACCTCCAGCGGCTGGAGACCGCTCTTGAAGGTCTTCGCGAACGCGCCGTTCACGACGCGTTCGAGGCCCTTCTCGAAGCTGTCGAGAATCCCCACGCAAGCTTCCTCTCGGCCGGACAGGTCGTGACGATGCTAGCCGTCACACCTCGGATATCCCGCGGCGGCGGGTCAGCCTGCAGGCTGATCTCCCTGATGGCGGGCTGGATGAGGTGCCGCCGGGGTGCTCCGGGGCGCTCTCGGGGTGCGCGGGCGGGGGCATCCGGCCCGTTCCGGCGCTCGCGGACGGATACGCCTGGCCGGAAGCGCCGGAACCCTCCGGGATGCGGCGGTCGGCCCCGCGGTCGGCCTCGTCGCGAGCGCGGTCGTCGGCCTGAGGAGGGGCATCCGCTGTGGTAATCTCGCACGGTTGTCGTGGGAACACGGCACGCGCGCGAGTGGCGGAATTGGCAGACGCGCTGGCTTCAGGTGCCAGTGCCCGCAAGGGCGTGGGGGTTCAAGTCCCCCCTCGCGCACATCGATGGGCTGTATACGTTTTAGAACAGTGTCTACATACGTTTTACAGCCTCGATGAAGGGTCTCGGACGGTGTCCGGGGCCCTTCTTCGTTGCTCAGATGGCTGCGCCGGCCTCGATGTAGCCGCGGTTCTGTTCGTGCCAGATCGCGGGGTCCCGCCAGGCCGGGTCAGGGGCGGCGCCGATCATGCCCCACATGCGCGCCGCGTACCAGGCGAGTGCGATCGACGCCGCTCGGGTCAGCTCGCGGTCCGCGCACACCGGCAGGCCGTATACGCGGCGGTGCTCGGCCATCTGGCCGACCATGTCGTGCCAGCCGGGGTGGGCGGGATTGGAGTTGAGGATCTGCGGGTAGGCCGCGTCGAAGACCCAGGGCATGCGGCACGGCTCGAAGTCGATGAGCAGTGCGGGCGCGCGCTCCGGTGCCGGCGCACGCATCAGCACGTTCGCCATGTGCAGATCGCCGTGGCAGATCTCGACGCCGCAGACCGCCGTGATGAAGTCCCAGTCGTCCGGGAGCCGCCGGAGGAGCGTGTCGACGGGGCCCGGAGCGTCGCGGTCCGCGGCGGTCGTGATCCAGCCCCGCACGTCGTCCATGGTCAGTTCGGACGCCGGTGCCGGGTCGATGGTGCGGGCGATCCGCTGGAACCGCGCACCGGCATCCATCAGCAGCCCGAACTCGGCGCCGCCCCAGCCGGGGTGCAGACCGCCCGGGAGCCGCTCCATGAGTACCCAGCCGATGTCGGTGCCGCCGAGGCGATCCCCGGTGGCGAGCACGGGCGGCGCGAGGGTGGGGTCGCGATCCGCGACCGCCCGGCTCCAGAAGCGCTGAGAGGCGGAGACCCCGACCTTGAGGAGAGCGGGGACATCGGGCTCTGGCCAGCGGCCGCTGTAGTAGAGGCTGGTGGCGCCCCACGGGATCGCCTGCGAGGCCGGCCCGGCGAGGTCGGCGAGGGCCGGCTCCTGCTCGATGAGTCGCAGGATCCGCGCAGCGACCTCGGGCCCACGTTGGATTCTCCCGGCTTCATCCGTGAGCTCCATCAGTGCTCCGGGCGCGCGGCCGCGAGCAGGTAGGCCGCGGGCAGCCGTGCGGCGGCCGAGCCGAGGCCGGGATACAGGTCTTCGTCTGCTTCCTCGACAAGCATCCGGATGACCAGTCCCGCACCGACGAGTGCGGAGACGACGCGTCCGATGCTCCAGACGAAGCTGCGGGGCGCGACGGTGTCGAACTTTCGCTCGCGCGTCACGCTCGGAGCCTTGAGTGGATCGGGGTACCCGTCCCGGGCTGGTGAGAGGTAGTCGCCGATCACATCGAGGCGTCTGGGGCCTCCGACTCTCAGCACCTCCCACAGCGGATGGTGCTCGTGGATCACCACGACGCCACCGGACACGAGTCGATGACTCAGATCGTCCGCCCATGCGTCGATGTCGGGCACCCAGCAGATACCGCCGGCCGAGATGAAGATCACGTCGAACCCGGTGAGCTCCTCAAGCCGCATCATGTCGCGCTCGATGAAGTCGATGCTCAGTCCCAGCGCGGCCGCCTTGGCGCGGCCGGTAGCGAGGTGCGATGGGGCGAGATCGACCGCAGTGACGTCAGCGCCGAGTCGTGCGAAGGAGATCGCCTCGTCTCCCACGGCGCAGGCCAGCTGGAGGACGCGACGGCCCGCGACGTCACCGACAGCCGCCAGTTCTGCATCCGTGAGCGCGGAGCCGCCGGACTTGAAGAAGTCGACCGGCTCGCCCCGTCGGAATGGGGCCAGCGCCTCCCAGTACTCGGCGTTGCGCCGTACGACGTCTCCGGGAGAGGACATGGCCCGACCATACGTGCCGGTGGAAGCCCGGCATCGGCCGGCGCTCCGGCTGTCGCCTCAGAACAGTGCGAGGGCGTCCGGCAGCTGGGCGAGGCCCTCCGCCTCGAAGACGGCGTCGTCCACTTGACGGGCCCAGACCGCGGTTCCGATCGCCTCCCGCAGCAGCATCATCCGCCACCGGTCGGGGTCGCGTGGATCCCCTCCGTACCCGGCTACGAAGGCCTCCTCGGTCGCGGGCTCCGCGCGCCAGTGACGCACGGCGATCCGCTGGAGGTCGGTGGCGGCGGGGCGCCAGTCGAACCGGCCGAAGTCGATGACGCGCACACGGTCGCCGTCGATGAGCCAGTTGCGCGGTTGCCAGTCGCCATGGGTCGGGACCGCTTCGACGGGACGGGCGGGGTCGGCCGTGTGTACGCCACGTTCGCCCGGGTGCTCGCGCCACCGGATGCGCGATCCGCGACGAGCACGAGACCCTGACCTCGCTGCCGATCGAGTCGCGCCGGACCCGCCCGCGGCAGCCCGAGCTCAGTGCTTGTAGTGCCCGGTCGCCTTGGCCAGGAGCAGCTGGGCGCCGCGTTCGTCGGCCGTCGCCAGGCGGGCGACGAGGCGCTCGGCCGCGGCGCCGCGCAGCACGGTCACCACCCGTCCGCCCCGCGAGATCCGCACCTCGCCGGATGCCGTGACCCTCGCATCGAAGGGGTCGGCGTCCAGCCGTCCTCGCGCATCCACGTCGCCCATCCGCGCGACGCTACTCGAACTCGGCGATGGCGGTCACGTGCGCGGTCGCCATGGCGAGGCGCTTGCGCCACTCCCGCGGATCGTGGTCGCGGCGGTCCGCGTCGTCGCCGAAGTCGCGTCCGTCGAGGAAGCGGATGCCGTCCCCCTCGAACCAGCCCACCGCGCCGCCCCGCGAGGCCACGAGCATCGGCCAGGTCACGTCGTTCGAGATCGTGATCTCCCGGCTGTGCTCGACGATCATCCGGGCGGCGTCGCGGGTCATCAGGCGCATCGCGATCATGAGATCCCAACGCTCGTCGAGGCCGTTCGCCAGCCCGTACACGTGGTTGACCAGCTCCTCGGTGCGTCGCAGCCGCTCCGGCGCCTCCTGCATCGCGCTCGGCGAGCGCCCGATGACCACGAGGTCGTGGCCGCGCTCGGCGAGACAGGCCTCCACCTCGGCTCGCGACGTGCTCAGCCAGCGCAGGATGTGGTCCAGGTCGGAGTAGAGAAGCCGGGCGCTGTCGCTCCGCAGCCCGAGTGCGAGCGCATCCTTCCTCGCCGTGCCGATCCCGACCGTGCCGGCACCGTGCTCGCCGAGGAGGATCGGCAGGTCGAGCGCACGCAGCGCCGCGACGGTGGCCGGGTGCGTCTCCGCGGTGACGTTGACCGCGAGCGATCCGAAGACGTCCGCGACGAGGCGGCCAGTGCGCTCGATCCCCGCCGCGTACCGGCCCAGCGGGTCGTGACAGGTGGCCGCGAGACAGGTGTCACGCGAGTCGGTCATCGACTCCTCCGCTCCCCGCGTCCGTGTGCCGGGTCGGCCCGGCCGCATCGGTCCTGTCTACGCCTCCGCGCGCGCGAAGTGTCGGCGACAGCCCCGGCCCGGGCAGACTCCAGCGCAGATTCCGACGCAGGTTCCGCTCCGCGGCGAGGGGGTCCACTCTGGACTATGGCCACCAGACGGCAGGACCGGATGCGGCTGGACGAGGCGCGCGCCATCATCCGGAACGCGGAGGCGGGCTCCCTCGATCTCTCGGCGCCCGAGGTGCTCGCGGAGGTCGAGCGGGCCCAGCAGACGGTGACCCGGAACTGGATCCGAGGCGGCGCCTCGGGGCGATGGTCGGCCCGGGGCGTCGTCATCCTCGTCGGCGCGCTCGCGGTGCTGCTGTGGGTCGCGGGACTGCTGGTGGCCGTCCTGCTCGACGGCCGCTGACGCCGTGGCGGCCCCGCGGCCGACCGCTCCTCACTCCGGTCAGGGCGCGAACCCCTCCGCGTGCCACGACCAGCCGGCGAACTCCGCCTCCTCGCCGAGCGACGACGCGAGCAGCGCCACCGCCGCGAGCAGTCCGCCGTTGCCCGGCAGATAGAGCGGCAGCGTCGCGGGCAGCTGGCGATTGTGGCCGACCGCCGAGTAGCCGTTCTTCGGCTCGTCGGCGAGCAGGAGGTCGAGAGCGAGCTCGGGGAGCCCCAGCCGCGTCGCCGTCATCGCCATGACCGGGAAGTCCCATCCCCACGCGGTCGCGAAATCCCACGTCTCGCGCACCGACGCGAGGGTCGCGCGCATGATCTCCGGATCGATGAGCGGCGTCGGCGGCACGACCCCGAACGCGGCCAGATGCGCCGGATGGTCGACGGTGCGGAGGAACGGCTCGACCGCGATGGCCGTGTAGACGCCGTCGCGGATGTGCGGCGTCGCGAGTCCGGTGCGCACCCGCTCCCAGCCGGCATCCCGCGAGAGTCCGGCGCGCTCCAGCCAGCGCTGCGCGAGCTCGAGCCCCCACGCCCAGTAGGCGAGCTCGAAAGCGGGGTCCTCGGTGATCTCGGATCGGTACGACTCCTGCGCCGGGATGAGCGGCGCCGGCAGGTGGAAGACCCCGTCGCGCTCCTCGGCGAACGACGCCATGAAGTCGGCGGTCGCCCGGACGAGGGGCAGGTGCTCGTCGACGACCGCGCTCCGCCGCGACGGCCCGCTGGCCTGCCAGACGAGCTCGAGCAGCGAGAGCAGGTGCGGCTGCTGCCAGACGAGGAACGGCCCGATCGAGCTCGGGCTCTCGCGTCCGTCCGGGCCGACCTGCTTCGGCCAGCGCGCTCCCGCGAAGCCCTGCCGCCGCGCCGTGCCCTCCGCCTGGTCGAGGATGCCGCGGTACCAGGGGAGGCTCCGCTCGAGCAGCTCCGGCCGGCCCCACGCAGGGAAGTGCGCGGCGTGCCACCAGTGCATCTCGAGGTGGAACTTTCCCGACCACGAGTTGGTGATCAGCCCGGTCTCCTGCGGCGGCAGATGCCCCGAGCAGTTCACCGCCGTCAGCCACTGGGAGAGGATCACGCGCCGCTCGAGCTCGACCGCACGCGGGTCGGTGCTGCCGGACAGGTCGATCGCGGCGCCGCTCGACCAGAACGACGACCACGCGCCGGCGGACGATTCCCGCAGCGCGTCGAACGACTCGGCCGCGGGTGCGGCATCGGCGTCCGGGAGGAAGTCGACGACGAGGTCGAGCTCGTCGGAGTCGGCGCGCACCTCGAACACGTGCGGACCCTCCGCCGACACCCGGGCACGATCGAGCGGGAGCTCGACCCGGTACCGCATCGCGTCGAGCTCGCGGTCGATCACGGCGCGGTCGCCCTCGATCCGCAGCGTCGAGGAGTGGCGCTCCGGCGCCGTCCAGTCGCCGCTCGCGAAGAAGTGCGTGCTCCCGTACGGGAAACGGAGGCGCACCACGAGCCGGCCGCTCGCCAGCAGCGGCGAGTGGATGCGGAACCCCGCCCGCGACGCGGACGGCGATGCGACCGTCACGACGCGCACCCGCTCGCCGCCCCAGCCGAACTCGGAGGTCAGCGCGCCGGTCCACAGGTCGAGCGTCTGCCGTGGCCGCTCGAGCTCGGACGGGTGGATGTCGACCAGGCCGCCGTCCTCGTCGCGGAACGCGAACCCGATCCGTCCGAGGTCGAGGCGGTGCGGGTTGCGGTGCAGGTGGATCCCGGCGCGGAGGTCGCGCTCCGAGTCGTCGCGGTACGCGCTGTCGGGATAGAGGTCGGGGTAGGGGACGGGGCCGCGCGACGACTCGTGCAGCGTCGTCGCGTCGTCGAGGGTGAACCCGTCCGGATCCGGCATCTCGTGCCAGCCCCAGTTCGACATGGTCGTGGTGTCGATCGTGGTCGGACCGTCGTCGGACGCGCGCGACTGGTCGTGGAACGCGGTGAAGGTCTGCATGCCGGTGATGTCGACGGTGACCGCGAAGTCGCCGTTGCCGAGCGTGATCACGCCCTCGGGCGACGGCTCGGTGATGACGGGGTCGTGGCGCCCGACCACCGCCCTCCGGTCGATCACGAGCGGGCCCCGGGCGCCGTGGACGAGCGCGCTCCCGGCGCCGCGGACGAGCGTGCTCCGGGCGCCGTGAACGAGTGCGCACCCGACGGCACCTCCCGCACCGACCCGTCCGGCATCCGCACCGACGCGGTCGCGCCGACGGGCACGACCGCGTCGAGCTCGACCGTCCCGTCCGCCGACCGCCAGGCGACGGAGGCCGTGCCGAACGGCGTCCGCACCGCGCACGACGCGGAGGCCACCCACTCGGTGACGGCCGGGGCGATCTCGAACGCCGACCAGCCGAGCGCGCCCGGGCGGATGCCGGCGACGTATCCGGTCAGCCAGTCGTCGACGGTGCCGAGGAAGTAGTGGCCGTGCGAGCGGGCGTCGAGGTCCCAGGTCTCGAACATGCTGGTCGCCCCGGCCTCCCGCCAGGCTCCCCACGACGGCGCGCTCGTCTGGCGCGCGAGGCGGACGGCGAGCTCGGGGTAGCCGGCGTCCGTCAGCACCGGCAGCAGCCACTTGGTGCCGAGTGCGCCGGTGTCGAGCCGGTCGCCGCGGTCGCGCACGTCGGCCGCGAGCGCCGCCGCGATCGACGCGCGCACCGCCGGATCGCGGACGACGTCGAATGCGAGCGCGAGCACCTGGTGCGACTGCCGATAGCGTGCATCGCCGGGGCCGGTCACGATCGTGCGGCCCGCGTCGTCGGTGTCGGCGGACGTCGTGCGGAGGAAGGCCGTGGCGAAGGCGGCACGGATGCGCTCGGCCTCCGCCTCCGCCCATCGGCTGTCCCGCGCGAGCACCCGCTGGATCGCCGCGGTCGTGTCGAGGATCCGCACCAGGAACGCCGTGGCGGGGATGCGGGTGTCCTCCGCCGGGTTGCCGCCCCCGGCGCCGGTCTCGGGCGCGACCCAGTCGCCGAGGATCGTGTCGGCGAGCCCGTCGACCGTGCGGCCGGCCTCGAACCGCGCGTACCGCTCGATCACGTCGACGTGGCGCTCGAGCACGCCGGCGTCGCCGGTGTGCCGGAACACGTCCCATGGCACGGTCACCAGCGCCGAGTGCCAGGTGGGCGCGGTCGTGCCGACGCCGAAGATGCCGGCGTTCGGCGCGGTGAGGTCCGGGGCGCGATCCTCGGCGGTCGTCTCCGCGAGGTCGGCGACCCACTTCGACAGCAGCGGCCCGGCGTCGAGGGCGGTGAGCATCATGTCGGCGCCGACCGCCGCATCCCCGGTCCAGCCGTTCTTCTCGTAGACGGGCGTGTCGGTCGGGTAGCCCTGCAGGTTGTTCTCGATGGTGCGCACGGTCGCGTCGTGGATCCACTGGAGCAGCGGATCGGCCACCTCGAGCCGCGCGGTGCTCGCGAGGTCGTTGTGCACGACGCAGGCGACGACGTCCGCGGGATCCAGGTGGGCGAGCGGCCACCCGGTGAGGCGGACGTACCGGAAGCCCTTGTACGAGAAGCGCGGCTCCCAGCTCGCGGCATCCGGCCCGAGCGTCACCTCGTCGGTCTGGAAGCCGTCGCTCGTGAAGTGGTTCGCGTCGTCCGACAGCGGCAGCCCGTCGCCGAGGAGGCGCTCGCCGTGCCGGACGGTGATCGTCGCGCCGTCGTGGCCGCCCGGCAGCGCCAGCCGCACCCAGCCGGCCGTGACGTGCGGGAACTCGACGATCCAGTCGCCGGGCGCGTGCTCGCGCACCGAGACGGCGTCGAGCGTCTCGACGATCCGCTGCGGCTGCTCGCGGCGCGCCTCCACACGGCCTGCCGGCCCGCGGACGACGGCCACCGGATGCGCCGGCGCCTCGAGCGCCCCGCCCGCCGCCCGGCGCAGGTCGACGACCTCGCCGCCGTAGAGGTCGTCGAGCAGGATGGCGCCGCGCCGCGAGGACCAGTCCGGCCCGGTCGCGTGCGTGGTCAGGGTGCCGTCGGCGTGCTCCAGCCGCAGGACGGCGCGGACGCAGGGCTCGTCGTGCCACGGCGCGCGCTCCCACGCCCACTCGTTCGCGTTCGTCATGCCGAAGAAGCCGCGGCCGACCTCCAGCGCGAGCTCGTGCGCCCCGGGTGCCGCGAAGGCCGCCGTCACGTCGTGCACGACGACCTCGACGCGGCGGTCGTAGTGCGTCGTGCTCGGCGAGAGCACCTCGTCCGTCGCGAGCGCGCCGTCCACCCGCACATCGGCGAAGCCGCCGGCGGTCAGGGCGAGCAGGGCGCGGACGGTCGGGGAGCCGGGCGTCGGGGTCACGGTCGTCGAGAGCACCGGCGCGGCGAGCGTGCCGTCATGCGCGCGGGTGCGCGGGGAACGGGAGTCGTCGACGTGCTGCTCGGGCGGTGCGGCGATCCACACCGCTCCGTGCCAGTCGACGTCGGCGACGGGAGCGGGGGTGAAGCGGCCCGAGCCGCCCGCCTCGCGCTCGCGGAGCCCGACCACGACCTCCCAGGAGTGGTCGATCCACGGCGCGAAGACCACCCACTCGGGTGCGGCGATCGACGGCGAGCTCGTCTCGACGCGGCCGGAGTCCCACACCTCGCGGCCGTCGGCCATCACCCGGATCCGGCACCAGTGCTGCTCGTCGGGGCCGTCCGCCGGCGGGAACCGCCACGAGAACCGCAGTGCGCCCGTCGGCGTGCCGATCGGATCCGGTCGCCCGTCGACCTCGAGGTCCCGCAGCTCCATCGCCGCCTCCGTTCCGCCGCGGCGTGGTCACCGGCGACTGTGAAACGATTCAGGAGTTTCTCGGGCCTGTCAACCGCCGCGATGAAAGGTCTTGTGCTGGTCGCCCCCCAGGAGGACCATCCCGGCCATGGCTGACCCGAACAGCGCTACCCGTGCGCGCTTGACCGATGACCAGCGCATCCTCAACCGCTCGGCGATGGCGTCGGCCTTCGCCGCGATCGTCGCTCTCGTGATCTCTGTCGTGGGGCTGGGTGTCCAGCAGGCGAACCGGGCGGACGACGCGCGAGTGCGAGCCCACGCCGACCAGCGTGCCGCCGCTGAGCGGAAGCAGGATCAGACGAATACCTGTGCGCAGGCGAAGGTCAGCGCTGCTCGCGGGTACGTCAACCTGATCACGCCGACAGTCGACGCACTGGACCTCGTCGACATGGCGGATGCAGACGACGACGATGAGACGGAGGAGCTCGCCGTCTCGCCGGTGTCTGTGCAGTCCTATCAGGACGCCGGGTTCCAGATCTCGGGCGCGTACCTCACCTGCCTTGCGCTGGGCCTCGTGGATGATGACGCGCAGGCCCAGTGGGCCGACGCCTACGATCGATTCGCCTCATCGATCCGTGGGACCGCGCGCGAGCAGGTGAACGCGCTCGGGAACCTTCGCGACGCGCTGTCCAAGAGCTAGTGGACTTCCCGACCCTCATCACACGGACGCGATGAGGTGCTGGCGCTCGGCGAGGCAGCGGTCGCTGAACGCCGGATCTCGAGGTCGCGCAGGCCGCTCGCGTGGAGCGCGGCCGATCCGGCCTCCTACTCTGAGGCATGCTCCTCGATGACGTCTGGCCGCTGTTCGGACTCCGGCTGATCACCCCGCGGCTCGAGCTGCGGCCCATCCGCGACGAGGACCTGCCGGGTCTCGTCGACGCGGCGCTTGCCGGCATCCACGACCCGGGTCGGATGCCGTTCTCGTCTCCGTGGACCGACGCAGAACCGGAGCGACTCGCGCTCGACTTCGCCCGCTTCCACTGGGCGCGGCGGGCCGCGGTCCGACCAGGTGACTGGGGGATCAGCTTCGCGATCCTCCGAGACGGCCGGCCGATCGGTGTGCAGGACGCCAGCGCCCGCGCGTTCGACACGACGAGGACGGTCAGCAGCGGATCATGGCTGACCCGCGGCGAGCAGGGCGCCGGGCTGGGTACCGAGATGCGGGCGGCGCTGTTGATGTTCGCCTTCGACCACCTCGGCGCGGACTGGGCCGAGTCGGGCGCGGCGATCTGGAATGCGCGGTCGCTCGCGGTCTCGAAGAAGCTCGGATATCGCGAGAACGGCGTCGAGCGCCATCGCGTGCGCGACGAGCTCGTCGAGATCCGGCGGCTCATCGTCGGGCGTGACGAGTTCCGGCGGCCGGAGTGGCGCCTTCGGGTCGAGGGCGCCGAGCGCGCACTGCCGCTGCTGACCGCCGCCGACCTGACCTGACGGGCTCGCTCTAGCCTCGGACCATGGCGCTGGTGCTGATGTCCGGTCGGTCGTTCGCGGGTATGAGCACGCTCGCGACGGCGCTCGGCGAGCGGCTCAGCCTCGACGGCGGGCAGGGCATCCCGGTCGAGGAGTGGGCGACCGCGGGGCTGAGCGGATGACCGCCGGGATCCCGGTGCCCGAGACTGCGTCCCCGACGCCTCGTCGTGCCCTCGCGCGGTGGTACCTCGCCGCAGCGCTTTATGGCGTGCCGCTCGCGTCCGCGCCGATCCTGTTCGCGCTCATCGCCCTGCCGATCACCGGCAGCGCGACCAGCGGGGCGGCGATGGTGCTGGTCTCGACCGTCGCGCAGATCGTCGCGGCCGTGCCGTTCGCGCGGCTCGGCCGCCGCTTCCACGCATCGTCGTACCTGCGCGCGCTGATCCTGATCCGCACCGTGTTCGTCGCCGGCGTCGCGGTCGCGGCGGCCACCTCGGCGCCGTTCGCGGCGCTGCTCGTGGCGGCGGCAGGTGCGGGGCTGACGAACGGGGCGGCGTTCGGATATCAGCGCGCGATCCTCAACCAGCTCGTCGTCCGCGAGCGGCTGCCGCGGGCGCTGGGGCTCGCCGCGACGCTCAACGAGATCGTCTTCGTGTCCGCTCCCGTGCTGGCGGCGGTCGTCGGCGCGGTGTCGCCGTTGACCGCGGTGCTCGTGGTGGCGGCGATGGGCCTCGTGCAGGTCGTCGCGATCCCTGCCGTCCCCCGGCAGGCGCCGTCGGTCGACGCGGCTCCGCCGTCGCGGATGCTCACGCCCGTCGTGATGGTGTGGCTGCTCTGCGCGGCGGCGACCGCCGGCGCGACGGCGGCGGTCGAGATCGCCGCCGTCGCGCTCGCGGTGCGCTTCGACCTGCCGCCGAGTGCCGGCGCGATCTTCACCGTGGCGCTGTGCGTCATGTCGATCGCGGGCGGCGTCGTAGTCAGCGTGCGCAGCGTGCACCCTCGACCGCGCACCGCCCTGCTGCTCGTGCTCGGCACGGCGGCGGGCAGCATCCTCGTCGCGAGCCAGGTGTCGATCGCGACGACGATCGCGGGTGCCGCGCTGATCGGCGCGTTCCTCGCACCGTTGGCGACCTTCTACTCCCTGACGATGGACCGCCTCGCGCCGCCGGAGCGCCGACCCGAGCTGTTCGCGCTGCTGCGGACGGCGAACGCGATCGGCGTCATCGCGCTCAGTGCGCTGCTCGCGCTCGGGTCGCTGCCGGTCGCCCTGATCGCGGCCGCGATCGGCGTCGGTGCCGCGGTGCTGCTCGTGCTCGCGATGCTCGTCGTGTCGTCCCGTCGCGCGGGAGCCGAGCGCGAGACCTGAACGCGTCGCGTCGCGTCGCGTCTCGCCCGTCGGCCTCCGGGCTGGGAGGATCGCTCACGTGACCGAGGCCGAGGACGGCGAGCTCGCGGAGCTGCGGCGCCGTGCGTACGGCCGCGACGGCGACACCCGGCTCGATGCGGAGGCGGTCCAGCGGCTGCGGGCGCTCGAGCGGATGCGCGCGGTGGAGTCGGCGCCGGCCGAGTCGGCAGCCGTCGCGACCGGACCCGCCGGGGCCGTCGCGACCGATCCGGATCCGTCCGCGATCGAGCCGACTGAGCGCGAGCGCACCGCGCCCGAGCAGCCAGTGCCGGAGGCGCGAGACCTCCCCGCCGACGATCCCGCGCCGTCGTGGTGGAGCCGCTGGGGACGCCGAGCCTGGGATCGCGTCCGCGCGGTCCGGCCGCGCCGGTCGACCGTGCTGCTCGTCGTCGGGGCCGTGACGATCGCCGCCGTCATCGCGACCGTGCTCACCGTCGTGCAGCGCGTGCAGGTCGATCCGCTCCAGGTGGGTGCACGCCAGGTCGCGCGGCTCTCCGTCGACCCCGACTACCCCATGCCGCCGTTCTTCGGCGGCGAGGATGCGCCGGCGCGCGCCCGCGTCTTCACCGAGTTCCACGGCATCCGCGTCATCGCGAACGGCACCTACCTCGGGCAGGGCGTCGGCCCGGACGACGACTGCCTCGTCGGCTACGCCGTCGCGAACGTGACCCAGGACCGCTACGAGTTCTCCGGCACGATCTTCTCCGGCTGCTCGGCGGGCGGCTTCCCGGCGTCGTTCCAGTTCGACTCCTCGTCCGCCGGGCTCCCGCGAGCGCTGAAGGACGCGTTCCCCGGCGGCGAGGCGCTCCAGTTCGTCTACGACGCGGACGACGACGAGGTCGTGGTCTTCGCGAGCCGGTGAGCCCGGACCGGACCGGAGCCCGCTCGCGTCGCCGGCCGGGTCGCGATAATATCTGATCACTTGATCAGATATGGAGAGCGGGATGGGCGGATCGCACGATCACGGCGCGCTGAGCGCCGGCGCGCGGCACCTGCGCCCGCTCGTCATCGCCTTCGCCCTCACCGCGGCGTACATGGTCGTCGAGTTCGTGGTCGGCTTCTCGGTCGGCTCGCTCGCGCTCGTGTCGGACGCCGCCCACATGGGCACCGACGTGCTCGGGCTCGGCATGGGACTGGCCGCGATCCTCGTCGCGCGCCGGCGGTCGACCCCGCAGCGCACCTTCGGGTTCTACCGCCTGGAGGTGCTCGCGGCGCTCGCGAACGGCATCCTGCTGTTCGGCGTCGCCGGCTACGTCATCGTGGAGGCGATCCGCCGGTTCGCCGCCCCGCCCGAGGTGCCGGGTCCGCCGCTGCTCATCACGGCGGTGATCGGGCTCGCCGTCAACATCGTCAGCTTCCTGCTGCTGCGCCGCGGCGCACGGGAGAGCCTGAACCTCCGCGGCGCGTCACTCGAGGTGCTCGGCGACCTGCTCGGCTCCGTCGGCGTCATCGTCGCCGCGATCGTGCTCTGGACGACCGGCTGGGTGTACGCCGACCCGATCATCGGCGTCGCGATCGGGCTGTTCATCCTGCCGCGCACCTGGAGCCTCACCCGCCAGGCGCTGCGCATCCTGCTCGAGGTCGCGCCACCCGACATCGACGTGGACGGCGTGGTCGCCGAGATCGGCGGCGTCGCGGGCGTCGCGAGCGTGCACGACCTGCACATCTGGACGATCACCTCGGGCATGGAGAGCGCCTCCGGCCACGTCCGGCTCGACGGCTCGCGGCCGTACGACGAGGTGCTCTGCGACGTGCTCGAGGTGCTCGGCGGGCACGGTGTGCACCACGCCACCATTCAATGCGAGCCGGTCGCGTTCGCCGAGGACGACGCGCTCCCGGTGTGATCCGGACTCCGATGTGATGATGTCCCCGATGTCCGGATCCCGCCTGCCGTTCGATCTCGCCGATCCCGAGGCGGTCAGCGCTGCGATGCCGGCCGATGCCGATGTCGTCCACGTCGCCGACGTGTTCTCGCTGCTCGGCGATCCCGCTCGCGTGCGCATCCTCACGGCGCTGCTGAACGGACGGATGCGCGTCCGCGACCTCGCCGGCGTCGTCGGCATCAGCGAGTCGGGCGTCTCGCACGCGCTGCGGCTGCTGCGCGCCCACCGGGTCGTCGGCGTGCACCGGGTCGGCCGCGAGGCGCACTACGAGATCGACGACGCGCACGTGCGCGCGCTCCTGCAGCTGGCCCTCGACCACGTCGGGCACGCCAATCCGCTGCACGAGGTCGACGGGCACTGACCGGACGGCGGGACCGCGTGGACGCCCGGTCGTCCAGGGCCCGCATCACGATCGGATTCCGATGCGGCCTCCCGAGGGTCACCCCGGATGGCCCCCGAATGGGTGGTTGCTACCGTCCCGGCCATGATGATCACCCGCAATGCAGCGCTCGCGATCACCGTCCTGACGGCCGCCCTCGCGCTCACCGCCTGCGCCACCCCCGCCTCCCCATCGCCGTCTCCCACGACGACGACGCCGGCCCCCTCCGGCACCCCCAGCGCCTCGCCGACCTCAGCTCCCGGCGCACTCACGGTCTCCACCGACGGTCTCGGCCCGCTCAAGCTGGGGCAGCAGGTTCCGGCCGGCAACGGGCTGGTCGCCTGGAATCCCGACCTCTGCTCTGCCGGCGTCGGAGGCTGGGAGACGTCGGGAGGTCGGAAGTTCTCCATCAGCGCCGGCGCCGCCCAGACCGACCCGGTCACCGGAGTGCAGGTGAGCGACCCGGCGGTCGTCACGCCCTCCGGCCTGCACGTCGGCAGCACGAACGCGGAGGTCAAGGCCGCGCTGCCCGAGGCGCCGTACCAGGTCGCCGACGTCTACGGCATCGACGATGTCGGCTGGTACTCGGTCGTCGCCGGCGGCAACCGCATCACCCTCAGCGTCACGACCGCCGACGGCACCGCGGTCGCCGACAGCACGCCCGTCGCCTTCATCTTCGTGCTCCCGTCGAGCGCAGCGGACACGCACTACATCGGCACGGGCGGCGTCGGCTCGGCCTGCTCCGCCTGATCCCGCATCCCGCTCGCGGGCGGGCTCGGGCACTCAGTCGTCGGAGACGACGATCCCGAGCTCGCTCGCGAGCAGCGGCGCGAGCCGGTACAGCTGCGCGTCGTCGACGATGACGCCGCGGAGCGCGCCGACGCCGGTGATCTCGTCGAACTCGGCGCCGCGCAGGTCGACGTGCCGGAGCGTCGCGCCCGACACGTCGAGCCGCGCGATCCGCGTGCCGGGCAGCGCGACCCGGCGCGCCTCCGTCTGACCGAGATCGAGCTCCTCGATCGTGCAGTCGGTGAACTGCACGTCACGCAGGCTCGAGCCGCGCAGGTTCACGAAGGTCAGCTTGCAGCCGACGAAGTGCACCGACTCCCAGGCCGCCTCGTACAGCTCCGCCGAGCCGACCCGGCCGCCCTCGATGCGCACGTCGCGCCAGCGGGTGCGCGCGGCGCGCAGCACCGGCACGTCCATCCGCTCGAGCAGCGATTCGACGACGATCGTGCTCCGGAGGTCCGCCTCCGGCGCGCGGATGCCGGTGAGCCGGCAGGCGTCCAGGTGCGCGCCGTTGAGGGCGAGCCGGTCGAGGGCGAGGTCGTCGAACGCGAACCCGTCCAGCGCGGCCCCGTCCTCGAGGTCGTACCGGTCGCCGGCGGTCAGGTCGCGGAGCACGATCGGATCGAACTCGGGTCGCGTGCTCGTCTGCTTCCTGCCGGCCATCGGGTCCAGCCTAGGAGCGGCATCCGACCCGGGTGGCGATGCGATCGGGGCCCCCGTGATACTCCGGAGGCGGAGACCGTCATCACCCCGATATTCTCCGAGGCATGATCGATTTCCTCGCCTCGGCGGCCACGACCGCCGGGATCATCGCGGCGCTCGTCGTCGTCGTGATCATCGTCCTGCTGTTCGTGCTGCGCGGCATCAAGATCGCCAAGCCCGACGAGGCGATCATCGTGACCTCGAAGCAGAAGAAGAACGACACGTCGGTGCAGTCGAGCCAGCGCGTGGTCGTCGGCTCGCGGGTCTTCGTGAAGCCGTTCGTGGAGTCGTACTCGAAGCTGAGCCTCGCCTCCCGGCAGCTCAACGTGACGTCGACCGCGCAGACGAAGAACTTCGTCACGATCGAGGTCAACGCGGTCGCGGTCGTGAAGGTCGGCGGCGATCTGGAGATGGTCCGCACGGCCGCGCAGCGCTTCCTCAACCAGCAGAACGAGATCGAGCGCGCCACCGAGGAGGTGCTGGCCGGCTCGACCCGCGCGATCATCGGCGAGCTGACGGTCGAGGAGATCATCACGAACCGCGCCGAGTTCCAGACGCGCGCGTTCGACGCGGTGAAGGAGGCGCTCGACATCCAGGGCCTGCAGATCGACACGCTGCAGATCAAGGAGATCAGCGACCGCAACGAGTACATCAACAACCTCTCCCGGGCGGAGCAGGCGCGCGTGCGCCAGCAGGCGGAGCTCGCCGAGACCGAGATGCAGCGCAACACGGACGCGGCGAAGATCGACGCCCAGCAGGCGATCGCCGAGAAGCAGCGCGACCTCGACCTGCGCATCGCCGCGATCTCCGCGGAGACGGACCAGGCGAAGGCGAAGGCGCAGCAGGCCGCGCCGCTCGCGAAGGCGCAGGCCGAGCAGGAGGTCATCGACGCGGAGGCGGCGGCCGCGGAGCGCCGCGTCGAGCTGACCCGCAAGCGCATCGAGTCCGAGGTCAACGCGGTCGCCGACGGCGAGGCGTACAAGACCCGCGTGGCCGCCGAGGCCGAGCAGCAGGCGCAG
Source organism: Schumannella sp. GW821-FHT10F01 (assembly GCF_058809295.1). Classification (NCBI taxonomy): domain Bacteria; kingdom Bacillati; phylum Actinomycetota; class Actinomycetes; order Micrococcales; family Microbacteriaceae; genus Schumannella; species Schumannella sp. GW821-FHT10F01. Next base: position 79,782 of record NZ_JBXASM010000001.1, read on the forward strand.
TCCGCCCGGGCCAAGGGCGACGTGGCCGTGGCACAGGGCGACCGCGACGCACGTCTGGCTCGGGCCGACGCCACGAGGGCGGAGGGCGACGCCGAGGCGCACGCCATTCTCGCCCGCGGCCGCGCCGAGGCGGAGGCCACGAAGGCGAAGACGGACGCGCTCGAGGACAACGCCGCGGCGCTGCTGCAGCAGCAGATCATCGCCCTGCTGCCGGAGATCATCGAGGCCGCCGCGAAGCCGCTCGCCGCGATCTCGTCGATGACCGTGATCTCGAGCGACGGGTCCGGCGCGGAGCAGGTCGGCCGCAACGTCGCCGGTCAGCTCGCGACGACGACGCAGATCGTGAAGGACGTCACCGGCATCGACATCTCCGACCTCGTGAACTCGTCGGTGTCGGGTGCGGCCGCCGGTCGCGCGATCGCGGCCGACTCCGCGTCGCGCACCGAGGCGGCGGAGGCGGTGCTGACGTCGGCGGGGACGCGGCAGCGGTCCTCGGCCGACGTCGCGCAGCCGCCGGCGGGCCCCTCCTCGGAGGATCAGCCCACGCTGTAGTGCAGCACGACGCTCTCGCTGCCCGGATAGCGGATGACGTCGACGAGGTGCAGCGGCGTGGACGGCACGCCCGTGAACGTGCGCCGATCGCCGGCGACGATCTTCGGCCCGAGCTGCAGGTAGAGGTCGTCGACGAGGCCGCGAGCCAGCAGATCGGTCCAGAGCGTGAGGCTGCCGAAGATCAGGGTGTCGCCGTCGGCGGCGCGCAGCCGGGCGATCGCCTCGTCGAGGTGGGCTCGCCGCACGATCTCGGTCTGCTCGCGCCACACACCGGTGTCGTCGGCGGTGAGCGAGTCCGAGACGGCGATGACCGGCATCCCGTCGGCGAGGCGCCGCGCGATCTCCGCCTCCGCGGGGGAGGCGTCGGGAGCGTCCACGCGCGAGGGCCAGTACGAGAGCATCTGCCCGTAGGTGCGGGTCGCGTACATCAGCCGGGCGGCGTCGCGGATGCGATCCGCGTTGTGCTGGTTGAACGACTCGTCGAGCGGCAGCTGCGACAGGTCGCCGCCGGCGCCCTCGGTGTACCCGTCGACGCTCACGAACGCCGCCACGATGATCCTGCCCATGCTGGTCTCCCTCGATCCGGTGTCCCGACGCTAGCGGCCGCCCGGACGGGTGTCATCCGGGCGGCCGCGCGACGTCAGAGCGTCGCGGTGTCGATCACGAAGCGGTAGCGCACGTCGCTCGAGAGCACGCGCTCGTAGGCCTCGTTGATCTGGTCGGCCGCGATGAGCTCGATCTCCGGCGCGAGGCCGTGCTCGGCGCAGAAGTCCAGCATCTCCTGGGTCTCCGCGATCGAGCCGATGCCGGAGCCGGCGAAGGAGCGCCGGTTGCCGAACAGGGTGAAGACGGTGATCGGCAGCGGTTCCGGCGGCGCACCCACGTTGACGAGCGTGCCGTCGAGCCGCAGCAGCGACAGGTAGCGGTCGAGGTCGAGCGGCGCGCTGACCGTGTTGACGATGAGGTCGAACCGGTTGGCCAGCTCGTCGAAGGTGGCATCGTCGGCTGTGGCGTAGGCGGCCGTCGCGCCGAAGGCGAGCGCGTCCTCCTGCTTGGCGAGGGTGCGCGAGAGCACCGTGACCTCGGCGCCCATCGCGGCGGCGATCTTCACGGCCAGATGGCCGAGGCCGCCCATGCCGACGACCGCGACGCGCTTGCCCGGCCCGGCGTTCCAGTGCGCGAGCGGGGAGTAGGTGGTGATGCCGGCGCACAGCAGCGGCGCGACGCCCTCGTAGGGGATCGACTCCGGGACGCGCAGCACGAAGTCCTGGTCGACGACGATGTGCGTCGAGTAGCCGCCTTGGGTGATGGTGCCATCGCGGTCGACGCCGGTGTAGGTCTGCGTGTTGCCCTTCAGGCAGTAGTTCTCCATGCCGGCGAGGCAGTTCTCGCACTCGCGGCACGAGTTCACCATGCAGCCGACGCCGACCCGGTCGCCGACGGCGTGCTTGGTGACGTCGGCGCCGATCTCGACGACCTCGCCGACGATCTCGTGGCCGACGACCTGCGGATAGGCGATGGGCCCCCACTCGCCGCGGACGGTGTGGATGTCGGAATGGCAGACGCCGGCGTAGCGGATGGCGATCAGCACATCCGCGGGGCCGACATCCCGGCGCTCGATCGTGGTGGGGACGAGCGGCTCGGTCGCGGACGGGGCCGCGTAGGCGTTGACGGTGAGCAACGGTTCTCCTTCTCGGGTGGTTCGGGAGCAAGCCCATCACCTCCGGGCGGGTGCGCGGGACGTCCTGTCGGAGGGTGTACCCGCAGAGGACCCCAGCCGTACCGCCGATATGCCTAGGGTTCGGGCATGGACACCAGAGCCGACGTGCGCGAGTTCCTCATGTCGCGGCGGGCCCGGATCACGCCGGACCAGGCTGGCATCGTGGGCGGCGGCAACCGCCGCGTGCCCGGCCTTCGTCGCGGCGAGGTCGCCACCCTGGCCGGGCTGAGCCCCGAGTACTACGCGAAGCTCGAGCGCGGCGACATCGGCGGCGCGTCCGCGGCGGTGCTCGACGCGGTCGGCACGGCGCTGCAGCTCGACGACACGGAGCGCGCGCACCTGCTCGACCTCGCGCGCGCGCAGGACGGCATCCCGACATCCGGCCGCAACCGCCGGCGGTCCAGCCGCGCCGAGACGCCGCGGGCCAGCCTCGGCTGGGCGCTCGACGCGATCACCGACGGCATCGCCTTCGTGCGCAACTACCGGCACGACCTCATCGCGACGAACCTGCTCGGGCGCGCCTTCTACGCGCCCGTGATCGGCGACGGCGGGCGGCTGCCGAACCTCGCGCGCTTCCAGTTCCTGGATCCCGCCGCCCGCGACTTCTATCCCGAGTGGGACCGCTTCGCGGAGATGTGCGTCGCCGTGATGCGGGCGGAGGCGGCCCGTGATCCGCACGACCGCGGCCTCCAGGACCTCGTCGGCGAGCTGTCCACCCGCAGCGAGGTGTTCCGCCGGCTGTGGGGCGCGCACGACGTGCGGCAGCACGGCGCCGGCATGAAGCGCTTCCACCACCCCGTCGTCGGCGAGCTGGTGCTCGCCTACGAGGAGCTCGCCGTGACCGCCGACCCCGGCACGATCCTCATGATCTACTCCGCCGAGCCGGGCTCGCCGTCGGCCGAGGGGCTGCGGCTGCTCGCGTCGTGGGCGGCGACGGAGCGACTGGCCGCGTTCTCGGCCGCGGCGGTGCCGGCGGCATCCGGAGTCGAGGGCTGACGGCGGTCGCGGCCGGGTCAGCGCAGCGCCGGGTCAGCGGAGCCGCAGCACCCAGGCCGCGACGTGGAGCATGTGCTCCCGGAACGGGAAGTCCTTCTCGCCGCGACGCTCGAACCCGGCGCGGGCGCACAGCCCGTTCGACGGCGGGTTGTCCACCGAGGGGAACGCCGTCAGCAGCGGGAACCGGCCGTCGTCTCGGACGTCGGCGATCAGCAGGCCGAGGGCGAGCGTCGCGATGCCCCGGCCCTGGTACGCGGGCAGCGTGAACCAGCCGGCCTCGTACGCCGGCTGATCGTCCCACTCGGAGTCCCACCAGCCGATGCTGCCCGCCGCCGCGCCGTCCGCGTCGATGCGGAACATGCGCGCCTGGCCCGCCTCCTGCAGCCGCAGCACGTTCGCGTGCCGCCTCTCGAGCTCCTCGGCGGTCTCCGGCCGGCCGAGGTGCCTGGTCATCTCCGGGGTGTTGCCGAGGTGCAGCAGCGGGAGGTCGGCATCCGTCCAGCGCACCAGCTCGACCGTCGTCATGCGCGCGACGCTACGCGCGGGGTCCGACGCCGGCGGTGCGGGTGGTCGGGCCCCGGCCGTGCGGCCGCTCAGCGCGATGGGAGGGTCAGGATCTCCGCGCCGTCGTCGGTGATGGCGATGGTGTGCTCGGTGTGCGCGGTGCGGCATCCGGTGGCGCTGCGCAGCGTCCAGCCGTCTGCGTCGACGACGAGCTCGTCGGTGTCGGCCATGATCCACGGCTCGAGTGCGAGCAGCAGTCCGGGCCGCAGCCGGTAGCCGCGACCGGGACGCCCGGCGTTGGCGACGTGCGGGTCCTGGTGCATGGTCGAGCCGATGCCGTGCCCGCCGAACTCGAGGTTGACCGGATAGCCCGCACCCTCGAGCACCGCGCCGATCGCCGCGGACAGGTCGCCGATGCGGGCATCGGGACCTGCGGCCGCGACCCCGGCCGCCAGCGCGCGCTCTGTCGTCTCGATCAGGTCGAGGCTCCCGGCCGGGCGCCGATCGCCGACGACGAAGCTGACGGCGGCATCCGCCGCGACGCCGTCGAGCACGATCGCGAGGTCGAGCGTGAGCAGGTCGCCGTCGGCCAACACCTCGTCGTGCGGCATCCCGTGCAGCACCGCGTCGTTCACCGCGGTGCAGATCCAATGACCGAAGGGCCCGCGGCCGAACGACGGCGCGTAGTCGACGTAGCACGAGGCGGCGCCGGACTCGAGGATCAGCTCGCGGGCCCACCGGTCGATCTCGAGCAGGTTCGTGCCGACCGCGGTCCGTCCCCTCAGCGCCTGCAGGATGTCGCCGACGAGCGCGCCGGCGCGACGGGCGCGCTCCATCTCGGGCGGGGTCAGGATCTCGATCACGGGACTCCTTCGGAGTGCGGGATGCCGGGCGTCGTGCCGTTCACGGGATGACTATCACGGTAATACTATCCCGGTACTAGAATCGGTGGCATGGTCCGCCTGCCGCTCACGCCCGACGAGCTGGAGCGCGGGCGACGGCTGGGTGCCGTGCTCCGACGCGCGCGCGGCGATCGCTCGATGCTGCTCACAGCGCTGGACGCGGGCCTCTCGCCCGAGACCTTGCGCAAGATCGAGTCCGGCCGTGTCGCGACCCCGGCGTTCTCGACCATCGCGGCGATCGCCGGCGTGCTCGGCCTCTCGCTCGACGACGTGTGGGCCGAGATCGCGGTCGACGCCGGGACTGTCAGCGGATCGGACCGAGCGGCCGGCTGATCCGGCTCAGTCGTCGTGCAGCGACGTCCTGTCCACGGCGAACGGCTCGATCGCCGCGATCTCCGCGTCGTCGAGCGGCGCGGCGGCCAGCGCATCGAGGTTGTCGTCGAGCTGCTCGACACTCGAGGCGCCGATGAGCGCGCTCGTCACCTCCGGCACGCGCAGCACCCACGCCAGCGCGAGCTGGGCGAGCGTCTGGCCGCGGCCCCTGGCGATCTCCCGCAGCGCGCGGACGCGCTCGAGGTAGGTCTCGCTGACGGGCCCGGGCTGCAGCCAGCGGCCCTCGGAGGCGCGCGAACCGGCCGGGATCGTGCCGTCGATGTAGCGCTCGGTCAGGAGCCCCTGCGCGAGCGGCGAGAACACGATCGAGCCGAGTCCGAGCTCGCCGAGCACCGGGAAGAGCGGCTCGTTGCGCCGGTTGAACATGCTGTACGAGGGCTGGTGGATCGTCAGCGGCACGCCGAGCCGGTCGAGGATCGCGGCCGCCTCGCGGGTCTGCTCCGGGCTGTAGTTCGAGACGCCGACGTAGAGCGCCTTGCCGCTCGTCACCGCCGTCGCCAGCGCGCCCATCGTCTCCTCGAGCGGGGTCTCCGGGTCGAAGCGGTGCGAGTAGAAGATGTCGACGTAGTCGAGCCCGAGCCGACCGAGCGACGCGTCGAGCGACGACAGCATGTACTTGCGCGATCCGCCGTCCTGGTAGGGCCCGACGCCCATCGTGTAGCCGGCCTTCGTCGAGATGACGAGCTCGTCCCGGAACGGCCGCAGGTCGAGCTCGAGGAGGCGCCCGAAGTCGGACTCGGCGGATCCGATCGGCGGGCCGTAGTTGTTGGCGAGGTCGAAGTGCGTGACGCCGCGGTCGAAGGCGCGGCGCACGATCGCGCGCTGCCGGTCGAGCGGGCGGTCGAATCCGAAGTTGTTCCAGAGTCCGAGCGAGATGCGGGGCAGCCTCAGGCCGCTGCGCCCGATGCGCACGTAGTCGAGGGAGTCGTACCGGTCGGAGCTGGGCTCAAAGGACACGCGCGACAGGCTACTGGGCCGGCGGGGGATCGCGCTCGGGTCGCGCACCGGCGGGCACGACAGACTGGAGGCATGCCATCAGCCCCCGCGTGGACCCGCGACGTCATCTGGTGGCACGTCTATCCGCTCGGCTTCGTCGGCGCCCCGATCCGGCCGGAGGCGATCGAGACGGAGGTCGTGCACCGGCTGCCGCGCATCGAGGCGTGGCTCGACCACCTCGTCGAGCTCGGGCTCAACGGGCTGCAGCTCGGGCCGGTGTTCGCGTCGGCGACGCACGGCTACGACACGGTCGACCACCTGCGCATCGACCCGCGGCTCGGCGACGAGGCCGACTTCGACGGGCTCGTAGCCGCGGCGCACGAGCGCGGCATCCGGGTGCTGCTCGACGGCGTCTTCAACCACGTCGGGCGCGCGCATCCGGCGTTCCGCGCGGTGGAGGAGTCCGGGCCGGCGGCGCCGACGGCCGGGATGTTCGCGATCGACTGGCCGGAGGGCTGGACCGCCGGCGATCCGGTGCCGGTCGGCGACTTCGAGGGCCACGGAATGCTCGTCGCCCTCGACCACGCCTCGCCGATGGTGGAGGACCTCGTGGTCGAGGCGCTCCGCCGCTGGCTCGAGCGCGGCGCGGACGGCTGGCGGCTCGATGCCGCGTACGCGACGCCGACGGCGTTCTGGGCTCGGGTGCTGCCGCGGGTGCGCGAGCGGTTCCCCGACGCGTGGTTCAGCGCCGAGGTCATCCACGGCGACTACGCCGAGCTCGTGGCCGAGGCCGGCTACGACTCCGTGACGCAGTACGAGCTGTGGCAGGGCATCTGGCATGGCATCGCCGACGGCAACCTCTTCGAGACGAAGCACGCGATCGAGCGGCACGATGCGCTGCTCGCGACCTTCGTGCCGTCGACCTTCGTCGGCAACCACGACGTCACCCGCATCGCGACCGCCGTCGGCACCGGGTTCGTGCCGCACGCGCTCGCCGTGCTGCTGACGGTCGCGGGCGTGCCGGGCGTCTACGCGGGCGACGAGCTCGGCATGACCGGGCTGAAGGAGGAGCGGATCGGCGGCGACGACGCGATCCGTCCCGAGTTCCCGGCGCATCCGCAGGAGCCGGATACCGCGCAGCGCGCCGTGCTCGACCTGCATCGCGAGCTGCTCGCCGTGCGCCGCCGCCATCCGTGGCTGCACCGCGCGCACACCGACGTGGTCGAGGTGTCGAACACGGCGATGCTGCTCCGCACGGCGACCGGCGACGGCGCGATCGTGGTGGCGCTCAACCTCGCGGACGAGCCGGTCTCGCTGCCCGCCGCCGGAGCCCGGGAGGTGCTCGCGGGCACCGCCGCGCTCGCCGGAGGACGGCTGACGCTGGAGCCGCGCGGCTGGGCCGTGCTCGAGGGCTGACGCCGCCGCCCCCCGACTCCACCTCCGACGATTCGTGCCATCGGGGCGGTCCGGCGCTCCGAGAGCGCCCCGATGGCACGAATCGATGGACTCGGGTCAGCCCGCGTGCTCCACGACCACGTCGAGCACCCAGACGATGCCGAAGCGGTCCGTGACCATCCCGTAGAGCGGCGACCACGGGGCGGGGGCGAGGTCGACGGCGACGTCGCCGCCGTCGGCGAGTCCGGCCCAGTAGCGGGTGATCGCGTCGGCGTCGCCGCAGCGCAGCGACACGAAGAACGAGTTCGCACCGCGCTCGAACGGCATGGTCGGCGGCACGTCGTAGGCCATCACGTGCGGTCCGTCGACGCTGAGCACCTGGCCCCAGACGATCTGGTCGGTCTCCGGGTTGCGGGGGTCGTGGAAGTCGGCGTAGGTGAACGCGCTGACCTCGCCGCCGAAGACGCCGCGGTAGAACTCGAGCGCCTCCCGGGCCTCGCCGCGGAAGTTGAGGTGGACGGTCGTGGTGCTGGACATCGCCGGCTCCTTCGGTTCTGCGGCGGGTCGTTCCCGCCGTCGAAGACCAGCCTTCCGGCAGTACAGGTCAGTTTCCGTCCGCTACTTCCGGCAGGATGGCGATATGGCCACGACGACCCGGATGCTCCGCCTGCTGTCGCTGCTCCAGGTGCGGCGCGACTGGCCGGGGCCGGTGCTCGCCGGACGGCTCGAGATCAGCGAGCGCACCGTGCGCCGCGACGTGGACCGGCTCCGCGAGCTCGGGTACCGCATCCGCGCGGTGAAGGGTCCGGACGGCGGCTACCGGCTCGATGCGGGCGCCGACCTTCCGCCGCTGCTGTTCGACGACGACCAGGCGATCGTGCTCGCGATCGCGCTGCAGACGGTCGCGGTCGACGGCGAGCTGTCGGAGGCGGCGGTGCGAGCGCTCACCACCGTCCGCCAGGTCATGCCGTCGCGGCTGCGTCACCGGATCGACGTGCTCCGATCGGCGATCGACGCATCCCCGCGGGAGGACGCGGCGCCGATCGGCGCCGAGGTGCTGGCGGTGCTCGCCGGCGCCGTGCACGAGTCGCGGGTGCTCCGCATCGACTACGAGCGCGTGGGCGCGGATGCGGATGCCGCGCCCGCCCCGCGCCGGCGGATCGAGCCGCATCATCTCGTCGCACGGAGCGGACGCTGGTACCTCATCGGCTGGGACCTCGACCGCGGCGACTGGCGCATCTACCGCGCGGACCGGGTGACGCCGAGGACGCCGGCCGGCAGGGTGTTCCGGCGCCGAGAGCTGCCCGCCGGTGCCGGTGCCGCCGAGTACCTCGAGGCGCGGATGAAGGGCAGCGACGGACCCGACGTCTGGCCGTGCCGCGGCGCCGCGACGGTCGCGGTGCCCGCGCGGGAGCTCGCGCCGTATCTCGCGGCGGGCGCGGTCGAGCCGATCGACGACGGCCGCTGCCGCGTCAGCGCGGGCGCGTGGTCGTGGACGGCGCTCGCCGCCACGTTCGGCCGCTTCGACGCGGAGATCTCGGACGTCGAGCCGCCCGAGCTCGTCGCGGCGTTCGGGGAGCTGAGTGCGCGGTTCTCCGCTGCCGGCTCGGGCTCCCGGCTAGCGTGAGGGCATCGTGGACACGGACGACTGCTGCGCCCCGGCGGGGCGGGACGCGCTGCTCGGCGCGGCGCCGCACGAGCACGGCGCGCACGAGCACGGCGCGCACGAGCACGGCGCGCACGAGCACGGCGCGCACGAGCACGGCGCGCACGCCGTCGAGCAGGCGACGGTGCCGGCGCAGACCTTCCTGATGGGCGACGCCCGCGGCGACGGACGATGGGATGACGGTGAGGGCCCGGTGCATCCGGTGCGGCTCGACGCGTTCCTGATCGACGCGACGAGCGTCACCAACGATGCGTTCGCGGCCTTCGTCGACGCGACCGGGTACACGACGGAGGCCGAGGCCTTCGGGTTCTCCGCCGTGTTCCACCTCGCCCTCGCGGCCGACGACGCGGATCTGCTCGGCCGTCCGCCGGGCACGCCCTGGTGGATCGGGGTGCGCGGAGCCGACTGGCGGCATCCGGGTGGACGGAACTCCGGGATCGACGGGATGGGCGACCACCCGGTCGTGCACGTGAGCTGGAACGACGCCCTCGCGTACTGCGACTGGGCCGGCCGCGCGCTGCCGACCGAGGCGCAGTGGGAGGCGGCCTCCCGTGGCGGGCTCGACGGCGCCCGGTACCCGTGGGGCGACGACCTCGGTGCGGTCGAGCGCGACGCCGACGGCTGGCGGGTCAACATCTGGCAGGGCCGGTTCCCGGTGGAGAACGTGCTCGACGACGGCTTCCTCACCACGGCGCCCGTGCGCACGTACGCGCCGAACGCCTACGGCCTCTGGCAGACGGTCGGCAACGTGTGGGAGTGGTGCGCGGACGCCTGGGCCGTCGACACGTACGCCCGCGACGCCGCGGCGGGGGAGGTGCGGCATCCGACCGGGCCGCGGGGCGGACCGGAGTCGCCCCGGGTGATGCGCGGCGGCTCGTACCTCTGCCACGACTCGTACTGCAACCGCTACCGGAACGCCGCGCGGTCGTCGAACACGCCCGACTCGTCGATGGGCAACACCGGATTCCGCACCGTCGCGCGGTAGCGGCGCGCACCCGGACGGCGCGCCGTCACCGCGCGAGGCGGATGCGGTCAGGCGGGGATGGACTCCGCGCCCGCGAGGTCCGCGGCCGTGCCGACCTCGGTCAGCCCGAGTGCCCGTCCGACGCGGACGTGGCGGTGGATCTTGTCGGTGAGCTTCTCGATGAACTGCTCGTCGACGGCGACGTGCACCCCGTCGCGGAGGATCGAGATGGTGTTGCCGGGGAAGGTGCTGCCGGCGGCGCCGTCCATGACGGATGCGGCACCCTGAGCCAGGTGCTCGGCGAAGTCGTGCCACGCGTCGTCGACGGCGGTGCCCGAGTGACGGAGCTGGTCGAGCTCGTGGGCGGCGAGGGCGAGGGCGCCGATGGCGCGGAGGAAGACGCTGTTGACGTGGTCGTCGCGGCGGTTGAGCATCGGGGACTCCTGGAGGGGGGAGAGGGGGACGGACGGCGACGCGGGACGCGTCAGCGGGAGAGCGCGATCACGCCGAGGACGGCGATGACGACCGCGGCGGAGCCGGACAGGATGGCCGCGAGGGCCATGATCCGGAGGCGGGCACGGAGCCGCCGGACGGGGATCTGGTCGGGAGCCGGAAGAACCGGCTCGAGTTCGAGGGTGGATGCGGTGCGGACGCTCATGGCGACCTCGCTCTCCGCTGCCGCGCGGACGGCGCGGCGGCTGTTGAGACCCACGCTAGCGATACCTCGCGTATTTAGGTAGTTTCCCGAGGGGCTAGATCCGCGAGGTTTCCCGGTCTAGAGTTCTCCCCGTCGTCGCCGTCGCCTTGGAGCGGGCTGTCATCCTGACCGCATCGCCCGCCGACGGGAGAGCATGAGGCCATGACCGGATCGGGTGGAGAGGCCGTCTCCCTCCCCCGAGCGCTCCGCGAGTACGTCGAGGCCCGTGGCGCGGCACTGCTCGCGGCGCGCAAGTCCCTGGGTATCGGCGAACTGGATGCGCGGGCGCTCCTCTTCGTCGTCGACAACCCCGGTGCCCGCGCCCGCGACGTCGGCGACTACCTCGGCCTGACGTCGGCGGGCACGACCACCCTGATCGACCGGCTCGTGCAGCGCGGAGCGATGCGGCGCGACGCCGATCTGGCGGATCGCCGCGTGATCCGCCTCACGGCGACCGTCGATCTCGAGCGGGAGCCGTGGTCTGCGCTGACCGAGTTCGACACGGCGTTCACCGGGGCGGTCGATGCCCGAGCCGGCGGCGACAGCTCGGCCGCCGCCGAGCTCATCTCCGCGCTGACCAGGTCGGTCGCGGGACGCTGAGCCGGTCTGGGCTCCGCCGCTCGGCGGACTAGCCTGGCGCGCTGAAGCTCGAGGCCTTCGCCTGCAGGAAGGCGCACAGCGCCGAGACGACCGCGAGCTCCGCCGCGAGCCCGGCGACACCGGCCGGATCGAGCTCGATCGCGTCCTCACGCGATTCGAACGTCACCACCCAGCGCGGACTGCCCTGCACGATCGGCTGGATGAAGACGCTCGTCGACGCGTTCGCGAGCAGCACCGTGATCAACCCGGTGTTCTGACCCTCGTCGCCATCCTGCTCGACCACGCGGAGCGACCCGTCGATGGCGTAGCCGAGCGCGCGGAACTCGTCGAGCCAGGACTCGAGCGTCGCCTTGCTGCGGAACGGCATCGCCCACCTCGCCCTCGGAGCACGCGCCGTCGCGAGGACCGCGACCGCGTGGCACCCAGTATGCGATATCCGGTGCGCGAAGCGGAGAGCCGGGAGCCGTCAGCTCCCGCTCGAGTCGTCCGATCCGTCCGACCCGTCCGACCCGTTCGAGTCAGTCGACCCGTCGTCCTTCGGGCCGCCGTCGCGTGAGCCGTCGGCGCCGCCGCCCCGGTGCGAGTCGCCGCCAGGGGCGCTGTCGCGGCCGCCGTCGGGCCGGTCGGAGCCGGGTCCGCGGTCGCCTCCCGACCCGCCGCCCGGGCCGCCGCGGTCGCCGCCGGGACCGCCGTCGAAGCCCGACTCGGCGAAGCGCGGTCCGTGATCGTGGCCCGCGATCGCCGCGCCGATGAGCCCGCCCGCGGCCAGCCCGACGACGAGCGCCGCGGCCACGACGACGATCGGCACCCAGCGGCGCCGGAGGAACCGGCCGAATCCGGACCCGCCGGAGGCCGCGACGGGCGCGACGGCCACGGGCGCGACGGCGGTCGGCGCGGCGGCGGGGGCGGGGGCGAAGGAGGCGGTGGGCGCGGTCGCCGGCGCCGGCTCGGACGCGACGGCCTGAGGCTCGGCGGCCTCGGCCTCGGCCTCGGCCTCGGCCTCGGCCGCGGCGGGCGTCGGCTCGTCGGCGGGATCGACGGGTGACGGGGTCTGCTTCTCGGCCACGGGAGTCCTCTCGGGTTCGCGGCGGAGGGCCGCGTGCTGTTCCGCGGACGCTAGGCGCGCACCCTATGCGGCGCATCGCGCGACGCTGGGAACGGGCTGGGGGAGCCTGCTGACCTTCTCAGCCGGTGCACCGGCGCCCCGCGGCTACGGTGGCACGATGACCGCTCCCGACGGGCTCCCCGAGCCGCCGCCGTCGTCTCCCGTGCCCCGCCCGCGCAGCCCGCGCACGCTCGCCGTCATCGGCGGCGTCGCGCTGCTCGCGGCGGTGGTGGGGCTCGGCTTGCTCGTGGCCGTGCGCGGCCGGACCACCGACCACGTCGACGCCGAGTGGATGGAGGAGATCATCGAGCACCGCAGTCCGGCCTGGGAGGGCCCGGCGCTCGTGTTCGACTGGCTCGGCGGCGGCATCGTGGCGACCCTCGTCGTGCCGCTGATCGTGCTCGCCGTGCTGCTGCTGCGCCGGCGCTGGTGGGCCGCCGTCTTCTGGGTGGTCGCGACGGCGCTGAGCGCCGGGCTGGTGCAGCTGCTCAAGGCGCTGTTCGACCGCGCGCGGCCGGCCGACATCCTCGTGGTCGCCGATCGCGGCTCATTCCCGTCCGGCCACACGGCGAACGCGGCGACCATGGCGGCGGTGCTCGGCATCATCCTCTGGCGCTGGTGGGTGTGGACGATCGGCGCGATCTACACGCTGGCGATGGCGCTGAGCCGCACCTACCTCGGCGCGCACTGGATCACCGACACGCTCGGCGGGATGCTGCTCGGCGCCGCCGTCGCGGTGCTGGTCTGGGCCGTGCTCGCCGCGCGCCTCAGCCGCCGGGGTGCAGCTCCGCCGGGATCCGCACCCGCACGGTGAGGCCGTCGCCCGGCCGGTTGAGCAGCTGCACGTCGCCGCCGGGGCGTCGCGCGAGGGCCGCCACGATCGCGAGTCCGAGTCCCGCGCCGCCGTCCGCGGCGCGCGCCGGATCGTCGCGGCGGAACCGGTCGAGCGCGTGCGGCGCGAAGTCCTCCGCCATGCCGCCGCCGTCGTCCGCCACGGTGAGCACGAGCTCATCGCCGTCGACCGCGCAGCCGACGAGCACGGTGCCGGGCCCGTCGCCGATCGCCCGCAGCGCGTTGCCGACGAGGTTGTCGAGGATGCGGCCGAGCTCGTCCGGCGCGATCGCGAACGCCGCCCGCGCCCCCGCGTCCGTCACGTCCACGTCGGTGCGGAGCTCGATCGCCGCGCCGGCGGGGAGGCGCACCTCGCCGCGCTCGACGGCATCCGCCACCTCGTCGGCGAGCGCCGCGCCCGACGCCCCGGCCGTGCGGTCGCCCGACTCGATGCGCGACAGCTCCAGCAGCGAGTCGAGCAGCCGGGCGAGCCGGTCCGCGCTCCGGTCCACCCCGCGGAGGTCGCCGACCAGCGCCTCGAGGGAGACCGGATCGCGCAGCGCCACGTCGAGCTGGGCGCGGAGGATCGCGAGCGGGGTGCGCAGCTCGTGGCTGGCATCCGACACGAGCTGGCGCTCGCGATCCGCGGAGTCGCGCAGCTGCTCGATGAGGCCGTTGAGCGTCTCGGCCAGTCCGGCGATGTCGTCGCGGGCGGGGCCGACGGGCAGCAGCTCGTTCGACGGCGTCGAGCTGAGCCGCTCGGCCGTGCGCCGCATCCGCCGCACCGGCGTGAGCGACGCCGACGTCAGCAGCCAGGCGGTCACCGCCACCGCGAGCACGACCACGACGAGTCCGACCACGAGCAGGGTGCGCATCTGGGTGAGCACGGTCTGCTCCGACTCGGCAGTGCGAGCCGTGACCACGCGCCAGGTGCCGTCCGCGGACGTCACGTGCATCGCCCGCACGATGTAGTGCGTGCCGTCCTGCGCGGTGAAGTCGCGGGTCTCGTCGTCGCGGAGGATCGCCGGCATCTCGTGCACCAGCACCGTCGGCAGAGACGACAGCACGATGTCGGACTTCGGATCGACCACCGCCACGAGCTGTCCGGAGCCGGGGGTGTCGAACGACTCGCCCGGCTCGCTCCGGATCGCCGCGACGTAGGTCGACGCGTCGCTGCGGAGCACCGCGATCGTGCCGTCGCGGACGATCCGCTCGATCTGGCTCTGGATGACGAGCCCCGCCGCGATCGAGATGAGCACGGCGATGAGCACCCCGCCGCCGACCAGCCGGACCCGGATGCCGGGGCGGGGCATCATCCGTCGACGACGAGGGTGAAGCCCACCCCGCGGCGGGTGGTGATGCGCAGCCCCGTCTCGTACTCGGCCAGCTTGCGGCGCACGTAGGAGAGGTACTGATCGACGACGTTGCCGTCGATGTGGCGGCCGGTGTCCCAGACCTCGTCGAGCAGCTGCTGCCGGGTCACCGGCGTGCCCGCGTTCGCGGCGAACACCCGCAGCACGTCGAACTCGGTGCGGCTCAGCGCGAGCTCGCGGCGGCCGAGCCGCGCGCGGTTGCGGGTGAGGTCGAGCACGATCGGCCCCACCTCGATCGACTGCGGCGCTGCGAGCGCATCGCGGCGCTGGATGGCGCGGATGCGGGCGGTGAGCTCGGCGAAGTGGAACGGCTTGGTCAGGTAGTCGTCCGCGCCGGCGTCGAGCCCGCGCACCCGGTCGTCGACCGCGTCGCGGGCCGTCAGCAGGATCACCATGAGCGCCGGCTGCAGCTCCTTGAGGCGCCGCGTGAGCTCAAAGCCCGACATGCCGGGCAGCATCACGTCGACGACCGCGGCGTGGAACCCGCCGACCGGGGCGGCGCCGTCGTCGCCGGTGCGCTGGGCGGATGCCTCCGCCGGGTCGCCGGCCGCGGCGCGGAACGCCTCCAGCGCGGCGATGCCGTCGCCGACCGCCGTCACGTCGTGCCCGTCGTCGGCGAGCCCCCGCTCGAGGGCGGCCGCCATCTCCGGCTCGTCGTCGATCACCAGGATCCGCACCCGTGAGCCTCCCTCCACGCTGCGCCCGATCCTAGATCGCGGGCCGGGCGTCGTACCGCCGTGTGCGCAGCTGCATCACCCTCCCCACGCCCGCTGGGCATGAGCCGGTGCCGGAGCCCTCCGGACCTGAGCACCCGGACAGGTCCGGCCCATCCTTTGCGGCCTCTCAGGCACGACGGCCGTTCTCCCCGCCTCCGTCCCGACCGCCCGTCCGACGATCGGCTCGACGGAAGGGGATCCCATGGTCACGACAGCACCGATGACGACAGCACCGACGACGACGGCGGCGCTCGCGGCGCGGTTCGACCCGTCGATCCTGCGCCGGCGGGCGGAGCGGCTCGCGGCGCCGCTGCTCGGCGCCGCCGCCGGCGTGCTCGTCGGCATCGGGGCGGGCACCCCGTCGTACTGGGGCGACGAGGCGGCGAGCGTCATGTCGGCGCAGCGCAGCCTCCCCAGCCTCGCCACCGAGCTCTCGCGCATCGACGCCGTCCACGGCGTCTACTACCTGCTGCTGCACGGCTGGATCCGGCTCGTCGGCGACTCGGAGCTCGCCACCCGGCTGCCCAGCGCGGTCGCTGCCGGCCTCGCGGTCGCCGGCGTCGTGCTCCTCGGCCGCACCCTGTTCGGCCTCGCGACGGGTGTCGCCGCGGGCGCGGTGCTCGCGGTGCTGCCGGAGTTCACGCGCCTCGGCATCGAGGCCCGCTCCTACGAGCTGGGCGTCGCGGCGGTCACCTGGCTCACGCTGCTGCTGGTCGAGCTGGTGCGCCGTCGGCGCGCGCCCCGCTGGATGTGGATCGCCTACGCCGCCGGGGCGGTCGCCGCGGTCTGGCTCTGGGTGTTCCTCGCGCTCATCGTCGTCGTGCACGTCGCGGTGCTGTGGGCGCTCCGGGCGCCCCGGCGCACCTGGACCCGCTGGGCGGGCTATACCGCGATCGCCGCCGCGGCGATGATGCCGATCGCGGTGGTGACCTTCGCGCAGCGCCACCAGGTCGCGTTCCTCGCGGCCCGGGGCTACGCGACGCCGTACAACGTGCTCGTCACCCAGTGGTTCGGCACCTGGCCGCTCGCGGTGCTCGCCTGGGCGCTCATCGCGGTCGCCGTCGTCGCCGGGGTGCGGATGCGCCGCGACCGCCGTCGCCGCGCCCTCGCGGTCGCCGTCTGGCTGGCGGCGCCGACGATCGTGCTGCTCGCGGTCAGCGCCTGGGTCACGCCGATCTACAACCAGCGCTACCTCGCGTTCTCGATGCCGGGCGTCGCGCTCGGGATCGGGATCGGGCTGGTCGCGATCGCCCGGACGCTCGCCTCGCGACGGCGGCTCGCGGCCGCGGTGTCGGCCGTGCTCGCCGTGGCGCTCGCCGCCGGCGCCGCGCCGTCGTACCTCGCCCAGCGCGGACCGTACGGCAAGGGCGGTGCCGACCTCCGCCAGGCCGCCGAGGTGCTGCACGCGCACGCGGCCGCGGGCGATGCGGTGGTCTTCGACCAGACCGTGAAGCCGTCGCAGCGGCCGCGCGTGATCACGCACCTCTACGCCGCCGACGTCGCCGGCCTCGACGACGTCGGCCTCTCGACCCCGGCCTTCGACCGGGCGGGCATCTGGGACACGGCGAAGCCGGTCTCGGCGCTCGCGCCGGAGCTGGCCGCGCATCCCGTGGTCTGGGCGCTGGAGGTGCACGGCAGCGGATCGCCCGATCTCGCCGAGCTGCGTCGCCTCGGCTACGTCGAGACCGCCTCGTACCCGCTGCACCGCACCGTGGTGCACCGCCTCGTGAAGGAGACATCATGACCGTGCTCGTCTGCATCCCCACCTACGACGAGGCGGAGAACATCGCCGCGATCGTCGCCCGCACCCGCGCCGCGGTGCCGGACGCCCACCTGCTCATCGCCGACGACGACTCGCCGGACGGCACGGGCGCGATCGCCGACGGCCTCGCGCTCGCCGACGCGCACGTCCACGTGATGCACCGCACGGCCAAGCAGGGCCTCGGCGCGGCGTACTGCGCCGCGTTCTCGTGGGGCTCGCGGCACGGCTTCGACGTGCTCGTGGAGATGGATGCCGACGGCTCCCACCGGCCGGAGCAGCTGCCGGCGCTCCTCGCCGCGCTCGAGGCACCGGTCGAGGCCGGCGACGGCAGCCGCGGCGCCGACGTCGCGATCGGCTCCCGCTGGGTGCACGGCGGCGCGGTCGAGGGCTGGCCGCTCTCGCGCCTGCTGATCTCCCGCGCCGGCTCGCTGTACGCCCGGCTCGCCCTCGGCATCCGGCAGCGCGACGCGACGAGCGGCTTCCGCGCCTACACGGCGGACGCCATCCGGGCGATCGGCCCCGAGGCCATCGTCAGCGAGGGCTACGCCTTCCAGATCGAGATGCTCTGGACCGCCGTGCTCGCCGGCCTCGACGTCGCGGAGGTGCCGATCACGTTCGCCGACCGCACGCTCGGCCGCAGCAAGATGAGCTCGCGCATCGTCGTGGAGGCGATGCTGCGGGTGACGCGCTGGGGGCTCGCGGGCCTGCCCACCCGCCTGATCAGGGTGCGGGCACGTCGCGCCGCGAGCGGACGGATGCCCGCGCATGTCTGAGTCGCACGGCACCGTGCCGCTGCAGACCGCCGCCGTCCTGGTCGTGCCGGACCGCCTCCGCGCGCTCGTGCGCCAGGGCGGCTCGTTCCTCGCGGTCGGCGGCGTCGGGTTCCTCGTCGACGTCGGCGTCTTCAACGCCCTCCGCGCCACCGTCCTCTCGCCGGAGCACGTGGTCGCCGGGGCGCTCTGGGCGAAGACGATCTCGGTGTCGCTCGCGATCCTCGTGAACTGGATCGGCAACCGCTCGATCACGTTCCGCCGCGAGCGGCGCACCGGCGGCGGCCGTGCGGTGCTGCGCGAGGCGGCGGAGTTCGCCGCGGCGAGCCTCATCGGGAGCGTGATCGCGCTGGTCTGCCTCGCCGTCAGCCACTACGGACTGCGCCTCACGTCGGCGGCGGCAGACAACGTCTCGGCCAACGTGATCGGGCTGGGGCTCGGCACCGCCGTGCGCTTCGCGCTGTACCGGCTGTGGGTGTTCCGGGCCCCGGCGGGTGCGGCGGATGCCGCGCTCGCGCCGTCCGGGGCGACGACCTCCGCCGCCGCCCCGGACGCGGATCAGAACCCGGTGGGGAGCCGCGGCGTGTAGTGCGACTCGAGGCGGGCGACCTCGTCGTCCGTCAGCTCCAGGTCGAGCGCCCCGACGGCATCCGCCAGGTAGCCCGGCTTCGTCGCGCCGACGATCGGGGCGTCGACGACCGGGTTGCGCAGCACCCAGGTGAGGGCGACCTGGGCCATCGGCACGCCGCGCTCGCGCGCCACCGCCT
This sequence comes from Schumannella sp. GW821-FHT10F01, assembly GCF_058809295.1. Classification (NCBI taxonomy): domain Bacteria; kingdom Bacillati; phylum Actinomycetota; class Actinomycetes; order Micrococcales; family Microbacteriaceae; genus Schumannella; species Schumannella sp. GW821-FHT10F01. Next base: position 98,431 of record NZ_JBXASM010000001.1, read on the forward strand.
CCACGTCGCGGGCGATCGGCTCGTCGTCGTCGCTGAACTGCCGCGCCGCCGTCGGGTCGTCGCCGCTGCGGGTCGTCGACCCGGGCGCCCACGGCCGAGCCAGCCGGCCCTTCGCGAGCGGTGCCCACGGGATGCTGCCGACGCCCTGGTCGGCGAGCAGCGGGAACATCTCGCGCTCGTCCTCGCGCATCATCAGCGAGTACTGGTTCTGCATGGAGACGAACGGCGTCCAGCCGTGCTCGCGGGCGGCCGACTGGAGCTTCGCGAACTGCCACGCCCACATCGACGAGGCGCCGAGGTAGCGCACCTTGCCGGCCTTGACGACGTCGTGCAGCGCCTCCATCGTCTCCTCCACCGGCGTCGCCGGGTCGAAGCGGTGGATCTGATACAGGTCGATGAAGTCGGTGCCGAGCCGCCGCAGCGACGCGTCGACCTGCTCCATGACGGCGCGGCGCGACAGGCCGGCGCCGCCGGGACCGTCGTGCATCCGGAAGTTCAGCTTCGTCGCGAGCACGACGTCCTCGCGGCGGGTGAGCTCGCGCATCGCCCGGCCGACGATCTCCTCGCTCGTGCCGAGGCTGTAGATGTTCGCCGTGTCCCAGAACGTGATGCCGTGCTCGACGGCCTCACGGAGGATCGGCAGCGCGTCGTCGTAGCCGAGCGACCAGCCGTTCCAGCCGGTGGACGTGTCGCCGAACGACATGCAGCCGAGGGTGAGGCGGCTGACGGTGAGGCCGGTCGAGCCGAGGTTGGTGTACTCCATGGAGCTCCTGTCGCTGTTGTCCATCCTGCTCAGGCCTCCGGGATGACGCGGTCGAAGCGCTCGAGCATGGTCGTGCCGTCGGGATCGGGCCCGTTGCGGACACCCCGGTCGAGCCCGTCGATCGCGGCGAGCTCCTCGGCGTCGAGCTCGAAGTCGAACACGTCGAGGTTCTGCGCGATCCGCTCCGGGTTCGTCGACTTCGGGATGACGGAGCGGCCGTGCTGGATGCCCCAGCGCAGCATCACCTGCGCCGGCGACTTGCCGTGTGCGGCCGCGATACCCGCGATCGCCGGGTCGTCCATCACGCTGCGGCGGTCGTCGCCCCACGGCCCGGGATAGAAGGTGATGCCGCCGATCGGCGACCAGGCCTGGGTGAGGATGCCGTGCTCTGCGTCCGCGCGCTGCACGTCCGGCTGCGAGAAGTAGGGGTGCAGCTCGATCTGGTTGACGGTCGGGATCACATCGCTCGCGGCCAGCAGGTCGGCGAGGTGGTGGGGCATGAAGTTGCTGACGCCGATCGCCCGCACGCGGCCGTCGGCGAGCAGCTCCTGCAGGGCGAGGTAGGCCGCGACCGTCTGCTCCCATCGCGTCGGGGCGGGCTGGTGCAGGATCAGCAGGTCGAGCCGGTCGACGCCGAGCTTCGCAACCGCCTTGTCGAACGCGTGCAGGGTCTCGTCGCGGCCGTAGTCGCTGACCCAGACCTTCGTCTCGAGGAACACGTCGTCGCGGTCGACGCCGGAGGCGCGGAGCCCCTCGCCGACCTCGCGCTCGTTGCCGTACGCGGCGGCGGTGTCGATGTGGCGGTAGCCGAGCCGCAGCGCCGACTCGACGGCGGAGGCCGTCTCCTCGGGAGCGCTCTGGAAGACGCCGAGCCCGAGAGCGGGCAGCGTGACGCCGTTGTTGAGGGTGAGGGTGTCCATGTGCACCATCCGATCCTGCTCCTCGCGGGCGCGGCAGTGGGCGGCTGTCCGGGGTACCGGCTCTCCCTCCCTCGGCTCGGGTGCGGCGCGTACCGTGAGGGCATGGACCTGCGGCTCGAGATCTCGGAGTTCCTCCGCTCGCGCCGGGCCCGCATCACCCCGGAGCAGGCCGGCCTCGGCAGCGGCGGCACCCGCCGCGTGCCGGGTCTCCGCCGCGAGGAGGTGGCGGTGCTCGCCTCCATCTCGGTCGACTGGTACGTGCGCATCGAGCGCGGCAACCTGTCCGGCGTCTCGGACGAGGTGCTCGACGCGCTCGCCGGCGCGCTCCAGCTCGACGACGCCGAGACCGCCCACCTGCTCGATCTCGCGCGCGCCGCGCACGGCGGCTCGCGCCGCGCCGCCCGCCCCGCCGGCACCACGGTGAGCCCCGGCCTGCAGACGGTGCTCGACTCGATGCAGGGCGTGCCGGCGTGGGTGCGCAACCACCGCTTCGAGATCCTCGGCACCAACGCCCTCGCCCGGGCGCTCTACGCCCAGGTGCTCGCCAGCCCGGTGGCCCGCGGCAACAACGCCCGCTTCACCTTCCTCGATCCGGCTGCCCGCGGCTTCTACCGCGACTGGCAGAAGAGCGCCGACGACATCGTCGCCGTGCTGCGCGGCTACGTCGGCGCCAACCCGACCGACCGGCGGCTCTCGAACCTCGTCGGCGAGCTGGCGACGCAGAGCCCTGAGTTCGCGACCCGCTGGGCCGCGCACGACGTGAAGTACCACCGCACGGGGAGCAAGCGACTCCACCACGGCGTCGTCGGCGACCTCGACCTGCGCTTCGAGGCGCTGACGCTGCCCGACGAGCCGACCTTCCACGTGTTCATCTACCACCCGGCCGATGAGCCGACCCGCGAGCGGCTGCAGCTGCTGGCGAGCTGGGGTGCGACCGAGGAGGCGGCGCGGGCTGTGGCACCGGAGGGCGCGGACTCGATCCGCGACGCGGAGGACCCGGCGCGATAGCGCGCGGTCGGTCGCGACCACCGCGAGCGCGTCGAGGAGCGCTCAGCCCTCCAGCGGCACGAAGTCGAACTCGGTGAACGCCGCGACCTCCGGCTTCCAGCGGCCCTCGACGAAGCCCACGTGATCGGGATGCACGTTGTAGGCGTCGTAGACGTCCTGGTCGGCGAAGCGCATCGAGAACTGGAAGCGCAGGTCGCTCTGCGTGCCGATCTGGCGCGAGACCGTGAAGTCCTCGACACCGGGGATGCCGGGCAGCGTGCGGCGGGCGGTGCCGAGGAAGTCGGCCTCCTCCGGCGAGCCGGGCGTGTGGGCGAGCGTGAAGCAGACGGTGTGGACGATCACGGGTGGGCCTCTCGTGCGAGAACGGACGGCGGGGTCGGATCGCCGGTCGGCGGGGTCGACACCCCATCCTCGCCGACTCGCTAGCCTGACCCGGTGAGCGCAGCCGACACCCGCCAGGCGATCAGCGAGGCAGCGGCGCGGCTGTTCGCCGAGCGCGGGTACGCGGGCGCCTCGGTGCGCGACATCGCGGGCGAGGCCGGCATCGACGCGGCCCTCGTCATCCGCCACTTCGGGTCGAAGGAGGCGCTCTTCCTCGGCACGGTCGACGAGGCGCTGCCGCTCGACCTCGCCCTCGAGGGCCCGCTCGACGGGCTGGGGGAGCGGTTCCTGCGCACCCTGCTCGACTCGGACCAGCACGTGCGCGGCATCTTCCTCGCGCTGCTGCGCGCGAGCGACGCCGGCGGCGTGAGCCTGCGCCTCCGCGAGGTGCACGACCGGTTCTTCGTCGAGCCCCTGCGGGCGCGGCTCGAGGGCGCCGACGCGGAGCTTCGTGCGCGGCTCGCCGCGGCCGTCGTCGGCGGGCTGCTGTACTCGCTCTGGATCGTCGAGGATGCCGCGCTCGCCGAGGCGGGCGCTGACGAGCTCGCGCGCCGCTACGGCGCGGTGCTCCAGGGGCTGATCACGCCGGAGGCGTGACGTCGGCAGGGTACGCCGGAGGCGTGACGTCGGCAGGGTACGCCGGAGGCGTGACGTCGGCAGGGTACGCCGGAGGCGTGACCGTCAGGTCGCCGACCAGCCGCCGTCCGACGGCAGGATGACGCCGGTCACGTTCGTCGCGTCGTCGCTGAGCAGCCAGGTGATCGAGGCCGCCAGCTGCGATGCCTCCGCGATCGCCGGCAGGATCGCCATGGCGCCGCCGACCCGCGCCTGGCCGAGCTCCGAGGCGAACGTCGCCGAGATGCTCGTCGCCACCGGGCCGGGCGCGACGGCGTTGAAGCGTACGCCGGACTCGGCGTACATGAACGCCGAGCTCTTCGTGAGGCCGACGACCGCGTGCTTCGACGCGGTGTAGGCCGCGCCGGCCGCCGAGCCGCGCAGTCCCGCCTCCGATGCCACGTTGACGACCGAGCCGGACCCGGCGGCGAGCATCGCCGGCAGGGCCGCGCGCGTCAGGAGGAACATGCCGTCGACGTTCACCGAGAACACCCGCCGCCAGACGGCGTCGGCGACCTCGTGCAGCGGGGTCATGTCGTCCATGATCCCCGCGACGTTCGCGAGGCCATCGATCCGGCCGCCCGCGGCCGCGACGATTCGCGCCACGTCGTCCGCGCTCGTGATGTCGGCGACGAGGGTGACGACGTCGGCCTCCGCGTGCTCGGCGGCGAAGGCCTCCAGCCGCTCGGCGGACACGTCGACGCCGACGACCCGGCCGCCCTCCCGGGCGATGCGGGAGGCGGTCGCCCGGCCGATGCCGGAGCCGGCGCCGGTGACGATGACGGTGCGGCCGGCGAAGCGACCGGGCGTGATCCGCTCGGCCCAGCCCTCGGCGGCCGCGGCGTCGTCGGAGTCGGAGTCGGCGGCGGTGTCGGTGTCGGTCGTGGTGTCAGTCGCGGCGGCGGGCGCAGCGGTGGGGTCCGTCGATCCCTCAGGGGCCGCGCCGCTGCTCGCGCGGGCGACGAGGTCGTCGACGATCTCCTGGCTCATCTGCCCGCCGCTCATCGACTGCAGCCGCTGGAGGCTGAAGAGCCGGACGGGCGCGAGCACCTTCTCGTCCATCCCGGCCTGCGCGAGCATGTCGCGGATGAGCGGACCGCCCACCGGATGCTTGAGCCACTCCCCGATGGAGGACTTCGCGGACAGCTGCTTCTCGGCCATGATCGGGTCCCTTCCGGCGCTGCGGTGCGCTCGTACCGCGAGTGTGGAGCAGGCGCCGCGCGGGTGTCAACAGTGTTGACACGGCTCGGAGCGGACCGTCAGCGGGTCCACTCCTCGAGCAGCGGACTGCGGCGCTCGAGCTTCGCCGCGATCCAGCCGTCGTCCCACTCGCCGCGCGCGACCAGCTGCCCGGCCGACTCGACGAGGAACGCCCACCAGACCGGTGCGAGCAGGCGGCGCTCCGCATCCGAGAGCGGCGCGACGGCGTCGTACCCGCGCACCAGGTCGTCGTGGCGGCCGCGCCAGCCGAGGCAGAAGTCGGAGATCCGCACGTCGCGGCGCGCGAGCTCGAAGTCGATGACACCCGACATCCGGCCGCCGACCCGCAGCAGGTTGTGCACCGCCCAGTCGCCGTGGATCACGACGGTCGGCAGCGCCGCGAACGCGCCGGCGTCGAACGCGCCGCGGGCGAGGTCGTGGTGCCGGCGCACGATCCGCATCTCGGCGGGCAGCCGCGCCTCCGCGGCGCGGAACTGCGGCTCGAGGTCCGGATCGGCCAGCACCTCGGCGGCGGTGCGCCAGCCGGGTCGCCGACCGATCCCGTCGAGCGCGGCGGTGGCGGCGTGGAGCTCGGCGAGCAGCGCGCCGCGGGCCGCCTCCTCGCCCGGGGTCTCCGACTCGGCCGCGGCGCCGGGCAGCATCGGCGAGACGCTCCACCACGCGCCGTCCGCGTGCACCGGCTCGCCGAGCACGATCGGCACGGGCCAGCCGGCGTCCGCGAGTGCGGCGAGCACGGCCGTCTCGTAGCGCACGTCGTCCTCGCCGTACCCCCAGCGTCGGAGGACGAGGTCGCCGGCGGCCGTGTCGCGCTCGCCGGTCGCGCCGTCGGAGCGCCGCGGAGCTGCGCGCCAGTGCCGGTTCACCCGGCCGCCGAGGGGTGCGAGCACGCGGACCCCGAGGCGGGAGAGCGCCTCTGCGGAGGGCTGCGTCGCATCGTCGGTCATCCGTGCAGGCTAGCGAGCGCGATCGACGGCGGATGTCGGGGGTGCGGGGGAGCGTGGACGCATGGACGACCTCGCTCCGCTCCAGCCCGTTCCCGATGCCGTGCTCGACGACCTCCGCGACCGGCTCCGGCGCACCCGCACCGTGCCCATCGCCGGGCCCGCGACGGGCGGCGATCCCTGGGCACGCGGCACCGACCCCGTGCTGCTCGCCGAGCTGGTGCACGACTGGATCGACTTCGACTGGCGCGCGCGCGAGGCCGAGATCCTCGCCCGGCCGTGGGTGAGTGCCGAGGTCGGCGACCGGGTCATCCGGGCCGTCCACCACCGCCGCGACGGCGCGCCGACCGTGGTGCTGCTGCACGGCTGGCCGGACTCGTTCCTCCGCTTCGACCGTGCGCTGCCCCTGCTCGGCGATCTCGACGTGGTCATCCCGTCGCTGCCCGGCTTCGCCTACTCCGGGCCGCTCGCGCGCGACGGCATGTCGACGGATGCGATGGCGGATGCCGTGGCCGGCCTGCTCGTCGAGCTCGGACGCGGCCGGGTGATCGTCTCCGCCGGCGACGTCGGCAGCGGGGTGGCCGAGCGGCTCGCGCACCGGCATCCGGGACTCGTCGCCGCGCTCCACCTCACCGACGTGCCGTTCTCGCACCTGTTCACGCTCGATCCGGCGGCCTTCAGCGACGACGAGCGCGACTACCTCGCGCGCGGCGAGGCCTGGCGCGACGCCGAGGGCGGGTATCAGCACGAGCAGTCGACGAAGCCGGCGACCCTCGCCGCCGCCCTCGCCGACAGCCCGGTCGGCCTGCTGTCATGGCTGCTGGAGAAGCTGCACGGCTGGAGCGACCACGACGGCGACGTCGAGACCGTGTTCCCGCGCGACGACATCCTCACCTGGGCGACGCTGGTGTGGGTCACCGGCACCGCGTCCTCGTGGTTCACGAGCTACGTCGAGTGGGCGGATCCGGTGCCCGGGCGGATCGAGGTGCCGACCGTGGTCGACCAGTTCCCCGGCGACCTCGTCGGCGCCCCGCGGACGTACGCGGAGCGGTTCTTCGACCTCCGCGGCTGGACCGATCACGACGCGGGCGGGCACTTCGCGGCCTGGGAGCGCCCCGACGCATGGGCGGCAGGGCTGCGCTCGGCGATCGCCGCCGCCGGCTGAGCGCGCACGACGTCGCGCCGGTCAGCTCCGGTGCTTGAGCCTCTTCTTGACCTCGCGCTCCGCGAGCACGGCGACGTAGTCGTGCACGGGGCGCCTCGAGAGGGTGTCCACCTCGGCGCGCACCAGGGCGGTGATGTCGTCGGCGGATGCGTCGGGGAAGCGCTTCGTCAGCGATTCCGTGACCTGCGCGACGACCGCGTCGGGGTCGAACTCGGTTGCCATGGGCGCGAGCGTAGCCGTCGCAGGTGAACGCGGGCGCACGGATCCCGCGCCGGCCGCCGGCGCCGGTGGAGTCGGCCCGGAGTCGGCTTCGGGTCGGCCCCGAGTCAGCCTCCCGGCGGACGCGCGCGGCCATTCCCTTCACCGAGGATGACCGGATGGTCTCCACACTCATCGCCGAGAACCGATGGCTCGGATCCGTCGGCCTGATCGTGGTGCTGGTCGCCGGTCCGCTGCTCGCCGGCGTGCTCTCGCGCCGTCCGCGCGCCGCCGCCGCGCTGCTCGGCATCGCGCTCGTCGGCGTGCTGGTGCTGACCCTGTCGCCGAGCCGCGGCAGCACCCTCGGCGGCTGCACGGTGTCCGACCCTCCGTCGCTGCTCGCATCCGAGCCGCTCGCGAACGCGCTGCTGTTCGCGGTGCCCGCGCTCCTCGCGACCGCGCGATGGGGCCGGCCTTGGGTCTGGCCGCTGGCCGGCGCCGCGCTCTCGGCGGCGATCGAGGGGGTCCAGGCCGTCGCGCCGGTGCTCGGCCGCGCCTGCGACACCGCCGACTGGATCTCGAACTCCACCGGTGCGGTGCTCGGTGCGGTGCTCGGCGGCATCGGGGTGCTCGTCGCGCGGCGGCTCGCCCGTCCGCGCGTCACGCCGGCCTGACTCCGGCCCGGCCGCTCCGCCCCTCCCACTGGGGCGCGACCGGGACGGGCCGGCGTCCTACCGTCGAGGCATGGGCTGGCAGGCGGGACCGCATCCCGACGATGCGCCGCGCCCGCCGGCCGTCGAGGAGACGGTCCGCGTGTTCCCGCGACGTCAGCAGATCGTGATGCGGCCGCGCGCCGAGACCCGGCAGGCGGTGACGCTGGAGCTGCTGCCCCTGGTGCCGCCCGGCGTCGGGATGCTCGGCGTGATGTTCGTCGGCGGCTGGAGTCTCCAGCTCGTCGTCGCCGCGGCCGTCGTCACCGCCGTCGCGGCCTGGGTCGTCGCGCGCCGCGACCGCGGCGTGCTCGAGGACCGCGGATTCGCCGGACTGCCGACCGCCGCGCTCGCGCTGGTTTCGCCGATCCTCTACCTCGTCGTCCGAGCGCGCGCCTGCGCGGGACACGACCGCGATGCCGGTGCGCCGATCCCGTGGGCGATCGCATCGACCGCGGCGGCCATCATGGTCGTGCTCATCGGCAGCTGGTTCCAGGCGGCCATCGGCGGACTGCTGCTGCTCGGCGGCTAGCGCCGCGCGTCGCCGTCGCGCGGTCCGGGAGCCGTCCCCTCGGAGGGCGGTGGACGTCCCGGTCGACCCGCGCACTGGTGCTCCCCTCAGGGCTAGCACTGAGGCAGACTGGTCGTCGTCCGCCTCGAGACGTCCCCTGATCCCGTCTCGAGGCCCTGCCGGAGGCGCCCGCGAGACCGCGGTCGCGCCTCCGGCGTTCTCCGCCCGGGCGCGTGGACCCGTCACACGTCGACGCGGTAGCCGAGCTCCAGATCGGCGGCGTTCCGGCCCCGGATGCCCCAGTTGCGGCGCGGCGTCTCGGTGATCGTGATCTCGAGGCTGTGCGGCGGGATGCCCGCCTCCGCCTCCGCACGGGCGAACAGCTCGCGGATCAGCGCCCGCAGCGCGGCCCCGCTCCGGCCCTCGAACAGCGAGATCTCGATGATCGTGTAGTCGTCGCCGCGGTCGGCCGGATGCCGGAAGTCCTCATCGTCGAGCCCGACGAACCGCTGGAACAGCTTGTCGGCCGGGTAGTCGAGCGCCGCCATGACGGCGCCGTGCACCGCGGACGACAGCCGATCCCGCCGACGGGCGAGCGGCTCGCGGTGCCCCCAGATCACGATCTGCGCCATGCCGGAAGCCTAGGGCGGGGGTTGCGGTCCCTCAGGCGCCCGGCGCCGATCCGGCGCTCGGCCCGACCGGCGGCAGGATGCCGGCACGCGCCGCCGCGGCGCGGGCGATGAGCAGCGTCGCATCGACGATGTCACCGGCGGTGATGAGCGCATCCAGCTCGTCGACCGTCATCGACGCGAGCCGCACCTGCTCCGACGGGTCGCTCCGGTCGACTGCGCCGGTCGCCTCCGAGTCGGTGCAGGCGAACACGTGCACCGGCCACGCCGTCCGACCCGGGTTGGGAGCGAACGTGCACAGCGGCACCAGCTCGCCGGCGACGAGCCCGAGTTCCTCCTCGAGCTCGCGACGGGCGGTCTGCTCCGGAGTCTCGCCGGGACGCGGACCGCCGGCCGGCAGATCGTGGATCCATCGGTCGAGCGGGTAGCGGTACTGCCGCGTCAGCAGCACCCGATCGCCGTCGACCACGAGCACGGCCGCCGCGAACGGCACGGTCTCGTCCACCGCGTAGCGGATGATGCTGCCGTCGCCGAGCCGCGCCTCGCGGTCGACCAGCCGCATCCGTCCGTCGACGAGCACCCGGCTGCCGAGGGTCTCCCAATGCGGTTCGCCCGCGGCATCGTCATCGCCCGCGGACGACGCGCTCGCCGCGCGGCCGGGTGCGACGTCGCGCCAGAGCCACCGGAGCGCGTCCGGCAGGATCGCGCCGCCGTGCTGGGGGCTGTGCCCGCCGTCGCCCAGCTCCAGCCGGTGCACGTAGCCGCGCTCGGCCAGCGCCGCGGCGACGAGCAGGTTGTCGCGGTACCAGTTGAGCTCGGGCTGATCGAAGCCCAGGTCACGACGGCCGGCATGCAGGAAGACCCGCAGCGGGCGGACCGGCTCCGAGCGGATGAGCTCGGGATACGGGTCGCCGCCGGGGATCTGGGCGAAGCTGCTCACGAATCCGAGCACGCGGCGGAAGCGGTCCGGGCGATTCCAGGCGACGGTGAAGGCCGCGTTGCCGCCACTGGAGCCGCCGGCGATCGCCCAGAGGTCGGGATCATCCGTGATCGCGACCCGGCGCCGCACCTCCGGGATGATCTCCTCGAGCAGCAGGTCGGCGTAGCGGCCGTCCGCCGGGTCGTACTCGGCGTTGCGGTGACCGGGCTCGCCGGCATCGACGAACACGCCGATCGTGACCGGCATCTCGCCGGCGGCGACGAGGTTGTCGAGCACGATGCCGGCTCGCATGTCGAGCGACTCGTCGAGATAGAACGCGCCGTCCTGGAAGACGATCAGCGCGGCCGGGTGGTCCGGTGAGTATCCGGCGGGGATGTGGATGCGGACGGTCCTGCTCGTGCCCGGATACACGCGGCTGGTCGTCCACTCGAAGCTCTCGACCCGCCCGGGAGCGGCTCCCGCGCGTCGGCTCGAATCGGGACCGGGCGCGTACTCGAGCGGCTCCTCCAGGAGCTCCGGAGCTCGTCGATAGCGGATCGGCTGCGGGGCGGCGTCGTCGTCGATCACCCCGCGAGGCTACGCGCTAGCGTCGGCACATCGAGATCGATCCGGCGACCGTGCTGCGCACCCTGCTCGGGGTGGGTGTGCTCGTCGCCGTCGCACTCGCGGTGCTGACGGCGGTGCGGGCGCCGCGTCCGCTCGCGCCTCTCACCGCGATCCTCCGCGGCCTGGTGCAGCTCGCCGTGCTCAGCGTCGTGCTGACCGGCGTGATCACGAGCCCGGTCTGGGTCGCCGTGGCGCTCGTCATCATGCTCGGCGTCGCGGTCGCCACGTCGACCGGACGACTCGGCTGGTCGCCGCGACGGCTCGGGATCGTCGCGCTCGCGATCGCCTCGGGGGTCGGCACGGCGCTCACGGTCGTGTTCGCGACCGGCGCCCTCGAGCTCACGCCGCGCTATGCGCTCGCGATCGGCGGCATCGTCGTCGGAAATGCGATGACGATCGCGACGATCGCCGGACGCCGGCTGCGGGAGGCGACGCACGACCGCTGGGACGAGGTGGAGGGCTGGCTCGCCCTCGGCGCGACCCCGCGGCAGGCGACCTCCGATCCCGCGCGGCAGGCCATCTCGTCCGCGATCATCCCGACCATCGACCAGACCCGCACGACCGGCGTCGTCACGCTGCCCGGTGCGTTCGTCGGCGCGGTGTTCGGCGGGGTGTCGCCGATCGAGGCGGGACGGTTCCAGATCGTCGTGCTCGCCGCGATCCTGGCGACCGGCGCGGTGACGGCCGCGATCCTGGTCGGGATGCTCGCTCCCGTCACCACGCGGCCGGAGCGGCTCGGCGACTGAGCGGAGCGCTCCGCCGCCTCGTGCTCGCTGCCGGATGAAGGCGATCCGGGCAGCCACCGCCCCGATACCTCGACAACGGCCTCCTCGATGCCGAATCTCCTTCATTCGGAAGCCACATGACTGGCGACTCCTTCATTCGGCAACCATATGGCCGGGGCCTCCGAGACCGCCGAGGAGTCAGCCGACCCCGAGGCAGTCGCCGTCGACGAGCTTCATGCCCGTCCCCGTGCCGCAGACCGTGCCACCGGACGGCGCCGAGTCGACGACGTCGACGGTGACCCGGTTCCACACGATCACGGTGCCGGCCGGCACCGGTCCGTCCGCCTTCGTCGTCAGCTGCCGCTGCCCGACGGCGATGCCCCGGTCGGGATCGATGAGCAGCTGATCGATGATCGCGCCCTCGTTGCGCTCGATCACGACCCCGTCCGTGTCGTCCCACCTCGCGTGCTCGGCGGCGGTCTTCGTGCCCGGGATGAGCACGAGCGCCCGGAAGTAGAGGGCTCGCTGGGGCGAGGTGAGGTAGCCGGAGAGGAGGCGGTCCGCCAGGAAGCGGAACGCGGTGCCGTCGAGGCCGGACGCTTCCTCCGGCAGGGTGCGGTACAGGGCGTTGAGCAGCTGTCGCGGCTCATCCGGCAGTGTCGCGAGCTGAGCCGGCCCCCAGTCGGCTGGGGCTGCGTAGAAGGCGCCGCCCGGGGCGCGGATGATGCCGTCGCCGTCCGGCGACTTCGCGACCGCCTCGTCGTAGTTCTTCATCGCGAAGGCGAGCGAGTCCGAGGTCAGGCCGGTGACCGGCTTCGGCATGGGCCTCGTCCACACCCAGTCGTCATCGGGATCGGCCGGCACGTACTTGTGCTCGGTCGTCTCGTCGAGCCAGGCGTACAGCGTGCCGTCGACGTCGTCACCGGAAGTCAGCGTGACCGCATGCAGGGTGATGCGCCGGTACTGCCCCGGCCCGACCTGCGGATCGACCGTGCGGTCTGCGGCGGCCGCCGCGGCGCGGAGCACGCGGGTGGTGTCCTCCGGAGCGCTGCCGCGCCATCCGGCGAGCCCGATCACGTTCACCGCGAAGACGACGCCGCCGACGAGCGCCCCGGCCAGCAGCAGGGCGAGGGTGACGAAGCCGATGCGGCGGACGGTCACGCGCGAGTCCGCGCGCTCGCGCGACGTCTGCTCGCTCGGCATGGCCCCTCCGCTGCTGCCTGTCGCGCCGCGGCCGGGTCCGCGCGCCGGTACAGGATACGCAGAGTCGCGCTCAGGTCCCGACCGCACCGACGCGCAGCCGACAGATGTTGGACACCTCACACATCGAGGTGTGCGTAGACACACCGGCGGCGAGCCCGGGAGCATCGGATCCCGAAGGGGAGTAGCTCCGTCCGGCCCGTCCGGATGCGGGAGCGTCGACACACTGGCCGTCACGGAGACGAGCCCGGCGCCCCACCCCGGCACCGGATCTCGGAGGCCGCGGCGAGCGAGACCTTCGGCCGCTGTCGTGCGGCCGGGACCCCCTCGATCTCGGCCGCCTCCGAACGGAGTCCTCGTGCCTCGAGCCCTCATCATCCGCATCGCCGTCTGCCTGGCGATCGCCGCGCCGGCGATCCTGCTCCGCATCACCGGGCTGCGCCCGTCGCCCGTGATCGACCTGGTGGTGTTCGGCGCCGCCGTCGTCGTCGCCGCGTTCCTGCTGGCGTGGGCCGCCGAGGCCGCGCGCAAGGACATCTCGGGCGCCCTGGCGATCGCGATCCTCGCGCTCATCGCCGTGCTGCCGGAGTACGCCGTCGACCTCTACTACGCGTTCCGGTCGGGGTCTGAGCCGGAGTACGCCCAGTACGCCGCCGCGAACATGACCGGGTCGAACCGGCTGCTCATGGGCTTCGGCTGGCCGCTCGTCGCGATCGTCGCGCTGCTCGTGGCGCGGAAGGCGCTCCGCCGCACCGGGCCGGGTGCACCACCACCCCGCTTCCTCGCGCTCCCGCGGGAGAGCCGCCTCGACATCGGGTTCCTCGCCATCCTCGCGATCGTCGCGTTCGTCATCCCGGTGCTCGGGGCGATCCCGTGGTGGTTCGGCGTGCTGCTCATCCTCGTGTTCGTCGCGTACCTGTGGCGGGCCGGCCAGGTCGCCTCCGACGACGACGAGCCGGTCGTCGGCACCGCCGCGCTCATCGCCGACCTGCCGCGGACGCCGCGCCGCGTGGTGTTCACCGGGCTGTTCGTCGTCGCCGCGGCGATCATCCTCTCCTCCGCGGAGCCCTTCGCCGACGGACTGGTCGAGTCCGGTTCGGCCCTCGGCATCGACAGCTTCTTCCTCGTGCAGTGGCTCGCGCCGCTCGCGTCCGAGGCGCCGGAGTTCATCGTCGCGGTCATGTTCGCGCTGCGCGGCAACGGGGCGGCGGCCATCGCCACCCTCATCGCGTCGAAGGTGAACCAGTGGAGCCTGCTCGTCGGCTCCCTGCCGCTCGCCCACCTGCTCGGCGGCGGCGGCGCGGGCGTCGAGCTCGACGCGCGGCAGATCGAGGAGTTCACGCTCACCGCGAGCCAGACCGTCATGGGCGTCGCCGTGATCCTCGCGCTCCGCTTCCACTGGTGGTCGGCGATCGCGCTCGCCGGCATCTTCGCGGTGCAGTTCGCCGTCACCGACACGAGCGGCCGGCTCGTGCTCAGCGCGATCCAGCTCGCCATCGCGATCGTGGCGCTGGTCGTGCACCGCCGCGACATCCTGCCCGCGCTGACCGCGCCGTTCCGGCGTCCGCGCGCGGAGTCGTCCGAGCGCGAGCACGAGCTGGCGGCAGCGGGCCTAGCATCGCGGTGATGGCCGATGCGCGCATGAACGCCGAGCAGCCGGGGCGGATGGCGGAGGACTACCTCACGCTCGTCTGGAAGGCGTACGAGTGGCCGGGCGACCGGCCGACCACGACCGACCTCGCGGCACGGCTCGGGGTCACCCCGTCGACCGTGAGCGCGAACCTCAAGAAGCTCGCCCGCGACGGCTACCTCGAGTACGAGGCGTACGGGCCGATCGTCCTGACCGCCGCGGGGAAGGCGGTGGCGACGCGCATCGTCCGCCGGCACCGTCTGCTCGAGACCTACCTGGTCAGTCGGCTCGGTTTCGGCTGGGACGAGGTGCACGACGAGGCCGACCGGCTGGAGCACGCGGTGAGCGACCTCGTGCTCGAGCGGATGGACGGCGCGCTCGGCCACCCGACCGCCGATCCGCACGGCGATCCCATCCCGCAGGCGGACGGCACCATCGCGCGACCGGAGACCCGCCGGCTCGTCGAGCTGGCCGCGGGCGAGACGGCGACCGTCGCCCGGGTGGCGGACCGCCACCCGGAGGTGCTGCGCTACCTCGCGGAGAAGGGCGTGCGCGTCGGGGTCGAGCTCGCGGTCGTGCAGGAGCCGGGTGCGCCGGGGGCGATGACCGTGCGGGTCGACGGGCTCGACGTCGAGCTCGGCGCCGCGGCGGCGGAGGCGGTCCGGGTCTCCTGACCTCGTTCTGCAGGACCTCGCGGTCGTGCAGGACCGGTCGGCCCTGGATCCTGTGATCCAGGCCGATTCCTCCTGCAGAACGGGTCGCGGAGCGGTGGCCGGTCAGGGCGCGCGGAGGCCGCCGAGCAGTCCGTCGATCACGCCGTCGGCATCCTCGGCGCGGATGGGCGTTCGCGACATGACGCGGGTGATCACCGTCCCGAGCAGCGCCTCGTTGATCGCCTCGACCGAGGCGGCGCTCGCGAGCTGCCCGGCGTCGAACGCGCTCTGCAGCCGGCCCTCGAGGTGCGTGGGGGAGACCCCGAGCCGCTCGGCCAGGCGGAGGCCCACCTCGGCGTTCTCGACGGCGGCCGCGAGCAGCGAGAGCACCATGGTCGCGCTGCCGGGCTCCGCCAGGAACGCGAACACGCGCTCGAGCCAGTCCCGGAGGTCGGCGCGGAGGTCGCCGGTGTCGTCCGGGAGCACCGAGTCGGGCATGAGCGCGCCTTCGACGAGGCACTCCGCGACGACCGCGGACTTCGAGGGCCACCAGCGGTAGATCGTCTGCTTGCCGACGTGGGCGGCACTCGCGATGCCCTCGATCGACACCTTGTCGTACCCGTTGCGCGAGATGAGCTCCGATGTCGCGGCGAGGATCGCGGCGCGCGCCTCGTCGCTGCGCACGGGTCCGCGACGGGCGATCGACATGGGAGAAAGCCTAGTCGGCTAGTCGAGACGATACGTCTCGTATTAGAGTTGCGGCCGATCGAGTCCGCCGCCGACGCCGGGCCGCTCCGCTCTGCATCCGCACCCGGATGCCCGACGACAGGATCCGCCGCGTGGCCGCACTGCTCTACCGCCTCGGACGATTCGCCGCACGCCGGCGCTGGACCGTGCTCATCGCCTGGGTGGTGGTGCTCGGCATCGCCGCCGGCGGCTACCTCATCGGCGGCGGCCGGCTCGCCTCCGGCTTCGACATCCCCGGCACCGCGACGCAGAAGGTGACCGACGAGCTGGCCGACCGGCTCTCGTCGCTCAGCGGCGGCACCGGCAGCGTCGTGTTCTCGACGGCCGACGGCTCCGCGTTCACGACGGAGCAGCAGACCGCGATCTCCGACCTCATCTCCTCCGGCGACGACCTCTCCGGCGTACGCCACGTCGTCGACCCGTTCGCGACGGAGGCGCAGCGAGCCGACCAGGCGAAGCAGCTCGCCGACGGCGAGGCGCAGCTGACCGCGTCCACCGCCCAGCTCGCGGCAGGGCAGACCCAGCTCGACGCCGCGCAGGCGGGCCTCGACGCCCAGAAGGCCCAGGCGGAGGCCGCCGGGCTGGCCGGCGCCGCGGCCCTCGCCCAGCTGGCGGCAGGGCAGACGCAGCTCGACGCGCAGCGGGCGCAGCTCGACGAGGGTCGAGCCCAGGCGATCGCGGCGCAGGCGAAGCTCGACGACGGCGCCCGCCTGCTGGAGCTCGCCGACGGCATCCGCCAGGTCTCCGACGACGGCAGCGCCGCGGTGGCGACGGTGCAGTTCACGAAAAGCCGGATGGAGCTCAGCCAGTCGGTGAAGGACGGCGTCGTCGAGCACTTCGACGGCGCGTCGATCCCAGGCGTGCGGATCGACCTCTCGACCGAGATCGCGCAGGGCGTGCCGAACATCCTCGGCCCTGGCGAGGTCGTCGGCGTCATCGTCGCGGCCGTCGTGCTGCTCGTCATGCTCGGCACGATCATCGCCGCGGCGCTGCCGCTCGTCACCGCGCTCGTCGGCGTCGGCGTCGGCGCCATGGCCAGCCTCTCGTTCTCCGGGCTCGTCGACATGAGCTCGGTCACTCCGGTGCTCGGCGTCATGCTCGGCCTCGCCGTCGGCATCGACTACGCCCTGTTCATCGTGAACCGGCACCGGCGGCAGCTCGCGCAGGGCATGGACACGCACGAGTCGATCGGCCTCGCGGTCGGCACCGCCGGCAACGCCGTCGTGTTCGCGGGCACGACCGTGCTCGTGGCGCTGCTGGCGCTCAACGTCGTCGGCATCCCGTTCCTCGGGATGATGGGCACGGTCGGCGCGGTCTGCGTCGCGATCGCCGTGCTCGTCGCGATCAGCGCGACACCGGCGCTGCTGTCGCTGGCCGGGGGGCGCGTGCTCTCGAAGCGCGCCCGCGCCCGCCTGGCCGCGAAGGCGGAGCGGGAGCACGCCACCCCGAAGGCGATGCCCACCTGGCGGGCCATCGTGACCGTGCTGGTCGCCGCGGCGGCGCTGCTGACCGTCGCGATCCCGGCCGGGTCCATGCGGCTCGGCCTCCCCGACGGCTCGTCCGAGCCCGTCGACTCGTCGCAGTACCGCGCCTACAAGGTGATGGACGAGCGCTTCGGCACCGGCTCGAACGGCCCGCTGCTCGTCACGGTCGACACCCGCGATGCGGTCTCGGAGGATGACGAGCTCGCCACCCAGGTCGCGATCGCCGCGGCGCTCGCCGACCGGAAGGATGTCGCCGCGGTCGCGCCGATCGCGGTCGCGGACGACCGGAAGCTGCTCGCGTTCCAGGTGCTGCCGGAGAGCGGCCCGCTCGACGCGGAGACCGAGACGCTCGTGCGCGACCTGCGCACCCTGTCCTTCGACGGCGTCGACTCGGGCCACCCGGAGATCGACGCGCTGCTCGCGGACGCCCGGGTCGGCGTCGCCGGCCAGGCGGCCGGCAACATCGACGTGTCGCAGAAGCTGCAGGACGTGCTGCCGCTCTACCTCGTCGTGGTCGTCGGCCTCTCGTTCCTGATCATGATCCTCGTGTTCCGGTCCCTGCTCGTGCCGCTGCTGGCGACCGGCGGGTTCGTGCTCTCGCTGCTCGCGACCTACGGCGCGCTCACCGCGGTGTACCAGTGGGGCTGGCTCGCGCCCGTGTTCGGCGTGCACGATCCGGGCCCGCTGCTGAACTTCCTGCCGGTGATCCTCGTCGGCATCCTGTTCGGGCTCGCGATGGACTACCAGCTGTTCCTGGTGTCCGGGATGCGCGAGGCGCACGCGCACGGCATGGCCGCGCGGCCCGCGGTCGTGGCCGGCTTCCGTGCCGGCCGCTCGGTGGTCACCGCCGCCGGCATCATCATGATCGCCGTCTTCGGCGGGTTCATCTTCTCGGAGGCCTCGCTGATCCGCCCGATCGGATTCGGTCTCGCGGCGGGCGTGCTGCTCGACGCGTTCGTGGTGCGGATGCTGCTGATCCCCGCGATCATGCACCTGCTCGGGCGCTCGGCCTGGTGGCTCCCGCGCTGGCTCGGCCGCATCCTCCCGGACGTCGACATCGAGGGGGCCGCGCTCGAGCGCAGCCATGGGATCGGCGCGGGCCCCGGCGAGCGCGTCGCCGAGCCCGGCTCGTCCGAGGCGGAGGCCGCCCGGGTCTGACCGGACGCAGACCGCTCCGCACGCCCCCGGACTGGGGACGCACCTCGACCGAACCGCGGATCGCCGGGCGCCGAACTCCTGACATCACGACGGGGCGGACCCAGCCGCCACCGCCGTCGACGCCACGCGGGGTCCACCGCGGGCCCGCTCGGGGATCCCATCGGGGGATCGGATCCCCGGGCGCACCGGCTCCGGGCCGGCCGCTCACCCGAATGGCGGTCGGCCCGGACGGTCTCTCCGCGCACCACCACGTCCGCGGAGACGCGGTTCACCCCTCGGAGGTGCCGTACCCCTTCGGCATCTCGAAGGGGCAGTACAGCTCCATCTGCGGCGCGACGCGCACCTGCGCCTCGGTGAGCGCCTGGTTCACGCTCTTCGAGCCGAGCGTGATGCTGCCCCACGCGGCGCTGAGGGAGTCGGACCAGAGCTGGCTCACCGGGAACGGCGGGCGCGAGGTCGACACGTCGAACAGGTCGATGTGGAACTTCAGGTCCTTCGTCAGCACCGGGTCCTTCGTGGTCTCGAGCACCTTCTTGCTCGTCGGCAGCGTGTAGCCCTGCGGCATGTAGATCGCCTGCCCCTCGGGCCCGGCGTAGAACTTCATGAACTCCCACGTCTCGCGGGAGAGCGACGAGCCCTTCGGGCACACGACGCTGAAACCACCCGACCAGGTGCGGTTCGGATCGCCCTCGTTGAAGACCGGCAGGTTCGTGATGCCGAAGTCGAGCTTCGGCACGTACTTGCGCATGGCCTGCTGGAACGCCGGCGTCTGCACCTGGAAGCCCTGCTTGCCGCTGAAGAACGAGGTCTGGGCCGGCGGGTGGTTCGGCGGCTCGTAGGTCGCCTTGAACGCGTCGACCTTCGCGTAGCCGATGCGCCGCGCCTCGTCGTAGATGTACTGGAACGCGTCGACGATCGGCTTCTGCAGCAGGTCGATCGTGCACGACTTCTGGTCGAAGTAGGTCGCGCCGTTCTGCACCATCCAGGTGAACCAGAACGCCTGGCCGTCCCAGGGGATGTTGCCGATCTTCGTGTAGTTGCCGCGCCCGTCCTTCTCAGTCATCTTGTCGCCGAGCTCCCGCAGGCGGTCGACGGTGATCGGATCCGGGTTCTGCTCCGGATCCAGCTCGTCGAGGTCGAGTCCGGCATCCCGGATCATCTTGCGGTTGTAGTACAGCGCGCGGGTGTCCGACTCCGTGGGCAGGCCGTAGAGCTTGCCGTTGTAGGTCAGCTCGTCGGCGGCGAAGCCGAGGTACTGCGACCGGATCGCGTCGACCCCGTCGCCGAACTTCTCGGCCATGCCGTCGATCGGCTCGATGAGCCCGAGCGCCGCGTACTGCGCCGACGTGTACCGGTCCATGAACCAGACGTCGGGCGCGGTGCCGCCGCGCACGGCCGTGATGACGCTGGTCGCATCGCCGGTGCCGTTCGACGGCACCGTCTTCTTGATGACCTTGATGTCGCGGCCGACGTCGGTCTTCGCGAAGGCGGCGAGGATCTGGTCCTCGACCTTCCCGAGATCGCCGGACTGGCCCCAGTAGGTGACCGTGCCGGGCTCGCTCGCCGGGCGGCAGCCCGCCAGCGCGCCGACTCCGGCCAGACCGGCGACGGCGGCGCCGCCGGTCAGGAATGTGCGTCGATCCATGGTGTGACGCCTCCGATCGGGCTCCGTTGCCCATCGTGGTGATGTGAGGTGAGGTGGTGCCGGTCAGTCGCCGACGGTTCCGTAGCCCTTGGGCATCTCGAACGGGCAGTACAGCTGCATCTGCGGTGCGACGCGGGCCTGCGCCGCCTCGAGGGCGCCCTTGGCGGTGCGCGACCCGAGCTTCACGTTCTCCTGCGCCTGCGACATCGAGTCCCACCAGAGCTGGCTCACCGGGAACGGCGGCCGCGAGGTCGACGACGAGTACAGGTCGATGAAGAACTTCAGGTCCTTCGTGAAGACCGGGTTCTCGGAGGTCTTCAGCACCTCGAGGTTCGTCGGCAGCGTGTAGGCGCGGGGGTGGTAGATCTCCTGCGCCTGGCGCGACGTGTAGAACTTCATGAACTCCCACACGTCCTTCGACAGCGACGAGCCCTTCGGGCAGACCAGGCTGAACCCGCCGGACCAGGTGTACGGATCGTCGCCCTGCTCGAACGCCGGCAGGTACGTGACGCCGAACTTCAGCTTCGGCACGTACTTGCGCATCGAGAACTGGAAGAACGGGCCCGAGATCATGAAGCCCTGCTTGCCGCTGAAGAACGACGTCTGCGCGGGCGGGTGGTTCGGCGGCTCGTAGGTCGCCTTGAACGCGTCGACCTTCGGGAAGTCCATCCGCCGCGCCTCGTCGTAGAGGTACTGGTACGCGGTGAGGGTCTTGTCGGTATCGATCGTGATCTCGCACGAGTCGTCGTCGAAGAACGTCGCCTTCTTGCCGAGGGCCCAGGTGTAGCCCCAGCCCTCCTGATCCCAGGGGATGAGGCCGAGCTGGGTGTAGTTGCCGCGTCCGTCCTTCTTCGTCAGCGTCTCGCTGATCTCCCGCACGCGGTCGATGGTGAGAGCGCCGTTGGCGGGGTCGAGCTCGTCGAGGTCGACCCCGGCCTCCTTCATCATGTCGACGTTGTAGTAGAGCCCGCGGGTGTCCGCCTCGGTCGGGAGGCCGTAGAGCTCGCCGTTATAGGTGAGCTCGTTCACCGCGAAGCCGAGGTACTTGGAGCGGACGTCGTCGACGTCGTCGCCCCATTTCTCGATCATCTTGTCGATCGGCTCGAGCAGCCCGAGGGAGGCGTACTGGGCCGCGCTGAAGCGGTCCATGAACCACACGTCGGGCGCCGTGCCGCCGCGGACGGCGGTGATGACGCTGGTCGCGTCGCCGGTGCCGTTCGAGGGCACGATGCTCTTGTCGATCGCGACGTCGGCGCCGGCCGAGGTCTTCTTGAAGGCGTCGAAGATGAGCTGCTCGTTCTTCGCGTTGTCGCCCGAGATGCCCCAGTAGGTGAGCTGGCCCGGCGTCGACCGTGGCGCGCAGCCGGCCAGGGCACCGGCGCCCGCGAGAGCGCCGATGCCGGCCGCGCCGGTGAGGAAGGTGCGCCGGTCGATCACTTGAACCCTCCGATGGTGATGCCGCGGATGAAGTACCGCTGGAAGACGAAGAACAGGACGATGAGCGGGATGATCACCAGGAACGAGGCGGCCATCAGCTCGTTGAACTGGATGTCCTGCGCGTTGGTCTGGCGGAACGCCTGCATTCCGATGGAGAGCGTCTGCACGTCCTGGTCCTGCAGGTAGATCAGCGGGCCCATGAAGTCGTTCCAGGCGCCGACCGCGGCGAAGATCGCGACGGCGGTGATCGCCGGACGCGCCGACGGGAACACGACGCGCCACGCGATCCGCCACTCGCTCGCACCGTCGAGACGGGCGGCGTCGAGCATGTCCTTCGGCACCTGCAGCAGGAACTGCCGCAGCAGGAAGGTGAAGAACGCGCTGGCGAACAGGTTCGGCAGGATCAGCGGCAGGAAGGTGTTGACCGCCCCGAGCTTCGCCCAGAGGTCGAACATCGGGATCAGCGTGACCGGGAACGGCAGGAACAGCGTGGCGAGCACGATGTAGAACACCCGGTCGCGGCCCGGCCACTCGATGCACGAGAAGCCGTAGGCGACCACGAAGTTCGACACGACGGCGAACAGCGTGCCGACGACGGTGATGATCACCGAGTTTCGGAAGAACTGCCAGAACGGGAACGCGTTCACCGCGTTGACGAAGTTCTCCCAGTGCAGCTCGGTCGGGAACCAGGTCGGCGGGTAGGCCGCGAGCTCCTGGTCGCCCTTCAGGGCCGAGGCGACCATCCAGTAGAGCGGCAGCAGGAAGAGCAGGCTGAGGGCGATCAGCACGACGCGCGCGAGGATCGAGGAGTACCAGGTGCGGCGGCTGCCGTCGCTGTTGAACCCGTTGTCGCGGCGGAGCGTGCGCTCCTCGGTGCCGTCGCCGTCGTCGACGGACTGCGACGAGCTGGGAGGCGTGGTGATGGTGGTCATCGTCGGTCTCCTTATCCCGC
The DNA here is from genome assembly GCF_058809295.1 of Schumannella sp. GW821-FHT10F01. NCBI lineage: Bacteria > Bacillati > Actinomycetota > Actinomycetes > Micrococcales > Microbacteriaceae > Schumannella > Schumannella sp. GW821-FHT10F01. Next base: position 120,670 of record NZ_JBXASM010000001.1, read on the forward strand.
GCTCACGTCGTAGTTCACGAAGCGCCGCGACAGCCAGTACACGAGGCCGGCCATGAGCATGCCCACGATGAACAGCAGCACCGCCAGGGCCGACGCGTAGCCGAGCGAGGCGTAGCTGAAGGCGTTCTTGTAGAGGTAGAGCATGTAGAACAACGTGCCGTTGTCCGGGCCGCCGACGCCGTTCGTCAGCACGTACGCCTCGGTGAAGACCTGCAGCGATCCGGAGATGCCGGTGATGAGGTTGAAGAGGATCACCGGGCTCAGCAGCGGCAGCGTGAGCGACCAGAACTGGCGGATCGGGCCGGCGCCGTCGATGCGGGCCGCTTCGTACAGCGTGGTCGGGATGTTGCGGAGTCCCGCGAGGTAGATGAGCGCCGCGTTGCCGGCGCCGAGCTGGGCCATCAGCACGATGACCGTCTTGGCGCTGGTCGGCTCCCCGAGCAGGTTGGTGTTCTCGCCGCCGAACAGCTTGAGGAACTGGTTCAGCACGCCGAAGTTCGGGTTCGTGAACACCACGAAGATGAACGACATCGCGAACGCCGGGACGAGCGACGGGATGTAGAGCGCGGTGCGGTAGACCGCGACCTCGCGCACGTTGCGGTTCATCGCCATCGCGAGCACGAGGGCCACGACGAGGCCGATCGGCACGGCGAGCGCCGCGTAGTAGAGCGTGTTGCCCGTCGACGTCGCCACGAGCGGGTCGGTGAACGCCGTCAGGTAGTTGCCGAGTCCGACCCACACCGGGTCGCTCATGCCCGAGTAGCGGGTGAGGCTCACGGCGATGGAGTAGATCAGCGGGTACGCGACGAAGACGAGCACGCCGACGATCCAGGGCGAGACGAACAGCAGGCCCAGTCGCAGGGCCCGCTTCTCTCGCAGGGAGAGCGGATGCCGCTTGCGCGGCGTCTCCGCTCTCGCGGTCGATGCCGGTCGCGCCACCGCGCTCCCGGCAGGGATGGAGTTCGCCATCGAACCCTCCTCGTCGTACTACGTCGTACTCGTTCGGCGAGGGCGTCCACCCCCGTTCGGGGGTCGGAGGGACCCTCGATCGGTCGACTATACGACTTTTCTCCAACGACTTGAATAACCCCCCAGGATCTGCTCGGATGGAGACATCCCCCTTCGACGATGAAACGGATGACAGTGTCTGACGCACCACTCCGCGTCGCCGTGCTCGGCTTCTGGCACGTGCACGCCGGCGACTACGCCAACTCGACCGTCCAGCACCCCGGCACCGAGCTGGTCGCGGTCTGGGACGACGACCAGGAGCGCGGACGCGCCGGCGCCGAGCGCTTCGGCGTCGAGTACACCGCCGACCTCGACGCACTGCTCGCCCGCGACGATGTCGATGCGGTGACCATCACGACCTCGACGGACGTGCACCGCGACCTCATGGTGAAGGCCGCGAACGCCGGGAAGCACATCTTCACGGAGAAGCTGCTCGCCCCCACCGTGGCGGAGGCGGAGGAGATCATCGCCGCCTGCGACGCGAACGGCGTGAAGCTCATCGTCTCGCTGCCGCGGCTCTACCACGGCTACACCGCCGCGATCCGCGAGCAGCTCGACGCCGGCAAGCTCGGCACCGTGAACTACGCGCGGGTGCGGCTGTCGCACGACGGCGCCATCTCGCACGACGGCGGCGAGCCGTGGCTGCCGGAGCGCTTCTTCGACCCGGCGACGGCCATCGGCGGGGCGCTCACCGACCTCGGCTGCCACCCCGTCTACCTGACGCAGCTGTTCCTCGGCGCCCGTCCGGAGACCGTCGACGCGATCTACCGCTCGGTCACGGACCGGGCGGTCGAGGACCACGCGGTCGTCACCGTCGGCTACCCGGACCAGGCGATCGGCGTGATCGAGGCCGGCTTCGTCTCGGGCAACCCGTTCACGATCGACGTGTTCGGCACCGAGGGCGCGCTGAGCTACACCGACACGGGCAACCGCCTCACCGCGTCGGGCGCCGCCTTCGGCGAGGGCGTCGTCGACCTGCCGGTGCCGGAGCACGGCCAGGACGCCTTCGGGCAGTGGGTCGACCACATCCGATCCGGCACCCGCGCCGACGACAACCTCGCGCGAGCCGTCGAGCTCACGCGCCTCGTCGTCGCCGCGAACGAGGCCGCCGCGAGCGGCCGATCGGTCAGCACCGCAGCCTGACCTCTCGGCGGGCCGCCACGGCGGGTGGCTGAGCCTGCCGAAGCCCGAACTCCCAGAACCCAGAACCTCGAGAAGGAGAACACCATGGCCGAGATCATCAAGGTCGGCATCATCGGCGGCGGCGGCATCGCCTCCGCGCACATCCGCGGCTACGCCGCCAACCCCGACGTCATCGCCGTCACCGCGATCGCGGACGCCGTGCCGGAGACCGCGGAGCGCCGCGGCACCGAGCTGGGCGTGCCCTCGTTCACCGACTACAACGAGATGCTCGCCTCGGCGGACATCGACGCGGTCGACATCTGCCTGCCCCACCACCTGCACCGCGACGCGATCGTGGCGGCGGCGAAGGCCGGCAAGCACATCCTGTGCGAGAAGCCGCTCTGCCTGAGCCCCGACGAGGCGAAGGACGTGCAGGCGGCGGTCGCCGAGGCCGGCGTCACGCTGATGTGCGCCCACAACCAGCTGTTCATGCCGGCCGTCGCCAAGGCCAAGGAGCTGCTCGACGGCGGCGTGCTCGGCAAGGTCTACGAGGTGCGCACCACCGACAGCTTCTTCAACAACTTCGACCCGAAGAACATGGGCTGGCGTGCCCACGCCTCCACCAGCGGCGGCGGCGAGCTCATCGACACCGGCTACCACCCGAGCTACCTGCTCATGCACCTCGCCGGCGGCGTGCCGACCGAGGCCGTGGCGCTCCTGTCGACCCACCGCCTCGAGTTCATGGAGGGCGAGGACTCGGCGCAGGTGCTGTTCCGCTTCGACAACGGCGTGGTCGGCCAGCTCGCCACCAGCTGGGCCTACAACCCGGCGCCCGGCACCGAGCGGTTCAGCGTCGTCGGCGAGCTCGGCTCGCTGTCGAGCGACGGCACCTCGCTCACCTGGAAGATCTACGAGGGCGAGGAGCAGTCGGAGTCGTTCGAGGACATCGACACCTTCGGCGCGGAGATCCGCGCGTTCGGCGAGAGCCTGCGCGACGGCACCCGCCCCCTCCACACGGAGAAGGAGGGCATCGCCGTGCTCGGCATGATCCTCGCCGCGTACGAGGGCGCCCGCACCAAGACGATCGCGCCCGTGCTCCAGGCGGAGTCCGTGGGCGCCTGATCCCTGTGGGGCCGGCCGGGTGATCCCCGGACGGCCTCGCCGGAGCCCGGGAGGCCGCACCGCGACCTTCCGGGTCCGACCGCATGACCGCCGGCCCGGCCGCTACCGGGCCGGCGGTCATGTCGTCTTGCGGGTTTCTCGGGCTCCTCGGGTGCTCCGCGCGCCGGGCCGGGTGTTCCGTCGGCCCGGACGGAGTGCATCGGTCCGGGCGCGCGCCCCGCGCGATGCGACGGCGAGAACGCCCAGGTCTTCGGACAAGCTGTGACGGATGGGCCGCTGAGCAACGCCCGCCCCGTGGGCCCCGAGTCGGCCGAAGATTCGGACGGGGGCCGCCCGTGCCAGCGATCGGCGAGCAAGCGACCGGCGAGCAAGCGACTGGCGAGCGGGGGATCGACGGGTCCTGGATGCGGGGCGCGCTCGGCGGCAGGATCGGGTCATGAGCGAGAGCATCCCCGAGGCCGTGCAGCGCATGATCGACGCGACCAACGCCGGTGACACCGACGCGTTCGTCGCGTCGTTCACCGACGACGCGCACCTCGTCGACTGGGGGCGCGCGTTCGACGGCCACGACGGCGTGCGGTCGTGGGACCGCACCGACAACATCGGCCGGCACGCGCACTTCGAGGCGACCGGATCCCGCCGCGACGGCGGCGACGACATCGTCACGCTCGTCGTCACCGGCGGCGGCTTCAACGGCACGAGCGACATCCGCTTCACCGTGCGCGACGGACTGCTCGCGCGGATGATCATCGAGGCCGACTGAGCCGTGCTCTGACAGGCGGGGATGTTACGAGCCCCCGCCGCAGGATGCGACGGGGGCTCGGATGGAGCTGCTACACCGTGTCGGGCGCTCCTGGTCCGACCCGTGGTCTGCCGGTCTTCCGACCTTCGCTCACGGTAACGGCCCGTCTGCGGCGTCCCGGCCGCAGACCGGAGATCCCCGGTGTGCTCCCAGCAGGATCAGCTGGGCTCGCAGCTCATGGTGGTGAACGCGATGCCGCTGATCTTGCCGCCCGGGCCGAGGATCGCGACGTTGGAGCCGTTGTAGTCGAGGTACAGGCGGCCGGAGCTGCGGTTCAGCTTGGCGGACTGTCCCCCGCCGATGCTGCCGACCGAGCGGTCGGTTCCGTTGCAGACCGTCGTGGACAGGAAGCCGCCGGTGTAGCCGGCAGCAGCCCAGGCGCACGAGTAGCCGGACTTGCACTGCTCGACGGACTGCGGCGAGACGTTCGCGGCGTTCGCGGGGGCGACGGCCACGAGGACGAGGCCCGCGGCAGCCGCCGCGGACAGGACGAGTTTCTTCAAGATCTACTCCCAGCAGAGATACGTGACAGGTGTGCCGGGAGCAAGGGACGAATCCGCTCCCGACCTGTACGCAACTTCACTAGAAAGCAGGGCTCCTGTCGAGCGATCGAAGATGAGAGTGCGGGTGAGTTTGACCGAATCGGCGGTGGCCTCGGTCGAGAAGGCGACGCCAGTCCGCCCGAGCCGGTCCACCGCGATGCCGTCGAGGTGGGCCGAGCGCGAAGCCGAGATGGCCGCAAGGTAGGTGACCGTGTCAGCGGGCCATTCGAACGACGCACGCTCGATTGCGGCGAAAGTCCTCGCGGTGGCGCTGCCGCCGAAGTCGGCAGGCAGCGGTGCTACGAGCTCCGCCACCGAGTTCGGCGCCGCCGGGTAGTCGCTCGCTCGGAGCGTCGCAAGCGGCTGGCTTCCGATCGCCGATCCCGGCTTCCTGCTCGACGATCCCGGCGGGATGCCGTAGGCCCACGAGCCCACCGTGAAGGCGTCCTCGCCGGAGCCGTCGGCGTGGCGCACGCGGGTGACGTTCTCCGGAGCGGTCCACGACGTGGGAGCCGCGTCGTAGCCGTCGTCCTGGATGGCCAGCGACCAGCTCGTCCACCTCACCGTCACGTCGCCGTTGGCGGCCGGGGCGGCCGCCGGCTGCGCCGCCGCCGTCGCGGCGAGCTCCGCCGCGACGCTCTGCACGGTGCCCGAGATCGGGGTGGTCTTCAGCGGCGGCGGCGTGACGGCCCAGCTGGCCGTGGCCGGCGCGCCGAGGGTGACGGCGATCGCGACGACGGTCGCGGCGGCGCCGACGGTGAGCAGCGAGAGCCCACCGCCGATCACGAGGCGGCGCGGCCGCAGACGAGCCCCGAGCGCGGCGAGGCGCGCGCCGAGGGTCCGCGATCGCGCCGCCCTCGTGCCGGCGACCCCCCGGTCTGCAGAAGCGGGTGCGAGGGCGGGTGCGCCCTCGAGGATGCGGCGGAGGTCGTCCTGCGCCCGCAGCGTGAGCGGCGCATCGCGGCGCGACTCGAGCGGGCTCGCGGCGCGGAGGCGCGCGGCGAGGTCGTCGGAGAGCATCGCGTCGGAGAGCGGCGCGGAGTGCAGCGACTCGGAGGGCTCGTCCGACGGACGGGGGAGGCGGTCGTCGCGTCCGGTCATCGCGGGCCTCCCTTCTCGTCCTGCTCGTCGAGCACTTTCTTCAATGCGGTGCGGGCCCGGTTGAGCCGGACCCAGAGTGCGGTGGTCGTGATGCCGAGGATCTCGGCCATCTCAGCGCCCGAGAGCTCCTCCCAGTACGCCATGAAGAGCAGCTCGCGATCCTTCTCCCGAAGCACGAGCATCGCGTCGCGCACGCGGCGGTTCTGCTCGTCGTCGACGGGGGCATCGGGTTCGAGCGACATCCTCGTCCAGAGGGCGTCTGCCCTGCCGGCTCGGCGGTACTCGTTGCCGATGACGTTCCTGACCACCCCGTAGACCCACGGGACGGACAGCTCATCGCCGCTCTGCCATCGCTGCCACGCGACGCGGAACACCTCTGAGGCCACGTCCTCCGCTGTGGAGCGGTCGCCGAGGCGCCGCTCGCATGTCGTCAGCACGAGCGAGTACGTCCGCCGATAGAAATCGGCGAACTCGCTCGTGTCCTCGCCCACGCGGCAGTTTCCCCCTGCTGCGCCGGCGAAGCCTGACTCGATGCGTTGTCATCCGTTACATTTCCGGCGCTGGCCCCGACCTTACAAGGGCGTCGCGGATCCTCACGGCGCGCCCGGATCCGGACCCGCGGAAAGTTTTTTCCGACGTCCGTGTAAGGGATCGCCCTGAGGGGGAAATGTCCTCCATGTACGGCGTCAATCTGCGCTCGGTCCCACCGTTCGGGTCGGTGGTCGGGGCGCGACGCCGGGCCTGACCCCGCTGGCCGCCCTTGTTCGGGTGGGCGGCCAGCGGGAGCCCCTCCTCGGACGTTCGGGTTCCGGGGAGCGGGGCTGTGCCGTCCGGGCGACGACGGGCCGCGCCCGGCTTGCGGAGTCACCCTCCGTTGACGCCGCCGGCACGGGCGTGCCCGTCGAGCCAGCGCCGGTGGGCGCGCATCGCCGCGGATCGCAGCGTGCGGAAGTAGCCGATCAGCGTGCGCGCCTCCGGCTCGCCGCTGACCACGCGGTAGCCGCGCTCGCCGCCGATCTCGAGCGCCCGGATGACGGCGTAGCGCTCGCCGGACGGCGACAGCATGTGCCACTCGCCGGGCGCCACCTCGACGGCGGAGAGCAGCGGATGCCAGTCCCGCTGGAAGCCGTCCTGCGCGCGGCGCGCGGCGGCGGGCGCGTCACGCTGGTGATGCTGCACGGCGGGCTCCTCGACGGCGATCCGACGCAGCCGGCCCTGCATCCGCGATCGTAGTCGGCGCCCACCGACGGTCCGGTCCTAGCCTGTCCCGGTGACCGTCGTCCTCGCCCTGATCGCGAACGTGCTCGTCGCCGTCGCGAAGACCGCGGCCACCCTGCTGACCGGATCCGCCGCGATGCTCGCGGAGGCCGCGCACTCGTGGGCGGATGCCGGCAACGAGATCTTCCTGCTCGTCGCCGACCGCGCCGGGGCGCGTCCGCGCGACCGGAGGCATCCGCTCGGCTACGGCCGCGACGCCTGGGTCTGGTCGCTGTTCGCCGCGATCGGCGTCTTCGCGGTCGGGTCGACGGTCTCGGTCGTGCACGGCGTGCAGGAGCTGTTCGAGCCCGGCGAGTCGGTGTCGCCGGTCATCAACTACGTCGTGCTCGCCGTCTCGTTCGTGCTCGAGGGCGTCTCGTTCGCGCAGTCGGTGCGGCAGGCCCGCAAGCGCGCGCGGGAGCGGGACCGCGACGTGCTGGAGTACCTGGCGGGCACGCCGGAGTCGACGCTGCGGGCGGTGTTCGCCGAGGACGGCGCCGCGCTCATCGGCATCGTGATCGCCGCGCTCGGGGTCTTCCTGCACCAGGCGACCGGCATCGCGGCCTTCGACGCCGCGGCCTCGATCGCGATCGGCCTGCTGCTCGCGGTGGTGGCGCTGTTCCTCATCGACCGCAACCGCCGGCTGCTCATCGGCGGCGCCACCGAGGGCCGGGTGCGCGAGTGGATCGTGCGGATGCTCGAGGACGAGCCGGCCGTCGACCACGTGACGTACCTGCACGTCGAGGTCGTGGGTCCGACCTCGCTGTTCGTCGTCGCCGCCGTCGACCTGGTCGGCGACGACCCGGAGCACGCGGTCGCGGACCGGCTGCGCGAGATCGAGGACCGGCTGGAGGCGAGCCCGCCGATCCAGACCGCGATCCTCACGATCGCGTCGTACCGGGAGCCGGCGATCACGGCGGAGGAGGCCGGCGAGTCCGAGGGGACGCCGCCCTCCGAGTAGCGGCCGGCCGCCGACCTGCCTAGACGGCGGACCTCCGGTCCGGCTGGGAGCGGGCTGGGCCGGTTCTCCGGATCCGTGCCGAAGTGCTTCACTGAAGTGAACGATCACACGGACGTGAGGAAGCAAGTGACCACCGGACTGATCCACACCGGACCGCTGCTGCACGCAGCAGATCAGGGGATCCGACTCGATCTCCAGCCCGTCGACTACGTGATGCTCATCGTGTACTTCGGCGTCGTGATCGGCATCGGCTTCATCGCCCGCCGCCGCGTGAAGTCGAGCATGGACTTCTTCCTCTCGGGCCGGTCGATGCCCGCCTGGATCACCGGGCTCGCCTTCGTCTCCGCCAACCTCGGCGCCACCGAGATCCTCGGCATGGCGGCGAACGGCGCCCAGATCGGCATGTCGACGCTGCACTACTACCTGATCGGCGCCGTGCCGGCGATGGTGTTCCTCGGCCTCGTGATGATGCCGTTCTACTACTCGTCGAAGGTGCGCAGCGTGCCGGAGTTCATGCTGCGCCGCTTCGGCACGGCACCCCACATCGTCAACTCGCTCGCGTTCGCGGTGTCGAACGTGCTCATCGCCGGCATCAACCTGTTCGCGATGGCGATCGTCATCGAGGCGATGCTCGGCTGGCCGCTCTGGGTGGCGATCATCGTCGCCGCGGCGTTCGTGCTCGTCTACATCACCCTCGGCGGGCTCTCGAGCGCGATCTACAACGAGGTCATGCAGTTCTTCGTGATCATCGCCGGCCTCGTGCCGCTGACGATCGTCGGCCTCAACCGCGTCGGCGGCTGGGACGGGCTGGTCAAGTCCCTCGAGAAGAGCGACGGCGGCAAGCTGCTGCACGCCTGGGCCGGCACCGGCATCGGCGACGTCTCGAACCCGATCGGCGCGAACTGGCTGGCCATCGTGCTCGGCCTCGGCTTCGTGCTGAGCTTCGGCTACTGGACGACGAACTTCACCGAGGTGCAGCGCGCCTTCAGCGCCAAGAACATGTCGGCGGCCCGCCGCACCCCGCTCATCGGCGCGATCCCGAAGCTGTTCATCCCGTTCATCGTCGTGATCCCCGGCCTCATCGGCGCCGCGACCATCGGCAACCTGCTCGCCGACCAGAACTCGGGCGTCACGTACAATGAGGTGATCCCGAAGCTCATCCAGATGTACCTGCCGACCGGCGTGCTCGGCGTCGCGGTCACCGGCCTCATGGCCTCGTTCATGGCCGGCATGGCGGCGAACGTCTCGAGCTTCAACACGGTGTTCACGTGGGACATCTGGCAGCGCTACATCCAGAAGGACAAGCCGGACGCGTACTACCTGAAGCTCGGCCGCTGGGTCACCGTGGTCGGCGTGCTGGTCGGCATCGCGACCGCGTTCATCGCCTCCGGCGCGCAGAACATCATGACCTACATGCAGACGCTGTTCTCGTTCTTCAACGCCCCGCTGTTCGGTGTCTTCATCCTCGGTCTGCTCTGGAAGCGGATGACGACGCAGGGCGCGCTCTGGGGCTACATCACCGGCATCATCACGCCCACGATCGTCTTCATCTGGTACACGGTCAGCGTCGCGAACAAGGAGCCGATCTTCGCCAGTGCGACCGCGGAGACGCTCTACGGCGCGATGGTGTCCTTCGGCACCGTGGTGGTCGTCGGGGTCGGGGTCAGCATGCTGACGAAGCCGAAGCCGGTTTCGGAGCTCACCGGCCTGGTCTACGGCGTCGGCAAGATCGACGTGAAGGCCGACAACGTCGCGAGCGACACCAAGTGGTACCGCTCGCCCGCGCTGCTCGGCACCGTCGCGCTCGTACTGTGCGTCGCCCTCTACCTCCCGTTCCTCTGATCGGAGCAGTGCAATGAACGACAGTGGGAAGACCGTCGACGACGGCAGGACCCTGACCCCCGAGGAGGAGAAGACCGTCGCCTCGACGCGGCGCTTCGACCTCCGGCGCATCCTCGGCGCGCTCTTCACCCTCTACGGCGTGATCGTCTTCATCGTCGGCCTCGTCGCGACGGGCGAGAAGGAGATGAAGATGACCGGCGGCATCCACATCAACCTGTGGACCGGCGCCGCCATGTTCGTGCTCGGCCTCCTGTTCTTCCTGTGGGACCGACTCGCGCCGGTGCCGGCGGAGGACATCCTCAAGAGCGAGGAGCTCGAGGAGGAGCAGGAGCAGGCGGAGAGGTCCGAAGGCCTGGTCTCCGACTGACCACCTCGGATGGCCGAGCCTGTCGAAGCCCCCGCAGCTAGCCTCGACGCATGCCCGTGCCCGCCGACTGGATCGCGCATCGCCGCGGCGACGGCGAGCTGCTCGGCTGGATGCGTCCGCTCGGCGACGGGTTCGCCGTGGTCGATCGGCTCGGCCGCGAGCGCACCGGCGAGCTCGACTGGCTCGCAGCCGAGGAGCACCTCGAGGCGCTCGGCATCGGCTACCTGGCCGACCCCTACGAGCTCGACGTGCCGTCCGGCGGCGCGCGCCCGCTGCGGGTGCGGATCACGGAGGTCTCGACGGAGCGCATCCGGGTGAAGAAGGACGACTGGGGCGCGATCGACGTGCCGCTGGTGGAGTTCGAGGTCGCCTTCCCGATGCCGCCGCAGCTGCGGCCGCTCGACCCCGCCGCCCCGGTCGTCGTGCCGTTCTCCGAGTCGGACGGCTGAGGAGGCCGCCATGGCGATCCCGGCGGACTGGCTGCCCCATCACGACGCCCGCGGCGTGCTGCTCGGCTGGCTCGCACCCGCGGACGGCGGACTTGTCGTGCACGACCGGCTCGGCCGCGCCCGCACCGATCCGCTCGAACCCGCGCAGGCGGAGGCCGAGCTCGAGCGCCTCGGGCTGCCGCTGGACGAGCCGCTCGAGCTGCGGCTGTCGCGCGGCGGTCCGGCGGGCGAGCACTGGATCCGGGTGCGCCTCGCCGCGGACCGCCTCGTCGACGACGACCGGATCTGGCTGCGGGCGATCGACCACGGCACCCCGGGGGGCCCGCCGGTCGAGCACTACCTCGTGCGCGCCCCGATGCCGCCCGTGCTCCGCGCATCCAGCGAGGGCTGAGTCCCCTCTCAGGTCCGCGGCGCCGGTTGCCGATTCCCGCTCAGTCCGGTCGGAGCACACTGCTTCCCGGTCGTGCAGGGTGCGCGGTGGAAGGGGTGCCGGATGCCGGGCTGGCTGGCGGGGATCGAGCTCGTGCACGGTGCGCTGCGCCCGGTCGTCGGCGCGCTCGCGCTGCTCGCGGTCGTCGTCGTGGTCGCGCGCCGCGGACGCCCGCGCTGGATCGCGATCGAGGGCGGCGCGGCGCTCGCGGGGGCCGCGTCCGGCCTGCTCGCCTGCTGGATCACGTCCGACCTGCTCGACCTGTTCGAGGTCTCGCTGAGCCCGCGCTCGCGCACCTGGATCGCGCTCGCGTTCGCCGTCGCCGCCGTCCTCGTGGTCGGCCTCGTGCGCGGCGGGGCGGCGCGCCGCACGGCCGCGGCGGCCGGCATCGTGCTCGCGCTGCTCGCCGGAGCGCTGGGCGTCAACGCGGACTTCGGCCAGTACCCGACGATCGGCTCGATCGCCGGCACGGCCGTCGCGCCGCCGCTGCCGGCGGATGCGCTCGCCCGTCAGGCCGCACTCGCGCCGGGTGACGACGGCCCGCTCCGCGCCGGACCCGCGACGGCGCTCGCCGGGTCGCCGGCGCCGGCGGGCCAGCCGGCGGCGGGACTGGTCGGCACGGTGCGCATCCCGGCGACCGTCTCGCACTTCGCCGCCCGCGACGCGTACGTCGTGCTGCCGCCGCGCGCGCTGACGGCGGATCCGCCGGCGCTGCCCGTGCTCATCCTGCTGTCGGGCCAGCCCGGCGGACCCGACACGATGATCCGGTCCGGCGCCGTCGCGCGGATCGTCGACGCGTACGCCGCGGCGCACGAGGGGCTCGCGCCGATCGTCGTCGTGCCGGATCAGCTCGCCGAGCCGCAGGACAACCCGATGTGCCTCGACTCGCCGCTCGGCCACTCGGCGACCTACCTCACGGTCGACGTGCCGCACTGGATCCGCACGCACCTCGACGTGCAGACGAGCGTCGGCGCCTGGGCGATCGGCGGCTTCTCGCAGGGCGGCACCTGCACGATCCAGCTCGGCGCCGCGCATCCCGAGCTGTTCGGCGGCCTGCTCGACATCTCCGGCCAGGTGGCGCCGTTCAGCGGCAGCGTGGCGAACACGATCCGCACGGGCTTCGGCGGCGACGCGGCCGCGTACCGGGAGGCGCTGCCCACCACCCTGCTCGCGGCCCACGCGCCCTACCGCGGCGTCGTCGCGGTGTTCGCCTCGGGTGCGCTCGACTCGCGCTACGGGCCGGGCGTGACGGAGATCGCCGCGGCGGCCCGGGCGGCCGGCATGGAGACCACCCGGCTCACGTCGCCCGGCACCGCCCACGACTGGAGCACGGTGCGCTGGTCGCTGCGGAACGGACTGCCCGTGCTCGCCGCGCATCTCGGACTCGCGAGCGCGTCGTGAGCGTCGTCGGAGGCTGGCTGCGGCGGCATCCGCTCGCCGTGTCCGTCGCCGCGCTGCTCGCCCTCACCTCGCTGCTCACCGCGCTGCCGGCCACCCGGCGCGCACTCGGTCCCGAGCTGGCCGGCCTCGACCCGGCGGCGCTCGGCTCGCGGCACTGGTGGGCGGTCGGCACCTCGCTGCTCGTCGCCGGGTCGGCGCTGCAGTCGGTGATCGCGATCGTGGTCGCGCTCGTCGGGCTCGGCTGGGCGGAGCGGACGATCGGATGGCGCCGCGCGCTGGCCGCCCTCCTCGCCACCGGCATCGCTGCGTCGCTGCTCGGCGTCGGCATCGAGGCCGTCGGCGCCCGCGCACACGAGTTCTGGTCGTCGGCCGTCGTGCACCTCGACGCGCTCGACCCGCTGACCCCGCTGGCGGGGGCGATCGCCTGGGCCTCCGCCTCGGCGCCCGCGCCGTGGTCGCGCCGCGTGCGGGTGCTGCTGCTCGCGACGGCGTCCGCGCTGCTGCTCTACTCCGGCCAGCCGGCCGACCTCTACCTGCTGCTGGCGGTCGCGCTCGGCCTGCTCGGCGGCCGGTTCACCGCGCCCGCTCGTCCGCGGGTGCCGGCCTCACGGCACGAGACGCGGGCGCTGCTCGCCCTGGCGACGACCGTGTTCGCGGTCGGTCCGCTGCTGACGCTGCTGTCGTCGACCCGGTACGGGCTGCTGTCGCCGCTCGGCATCGCGCTCGCCGACCTGACGCCGATGGCGGCGCACGGCCACCCGCTGCACACGGTCGCCTGCGTCGCGGGCCACGTCGCCCCGGGCTGCGTCGGCGAGCTCACCCGGCTGCGGCTGCACGGCGTCGGGGCCACGCTCGTGTCGCTGCTGCCGCTGACCCTCATGCTCGTCGCGGCGCGCGGGCTGCTCGCCGGCCGCCGGGCCGCGGCCTGGGTGCTCGGCATCCTGTTCGTCGGGGAGTCCGCGGTCGCGGCCTGGTACTTCGGCGTGCTGCCGCTCACCGGCTCGCGGTGGTTCGCGGCGCTGGCGCCGGAGCGCTATTGGGAGCTGAGCCTCTGGATCGTGATCAGCACCCTCGTGCCGCTCGGCTTCGGTGTCGTCGTGCTCTCCAGCGCGCGGGTGCTGCCGGTGCTCCCGTCGCGGCGCCGGCTGCTCGGCTACCTCGGCGCGCTGGTCGGCGCCGTCGTCGTGCCGAGCGCCGTGTTCGTGGCGGGCGGGCTGGCCGATCCGCGCGCGTTCCGGCCGATCGCCACGCTGCCGCGCCTCCTCGACGAGCTGCCCGACCGGTTCGTGCCGGTGTCGTTCCTCCGGCACGAGACGCCGGACCTGCTGCCGGCGAGCCCGTTCGGCCGCCTGCTCACCGAGGGCGTCGGACCGCTGCTCTGGATCGTGGTCGTCGTGGCCACGCTGGTGGTGCTCGGCGTGCGGCGCGGCGCGCCGGTCGAGGCGGCGGAGGCGGACGGCATCCGCTCGCTCCTGCGGCGCGGCTCGGGCTCGCTCGGGTTCATGGCGACGTGGGCGGGCAACCGGCTGTGGACCGACTCGACCGGCCGTGCCGGCATCGCGTTCCGGGTCGTCGCCGGGCACGCCGTGACGCTCTCCGACCCGTTCGGCGAGACCGGGGGAGCGGAGGAGCGGGCCCGGATCGCCGCGGAGTTCCTGCGGCACTGCGACCGGCACGCGTGGACGCCGGTGTTCTACTCGGTCCACGAGGCGTGGCGTGCCGTGCTCGCGGCGCAGGGCTGGCGGTCGCTGCCGGTCGCGGAGGAGGCGGTGCTCGATCCGGCCGGCTTCACGACGTCCGGGCGCCGGATGCAGGAGGTGCGCACGTCGATCAACCGCGCCGCCCGCGACGGCATCACGGTGCGCTGGGGCGCGTGGGCCGAGCTGCCGCTGCGCGTCACGCTGCAGATCGACGCCCTCAGCGAGGAGTGGATGTCGCACCGCGACCTGCCGGAGCTCGGATTCACGCTCGGCGGGCTCGACGAGCTGCGCGACGACGACGTGCGCGTCGCCGTCGCGGTCGACGCCGGCCAGCGGGTGCTCGCGGTGACGAGCTGGCTGCCGGTGTGGACGGACGGCGCCGTCACGGGCTGGACGCTCGACTTCATGCGCCGCGCGTCGGACTCTCCGAACGGGGTGATGGAGTTCCTGCTCGCGGACGCCGTGGCGCGCTTCCGCGACGAGGGCGTTGCGGAGGCGAGCCTGTCGGGGTCGCCGCTGGCCTCCGAGGCGGGCACCCCCGCGCTCCTCGGCGGCGTGCTCGGCGCGATCGCCCGGATGCTCGAGCCGCTGTACGGCTTCCGCTCCCTGCTCCGGTTCAAGCGCAAGTTCGCGCCCGTCGAGCGGACCATGCACCTCTGCTACGCGGATCCGCTCGACCTGCCGGGCATCGGACTCGCCGTCGCCGGCTGCTACCTGCCGGGGCTGCGGCTCTCGCGGCTGCCCCGGGTGCTGCTGCGCCGCACCTGAGGGCGGTCAGAGCTCGGGGGTGCGCGCGTCGTAGCGGCGGAACGCCGGGTGCACGACGCGGAGCAGCACGGCGAGCAGCGCGATGATGATCATCCCGCCGAGCGCCGGCGGGAACCACAGCGCGACGAGGCTCGCGAGTGCGCCGGCGTAGAGGTCGCCGATGCGCGGGCCGCCCGTGACGACGACCGTGAAGATGCCCTGCAGGCGCCCGCGCATCTCGTCGGGCGCGGCCGTGAGCAGCATGGTCGAGCGGAAGATCGCGCTCACCTCGTCGCTCGCGCCGGTGCCCGCCATCGCGATCGCCGCGAGCCCGAGCGCGACCCAGTTGACCTGATCGAAGCCGCGGCCGACCGGTCCGAACCAGCCGGTCTGCATGCCGGCGATGACGAGCCCGAGCATGACCACGAACGCGCCGTAGACCGTGATCGCGCGGCCGACGGCGAGGCCGTGCCGGTGCACGTGGGCGACCGGTCCGCTGAACAGGCTCGTGCCGAACGTGCCGATCGCCGCCGCGGCGGTGAGCACGCCGACGGTGATCGATCCGCCGCCGATCGCCGTCGCGCCGACCGCGGGCAGCAGCACGAACGGCCGGCCGAACGACATGGCGACGATGTCGACGATGAAGCTCATGCGGATGTTCGGCGCGCTGCGCAGGAACGCGATGCCGTCCTTGAGCGACTGCAGGCCCGGTCGCGCGGTCGCGGTGAGCGGCGGCAGCTTCGGCAGCCCGAGGATGCCCAGGAACCCGGCGGTGAACAGCAGGGCGTCGACCAGGAAGGTGGGCCAGAAGCCGACCGCCGCGACCAGGACGCCCGCGAGGGCCGGTCCGAGGGTGAGCGAGATCCCCATGCCGATGCCGCCGAGCGCCGCGGCCCGCGACACGAGGTCGGCCGGCAGGATGCGCGGGGTCACCGCCATCCGCGCCGCGTTCTGGATCGTCGCCGAGACGGCCGTGATGGTGGTGAAGACGTAGAACGGCCACGCGTCGACCCGGTCGCCGCCGGCGGTGAGGGCGGCGTCGACGGCCGACAGCACGACGAGCCCGATCGTGCTGCACCACGACACGATCGCGCTGATGAGCAGCACGGCGCGGCGGTCGAAGGCGTCGGCGAGCATCCCGCCCCAGAGCCCGGCGACGATCATCGGCAGCAGCCCGATGCCGCCGACGAGCGCCACGGCGAACGTGTCGCGGGTGATGTCGTAGATCTGCAGGCCGACGGCCACGACGGTCAGCTGCGCGCCGATGCCGGCGACCGAGCTGCCGATCCAGAGCCGCGCGAAGACGGGGCTCGCGCGCAGCGGGGTCAGATCGACGAATCGGCGGCGGGGCTCGGGGACGACGTCGAGCGGGGAGGTGCCGGCGCCCGCGCCGTCGTCGGGATGGCCGTCGGTCACCCGTCCGAGCGTAGACCCGCGCGCGGCGGCGCCGCCGCGTGCCGGCGCCTAAGATCGAGCGGACCAGGCCGGTGTAGAAGCGCACGCCGTCGAGCAGGCTCGACACCCGGAGGCGCTCGTCGATCGCGTGCAGGGTGCCGCGCTCGGCGGCCGTCATCTCGACCGGGTTGAATCGGTACACGTGGTCGCTGATGCCGGTGTAGTTGCGGCTGTCGGTGCCGCCGTTGTTGATGTACGGCGCGACGAGCACGTCGCCGTAGACCGCCCGCACCTGCTCGACGAGCAGGTCCCAGGCCGGCCCCTCGGCCGGCGACACCGCGCTGGCGTCGCGCGACTCGACGACCTCGATCTCGATTCCGTCGTCGGCGACGAGCTCGCGCACCCAGCCGATGAGCTCCTCCACCGGATGGCCGGGGCTGACCCGCACGTTGACGTTCGCCATCGCGTGCTCGGGGATCGCGTTCACCGAGTGACCGGCGCGCAGCATGGTGAGCACGACCGTGCTGTGCACCATCGCCCAGGCGTCGCGGCTGATCGCCGCGAACGCGCGGATCGCACCGTCGTCGTCGCCCGCCGCGAGCCGGTCCGCCGCGTCGCGCAGTCCGCCGCCGCCGATCGGCCCGACGGTCTCGATCATCCGGCGCGTCACCGGGCCGAGGATCGGGCGGGCCGGTGCGCTCACGACCCGTTCGAGGGCGTGCACGAGCCTCGCGGTGCAGGTCTCGGCCGGCGGCACGGAGGTGTGGCCGCCCGGCGCGCGGGCGTGCAGCCGCAGCGTGCCGGTGCCCTTCTCGCCGACCCCGATGTAGACGACGTCGCGCTCGACCGGCCCGAACAGGTGCTCGCCGACCATGCCGCCCTCGTCGAGCACCCAGGCCGGGCGGATGCCGCGGTCCGCGAGGTGCTGCACGATCGAGGGCGTGCCCTCGCCGAGGACCTCCTCGTTGTGGGTGAACGCGAGCAGCACGTCCCGCGACGGCACGACGCCGTCGGCGAGCGCCGCCTCCACCGCCTCGAGGATGCCGACCAGCGAGGCCTTGTCGTCGATCGCGCCGCGGCCCACGACCGACAGCGCGCCGTCGACCTCGCGCAGCTCCGCCGCGAACGGCGGGCTCGACCAGCCCTCCGGGTCGGCGTCGACCACATCGAGGTGCGCCATGAGCACGGCGGGTGCGGCGGAGGCATCCGCCCCGGGCCAGCGGAACAGCAGCGCATGCTCGCGGATGCGTGTCAGCTCCAGCCGCGCGTGGAGCAGCGGGTAGAGCTCCGCGAGCACGTCGCGGAGGCGGGCGAACGCCGTCCAGTCGGTGCCCTCGTCGCGCACCCGCGAGACGGTCGGCACAGCGACGATGCGGCGGTAGCGGTCGACGGCGTCACTCATTTCGACAACGTAGCGCAACGGTGTTGCGCGTGCGATGCGCCCGAGCCACGCGCCGCGGCCGCTAGCGCGGCGCGGGCCCGGCCTGCGGCGGTGCCGTGCTCCCGCGCGGCACCAGCCAGGTCGGCACGACGAGCTCCTCGGGCGTCTCGCCGCCGCCGAGCATGTCGAGCATGGTGCGGGCTGCGAGTGCGCCCTGCTGTGCGACCGGCTGGGCCACGGTGGTGAGGTCGGTCAGTGCGGCGATCGGGTGGTCGTCGATGCCGATGACCGAGAGGTCGCGCGGCACGTCGAGCCCGGCGCGGCGCAGCGTGCGGATGGCCGCGACCGCGATCTCGTCGGAGTGCGCGTAGATCGCGGTCGGCGGCTCGCGCAGGCTGAGGAGCCGGCCGGTGGCGGCGCCGGCTGCCTCCGAGTCCCACGCGACGCGCACGACGAGCTCCGGGTCGAACGGCACCCCCGCATCGCGGAGCGCGGTGCGGTAGCCGTCCGCGCGGCCGGTCGCGACCGACCACTCCGGGATCTGCGGGTCGCTCGTCGCGATCATGCCGATGCGCCGGTGCCCGAGTGACAGCAGGTGCGCCGTCGCCTGCCGGCCGGCCTCGTGGTCGTCGATGAGGATGCTCGGGAACGAGGCGATCTGCCCGCCGACCGAGAGGATGCGCACGCCCATCCGCTCGAGCGCCGCCTGCTCGGCGTCGGTCACGGGGAGGCCGAGCACGAGCACGGCATCGACCTTCCGACGGGCCGGCAGCGCGGCGAAGAACGCGTGCCGGTGCGCCTCGTCGGGCACCTCGTAGAGCAGCACGTCGACCCCGGCGGCGCTGAGCACGGGCATCATGCCCGAGAGCAGCGCGCCGAAGAACCAGCGGTCGGCGTGCGGCACGATCACGGCGACGCGCTCGGTGACGCCGCGGGCCAGGCGCGAGGCCTCCGGCGAGACCACGTACCCGAGCTCGGCCGCCACCTCGAACACGCGGCGCCGGGTCGCCGCGGAGACCCCGGCGGCCCCGCTGAGCGCGCGCGAGACCGTGGCGGTGCCGACGCCGGCCTGCTGGGCGACGTCGACCATGTTGGCGGGGCGCACTCCGGTCACGACCGAAGGCTAGTCCTCTCCCGGTCATCCGCGGATGGGAAGCGCTTCCGCAAGGTATGCGCTAGATAGACGTTGACATCCCCCATCCGGGGGTGGTTCAGTTCAGAAAGCGGTTCCACCCCTCGCGACGCCGACGTCGCAGGAACGTCGACGCGGACGGGTGGGGGAAGGGGCATCACCGTGGGCACCCCCGAGATCACCAGGCGGTCCGTCTTCAGGATGACCGCGGCCGTCGCCGGCAGCGCCGCCGTCGCGGCCGCGCTCGCGAGCTGCGCGGCATCCGGACGAGAGCCGGTGCGGTTCTACTTCTCCAAGCCGGAGGCGATCCCGTACTTCCGCGACCTGGTCAAGTCGTACAACGCCTCGCAGAGCAAGGCCACCGTGGTCATCGACAGCTCGTCGAGCCTGCAGGCGGACTTCCTCCGCAACAACCCGCCCGACATCGGGCTGCTCGGCTACGACCTGCAGATGGCGCGCTTCATGGAGCGCGGCACGCTCAGCGACCTGGCCGACATGCCGGAGGCCGGCCGCATCCTCCCCGACGTGCAGAAGCTGGTGAACCAGTACGCGGTCTACCCGGGCCGCACCAGCGTGCTGCCGTTCTCGGTGACCGCCGCCTCCGTCATCTACAACAAGCAGCTCTTCGCGGAGCAGGGCGTCGAGGTGCCGACCACCTGGACGCAGCTCACCGAGCTCTGCGACCGCTTCCTCGCCGCCGACATCGCGCCGTTCTACGCCACCTTCAAGGATCCGTGGACGATCGCCCAGGGCTGGTTCGACTACTCGGTCGGCGGCATGGTCGACGTCGCCGCGTTCTACAAGCAGATGAGCTCGCTCGGCACCGATGTCGGACCTTCGTCGAAGGTCTCGTTCGAGAAGACGCTGAAGGAGCCGGTCGACCGGATGCGGATGCTCTCCGAGAAGTACGTGCAGACGGATGCGGCGAGCCGCGGCTACGGGGACGGCAACCTCGCCTTCTCGCAGGGCAAGTCGGCGATGTACCTGCAGGGCCCGTGGGCGCTGGGCGAGATCGCGAAGACCGCTCCGGACCTCGAGGTCGGCACCTTCCCGCTGCCGATGACCGACGACGACGGCGACCTCAAGGTGCGCGTCAACCTCGACCTCGCGGCCTGGGTGCCGACGGCGAGCCGGCATCAGGAGGAGGCGCGCAAGTTCCTCTCGTACCTGTTCCAGAAGGACGTCTCCGACGAGTACAACGCCGCGTTCCTCGGCTACGGCACGACGACCGACGCGGCCCCGGTCACCGACCCGCGCATCGTCGGGATGCGGGAGTACTACGAGCGGTCCGCGTTCTACCAGGGCGCCTCGAAGGCGATCCCGCTCACCATCCCGACCGAGAACTACCTGCAGGGCATCGTCACCGGATCGAGCGTCGAGGGCACGCTGCGCACGCTCGACGCCGACTGGGCACGGCTGGCGTTCCGGCAGTGACGATCGTGACCACCGAGGAGGAGAACCAGCGATGACCAGCGCACTCGCCCCGACGCCGACGGCCGCCGCGCCGCCCGTCACCACGCGGCACTCCCGTCGCCGCGTGGAGCCGATCTACTACGTGATCCTCGTGCCGACACTGGTGCTGTTCACGCTCGCGATCACCATCCCCGCCCTCATCGGCATCTTCTTCAGCCTCACGAACTCGATCGGGTTCGGCGACTGGAACTTCATCGGGCTGACGAACTTCATCGCCGTGTTCGGCGATCCCGCGATCGTCACGAGCTACCTGTTCACGTTCGGCTTCTCGGCCGTGACCGTCATCGTGGTCAACATCGTCGCGTTCCTGCTCGCGGTCGGGCTGACGTCGCGCATCCGGATGAAGACCGCGCTGCGCACCGTGTTCGTGATCCCGATGGTGATCTCGGGCATCGTCATCGCCTACGTCTTCAACTTCCTCTTCTCGAACTCGGTGCCGGCGCTCGGCGCCGCACTGGGCGGCGGACCGCTGGCGACGAGCATCCTCGCCGACCCAAACCTCGCCTGGATCGCGATCGTCATCGTGACCGCCTGGCAGGCCGTGCCGGGCACGCTGCTGATCTACATCGCCGGCCTGCTCGCGATCCCGGGCGAGGTCTACGAGGCGGCGGACATCGACGGCGCCGGCAAGCTGCAGCAGCTCGTGCGCATCACCCTGCCGCTCGTCGTGGGATACGTCGTGATCAACGTCATCCTCGGCTTCAAGAACTTCCTCAACGCGTACGACATCATCGTCGGCCTCACGAACGGCGGCCCCGGCACCGCGACGCGCAGCATCGCGATGACGATCTTCACCGGCTTCTCGGGCGGCGACTACGCGTACCAGATGGCGAACGCGACGATCTTCTTCGTCGTCGCCATCCTCATCTCCGTCATCCAGCTCCGGATCTCGCGCGGAAGGAACAGCGTCTGATGGCCATGCAGTCAGCCCTCGTCATCGAGGATGTCGACGCCGGCGCGGTGCTCGGCAGCCGTCGTCGCGTCCCCCGCGTGCGGATGCGCGCCGAGCGCGTCAACGTGTCCGGCACCATCGTGCTCGTGCTCTGCGCGTTCACGGTGCTCGTGCCGCTCTACGTCACCCTGTCGATGGCGTTCAAGACGACCGCGCAGGCCGTCGACGGCAACGCGTTCTCGCTGCCGGCTCCGTTCAGCGTCGACGGCTTCGTGCAGGCCTGGAACCTGACGAACTTCCCGGTCGCGTTCGGCATCTCGGTGCTCGTGACCGCGGCCACCGTCGTCGGCACGATCCTGGTCGCGGCGCTCGCGTCGTATGCGATCATCCGCAACTGGGATCACGGGTTCTTCCGGGGCTCGTTCTTCTACCTGCTCGCCGCGATGTTCCTGCCGTTCCCGGTCGTCGCGCTGCCGCAGATCCAGCTCACCGGGCTGCTGCACCTCGACAACCCCGCGGGCGTCACGGTGCTGCACATCATGTTCCAGCTCAGCTTCTCGATCCTGCTGTTCACCGCGTTCCTGCGCTCGATACCCGCCGAGCTCGAGGAGAGCGCGCGCATCGACGGCGCGACGACGTGGCAGACGTTCTGGCAGCTGATCTTCCCGCTGCTCGCGCCGATGAGCGCGACGGTCGGCATCTTCGCGTTCCTCGCCTCGTGGAACGACTTCATGATGCCGTCGCTGATCATCTCCGACCCGGCGCAGCAGACGCTGCCGGTGGTGCAGTCGATCTTCCAGACCCAGTTCAGCAACAACTACAACGTGTCGTTCGCGTCGTACCTCATGGCCATGGCACCGGCGATCGTCGTCTACCTGTTCACCCAGCGCTGGGTGATGGAGGGCGTCACGCAGGGGGCCGTGAAGGGCTGACCGTGCCCGTCATCCGATCCGATCCCGACTGGTGGCGCCAGGCCGTCGTCTACCAGGTGTACCCGCGCTCGTTCGCGGACGCCGACGGCGACGGCATCGGCGACCTCCGCGGCGTGACCTCGCGCGTGCCGTATCTGCGCTCCCTCGGCGTCGACGCCGTGTGGCTCTCGCCGTTCTACCCGTCGCCGCTCGCCGACGGCGGCTATGACATCGACGACCACCGCGACGTGGATCCCCGGCTCGGCACCCTCGCCGACTTCGACACGATGGTCACGGCGCTGCACGAGGCCGGCCTTCGGGTGATCGTCGACATCGTGCCGAACCACAGCTCGACCGGGCACCCGTGGTTCCGGGAAGCGCTCGCGGACGGCCCCGGATCGCCGGCCCGGGCGCGCTACCTGTTCCGCGACGGCACCGGGCCGGGCGGCGCCGACCCGCCGACCGACTGGGAGTCGATCTTCGGCGGGCCGGCCTGGACGCGCGTGCCCGACGGCCAGTGGTACCTGCACAACTTCGCGCCGGAGCAGGCGGACCTCGACTGGACGCATCCGGACGTGCGCCGCGACTACCTCGACACGCTCCGCTTCTGGGCCGACCGCGGCGTGGACGGGTTCCGGGTCGACGTCGCGCACATGCTCACGAAGGACCTGACCGAGCCGCTGCCGAGCCGCGCCGAGCTGGAGGCGATGCCGGTCGACGGCCGGCATCCGCTCGTCGACCGCGACGACGTGCACGAGGTCTACGCCGAGTGGCGCGCGCTGCTCGACTCCTACGACCCGCCCCGGCCGGCGGTCGCGGAGGCGTGGGTCGCGCTCGACCGGCGGCCGCGGTACGCGAGCAGCGACAGCCTCGGGCAGGCGTTCAACTTCGAGCTCCTCGAGGCGGACTTCGACGCCCGCCAGTTCCATGACGCGGTCGACGACAACCTCCGGATCGCCGCGCTGTCCGGCTCGACGAGCACCTGGGTGCTCTCGAACCACGACGTCGTGCGGCACGCCTCCCGCTACGCGATCCCCGATCCGCCGCGCACCGCGGACGGGCGGCCGGAGGTGAAGCACGGACTGGACTGGCTCGTGTCCCGCGGACGCAGCCCCGTCGCCGACACGGCCGGGGGACTTCGCCGCGCCCGCGCGGCGACGCTCTTCCTGCTCGCGCTGCCGGGCTCCGCCTACCTCTACCAGGGCGAGGAGCTCGGGCTCGCCGAGGTCGCGGACCTGCCGGACGACGCACGCCAGGACCCGACGTTCCAGCGCACCCGCGGCGCCGACCCCGGTCGCGACGGCTGCCGGGTGCCCCTGCCGTGGACCCGGACGGGTCCGTCGTTCGGGTTCGGCACGGGCAGCGCGCACCTGCCGCAGCCGGCGTGGTTCGCCGGCTCGTCCGTCGAGGCGGAGGAGGCGGGCGCCGCGTCGACGCTGCAGCTCTACCGCGCGGCGCTCGCGCTGCGACGGCGGATGTCGTCCGAGGCGCCGCTCGAGTGGATCGAGTCCGGCTCCGACGACGTGCTCCGGTTCCGCCGCGGCGACTGGGAGACGGTGACGAACTTCGGCGTCGACGACGTGCGGATGCCGGTGGGCGTCGCGCTGCTCTGCAGCGGCAGCCGTGCCGACGGCGTGCTGCCCGGCGGCACCACGGTGTGGCTGCGGGTCTGACCGCCGTGCCGACGGCAGAGTCGAGCCCGACCCGACTCCCGGGCGCCCGCCATCCCAGCCCTGGGCGCCCGGGCCGACCGTCTAGGCTGGAACCATCGTGAACGGATTCCTGAGGTTCTGCGCCGTCGCCGGCACCGCCATCCTCTGCGTGATGGCCGCGCTGATCATCGTCGCCGCCGTCGTGCTCATCGTCCCCGCGATCATCAACTGACGCGGGGCCGCGGCCGCGTCGTCCGCCTCGGCGTCGTCCGTGCGGTCGTCAGGCGATCGGCTCGGCCGCACCCGGCTCCGGCGCGGTCGTGCCGGCTGCATCCCGGCGCTGCGCGGTGACGACCGCGCCGATGCTCGCCGCGATGACGAGCGCGATCGCGACGAGGTCGAGCGGATGCACGGACTGCCCGAGGACCACGAGGCCGGCCGTCGCGGCCAGCGCGGGCGAGAGGCTCATGAGCACGCCGAACGTGCCCTCGCGGATGCGCCGCAGCGCGAACAGCTCCAGGCCGTAGGGGATCGTCGACGACAGGATCGCGACGGCCAGCCCGATGCCGAGGATGCCCGGCTGCACGAGCGCGGGTCCGGCGGAGGCGATGCCGAACGGCAGGCTCACGACCGCGCCGATCGCCATCGCGAGCGCGAGCCCGTCGAGCCGCGCGAACCGGCGTCCCGTCTCCGCCGACGCGAGGATGTAGACGATCCAGCACGAGGCCGCGATGAGCGCGCAGACGACGCCGATCGTCTCGAGCCGGCCGAGGTCCACGCCGCCGAGCAGCACGACGCCGATCACCGCGAGCCCCGCCCAGACGAACGCGAGCGGCTTGCGGCCGGCGACGACGGAGAGCGCGAGCGGGCCGAGCACCTCGATCGTCACGGTCATGCCGAGCGGGATGCGGTCGATGGCGAGGTAGAAGGCGCCGTTCATCACGGCGATCGCCAGCCCGAAGCCGACGACCGTGAGCCAGTCGCGGCGGGTGCGTCCGCGCAGGCTCGGGCGGGCGATGACGAGCAGCACGATCGCCGAGAACACGAGCCGCAGGGCGACCATGCCGAGCGCCCCGACCTGCGGGAAGATCAGCACCGCGATCGAGGCGCCGACGTCCTGACAGGCGAGCCCGACGACGACGAGTCCGGCCGCGAGCACCGGCACGCCGGCGGCGCCGCTCCGGTGCGCGATCGCCGTGTCGTGCGCCATCCGCTCAGCCTAGGGGCGGGGCAGGAGCCGGCCGCGGCGGCCGGATCTCGCGGCCCGCTGGCGGGATCGGGCGCGACCGCCGGGGCCAGCATCCGCTGGGATGAGCGCATGACCGACACGACCATCGCGACCGCCGCACCCGACCTCGCCGCCGTCGAGCACTTCGCCGCCCGGCTCCGCTTCGAGACCGACCCGAGCGACGTGCACGCGGCGCTGCAGGCCGGCGAGCGCTTCTCGTTCGTCGACGTGCGCAGCGTCGAGTCGTGGGACCAGGGCCACGCGGCCCAGGCCGTGCACCTGCCGCGCGCCGCGATCGCCGAGCGCGCGGCCGAGGTGCTGCCGCTCGACGTGCCGGTCGTCGTCTACTGCTGGAGCCCGGCCTGCAACGGCGGCACGAAGGCCGCGCTCGCCCTCGCCGAGCGCGGCTACCGGGTGCGCGAGATGCTCGGCGGCTTCGAGTACTGGGCGCGCGAGGGCTTCGACGTCGAGGACCGGAACGGGCCGGTGCCCGCGGTCATCGACCCGCTCGTCATGCCGGTCGCTGACGCCTGCGGCTGCTGACCCGCGACCTGCCGTCTCTGCCGACAGCGAAGGCCCCTTCCGTCGGAGCGCCGCGCCGCGTGGACTGAGCGCATGCGCATCCTGCTCCTCGGCGGCACGGCCCTCCTCGGCGCCCGGATCGCGACGGCGGCGCTCGCCCGCGGGCACGAGGTGGTCGCGGCGGCGCGCGGCGTCTCGGGTTCCGCACCGGCCGGCGTCCGGTTCGCCGTCGTCGACCGGGACCGCGACGACGGGCTCGCCGCGCTCGCGGAGGAGCGCTGGGATGCGGTCGTCGATCTGAGCCGGCAGCCCGGGCACGCCCGCCGGGCGGCTCGCGATCTCGCCCCGGTCGCCGGGCACGTCGTCTTCGTCTCGTCCGCGTCCGTCTACGCAGACCACTCGATGCTGTTCGACGACGAGACGGCGGCCACGCTGCCGCCGCTCGAGGCCGAGGTCTACGACGATCCGTCGGACTACGGCGCCGCGAAGGCCGCCGGCGAGTTCGCCTGGGCGACGGCGACGGACGGCCGGGCGTCGATCGTGCGCGCCGGGCTCATCGGCGGTCCCGGCGACGAGTCGGACCGCACCGGATGGTGGCCGTACCGGTTCGCGGCGCCCGCCGTGCCCGGCGGCGCGGTGCTCGTGCCCGACGCGGGGCACCCCGTCTCAGTGCTCGACGCGCGCGACCTCGCCGAGTGGATCGTGACGCTCGGCGAGAGCCGGGCGCCCGGACCGCGCGACGCCGTCGGCGAGGTGCTGCCGCTGCCGGAGCACCTCGCGCGAGCGGAGGCGGTCGGCGGCGTCGGCTGGGCGCTGCCGGCGGATCCGGACTGGCTCGCCGCGCACGACGTCTCGCCGTGGGCGGGCGTGCGCTCGCTGCCGCTCTGGCTGCCCGACGAGTCGATCGGGATGAACGCGCGGGCGGCACGGCTCGCCGCGGAGGCGGGACTCGTGACCCGTCCGCTCGAGGAGACGCTCGCCGACTCGCGGGACTGGCAGCTCGCGCGCGACGCGATCGCGCGGCGGTCCGGGCTCGACGACGGGACCGAGCGCGCGCTGCTCGCGGAGCTCGGCGCGGGCTAGGCGGCGACGACCCGGAGCGTGCAGGCCCGGGTCTCGGGCGTGAGCACCGCATCCGTCGAGGTGCGCCAGCGGCGGCCGTACTTCGCCTCGTACGCGGCGTCGACGGCGTCGAGCTCCGCGTCGTCGGTCACGTGCTCGAAGCGCGCGGCGACGCGCTCGCCGTCGAGCACGAAGCCGCCGCCGCCGGTGCGGAGGGCGCGCCGGTACCAGCCGCCACGATCGGCCCGCACGGAGCGGACGTAGGCGCCGTCGCCGGCGCCGACCGACCAGATGATCGTGGTCACCTCATCGCCGTCGCGCTTCGTCGTGGCGATGTCGACCTCGGTGTCGTCCGCGAGGTGCCGGGTCAGCGTGGCTGCGTCCATGACGCCACGCTACGCCCGGCAGTGAGGAACCTGCAGGGCGGGAATCCGACGCCCGGAGGACTGTTGACTGATCGCATGACCTCTCTCGACTTCGGACCTCTCGTGCTCGGCGGCAACACCTTCGGCTGGACCTCGGACCGGGAGGAGAGCTTCGCCGTGCTCGACGCCTTCGTGGCCGCCGGCGGGCGCTCGATCGACACCGCAGACGTGTACTCCGCGTGGGTGCCCGGCAACTCGGGCGGCGAGAGCGAGACGATCCTCGGCGAGTGGGTCGCGTCGCGCGGCCGCCGCGACGACGTCGTGATCGCCACGAAGGTGTTCTCGCTCGAGGCGCGTCCCGGGCTGTCGCCCGCGAACATCCGCGCCGCCGTCGACGACTCCCTCCGCCGGCTGCAGACCGACCACCTCGACCTCTACTACGCGCACCGCGACGACCAGGATGTGGCGCAGGAGGAGTACGTCGCCGCGTTCAGCCAGCTCGTCGCCGACGGCAAGATCCGCGAGGCCGGCGCCTCGAACTTCAGCCCCGAGCGCCTCCGCAGCGCCGTCGACATCGCGCGCGGCTCGGACCTCGTGCCGTTCACGGTCGCGCAGGACCCGTACAACCTCGTGCACCGCGACATCGAGGCGGCGACGGTGCCGGCGCTGCTCGACCTCGACGTCGTGGAGCTGCCGTACTCGGGTCTCGCGTCCGGCTTCCTCAGCGGCAAGTACCGCGCCGGCGTCAGCGTGGACTCCGCCCGTGCCGGCGGCGCCGCACGCTACCTCGATGACCCGCGGGCCGTCGCCCTGCTCGAGTCCGTCGACGGGATCGCGGCCGCACGCGGCGTGAGCGTCGCGGCCGTGGCGCTGGCCTGGCTCCGGCAGCAGCCCTCCGTCGCCGCGCCGATCGCCAGCGCCAGGACGACGGAGCAGCTGGCGGACCTCGTGCAGTCGTTCGAGCTGGAGCTCACGGCCGAGGAGCTCGCCGCGCTCGCCTGAACTCCGGCGGACCCGACGGCTGAGGAGGGCCGCCAGGCCCGTCTCGAAGCCCCCTGTCTGCAGACACGAGGCTTCGAGACGGGCGCCAGGGCGTCCTCCTCAGCCCGCGGGTTCTGTCCGCTACTCGGCCGCGGCGGACGTCACGATCTCGCGCCGCCCGGAGGGCAGCGCGAGCGCCACGATCGCGCCGACCAGCAGCACCGCGCCGCCGACGACCACGGCCGGCTGCGTCGCCGAGACGTACCCGTCGGCGGTGAGCGAGCCGCCGGCGCCGGTGAAGATCGCCGTCAGCACGGCGATGCCGAGCGCGGTGCCGAGCTCGCGGAGCGTGTTGTTCACGCCCGACGCCGTCGCGTGGTCGATCTCCGAGAGGCTGGAGAGCAGGGCGGTCGCCGACGGGGCGAACGTCAGCGCCATCCCGACCCCGGCCATGATGAACGGCGCCACCATCTCGGCGTACGGGGTGTCCGCACCCATGGTGACCGCGAGCCAGATCAGCGCGACGCCCTGCAGCACGAGCCCCGCGACGAGCAGGGTGCGGGTGCCGATGCGCGGAGCGAGGATACCGGCGATCGGGGCGACGATGACCGGTGCGAGCGTCCACGGCGTGGTCTGCACCGCGGCCTCGAGCGGCGTCGAGCCCTGCACGACCTGCAGGTACTGGATCAGCAGGAAGATCGCGCCGAACGCGCCGAAGCTGAACGTGAAGCCGACGACGTTCGTGACCGAGAACGATCGGTCGCGGAAGAGCCGCAGCGGCATCATCGGGGCGCGGGAGCGCAGCTGCCAGAGCACGAACGCCCCGAGCAGCACGGCGCCGGCGACGATCTCCGCGATCACGCCGAGCGAGTCCCAGCCGTCGTCGTTGCCGCGCACGATGGCGTGGACGAGCGCGAGCACGCCGGCGCCGGCGAGCACGACGCCGAGCAGGTCGATCGGCTTGCGCTCGCCGAACGCGTTCGGCAGCGCGAGCCAGGCGAGCGGGATCGCGATGATCGCGACGGGCACGTTGATCCAGAAGATGGCCTGCCAGTTCCAGCCCTCCATGATGGCGCCGCCGATGAGCGGGCCGAGCGCGACGCCGAGGCCGCTGACGCCGCCCCAGATGCCGATGGCGAGGGCACGGCGCTCGCGCGGGACGGAGCCGGTGAGCAGCGCGAGCGACAGCGGCAGCACGCCGGCGCCGCCGAAGCCCTGGATGGCGCGGGCGACGATGAGCTGCCAGGGCTCGGTCGAGAGCGCGGCGAGCGTCGAGCCGGCGCCGAAGACCGCGATGCCGATGATGAACACCGTGCGGCGGCCGAGGCGGTCGCCGAGCGCGGAGGCGAGCAGGATCGTCGACGCGAACGCGAGCGTGTACGCGTTGACGAACCACTGCAGCTCGTCGACGCCGGCGCCGAGCTTCTGGTGCAGCACCGGAAGCGCGTTGGTCATGACGAGGTTGTCGAGCGTCGCCATGAACATCGGCAGCGCCGACGCGATCAGGACGAGGGGGAGCGCGCGCAGCCGGCGCGTCGCGAGGGGAGCAGGCGGCTGCTCGAGGGTGGCGGTCATCTCGGACTCCGGATCAGTGTTGTTATCGGATGATTACTTCGACTCTGGCGACTGTAGTAATCGACTGATAACATGTCAAGCATGAGCTCCCCGACCATCACCGAGACCCGCACGGAGGGCACCGCGGCGAAGCGGATGTCGTCCGAGGAGCGTCGCGAGTCGATCCTCCTGGCGGCCATCGCCGTGTTCGGCGCGAAGGGCTACGAGGGGTCGACGACCGACGAGGTGGCGCGCGCGGCCGGCGTCAGCCAGCCCTACGTCGTCCGGCTGTTCGGCACCAAGGAGAAGCTGTTCCTCTCGGCCGC
The DNA here is from genome assembly GCF_058809295.1 of Schumannella sp. GW821-FHT10F01. NCBI lineage: Bacteria > Bacillati > Actinomycetota > Actinomycetes > Micrococcales > Microbacteriaceae > Schumannella > Schumannella sp. GW821-FHT10F01. Next base: position 150,395 of record NZ_JBXASM010000001.1, read on the forward strand.
CCGCTGGGTCGTCGACCGCCTGCTCGCCGAATTCCGCGTCGCGATCGCCGACGAGTCGCCGCTGCCGGAGTTCGAGCACGACGGCGAGCTCGCCCCGTTCCACCTCAAGGCCAAGCGGATGGGCATCGCCTACGTCGACCTCCTGAAGGTGCGCGGCCTGCACCTCACGCTGCAGCAGTGCTTCATGCTCGGCGCCCACCCCGTGATCGGCCCCGTCTCGCGCGCCGCCTTCGCGGAGGTCTGGGACTTCGTGCGCCACGAGGCCGGCTTCAGCGCCGAGGAGGCGCACGGCTTCCTCTCGCAGGGCATGCTCATCACCACGCTGATCGGCCTCCGGGTCGTCGACGGCTACGGCGAGGATGCGTCGATGACCGAGATGCTGCGGATGTGCTTCCCCGAGTCGCTCGACGAGACCGTCGGGATGCTGCCGAAGGGCGACGAGCCCTGGTGAGGCGCTCGGCCGTAGGCTGAGCAGCGATGCAGAGCCGCGAGATCCGAGCCCACCGCAGCGACGAGGACCTGCCCCGCGAGCGCCAGCTCGCCTGGTGGATCGCCGAGGTCGCCGCCGATCCCGTCGACGTCGAGCCCGACGTCGCCGACATGGTCGTGAACCGCGTCATCGACAACGCCGCCGTCGCGGCCGCGAGCCTGCGCCGCGCCCCGGTCGTCGCCGCGCGAGGGCAGGCGGAGGCGCATCCCGCCGCGCGGAGCGGCAGCACCGTATTCGGCGTCGGCGGGCGCTTCGATCCGGCCTGGGCCGCCTGGGCGAACGGGGTCGCCGTGCGCGAGCTCGACTTCCACGACACGTTCCTCGCCGCCGAGTACTCCCATCCGGGCGACAACATCCCGCCGATCCTCGCCGTCGCCCAGCACGCCGGCCGCTCCGGCGCCGAGCTGCTGCGCGGCATCGCGACCGGCTACGAGATCCAGATCGACCTGGCCCGCGCGATCTCGCTGCACGCGCACAAGATCGACCACGTCGCCCACCTCGGCCCGAGCGCGGCGGCCGGCATCGGCACGCTCCTCGGCCTGCCCGTCGAGACGATCTATCAAGCCGTCGGCCAGGCGCTGCACACGACGACGGCGACCCGCCAGTCGCGCAAGGGCGAGATCTCGACCTGGAAGGCGTACGCGCCGGCGCTCGCCGGCAAGACCGCCGTGGAGGCCGTCGACCGCGCACTCCGCGGGCAGACCAGCCCCGCCCCGATCTACGAGGGCGAGGACGGCGTGATCGCCTGGCTGCTCGACGGCATGGACGGCCGCTACGACGTGGCGCTGCCCGGCGCCGGCGAGCGCAAGCGGGCCATCCTCGACAGCTTCACGAAGGAGCACAGCGCCGAGTACCAGGCACAGGCCTGGATCGATCTGGCTCGCCGACTCGGCGCCGAGCACCCCGAGCTGCGCGACCCGGAGCGGGTGCGCAGCATCGTGCTGCACACCAGCCACCACACGCACTACGTGATCGGGTCGGGCGCGAACGACCCGCAGAAGTACGATCCGCACGCGAGCCGCGAGACGCTCGATCACTCGATCCCGTACATCGTCGCGGTCGCGCTGCAGGACGGACGCTGGCACCACGCCGACTCCTACGCGCCGGAGCGCGCCGCCCGGCCCGACACCGTCGCGCTCTGGCAGCGCATCACGACGGCGGAGGACCCGGAGTGGACCCGCCGCTACCACTCGACCGACCCGGCCGAGCAGGCGTTCGGCGGCCGGCTCGAGGCCGAGCTGGCGGACGGCACGCGGATCGTCGACGAGATCGCCGTCGCCGACGCGCATCCGCTCGGCGCCCGGCCGTTCGCCCGCGCCGACTACGTGCGCAAGTTCGAGCAGCTCGCCGCCGACGTGCTCGCGCCCGCCGAGATCGCGCGGTTCCTCGACACCGCCCAGCGGCTTCCGGAGCTGTCGGCCGAGGAGCTCGGCGGCCTCACCATCACCGCGGAGGGACTGCCCGCCGCCCCGGCCGGGCTGTTCTGAGCCCCAGACGAGAGGGAGGACCGCCGTGCTGCAGTCGACGCTCACCGCGACCGCGAAGCGGAAGGACCTGCGGGCGAAGCTCGCCGGCTCCGAGATCGTGCGGATGCCCGGCGCCTTCACGCCGCTCAGCGCCCCGATCATCCAGGAGAAGGGCTTCGAGGGCGTCTACATCTCCGGCGCCGTCATGTCGAACGAGCTCGGGCTGCCGGACATCGGCCTCACGACGCTCACCGAGGTCGCGACCCGCGCCGCGCAGATCTCGCGGATGACCGACCTGCCGACGCTCGTCGACGCGGACACCGGCTTCGGCGAGCCGATGAACGTCGCGCGCACGGTGCAGGCGCTCGAGGACGCCGGTGTCGCCGCGCTCCACATCGAGGACCAGGTCAACCCGAAGCGCTGCGGCCACCTCGACGGCAAGGAGGTCGTCGACGAGACGACCGCCCTGAACCGGATCCGGGCCGCCGTGCAGGCCCGCCGCGACCCCGAGCTGGTCATCATGGCGCGCACCGACATCCGCGGGGTCGCCGGGATGGATGCCGCGCTCGACCGGGCGCACAAGCTCGTCGAGGCGGGTGCCGACGCGATCTTCCCGGAGGCGATGGCCTCCCTCGACGAGTTCGCCGCGATGCGCGCCGCCGTCGACGTGCCGATCCTGGCCAACATGACCGAGTTCGGCAAGAGCGACCTCTACACCGTGCAGCAGCTCGCCGACGTCGGCGTCGACCTCGTCATCTTCCCGGTGTCGCTGCAGCGGCTCGCGATGGGCGCCATCGAGCGGGGCCTCGACGCGCTCGTCGCCGAGGGCTCGCTGCAGAGCCAGGTGCCGGCGATGCAGACCCGGGCGCGGCTCTACGAGGTCGTCGACTACGCGGGCTACTCCGCGTTCGACGACGGCGTCTTCACCTTCGACCTCTCGACGAACAGGAGCGGCCAGTGACCGAGACCGAGATCAAGAAGGGGCTCGCGGGCGTCGTCGTCGACGTCACGTCGGTCTCCAAGGTCAATCCGGAGACCAACTCGCTGCTGTACCGCGGCTATCCGGTGCAGGAGCTCGCGGCCTCGTGCAACGCCGAGCAGGTCGCGTGGCTGCTGTGGCACGGCGAGCTGCCCTCCGACGACGAGCTCGCCGGGCTCGAGCGCGACGAGCGCGCCCAGCGCGCGCTGACCGACGAGGTGCGCGACGTGATCGACGCGTGCCCGACGACCGCGCATCCGATGGACGTCGTCCGCACGGCCGTCAGCCTGCTCGGTGCGCAGCATCCGGAGGCCGGCGACTCCAGCCCGGAGGCCGACCTCCGCAAGGCGGTCTCGCTCTGGGCCGCCATCCCGGCGGTCGTCGCGTACGACCAGCGCCGCCGCCACGGCCTCGAGCTGATCGCGCCGCGCGACGACCTCGACTGGTCGCGCAACTTCCTCTGGATGACGTTCGGCGAGGAGCCGGACGACACCGCGGCCGACGTGTTCCGGGTCTCGGCGATCCTCTACGCCGAGCACTCGTTCAACGCCTCGACGTTCACGGCGCGGGTGGTCACCTCGACGCTCGCGGACCTCCACTCCGCGGTGACGGCGGCGATCGGCGCGCTGAAGGGGCCGCTGCACGGCGGCGCGAACGAGGCCGTCATGCACGTCTTCGACGAGATCGGCTCGGCCGACGGCGCGGAGGCGTGGCTCGACGCCGCGCTCGCCGAGAAGCGCAAGATCATGGGCTTCGGCCACCGTGTCTACAAGAACGGCGACTCGCGCGTGCCGACGATGAAGGCCGCACTCGACCGGCTCGTCGAGGCGGGCGTCGACGGGCGCCCGGAGGGCGGCGCCGAGCCGCAGGCGCTGCTCGACCTCTACGAGGCGCTCGAGTCGGCGATGCAGGAGCGCAAGAACATCAAGCCGAACCTCGACTATCCGTCCGGTCCGGCGTACCACCTGCTCGGCTTCGACACCGAGACGTTCACGCCGCTGTTCGTCGCGGCACGGATCGTCGGCTGGACCGCGCACATCCGCGAGCAGCTCGCCGCGAACGCGCTGATCCGCCCGCTGTCCGAGTACGTGGGCCCGGACGAGCGCCACCTGAGCTAGGGGCGCGCCCGAGGACTACAGCTCGAGCTGCTTGCGGGCCTGCGGCGGGCCGGCCAGCTGGAGGATCAGCGAGATGTGCTCCCACATCCCGCCGAGCTGCAGGTGGTCGGCGGTCGGCGGCCCGCCGAGCGCGAGCAGCGGCACGAAGCCGTAGCACTGGTCGGGGCCCGGGATGCCGCCCGCCCGCGCCGCGGCCGGGTACGGCTGACGTGCGAGGAGCGTGTCGAGCCCGTCGGCGGTCTGCAGGGCGGCCAGGAACGCGGGCGTCGCGCCGACGTCCGTGATGTCGATGACGCCCCAGCGGAACAGCACGACCCACCACCGGTCGCCGACCCAGGCGACGAGGTCGCCGAGACCGGTCGTGAACACGACCGTGCCGCCGTCGGGGAATCCGATGAGCCCCTCGAGCATCGCGTCCGCGCGGTCCGGGTCGACCAGTCGCAGGAAGCCGTCGTCGCCGAGGTAGCCGGTGCCGTGCTCCCGCCAGGCCTCGACGATCTCGCCGGGCACGCGTCCGACCCGGCCGGCGATGGTCTCCTCCGCCAGCACGCCGGTGGTCGTGACGTGCGCGAAGACGCTCACTCGCCCGCCTCGAAGGTCTCGCGCGGCACGCCGGCCGCGACCAGCGGTGCGACGATGAGCTCGAACTCGGCGTCGTCGACGGCGTCGCGCGAGATGATCGCGAGGGCGCTCGCCTCGACGATCCCGGAGGCGGTCATCATCCCCCGAGCGTCGACGGACTTCAGCACGTCGACGCGCTCGCGCAGGGCCTCGAGCGTCGCCTTGCTCAGCGCCGAGGAGACGGACGCCGACGCCTTCGGCTTCTTGCGCGCGTCGAGGTAGCCGGTCTTCAGCGTCGACGCGCGCGTCTCGAACGCGGCGGCCCAGCCGGCGGCGTCGATCGACGACACGGCCTGCAGGAGGGCGCGGACGGGGGCGGGGAGGATCTCGCTGGCCACGGGTCCAGGCTATCTAGCGCAGGTTCACGTTCAGGTGGATGTACGGCAGCAGCGAGGGATCGATGCCCTGCGTCGCCGCGTCGACCTCGTCGTAGAGGTCGCCGATCCGGGTGTTCCACTGGCTGCCGAGCGAGGAGTTGATGCCGGAGTCGCCGAGCCCGTCGAAGCGGTCGGGACGGCCGCCGGCCACCTGGTCGGGCCCGTGGAGCACGGCCTGGCCGTCGCCGGGCACGCCGCCGGCGTCGATGCGAGCCTGGCGCTGCTCGGCGGCGCCCATGCGGCCGTTGCCGGTCTCGGCCGCCATCTCCTGGTAGTGGTTCACGTTGTGCTGCCACTCGGCGACCGAGAGGTCGTTCGCACCGGCGTTCTGCAGCTGCAGCTGGCGCTGGAACTCGGCCGCGTCGTGGTTCGGGTTCATCGTGAAGTCGACGTCGATCGGCTCGCGCATCTGGAACGTGCCGTCGGGCAGCTGCACGATCGGCGCATCCGGCCCGGACGCCATCTGCTCGAGCTGGTGGCGCTGGGCGGCGCTGAGCTCAGCCGGGATGTCGTAGCCGCGCATCGTCGTGGTGCCGCCGTCGGGCATCCGGGTCGGGGCATCGTCCGCCGCCCGGACGGGCGAGCTCTTGCCGTGGAGCGCCTTGTCGACGACGCTCTTGAACTTCGTCAGCAGCTCGTCGACCTTGGAGAGGAGTCCCCGCAGCGCCTTGACCGACTCGAGCAGCTCCTTGAGCTTGCCGCCGATCTTCGCGACGAGCGACGAGACGCGGGTGGAGACCTGCTCGATGATCCACGGTGTCGCGAGGCCGAGTGAGAACACGGCCTCCGCCGCCCACGAGATGGCGGAGCCGACGATCTGGGCGATCGCGTCGCGCACCAGGTCGTGCACGACCTGCACGATGGTGGAGGCGATCCCGAGTCCGGCCGAGAACGCCGACGAGAGCCCGCCGGCCATGACGATGTGCTGGCCGGCCTCGCGCTGGAACGCGCGGTAGGCGTCCATGGTCGCGCCGGCCTGGCCCTCGACGTCCTGCACGATGCGCGTCAGCTCCTCGCCGGAGCTGGTGAGCTGCTGCGCGATGTTCGCCCAGGTCTGCGAGAACGCCTGCACCTCGCCGGCGTCGCCGGTGAGGTCGTTGAGCCAGCCCTTGAGCGGCTCGAGGTGGTCCATCAGCCAGCCGAGCCCGTGGGCGATCAGGCTGCCGAGCGGGTCGGAGACGGTCGCCGCGACGTCGAGCGCGGTGGTGAAGGCGGCGACGCCGCCCATGACCCAGTCGCCGGACTCGACGGCCTGCTTGAGCTGGGCGCCGTCGTCGAGGAGGCTGGCGCCGCTGAACGCGGTCGCGGTGTCGACGGGTGCCGCCACGAGGGGGTTGTCGGCCACGCCGTCACCGTCCTTCCGAACCGGGTCTGAAACCAGAGGGATCGTCAATCCCATCTCCATGGTAGCCCTGAGCGCGGCGTCCGTCGACCCAGGATCGAGATTTCCTCTACTCGGATCCGAACGTCGCGTCGACGGTCTCGTGCGCGAACGCGAGCGCGTCCGGCTCTCGGCCCTCGGACTCCGCTGCGAGGACGGCGAACGCCCAGATGCGGCGCAGCTCGTCATCCGCGCCGTCCGGCATCGACGTCGCCGCCTCGACCACCTCGCGCCAGCTCCCCGCGCCGTCGTAGGAGGCCGGTGGGGCGCCGAGCGCGGCCGCGATCTCGTCGCGGCGTCCGTCCAGGTCGGCGGAGGTCGACGCGTCGAGCAGCCCGATGCTGTCGAGCACGTAGGCGTCGAGCGCCCGGGTGCGGACCCCGTCGGCGTAGCGGTCGCTCACGGCCGTCTCCTCGTGCTGCTCGTGCGGGGCCCGGGCTCAGGCCTGGGCGTTCCGGCGCCACTCGTCGAGCTCGGCCTGGGCCTTCGCGTCGAGCGTGGCGGTGGCCGATCCGCCGGCGCCGGCGGAGCCACCAGTGCCGCCGGCACCGGTGAGGGCGTCGACCGAGGCCGTCGAGCCGCTGAGGCGGTACTCGCCGTCGACCTTCTGGATGCCCGAGTCCAACCCGGCCGCGATCGTGTCGAGCTTCGCGCGATCCGCCTGGCTCAGGCCGGTCGGCGCCGCGAAGTCGGTGGTCGAGCCGACCTTGTAGTCGTCCGGCCGCGTGACCGTCTGGTCGGCGGTGACGGTCGTCAGCGTCGGCTTCTCGACCTTCGCGGTGCCGGGCACGACGCCCGAGACCACCGACTTGAGCTGGTCGAACAGCGAGGTGAGCTGTCCCCAGAGCTGCTGCAGGGTCTTGATCGACTCGAGCAGCTTCTTCAGCGGGCCCATCACCTTGTTCACCAGGGTGCGCACCTTGTTGATCACCTGCGCGATCACGAACGGCATGCCGAGGCCGAGCGTGGCCATCGCCTCCGCGACCCACTGGATGGCGGCCGAGACGAGCTCGGAGAACGCCTTCTTCACGAGGTCGTGCACGATCGTGACGATCTTCGAGGCGCCCGCCATGCCGGCCGAGATGCCCTGCGCCCACTGCGCCGCGCCCTTGACGTGCTCGGCGGCCTGCGTCTGGTACTCGCGGTAGGCCTCGACGACCGCGCCGGCCTGGCTGTCGACATCCGACACGAGCCGCTCGAGGTCGGAGCCGGACTGCGCCAGCTTGCCGGACATCGCGGCCCACGACTGCGCGTGCTTCTGCACCTCGCCCGGGTCGCCCGCGAGGGCCTCGAGCCAGCCCTTCAGCGGCTGCATGTGCTCGAGCAGCCAGCCGAGGCCGGCGCCGACGAGCGTGCCCACCGGGTCGGCGGCCGCGTCGAGCGCGTCGTCGATGAGGTCGAACGCGGCCATGCCGCCGGAGACCCAGTCGCCGTTGTCGAGCGCGGTGCTGAGCTTCTTGCCGTCGGAGAGCAGCTTCGATCCGCCGAAGGCGGCGCCGGTCGCACCGGCCGTGGTCGTGGCGGTCGCCGTCGCGGTGGCCATCGGACTACTTCTCCAGGCCGGACTGGATCTGCTTGACGTCCGCGATGATCGCGTCCTCGGTCGTCGTGAAGTCGGTCACGACGCCCTTGAGCTCCGTGGAGGAGCGCTTCACCATGTCCTCGGCGGAGGAGATGGCGCTCATCGCCATGCTCGCGACCATCGAGGCGGCCGGCACGAGGAACGCGCACATGACGCCGAACGCGCCGCCGGCCATGTTGGTCGACCCGCCGGCGCTGCGCGCCACGCCGATGTCGCTGGCGACCTGGTCGACGCGCGCGGCGTGCGCCGCGATCAGGTCGGGGTCGATGGTGATCGTCTCAGCCATGTTCTTCTCCTCGAGGGACCCGGCGGGGGCCGGGGGTCGGATCAGTTCTTCTGCAGACCTTCGTCGGTGATGATCGGGCGGGCGACCTCGGCACGGAGGCGGTCCACGACCATGGAGTCCTCGCCGAACACCTCGGCGGCGAGCGCGATCGACTGGTCGCCGGCATTGCGGCGGGCCTGCTCGACCGTGGTGACCACGAGGCGCGCGAGATCGCGGGGGTTGAGCTCCATCCCGGACTCGGAGATGTCGAGATCGACCATGCGGCCGCTGACGTCGACGGTCACCGTGACCTCGCGGCGCGGCGACTGCGCCTGGCCGCGGACGGACTCCACCTGCTCGCGCATCGCTGACGCGCGGACCGCGCGCTCCTGCGCCTCCTTGATCTGAGCGTTGACCCGGGCGATCGCGGCGTCCGGGTCGCCCCAGGCGGAGGGGAAATCGCTCATTCCTCAACTATATCCGTCCCGGAGTCCGTGGCAACCCGGAGACGGGTCGGATCGCGGGAGCCGAGCGGCATCGCGGAGCCTGTGAACCCGGCCACCCCCGGGCGCGTTCTCTCCGGTGAGGGGAGGATGAGGCCATGTCCCGCATCGTCGCCGTCGCGCCCGTGCTGCCCGAGCACTCCGCGGCGCAGGCGGACATCACCGCTGAGCTCGCCGACGTGCTCGGCCTCGACGCGCGGCACCGCGCCGTCTTCGAGCGGATGCACGCCTCCGCCGGCATCGCGACGCGCTCCACGGTGCTGCCCCTCGAGGACTACCGCGGGCTCGGCGGCTTCGACCAGGCGAACCGGATCTGGACCGAGGCGGGCACCGCGCTCGCCGCCCGCGCCGTGCGGAACGCGCTCGACGCGGTCGGCCTCGAGCCGCAGCAGGTCGACCACCTCTTCTTCACCTCCGTCACCGGTGCGGCGGCCCCCTCCATCGACTCCCGGCTCGCCGGCGAGCTCGGCTTCCGCCGCGACCTCAAGCGCATCCCGTCGTTCGGGCTCGGGTGCGTGGCCGGTGCGGCGGGCATCGCGCGCGTGCACGACTACCTGGAGGGGCATCCGCGCGACGTCGCGCTCGTCGTGGCGCTGGAGCTCTGCTCGCTCACGCTGCAGCGCGACGACGACTCGGTAGCGAACGCGGTCGCGAGCGGGCTGTTCGGCGACGGGGCGGCCGCCGTGGTCGTCGTCGGCGACGAGCGGGCCGTCGAGCTCGGCCTCCCCGGCGCCGACGTCGTCGCGACGCTCTCGAGCCTCTACCCCGACAGCGCGAGCGTGCTCGGCTTCGACCTCGGCGGTTCGGGCTTCCGGATCGTGCTCACGGCGGAGGTCAGCGGGGCCATCGCCGCGAACTTCCCCGGCGACGTGCGACGGCTGCTCGACGGCGCGGGGCTCGGCGTCGGCGACATCGGCGCGTGGATCGCGCATCCGGGCGGCCCGCGCGTGCTCGAGGCATTCGAGAGCTCGATCGGCGCACCGGACGGCGCGTTCGCGGCGAGCTGGGACTCGCTGCGGCGGGTCGGCAACCTGTCGTCGGCCTCCGTGCTGCACGTGCTCGCCGACTCCTGGCAGCAGGATCCCGGCACACGCGGCCTGCTGTTCGCGCTGGGGCCTGGCGTGACCAGCGAGGTCGTGCTGCTGGACTGGGTGGCCTAGTGCCCGTGTCCGCGGCGCTCTACGCCGTGCTGCTGGTGCTCGTCGGGGTGGAGCGGCTCAACGAGCTGCGGATCTCGCGCCGCAACGCCGCCGCGGCGTTCGCTCGCGGCGGCACCGAGCACGGCCGCCGGCACTTCCCCTGGATGGTCGCCTTGCACACCGGGCTGCTGGCGGGCGCCATCGCCGAGGTGCTGCTGCTCGACCGGCCCTTCCTCCCCGCGCTCGGTTGGCCCATGCTCGCCGTCGCGCTCGGCTGCCAGGCCGCGCGGCTGTGGATCATCCGCTCGCTCGGTACGCAGTGGAACACCCGGGTCATCGTCGTCCCGGGTGCCGACCGGGTGCGGCGCGGCCCGTACCGCTGGGCGTGGCTGCCGCATCCGAACTACGTCGTCGTCGTGATCGAGGGCATCGCGCTGCCGCTGGTGCACACGGCGTGGATCACGGCGATCGCGTTCACCGTGCTCAACGCGGTGCTGCTCCTCGCCTTCCGCATCCCCGTCGAGGACCGCGCGCTGCGTGCGCTCGGCTCGGCCGGATCCGACAGCCCGTCGACGAGTCGCGGCAGCGGGGCTACGGTGCGTCCGTGAGCAGGATGCCGGGGGCGGATGCCGACCTCCTCATCGTCGGCGGCGGGCCGGTGGGGCTCGTCGCGGCCCTGGAGGCCCGGCGCGCGGGGCTCGACGTGATCGTGATCGAGCCGCGCACCACTCCGATCGACAAGGCGTGCGGCGAAGGCCTGATGCCCGGCGCCGTGCCCGTGCTCGGTCGTCTCGGGGTGCGGCCGCACGGGATGGCGCTGCGCGGCGTGCGCTACGCCGACGGACGGCGCTCGGTCGAGCACCGCTTCGCGGCCGGATCCGTCGGCCTCGGGGTGCGCCGCACGGCGCTGCAGGCCGAGCTCGCCCTACGCGCCGACGAGGCGGGCGTGCGCCGGGTCACCGCGAAGGTCGACGCGCTGCGGCAGGACGCGGACGGCGTGACGGCGGCCGGACTGCGCGCGGCCTGGCTGCTCGGCTGCGACGGCCTCCACTCGACCGTGGCGCGGCTGGTCGGACTCGAGGCGCCCGCCCCGCGCGGTCGTCGCCGGTTCGGGCTGCGGCGGCACGTGCGCATGGAGCCGTGGAGCGAGCTCATCGAGGTGCACTGGACGCCGGCCGGCGAGCTCTACGTGACGCCCGTCGACGACCGGGTGGTCGGCATCGCCGCGCTCGTGCGGCAGGGCGGGTCGCTCGGCGACGTGCTCGCCGGCGCGCCGGAGGTGGCAGAGCGCATCCGCGACGCGCCAGAGGCGAGCGGGCTGGCCGGCGCCGGGCCGTTCCGGCGGCGGGTGCGCGGGGTCGTCCGAGGCCGCGTGCTGCTCGCGGGCGACGCGGCCGGCTACGTCGACGCGATCACGGGGGAGGGCCTGCGGCTCGGGTTCTCGCAGGCCGCCGCCGCGGTGGCGCGCGTGTACTCGGGGCAGCCCGGGCGGTATCCGGCGGACGTGCGAGCGCTCGGCGCGGAGTCGCGGCGGCTCACCTCCGCGCTGGCCTGGGCCGCGAGCTCGCCGCTGCGCGGCGCGATCGTGCCGACGGCCGCGCGGCTGCCGAGCGTGTTCGGCGCGGCGGTCGACGCGCTCGCGAGGTGAGGGCGGGCGATCAGCCGGCCGGCAGCCCGAGCTCGCGGCGCAGTCCGGCCGCGTCGTCGACGACGGCCACCGCCCCGACCGCCTCGGCCGGGGCGCCGTACCCCCAGGTCACGAACACCGTCGGCACGCCGTGCGCCGCAGCGCCCTCGACGTCGTGGATGCGGTCGCCGATCATGATCGGCCGCGACAGGTCGGCGCCGTCGGCCTCGAGGCGGCGCAGGGCCTCGGCCACGACATCCGCCTTCGCGCTCCGCACCTCGTCCTCGCTCGCGCCGGTGAGCTCGTCGAACGCGTCGAGCACCTCGAGGCGCCCGAGGATCGCGCTCGCGAGGCTCTCCGGCTTCGAGGTCGCGAGGCTCAGCGCGAGGCCGGCGGGGCGGATGGCGCGGAGCACGTCGAGCACGCCGGGGTACGGCGACGCGTCGAACACCCCGTCGCCCTTATAGATCTCGCGGTAGATGTCGAGCGCACGGCGCGACTGCTCGGCGTCGAACCCGGCGAGGTCGCGGAACGAGTCGAGGATCGGCGGCCCCACCCACTCGAGCAGCTTCGCGGGCGACGGCACCGGCAGGCCCATCCGCTGGAAGGTGAGGGCGAGCGACGCGGTGATGCCCGGCGCGGAGTCGACGATCGTGCCGTCGAGATCGAACAGGACGGCGGTGTACGGGAGGGGCTCGGGCATGGCGCGCTCAGCCTAGGGCGCGCGGATGTCCGTCCGATCCGCCCAGTCCGCGGGTCACCGGGGCTTCGACGGGCTCAGCCATCCGAGGGGCGGCTCGGTCATCCGAGGGGCGGCTCGGTCATCCGAGGGGCGGCTCAGCCATCCGAGGGGCGGACGGTTTCGGCGCTTCGGGATTGGCAGGACCGTCCGCGATCGCCGGAACGGTCCGAGTCGGCGTCAGAACAGGCGGGCGTGGCCGGTCTCGAGGCCGCGGAGGGCGTCGTAGTCGAGCACGACGCAGCGGATGCCGCGGTCCTCGGCGAGGGTGCGGGCCTGCGGCTTGATCTCCTGCGCCGCGAACACGCCCTGCACCGGGGCGAGCAGCGGGTCGCGGTTCATGAGCTCGAGGTAGCGGGTGAGCTGCTCGACGCCGTCGATGTCGCCACGGCGCTTGATCTCGACGGCGACCGAGCCGCCGTCCGGGTCCTTGGCGAGGATGTCGACCGGCCCGATCGCGGTCATGTACTCCCGCCGCACCAGGGTGTGGCCGTCGCCGAGCACGTCGATCTGCTCGGCCATGAGGCGCTGCAGGTCGGCCTCGACGCCGTCCTTCTGCAGGCCCGGGTCGACGCCGAGGTCGTGCTCCGACTCGTGCAGGATCTCGTGCACCGAGATCATCAGCAGGTCGGCCGTCTTCGCGTTCGTGACGCGCCAGAGCGCGGTGACGCCGGCGGCCGCGCGCTCCTCGTCCACCTCGTCGACCGAGAGCGTGCACGGCGGCGACATCCAGTTCAGCGGCTTGTAGCTGAGGGAGTCCGAGTGCACGAGCACGCTGCCGTCGGCCTTGAAGACCAGCAGCCGCGTCGCGAGGGGCAGGTGGGCGCTGAGGCGTCCGGCGTAATCCACGGAGCAGCGGGCGATGACCAGGCGCACGGCGACGAGTCTAGGCGTCGGAGGCGGACGCCTCCGGCCGGGTGCGCACGCCGGACTCGCGGGCGGCCGGCGTGGCCAGCAGCGACAGCGCGATCAGGCCGAGCACCAGGATGAGCGCGTTGAGCACGCCGACCTCGTGGCCGAGGAAGCCGATGATCGGCGGACCTGCGAGGAAGGCCGTGTAGGCGACGGTCGCGACGGCGCTCACGCGCGCGGCGGCCTTCGCGGGGTCGTCCGCGGCCGCCGACATCCCGATCGGGAAGCCGAGCGACGCGCCGACGCCCCAGATGACGACGGCGACGATGTCGATCCAGACGACGGGCACGAAGATCACGATCGCCAGTCCGACGAACGCGAGCACGGCGGCGCCGCGGAGGGCGGGCACGCGTCCGATCCGGTCGACCACGGGACCGCCCACGACGCGGCCGATCGTCATCGCGGTCACGAACACCGCGTACACGGCGGCGGCCTCGCCCTGCCCGAGCTCGCGGCCGTCGATGAGCCCGATCTGCAGCCAGTCGTTGGCGGCGCCCTCGGCGAACGCCATGCCGAGCATGATCGCGCCGATGAGCAGCGTGCGCGGCTCGCGCCAGATGCGCAGACGCTCCCGCAGGGGCGGTTTCGCCTCGGCATCCGCGTCCGCGTCGGCGCTCGGGATGGAGCGCGTCACGATCGTGGCGGCGACGAGCACGAGCACCGCCATCCCGCCGAGGTGGAACGCCGGCGGCACGTCCGCGAAGGCCGCGAGCGAGCCGATGCCGGCGCCGATCACGGTGCCGACGCTCCACATGCCGTGCATGAGCGGCAGCAGCGTCTTGCCCGTCGCGTGCTCGACGCCCGCGCCCTCGACGTTCATCGCGACGTCGCACGTGGACGTCATGAAGCCGTAGAGCAGCAGCCCCGCGAACACCGCCGCGAACGAGGTCGTGTACGTCGCCCCGATGCCCGCGATGACGAGGCCCGCCGACTGGCCGATGAGGGTGAACAGGATGACGCGGCGCCCGCCGAGCACGTGCAGGACCTGGCTGGAGAGCAGCAGGCCGACGATCGAGCCGACGGAGACGCCGACGAGCAGCAGCCCGACCGCGTCGTTCTCCAGCCGCAGCTGCTCGCGGAACGCCGGCACGCGCGCCACCCAGGTCGCCATCCCCGCGCCGTTGAGTGCGAAGACGAGGAAGACGGCCATGCGCCAGGCGCGGACCGAGGGCTGTCGCGAGGGGGCGGGAGTGGTGCTCATGAGATGTCCGTGCGTCGTCGGCGGGCAGAGTCGAATCGATTCGATCGAATCGTTTCGAGTACTGTAGCCCCCGATGGACGACCGATCAACGCGACCCCGGTACCCGGCACGCGTGCGCCTCGCGGACGTCGCCGTGGAGGCCGGGGTCTCCAACTCGACGGTGTCGCTCGTGCTCAACGGATCCGGGCCGGTCGCGCCCGCGACCCGGGACCGGGTGCTCGCCGCCGCGGCCGCGCTCGGCTACGCCGGACCCGATCCGCGGGCCCGCTCCCTGCGCCGCGGGCGCTCCGGCATCGTCGCGGTCGTGCTCGAGGATCCGCTGAGCTCGTCGTTCCGCGACCCGGTCAACGTCGCGCAGCTCGACGGCCTCGCGGTCGCGCTGCAGTCGTCCGGGCTCTCGCTGCTGCTCATCCCGGATGCGATCGACGACCCGTCGCGGCTCGCGTCGGTGCCGCTCGACGCGGCCGTGCTGCTCGGCTGCAGCTCCGACATCCAGGCGGCGCTCGTGCCGCTGCTGCGCCGACGCGTGCCGCTCGTCGCGATCGAGGCGCCGCACGTCGAGGGCGTCATCCCGATCGACCTCGACAACCGCGAGTCGACCTCCGCGGCCGCGCGGCACCTGCGCGAGCTCGGGCACGAGCGGGTCGCCCTCGTGACGCTGAACCTCGGACGCGACCGGACCTGCCGTCCGCTCACGCCCGAGCGCGAGGCCGCGGCGGAGGTCGTCACGACCCGCGAGCGGATCCTCGGCGCCCGCGACGTGTATCCGGGCATCGGCGGGGTCAGCACGCGTGGCAGCACGGTCGCGGACGGCCAGGAGGCGGCGACGATGCTGCTCGACGTGCCGGTGCACGAGCGGCCGACCGCGATCCTCGCCCAGAGCGACCTGCTCGCCGTGGGGGTGCTGCGCGCCGCCGAGGAGCTCGGCATCGACGTGCCCGGCGAGCTCAGCGTCGTCGGGTTCGACGGCGTGCGACTCGACGGGCTCACGAGCCACACCATGACGACGCTGTGGCAGCCCTCCGCCGAGAAGGGCCGGGCGACGGGTGCCGCGCTGCTGGCCGCGCTCGAGGGCGGTCGTCCGGAGGGCCGGGTGTTCCAGGCCGAGCTCAGGGTCGGCACCACGACGGGACCGGCGCCCGCGCTCTGAGCGGCCCGAGCGGAGCGCGGGCGGCAGTGCGCCTTTTCATGATTCACAAACCCCTGAATCGGGCGTATCGTCGCGCTCCGTGAGCGATGTGATCGAGACCTCCGGTCTCACCAAGCGATTCGGGCGCGCGGTCGCGCTCGACGGGCTCGACCTCTCCGTGCGTGAGGGCGAGGTGCACGGCTTCCTCGGGCCGAACGGCGCCGGCAAGTCGACGACCCTCCGCATCCTGCTCGGCCTCGTGCGCCGCAGCGGCGGCGCGGCGAGCGTGCTCGGCCGCGACCCGTGGGCGGACGCGGTGGCGGTGCACCGCGACCTCGCGTACGTGCCGGGCGACGTGAGCCTCTGGCCGAACCTCTCCGGCGGCGAGGCGATCGACCTGCTGACACGGATGCGCGGCGGCGCCGACGAGGACCTCCGCGCCCGCCTCATCCGCGACTTCGACTTCGACCCGGGCAAGCGGGCGCGCGGCTACTCGAAGGGCAACCGGCAGAAGGTGGCCCTCATCGCCGCGTTCGCGCGCCGGGCTCGGCTCTACCTGCTCGATGAGCCGACGAGCGGGCTCGATCCGCTCATGGAGGAGGTCTTCCGCCGCGAGGTGGAGCGTGTGCGCGGCGAGGGCGCGACGGTGCTGCTCTCGAGCCACATCCTCAGCGAGGTGGAGCGGCTCTGCGAGCGGGTGACGATCATCCGGGCCGGCAGGGCGGTCGAGTCGGGCACCCTGTCGGACCTCCGGCACCTGACCCGGACGAGCTTCCGCGTCGTGTCAGGCGCATCCGCCGACGGGCTCGCGCGGATCGGCGGGGTGCACGACGTGCAGCGGCAGGGCGACGCGCTCGTGTTCGGCGTCGACTCGGAGGCGCTCGGGGCCGTGCTGCCCGAGCTCGCGGCCGCCGGCGTCACCGGGCTGACCGTCACGCCGCCGTCGCTGGAGGAGCTGTTCCTGCGGCACTACGGGGATGACGTGGGGAGTGCGGCGTCGTGATCCGGTTCCAGCTGCGGCGCAACCGCATCCAGCTGCCGGTCTGGATCCTCGTGCTCGCCCTGTTCTGGTCCGTGAGCGCGAACGCGATCGCGACCGAGTTCGGCGACACCGACGCGGAGCGCGGGAAGCTGCTCGCGACCGTGATGGTGAACCCGACGATCCTCGCGCTGCGCGGGCTGCCGGACGGGCAGAGCGCCGGCGCGCTCGTGTTCTTCCAGATCTTCGGCTTCCTGGCCGTGCTCGCCGGTCTGATGAGCACGTTCCTCGCCACGCGCGCGCTCCGGGCCGACGAGGAGCGCGGGCGGCTCGAGCTGGTCGGCTCCACGCCCGTGTCGCGGACGGCCGCGCTCCGGGCGGTGCTCGTCGTCGGGGTCGGCGCCGACCTCCTCGTCGTGCTGACGAGCTGGGGAGCGATGGTCGCGCTCGGCTTCGAACCCGTCGGGGCGCTGCTCGCGGGCCTCGCCCTCGGCGGGGTGGGCGTCGCGTTCCTCGGCGTCGGCGTGCTCGCGTCCCAGCTGATGCCGACGAGCCGCAGCGCGAACACCCTCGGCGTCGCCCTGGTCGGCGCGGCGTACCTGCTGCGGGCCGTCGGCGACGCGCTGAGCGAGGGCGATGTGCGCACCGGCGTCAGCACGGTCGGCTGGCCGAGCTGGCTCAGCCCGATCGGCTGGGCCCAGCAGGTCAGCCCGTTCCGGCGGCAGGATCCGGCGCCGCTGCTCCTGCTGCTCGCGCTGGCCGCGGTCACGGTCGCGGTCGCGGTCGTCGTGCAGCGCTCCCGCGATCTCGGCTCGAGCCTCGTGCCCGAGCGCGCCGGGCGGGCGACCGCGCCCGGCTGGCTGCGCGGGTGGGTGGGGCTGCTCTGGCGCCTCACCGGACCCGCGCTGATCGGCTGGGTCGTGGTCGGCGCGCTCTTCGGCGGCATCGCGGGGTCGCTGTCCGACGCGCTCGAGCAGGCGGTCGGCGACAGCACGGCCGGCGTCGGGGACGTGCTGTCGAGCCTCGCCGGCGGCGACGCGGGCAGCCTCGTCGACACCTTCGTCGTCGCGATCATGGCGATCGCGGGGCTCGTCGCGGTCGCCGCCGGGCTGCAGACCCTGCTCCGGATGCGCGGCGACGAGGCCGACGGCCGCGCCGAGCTGCTGCTCTCCGCGCCTCTGTCGCGGGTGCGCTGGCTGCTCGGCTCCCTGCTCATGGCCGTCGTGGCGGCCGTCGTGATCTGCCTGGTGTCGGGACTGGTCGCCGGCCTGTCGTTCCTCGCCGCCGGGAAGGGCGCCGACCGGCTCGGCTCGAGCCTCGCGGCCGGGGTCGCCCAGCTGCCGATGGTGGTGTGCTTCCTCGGCATCGCCGCGCTCGCGCTCGCCGTGCTGCCCCGCGCGGCCGTCGCGATCTCGTGGGCCGCGCTCGCGGTCGGCTACCTGCTCGGGCCGCTCGGCGGCATCCTGCGGCTGAAGCAGGCCGTGCGCGACGTCAGCCCGTTCGAGCACACGCCGCAGATCCCCGGCGCCGACCCCAACTGGGGCCCTGCGATGATCGTGCTGGCGGTCGGCGTCGTGCTCGCGATCCTCGCGACCGCCGCCATGTCGAGGAGGCAGGTGACCACGTGACGGATGCGAGTCCCGAGTACGTCGCCCGCGTCGCGTCCGCCTTCGCCGGAGCGGGCTTCCCGCGGATGCCGGCCAACGTGCTCATGGCGCTCATGGGCAGCGGTGCCGCATCCCTGACCGCGGAGGAGCTCGGCGAGCGGGTGGGCGCGAGCGCCGCCGCGATCTCCGGCGCCGTGCGCTACCTCGAGCAGCTCGGGATGGTGCGCCGCCACCGTGCGCCGGGCGAGCGCCGCTACACCTGGGAGATCGCGGACCACAGCTGGTACACGGTGAGCTTCCGGTCGCCCGACCTGTACGACTACATCGTGCGACTCAGCGAGGACGAGGTGGCGCGGCTGCCCGAGGGGTCGCGCGCCCGCGACCGCATCGACGAGATGCGCGACTTCCTGGGCTACATCCGCGACGCGCTGCCGCGGATGCTGGAGGAGTGGCGGGCGCAGCGCGACACCCCGGCGGGCGGCTAGGCGGTCGCCGGCACCACGTTGTGGTTGCGCGACAGCACGTTGTGCGGATCCCAGGCGCGCTTCACCTCGGCGAGCCGCTCCCGCGTCGCGGCCGGGTACATCCGAGCGGTGATCGCGGGGTCGGTCGAGTTGGTGAAGTTGCCGTACATCCCGATCGTCAGGGCACCGGCCGGCTGCCAGACCGCGTCGAGGGCCGACTGCGCCTCCTCCACGGGCGTGCCCGGCGCCGAGAAGGCCGCCGTCACGACGAAGGCCTCGGCATCGCGGTAGGCGATGGCGGTCGCGTCGGCGGGCACCTCCGCGTAGTGGCCGCCGAGCAGGCGGATCATGAACATCGACGGGCCCTGCGCCCGGTGCATCGCGACGAGCGTGTCGATCGCGGCGTCGTCGAGCTCGGCGAGGAATCCGTTCGCGTCGACGATCGTCGGCACCGGGGCGTCGGGGTCGCCGGCCGGCATGTCCATGAGCACGTCGGCGTACTGCTTCACCGCGAGGTCCGCTCCGATCACACCCGGCACGTCGAGCAGCGGCGCGATCGCCGCGCGTGCGGCGGCCTCGTCGTCGCCTGCCCAGCACACCGTGATCGCGCTGCCGGGAGGGGCGTTCGGGTCCATCGGCGGCACGTCGAGGAACGTCGAGGTGAGCTCGCGGGGCGCCGTGCGGGTCAGATCGCGCCACGCGCGGAGCACCGGGGCGAGATCGGCGTCCTCCGCGATCCGGATGTCGCCGAACACGACGCCCGGGATCGGGTGCGCCCGGAAGTCGAAGCGCGTGACGACGCCGAAGTTGCCGCCGCCGCCGCGGAGCGCCCAGAACAGGTCGGGGTTCTCGCTCGACGACGCGGCCACGACGCGGCCGTCGGCCGTGACGACCTCGGCGCCGATGAGCTGGTCGATGGCGAGGCCCCACGACCGCACCATCCATCCCATGCCGGCGCCGAGCGTGTTGCCGCCCACGCCCACCGACGCGGTGTCGCCGGAGCTCAGCGCGAGGCCGTGCGGCTGGAGCGTGCGGGCGACGTCGCCCCAGATCGCGCCGCCGCCGACGCGGACGATGCCGCCGCCGGCGACCTCCACGCCGCGGAACGCGTCGAGGTCGATCGTCATGCCGCCGGCCACCGCGCCCCAGGCGCTGTGCCCGCCTCCCCGCACGACGACCGCGAGCCCCTCCTCGGCGGCGGTGCGGACGGCCTCGGCCACCTGGCCGGCATCGGTCGGACGGACGATGACGTCGGGGGTGCCGACGCCGGAGTGGAAGCGTGCGGCCTCGGCGTAGCCGGGGTCGGAGGGCGTGATGACGGCGCCGTCGGGAAGTGCGGCGCGGAGCTGCGCGAGCGACATGTGGACACCGTAACCACGGGGTCGGACACGGGGGAAGGGCGGAACGGCCTCGGACGGCTGAGCCTGTCGAAGCGCGGGTGGCTGAGCTTGTCGAAGCCTCGCCCTTCGACAAGCTCGGGGATCCGGTGGCCCTTCGACAGGCTCGGGGATCCGGTCGTGGCGATCCGGAGCGGCTAGGTCGCGGCCTCGATCGCGGCGCGCCGCCCGCGGAACGCCTCGACCCGCGCGCGGGTCCGGTCGGGCTCGCCGATCTCCGCCAGCCGCAGCAGGCCCGGGTCGCCGCGGCGCTGCCCGGCGGCGATCCGCTCGACGGCGGTCGTCATCCGGCGGTCGACGGCGTCGAGCAGCTCGGCGGCGGTCCAGCGGCCGTCCGCCTCGACGACGAGGCGGAGGCGCCGGCCGACCTCGGCCGGCGGGCGCTCGCGGAACAGCGGCAGGCCGGTCCAGCACAGGAACGCGAGGTCGTCGATCGGGTCGCCAGGGCCGGCCATGTCCCAGTCGATCATCCCGGCGAAGCGGCCGCCGTCGACGATCCAGTTGTAGAGCCCGGGGTCGTTGTGGCAGATGATGCGGTCGGCCGGCAGCTCCGCCCCCTGCGGATGCCCGCGCCAGACGACGGAGCCCGCGGGACGGAAGTCGGCGACCGCGTCGTGGAACGCGCGGAGCCAGCTCACCGCGCCGAGCAGCTCGACGTCGTCGGACACCTCGTCGTCGGGCGACAGCGTCCGACCCGGCAGGTAGCTCAGCCGCTCGCGGTCGCCCTCGACGCCGAGCACGCGCGGCACGCCCGGCAGCCCCGCGGCGGCGAGGTGCTCGAGCAGCGCGTGGACGGCCGGCGTCCACGCGCCGGCGGGACGCAGCACCGTGTCGCCCTCGCGCACGACGCCCGCGACGGCGCCGTGGAGGTGCTGGGGCTCGGCGTTCGGCATCCGCCAATCGTGGCACGACCTCCGCGCGCGTCCGTTCTGCAGGAGTTCCGCGCGCCATCCACACGATTGCGCGGCTGCCGGTCCTGCAGAACGGATGCGTCCTGCAGAACGGAGGGCTACCGCCGGGTCAGACCGCGCCGAGGCGGGCCCACCGTCCGCCCCGCGCGCGGATGCCGAGCGTGAGCAGGCGGATCGCCATGTAGCCGACCGAGATCGCGAGCTGCACGGCCACCACCGCGCCGACGGCGTCGAGCGGCAGGAGCGCGGCGGCGACGAGGAGCGGCACGACGACGACCAGGTTCGCGATGCCCGCGAGCGCGAGGTAGCGCGCGTCGCCGGCGCCGATGAGCACGCCGTCGAGTGCGAACACGAGCGCCCCGAGCGGCAGCGAGACCGCGAGCGCGAGCAGCCCGGCCGGCAGCACCGCGAGCACCTCGGGGTCGGAGCTGAACAGCCGTCCGAGCACGCCGGAGGCCGCGGCCAGCAGCAGCCCGAGCAGCGCGCCGCCGACGGCCGAGAGCTCGAGGAGCCGGCGGAGGACGGCCCGTGCGCCGGGCAGGTCGCCGGCGCCGAGCGCGTGCCCGATCATCGTCTGCCCCGCGATCGCGAGCGCGTCGAGGGCGAGGGCGAGCAGCGTGAACAGCGTGAAGACGACCTGGGTGGCGGCCAGCACCACCGTGCCGTGCGCGGTCGCGGCGACCACCATCCCGACGAACGCGATGCGCAGCGAGAGGGTGCGCACGAACAGCCAGCCGCCCGCGCTCGCCGAGGCCAGCACGCCGCCGCGTCCCGGCAGCAGGGTCACGCCGGCACGGCGCGCGTGCCGGAGGCACAGGGCGGCCGCCGCGACGGCCATCCCGGTCTGCGCGAGCACCGTGCCGAGCGCCGAGCCGGCCAGACCCCAGCCGGCGCCGTAGATGAGCACGGCGTTGAGCACGGCGTTCGCGGCGAAGCCGACAAGCGCGATGACGAACGGGGTGCGGGTATCGCGGAGCCCGCGGAACATCCCGGCGGAGGCGATCACGACGAGCATGCCCGGCAGACCCCACACCGCGATCCGCAGGTAGACGACGGCGGCGGCCACGACGTCCGACGCGGCGCCGAACCAGCCCGCGACAGCGGGAGCCCCGACCGCGCCGGCGACCGCGAGCACCGCGCCGATGCCGAGCGCGAGCCAGAGCCCGTCGACGCCGGCGCGCATCGCCCCGGCGCGGTCGCCGGCCCCCATCCGGCGGGCGACCGCGGGCGTGGTCGCGTAGGCGAGGAAGATGAGGAGGCCGACCGCCGTCTGCAGCACCGTGCCCGCGATGCCGAGCCCGGCCAGCGGCACCGAGCCGAGATGCCCGACCAGCGCCGTGTCCGTCGCGACGAACAGCGGCTCCGCGACGAGCGCGCCGAGGGCCGGCACGGCGAGCGCCGCGATCTCCCGGTCGAACGACGAGCGGAGCGCGGGCATCCCCTCAGGCTAGGGCGAAGCGCGTCCGCCCGGCGGGGGATCGGCGGGGCCGCGGCCGCCGTCGAGCTCGGCGGCGTGGGCGAGCAGGAAGCGCTGCTCCGGACCGCTGGAGGTGCGGCGGGCGGCATCGCGGAACGCCTCGGCCGCGGCCGGGTCGCCGAGCCGTTCGAGCAGGTGCGCGCGCACCGCGCCGATGCGCCGGTGGTCCGCGAGCGCCCCGGCGGCATCGAGCCGGTCGAGCTCGCGGAGTCCGGCCGCCGGCCCGTCGCGGAACGCCAGGGCCGCGACGCGGTTCAACTCGACGACCGGCCCCGGCGCCACGACCCGGAGGAGGTCGTAGAGCGCCACGATCTCGGCCCAGTCCGTGCGGGACGCGTCGGGCGCGTCGGCATGCGCCGCCGCGATGGCGGCCTGCAGCTGGTACGGGCCGACTGGGCCGTCCCGCAGCGCCCGGACCACGAGCGCGCGACCCTCGTCGAGCAGCGCACGGTCCCAGCGCGCGCGGTCCTGCCGGTCGAGCGGCACGAGCGCGCCGGTCGCGTCGAGCCGGGCGGGACGTCGCGCGTCGGTGAGCAGCATGAGCGCGAGCAGTCCGCGCAGCTCGTCGCGCTCGGCCGCGAGCCGTGGCTCGGCCTCGGCGGCGGCGAGCAGCATCCGGGCCAGCCGGATGGCCTCCGCGGTGAGGTCCACCCGGTAGAGGCTCTCGCCGGCGGTCGCGGCGTGGCCCTCGGTGAAGACGAGGTAGAGCACGGCCGCGACCGAGGCGATCCGCTCGGACGGGTCCTCCGGCAGCCCGAACGCCGATCCGGCCCGGCGGATGGCGGCCTTCGCCCGCGAGATCCGCTGCGCGACCGTCGCCTCCGGCACGAGCAGCGCCGCCGCGATCTCGGCGGTGGTGAGCCCGCCGACCGCGCGCGGCGTCAGGGCGATCTGCGACGGCGGGGTGAGGGCCGGATGGCAGCAGAGCACGAGCAGCTCGAGCGAGTCGTCGCGGGCGCTCGGCTCCGGAGCCGGTTCGGCCAGGAACGCCGCTTCGCGCTCCCGCCGCGCGCCGTCGCTCCTGATGCCGTCGATGAGCCGCCGCGACGCGGCCGTGACGAGCCAGGCACGCGGCGAGTCGGGAAGGCCGGAGGCGGTCCAGGCGCCGGCGGCGGCGACCAGCGCCTCCTGCACCGCGTCCTCCGCGTCGTCGAAGGTGCGGAACCGGCGCACCAGCACGCCGAGGACCTGCGGCGCGAGCTCGCGGAGCAGGCCCTCGACGTCCGCTGACGTGCCGGGCACGGGTCGATCAGCCCTCGGCGCTGTAGTCCAGCACCGGGCGCACCTCGACCTGGGCCGCCCCGGCCTGCACCTCGGGGATGCGGGTGCCGATCTCGACGGCCCGCTCGAGGGAGGCGACGTCGACGAGGTAGAAGCCGGCGAGCAGCTCCTTCGACTCGGCGAAGGGCCCGTCCGTCGTCGTGGCGGCGCCGTCGTGCATGCGCAGCACGGTCGAGGTGCTGTCGTCGGCCAGCGCCTCGGCCGCGACGTACTCGCCGGAGGCCTGCAGGTCGGCGTTGAGGTCGAAGTAGCCCTGCATGGCGGCGGCCCGGACCTCGGCCGGGAAGCCCGCGAACTGCTCGCGGGCGTCCTTGTTCTGGTGGATGAGGATGAGGTACTTCATGGCGACTCCTTCTGAGGTGCGCCGCCTCGGCCGGCGGCGCTGTCGGAGATGAGACGGAGCCGCGCGGCCGTTCTCGACATCAGACGCCGAAGCGGTCGATCAGCCGCTGCAGCGCGGCATCCATCTCCGGGTCCTCGGGCGTGCGGCGCGCGTCGGCGTCGTGCCACGCGATCGTCTCGGCCGCCCCCTGCCAGTAGCGGGTCGTCGCCTCGAACTCCGGCACGAGGGCCTTGACCTTGCTGTTGTCGAAGATCACCGAGTGGATCTTGTCGCCGAGCAGTCCGTCGAGGTCGTCCGGGCGCTCGGTGCCCCACTGCTCGCCCGTGACCGGCACGAGGGTCGGCTCCGGGGCGCCGGCCGCGCGGGCCAGGATCTTCCAGATCTGGCCCCAGGTGAGCACCTCGTCGGAGGTGATGTGGAAGATGTCGCCGACCGCGCGCCGGTTGCCGAGCAGGCCGGTGAACGCGACCGCGAAGTCGCGGGTGTGGGTCAGCGTCCACAGCGAGGTGCCGTCGCCGACGATCGGCACGGGCAGCCCGCGGCGCATCCGGTCGATCGCCGTCCAGCGGCCGGGGATCGGCACGCTCCGCTCGTCGTAGGTGTGGCTCGGCCGCACGATCGTGACCGGGAAGTCGCGCTCGCGGTACGCCTCCTGGAAGACGAGCTCGCTCGCGATCTTGTCGCGCGAGTAGGGCCAGTAGGGGTTCTTCAGCGGCGTCGACTCGGTGATCGGCAGCTGCTCGACGGGCTTCTGGTAGGCCGAGGCGCTCGAGATGTAGACGTACTGCGCCGTGCGGCCGGCGAAGATCTCGACGTCGGCGGCGGCCTGCTCCGCGGTGAACGAGCGGAAGTTGACGACGACATCCCACTCGGTGCCCTCGACCGCGGACCGCAGGGAGGCCGGATCGCCGGCGTCGCCGACCAGCGAGTGCGCCCCCTCGATCGGCGCGCGGGCGGTGGGGGAGTCGGCGGCGGCCGCGGCCGAGACCCCGCGGTTCAGGAGGGTGAGGTCGTGCCCCTGCTCGATCACGCGTCGGCTCGACGCCGCGCTGATCGTGCCGTTGCCGCCGATGAAGAGGATGCGCAGTCCGGACATGTGCTCACCGTATCGGCCCCCAGCCAGCCGGGGGACCCCGTCGCTAGGCTTCCCGGCATGACCGACGCCCCCCTCCCCTCCGGCATCGAGACCGACGAGCTCGACCCCGCCATCCGGCCGCAGGACGACCTGTTCCGCCACGTCAACGAGCGCTGGATCGACCGCACGCCGATCCCCGCCGACAAGGCGCGCTACGGCACGTTCTACCGGCTGCACGAGGCGGCGGAGGAGGCGGTGCGCGACATCATCATCGAGTCGCAGGCCGCCGAGCCGGGCACTGAGGCCCGCAAGGTGGGCGACCTCTACGCGAGCTTCCTCGACGAGGCCCGGGTCGACGAGCTCGGCGCCGAGCCGATCCGCGCCCTCCTCGACGACGTGGACCGCATCGGCTCCCTCGACGAGCTGCTCCCGGCCGTCGGCCGCCTGGAGCGCGGCGGCACGAGCGGCTTCTACGGCCTCTACATCGACACCGACCCCGGCGACCCGCAGCGCTACCTCGTGCACGTGGTGCAGAGCGGCCTCGGCCTGCCCGACGAGTCGTACTACCGCGAGGAGAAGCACGCGGAGCTGCGCGGCAAGTACGCCGCGTTCGTCGAGCGGATGCTGGGCCTCGCCGGCGTGGACGATGGCGCCGCGCGCGCGGCGCGCATCCTCGAGCTGGAGACCGCCCTCGCCTCCCACCACTGGGACAACGTCGCGAGCCGCGACGCTGAGAAGACCTACAACCTCCGCAGCTGGCAGCAGCTCGGCGAGCTCGCCGCCGGTGCCGACCTGCAGGGCTGGCTCGACGCCATGGGCGCGCCCGCCGGCACGTTCGACGAGGTCGTCGTGTTCCAGCCGAGCTACACCGAGGGCCTCGCCTCGCTGCTGACGGCCGACCGCCTCGAGGCATGGACGGACTGGCTGCGCTGGCAGATCATCCGCTCCGCCGCCGCGTACCTCTCGAGCCCGCTCGTCGCCGAGAACTTCGCGTTCTACGGCACCACGCTCTCGGGCACCCCGGAGATCCGCGCCCGCTGGAAGCGCGGCGTCTCGTTCGTCGAGGGCTCGATGGGCGAGGCCGTCGGCCGCATCTACGTCGGGCGGCACTTCCCGCCGGCCGCGAAGACCGGCATGGACGCGCTCGTGCAGAAGCTCATCGAGGCGTACCGCGACAGCATCTCGACGCTGGAGTGGATGACGCCGGCCACGCGCGAGCGCGCGCTCGACAAGCTCAGCCGCTTCACCCCGAAGATCGGCTACCCGGAGAAGTGGCGCGACTACTCGACCCTCGAGGTCGACGCCGGCGACCTGCTCGGCAACGTGCGGGCGACGGCGGAGTTCGAGTTCCGCCGCGAGCTCGGCAAGATCGGCGGGCCCATCGACCGCGACGAGTGGTTCATGACCCCGCAGACGATCAACGCGTACTACAACCCCGGATTCAACGAGATCGTCTTCCCCGCCGCGATCCTGCAGGCGCCGTTCTTCGACGAGACGCGCGACGCGGCGTCGAACTACGGCGCGATCGGCGCGGTCATCGGCCACGAGATCGGCCACGGCTTCGACGACCAGGGCTCGAAGTACGACGGCGAGGGCCGGCTCACCGACTGGTGGACGCCGGAGGACCGCGCCGCGTTCGAGACCCGCACCTCGAGCCTCATCGCCCAGTACGACGCGCTCGTGCCCGCGGGCCTCGCCGACGACCAGCACGTCAACGGCGCCCTCACCATCGGCGAGAACATCGGCGACCTCGGCGGCCTCGGCATCGCCTGGAAGGCCTACCTGCTCTCGCTCGACGGCGCCGAGCCGCCGGTGATCGACGGCCTCACGGGCGCTGAGCGCTTCTTCCTCAGCTGGGCGCAGGCCTGGCGGGAGACCCGCAGGCCGGAGGAGCAGCTGCGGCTCATGGCGATCGACCCGCACTCGCCGCCGGAGTTCCGCTGCAACCAGATCGTGCGTAACCTCGACGTGTTCGCCTCGACCTACAGCCTCCAGCCGGGCGACCGGCTGTGGCTGGACCCGGAGGATCGAGTCACGATTTGGTAGATGCCGTCGTCCAGCAGGGACGCAGAGAGCGCGGGCGCGCCCGTCGCGCTCCTCGCCATCGCGCCCCGCAGTCGGCGGAGAACTTCCTCGGCACGTTCACCTCGCTCGGGGACCTCGCCTACCAGGGCGCCCGGGTCTCGGCGTCGGTCATCGACCTCGAGACCGGCGCTCCGCTGGTGTCGATCGACGACCGGATCGTGCTGCCCACCGCGAGCCTCGGCAAGGTGCTGCTGCTCATCGAGGTGTCGGCGCGGCTGACGGAGCGCGACTTCGCGGGCTTCGGCATCCTCGAGAAGACGCCGCGCGATTCGGTCGGCGACTCGGGGATGTGGCAGTTCCTGCAGGTGCCGTCGTTCCCGGTCGCCGACCTCGCGGCGCTCGTCGGCGGCGTGAGCGACAACGTGGCGACGAACGTGCTGCTGCGCCAGTTCGGGCTGCCCGCGGTGCGCCAGCGCGCCGAGTCGCTCGGGCTCATGCGCACCGCGATGCTCGACCGGGTGCGCGACGAGCGCGGTCCGGACGACGCGCCCCAGCTCTCCGTCGGCGCCACGGCCGAGCTCGCCGGGCTGTTCGCGAAGCTCGCGCGCGGCGAGGTCGTCGACCAGGAGACCTCGGCCCGGGTGATGGGCTGGCTGGCCCTCAACACCGACCTGTCGATGGTGGCGAGCGCGTTCGGGCTCGATCCCCTCGCCCACCGCGAGCCCGACCACGGCGTCGCCCTCGTGAACAAGACCGGATCGGATGCCGGCGTGCGCGCCGAGGCGGGAATCCTGCGCGGCCCCCGCACCGCCGTCTCCTACGCGGTCGCGATCCAGTTCAACGACGCCCACGTCTGGTCGCGGCTGCGCGTGCTCGACACGATGCGCACGATCGGGCTGGATCTGCTGGAGTACGTGCACTGAGCCGCCGTTCGGATCCCTGAGCCGTCGTTCGGATCCCTGAGCCGCCGTCCGGATCCCTGAGCCGCCGTTCGGATCCCTGAGCCCGTCGAAGGGCGCTTCGACGGGCTCAGCGATCCGGACCGCTAGTGCTCCCCGGCCTTCTCGGCGCCGTAGCCGGTCATCGAGCGCACCTCCATCTCGTGCCGAAGGTGCGGGTCCTCGGTCGGCCTCGACGTCAGCGTGCCGACGATCGCGGCCAGGAACCCGATCGGGATCGACACGATGCCGGGGTTCGACAGCGGGAACCAGTGGAAGTCGACGCCCGGCACCATCGGCGTCGCGCCGCCGGAGACCGCCGGCGAGAACACGATGAGGATGAGCGCCGACCCGAGCCCGGCGTACATGCTCCAGACGGCGCCGCGGGTGGTGAACCGGCGCCAGAACAGCGAGAACAGGATCGTCGGCAGATTGGCGCTCGCCGCCACCGCGAACGCGAGCGCGACGAGGAACGCGACGTTCTGCCCCTGCGCGAGGATGCCGCCGAGGATCGCGACCAGCCCGATGACGACGACCGTGCGCCGCGCGACCTTCACCTCGTCCACCGAGCCGGACGTGCCGGACCCGCGCTTCAGGACGTTCGCGTAGATGTCGTGCGCGAAGCTCGTGGCGGCCGTGATCGTGAGCCCGGCGACCACCGCGAGGATCGTCGCGAACGCGACCGCGGAGATGATGCCGAGCAGCACGGGTCCGCCGAGCTGCAGCGCGAGCAGGGGCGCGGCGGAGTTGACGCCGCCGGGAGCGGCGAGGATCGCATCCGGGCCGACGAGCGCCGCGGCGCCGTAGCCGAGCACGAGCGTGAACAGGTAGAAGACGCCGATGATCCAGATCGCCCAGACGACGCTGCGCCGTGCCTCGTTCGCCGTCGGCACCGTGTAGAAGCGCATGAGCACGTGCGGCAGCCCGGCCGTGCCGAGCACCAGCGCGAGCGCGAGCGAGACGAAGTCGAGGGGATTCGCGCCGTACTGGAGGCCGGGGGCGAGGATGGCCGCCCCGTCGGCACCCGCCGCCTGCGCCTTGTCGGAGGCACCGAACGTGTCGACCGCCCGCTCGAGCACCGCGTCGAAGCCGCCGTTCGACACGAGCACCCACACCGTCATCACCGCGGCGCCGCCGACGAGCAGCACGGCCTTGACGATCTGCACCCAGGTCGTGCCCTTCATGCCGCCGATGAGCACGTACAGGATCATGAGCACGCCCACGACCGCGATGACGATGCCGACGTTCACCGACCCCTCGATGCCGAGCAGCAGGGCGACGAGCCCGCCGGCGCCGGCCATCTGGGCCAGCAGGTAGAAGAAGCAGACGACGAGCGTCGTGATCGCGGCCGCGGTGCGCACCGGGCCCTGCTTCAGTCGGAAGCTCAGCACGTCGGCCATCGTGAAGCGGCCGGTGTTGCGCATGAGCTCCGCGACGAGCAGCAGGGCGACGAGCCAGGCGACCAGGAACCCGATCGAGTAGAGGAAGCCGTCGTAGCCGTTCACCGCGATCGCGCCGCAGATGCCGAGGAACGACGCCGCGGACAGGTAGTCGCCCGAGATGGCGATGCCGTTCTGCGGACCGGTGAACGAGCGGCCGGCGGCGTAGTAGTCGGCGGCGGTGCGGTTGTTCCGGCTGGCGCGGAACACGATGATCAGCGTCACGGCCACGAACCCCAGGAAGATGCAGATGTTCAGCACCGGGTTGTTCTCGAC
The DNA here is from genome assembly GCF_058809295.1 of Schumannella sp. GW821-FHT10F01. Taxonomy (NCBI): domain Bacteria; kingdom Bacillati; phylum Actinomycetota; class Actinomycetes; order Micrococcales; family Microbacteriaceae; genus Schumannella; species Schumannella sp. GW821-FHT10F01. Next base: position 180,136 of record NZ_JBXASM010000001.1, read on the forward strand.
CGCGGCGGAGGCGGCGGCGTGGATGCCGGCGGGGCCGGCGGCCGCGAGCGCGGTCATCGCGTGCCTCCCGCCTCGAGCTCCTCGCGCAGCTCGGTCGCGAGCGGATCGAGCCGGCGGTTGGCGAACACGACGTAGGCCATCGTGATCGCGAACGTCGTCACGAACTGGCCGAGCCCGAGCAGCAGGCCGACGTTGACGTCGCCGAGCACCGGCGTCGCCATGAGCTCGTGGTCGTAGGCCGCGAGCAGCACGTAGACGAAGTACCAGATCAGGAACAGCACGGCGAGCGGGAACACGAATCCCCGGTGCCGCCGTCGCAGGGCGGTGAAGCGCTCGGATGCGACGACCTCGTCGAATCGCTCGGAGCGCGGACTGGCATCGGACACCGGCGGACCTCCTCGTCCTCGGCGGCGCCGGCACCCCGCGGGATCCCCGGCTCCGTGGTGCGCCCCAGGCTAGGTGCCGGGGCGCCCGGGTGTCGAGGGTGATGTCCGCAGAACTCAGCCGGCGGGGAGGTCGTCGCCCGCGACGAGCGCCCAGATCGCGGTGTCCGACCAGCCCCCGCCGACCTCCGCGAAGTCCTGGCGGTGGTGGGCCTCCTGCCGCATCCCGAGCCGCGCGCAGAGCGCCGCCGACGCGGTGTTGCGCGGGTCGAGCACGGCCCGGATGCGGTGGGCGCCGTGGTCGAGCGCGAGGTCGCGCACGACCCGCGCGGCCTCGAGCGCGATGCCGCGGCCCTGCGCCCGCGGGTGCAGCACCCAGCCGAGCTCGAACTCCGCACCGGAGGCCGAGTGCAGCACGAGGTGCAGCTCGCCGAGGGCGGAGCGCTCGTCGACCCCGAGCTCGGCGGCCGTCGCCGCGTCGGCGAGGATCGCATAGACGACGCGATCGGCGTCGTCGCGCAGCCGTCGCCGGCCGGCGAACCGCGTCACGTACTCGGCGACCTCCGACCGCGAGCGCGCGGCGTACGGCAGGTAGCGGATGACCTCCGGGTCGGCCTGGTACTCCGCGAGCGCCGCGACGTCGGCGTCGGCGAGCGGACGCAGCCGCGTCCGCGCCGTCTCGAGATCCGGCGCGATCAGCGGCGACAGGGTCACGCGGAGGCGCGGTGCGGGTCGGCGTCGGGGGCGGCGTCGCCGGCGATCGGCACCGCGTCCTCCGCGGGCGTCACGCCGAACACGGAGGCGAGTCCGGCGGCGAACTCGTCGGCACGGCCGTCGGCGGCCAGCTCCCGGGCGCGCACCGACGGGGTGTGCAGCAGCACGCCGGCGAGGTGGCGCAGCGACTCGATCGTGCGCGCCGTGCCGTCGGTGTCGGCGGCGCCGCGCTTCTCGGCGCGGGCGATCTCGGCGTCGAGCGCGTCGAACACGTGCCGGCGCAGCGCCACGATCGACGGGGCCGCTGCGCGCTCCGCCGCGAACTCGGCGGCGGCGTCGTCGACGAGCCCGCGGGCGTCGTCGGCGCCGAACTCCGGCAGCGGCGCGTGCAGCGCGATGATCTCGAGGTCGAGCAGCTCGACGCCCGGCACGGAGCGGACGGCGGGGTCGACGTTGCGCGGCAGGCCGAGGTCGATGACGAGCCGGCGCCCGCCCTCGGCGATGTCGTCGGGCCCGACGGTGTAGCGCGCGGTGCAGGTGATGATCACGTCGGCCGCGGCGATCGCGTCGCGGAGGGAGGGCTCCGCGCGCACGCCGTACCGGGCCGCGAACAGCGCGGCGCGGCCGGTGGCCGAGTAGACGCCGATGTCGGCGGCGCCGCGGTCGTGCAGGGCGGCGATGGTCGTCGCGGCGTAGGTGCCGGTGCCGACGAGCAGCACGCGGGCGTGCGCCCAGTCGGTGACGCGGCTCGAGGCGAGGTCGAGGGCGAGCCGGGCCAGCGAGCGCCCCGCGCCGCCGAGGTCGGCGGCGCCGCGCACGGCGCGCGAGGTGCGCGCCGCGCGCTGGAACATCCGGTCGAGCTCGGGCGTGGTCGTGCCGTCGCCGCGCGCCGTCTCGTAGGAGCGGCTGACCTGGCCGGAGATCTCGTCCTCGCCCACGACGACCGACTCGAGCCCGGCCGACACGGCGAAGAGGTGCCGCGGAACCCGGTCGCCGACGACGACGGAGACCGCGTCGCGCAGCTCGTCGGCGGACACGCCGCCCGCGGCGCTCATCACGGCGATCGTGTGGTCGACGGAGGCGGGGGCGTCCTCCGCCTCCGCGTCGACGTCGAGGTAGGCCTCGAAGCGGTTGCAGGTCGCGACCACGACGGCGCCGCGCACCGCGGGGCCCGTGGCGACCAGCTCGGCGGTCGCCTGCGGAGCCGCGACCGACAGGCGGTCGAGGAGGTCGAACCCCGCATTGCGGTGGTTCGCCGTGAGGCAGACGAGCACGTATTTCATGGTAGAACCGCGGGTGCGCCCGGGATAGGAAGGGTGTCCTCACTCAGCTTCCGCCCCGGATCCCTGAGCCGGTCGAAGGGCGGGGCTTCGACAGGCTCAGCCATCCGGAGTGCCGACCAGCCACCCGAGGGGTCTCAGCGGGCGGGCATCGCTCGGGTGGGAGGATGGACGGGTGCCGCTGCCCTCCGATCATCCGCTCGTCGACGGGCGCACCGCCTCCTCGCCGCTGGTCCGCGCCGCGCGCGGCGACCGCCCCGAGGTGCCGCCGGTCTGGTTCATGCGCCAGGCGGGCCGCAGCCTGCCGGAGTACCGCGAGCTGCGCGTCGGCACGGCGATGCTCGACGCCTGCCTGACCCCGTCGCTCGCGAGTGAGATCACCCTGCAGCCGGTGCGCCGCCACGGCGTCGATGCGGCCGTGTTCTTCAGCGACATCGTCGTGCCGGTGAAGCTGGCCGGCGTCGGCGTGGAGATCGTCGCGGGCCGGGGCCCGGTGCTCGAGCACCCGATCCGCACGGCGGCGGACGTGCTGGCGCTGCGTCCGCTCGACCCTGCGGCGCTCGACCCGATCCGGGAGGCCGTCGCGATGACCGTCGCGGAGCTCGGCTCCACGCCGCTCATCGGCTTCGCGGGCGCCCCGTTCACGCTCGCGAGCTATCTCGTGGAGGGCGGGCCGTCGAAGGACCAGCTCCGCGCGCGCTCGCTCATGTACTCGGACCCGCGCACCTGGGCCGCGCTGCTCAACTGGTGCGCCGACGTGTCCGGCGCGTTCCTCCGCGCCCAGGTCGACGCCGGCGCGAGCGTCGTGCAGCTCTTCGACTCGTGGGTCGGATCGCTGAGCCGCCGCGACTACCAGCGCCGCGTGGCGCCCCACTCGACGCGGGCCTTCAGCGCCCTCCGCGGTACCGAGGTGCCGCGCATCCACTTCGGGCTCGGCGGCGGCGACTTCCTCGACGTCATGCGCGACGCGGGCGCCGACGTGGTCGGCGTCGACTGGCGGCTGCCGCTCGACGTGGCGAACGAGCGGCTCGGCGGCACGACGCCGCTGCAGGGCAACATCGACGCCGCGCTGCTTTCGGCGCCGTGGTCGACTCTCGAGTCGCACGTGCGCGACGTGCTCGACCGCGGCCGCGACGCGCCCGCGCACATCGTGAACCTCGGGCACGGCGTGCCCCCGGAGACCGACCCGGACGTGCTGACCCGCATCGTGCGCGCCGTCCACGGCGAGTGACGGTCGGCCGGTGAGCGACGAGCGCGACGGGCTCGGTCCCGAGGCGGCGGACGACGCGGCGCTCGCGGACGAGGACCAGCGCGACGACGAGGACGCGGCGCCCCGTCCGGTGATCGTCGTGGGGGGCGGCATCGCCGGCCTCGTGCTCGCCCGCGATCTCGCGCGCGGTGGCCGCGAGGTCGTGCTGCTCGAGGCGTCCGACGTGCTCGGCGGGCAGGTCGTGCCGCTCCGCCTCGGCGAGGTCGTGACGGATGCCGCGGCGGAGTCGTTCGCGACGCGCGGCGGCACGGTGGCACGGCTCGCCGCCGAGCTCGGCCTCGCCGACGACGTCGTGACCCCGCGCGACGACCCCGCCTGGCTGCACCGCGAGGACGGCCGCACGCATCCGCTCCCCGCGACGAGCGTGCTCGGCATCCCCGGGGTCCCGCTGGCCGCCGACGTGATCGCGGCGATCGGGGGCCGGGCCGCGTTCCGCGCCCAGCTCGACCTGCTGCTCCCCTCGGTCGTCGGTGCGAAGGCGGCGACCCTCGGCGAGCTGGTGCGGCGGCGGATGGGCGACGGCGTGCTCGAGCAGCTCGTCGCGCCCGTCGTGCGCGGCGTGCACTCCGCCCACCCGGACGACGTGCCCGTCGAGCGCGCCCAGCCGCGGCTCCGCGACGAGCTGCTGCGGCGCGGATCGCTCGCCCACGCGGTGCGCGTGCTGCGGGAGACCGCGCCCGCCGGCTCGCAGGTCGCGGGCATCCGCGGCGGCGTCTGGCGGCTCGCGGAGGCGCTCGAGGCGAGCCTGCGCCGGTTCGGCGGCGACATCCGCACCGGCGTCCGCGTGGTCGAGGCGGACGCCGACCGCGTGCGGCTCGCCGACGGCACGGAGCTCGAGGGCGAGGTCGTGCTCGCGGCCGCTGGCGCCGACGGCGCCGACCCGGCGGTGCGCCGCATCACGCTCGTCACACTGCTCGTCGAGGCCCCCGAGCTCGATGCGGCGCCGCGCGGCACCGGCGTGCTCGTCGCGGCCGCGGCGCCGGATGTCGAGGCCCGGGCCCTCACGCACGCGACGGCCAAGTGGTCGTGGCTGGGGCAGGCCGCGGCGGGCCGGCACGTGCTCCGGCTCAGCTACGACGAGGCGCCCGCCGGCGGCGACGCCGGGGCCGTCGAGACCGCCCGTCGCGACGCCGACGCGCTCACCGGGTCGACCGTGCGCGAGGTGCTGGCGTCGGACGTGCGCACGTGGTCGCGGGTGCTGACGGGAGCTCATGCCGAGAGCGGCATGAGCGGCGTTGACGGGAGCCACCGCGTGGGGGAGGCTGGGTCGAGCACCGGGCTGGCGGCCGTCGTGGCGAGTGCCCGGGAGGCCGCTGGACGCATCCTGGGAACGGACCGGGCCGCGGCGTCGCCGGAATAGCGTGGGGACCGCGTCCTTCCGGACGCCTTGATGATCGGAGAGCGCATGCGAGGCAAGATCCTGCTCGTCGTGGGAATCGGCGTCGGCTACGTGCTGGGCGCGAAGGCGGGTCGCGAGCGCTACGACCAGATCGCCAAGGCCACCTCCCGCCTGTGGAACAGCCCGGGCGTGCAGAAGCAGGTCGTCAAGGCCGAGGACTTCGTCAAGGACCACGCGCCGGACGTCGCCGAGCTCGTCGGCGAGGCGGCCAAGAAGGCCGTCACCGCCGCCACGCGCCGCGGCACCGCCACGTCGTCGAGGCGCTCGACCACCCGCTCGGCCTCGAGCCGCGCCGGTGGCACCCGCTCCGGCGGAACGCGCGGCGGCAGCGCCTCCGGCGACTCCGACTCCAGCCTGTAGACCGACCAGGAGGGCGCGAGCCTCATGCCTGACCCCACCGCACCCGGCGCGCGCCCCGCGCCGCGCCGCCGCTCGCTCGTGACGCTCGTCACGGAGCTGCCGGAGCTCGTCACCGACCTGGTGCACGCCGAGATCGAGCTGCTCAAGACGGAGCTCATCGGCAAGCTCAAGGCGCTCGGCATCGGCGCCGGCCTGCTGGTCGGCGCGCTCGGCGTGCTGCTGTTCATGGTCGGCACGCTGCTCACGGCCGCGATCCTCGGGCTCGGCACCGTGATGCCCCCGTGGCTCGCGGCGCTGATCGTCTCCGCGGTGCTGCTGATCGTGGCGGTCGTGCTGGGCCTGCTCGGCTGGTCGCGGATGAAGCACGGCATCCCGCCGATCCCCAGCGAGGGGATCGAGAGCCTCCAGAAGGACGTCCGTGCGATCAGGGGACTGGGAAAGCGAGGGGACTACCGATGAGCAACACCGATGACGCCCGCGCCGCTGCGGCGGATGCGCGGGAGCGACTGGCCCAGACGCTCGACGCGATCGAGGACAAGGTGAACGTGCCGCGCAAGATCGGCGAGCTGAGCCGCAAGGCGCAGGACTCGTACGCCGAGAACCCGGTGCCGTTCCTCGCGGCGGCCGGTGCCGCCGTGGTCGCGGTCGGGGGCCTCATCGCCGCCGGCATCGCGCGCTCGCGGCGCTGAGCCGCGTCGCCGAGACGGCTCGCGGGAGGGTTCAGCCGAACGGTGCGAGGATAGGACGGTGAGTCCCGACACCTCCGCCGAGCGACTCGGCTACACCCTCTACGCGGTGTACCGGCGCACGGAGCCCTCCGACGGATCGCTCTCCGGCCTGGAGCGCACCCTCGCCGACATCGACGCGAGCGGCGTCGTGGTCCGCGGCGTCTACGACCTCTCCGCCATGCGCGCCGACGCGGACATCCTGCTCTGGCTGACCGGCGAGGAGCCGGAGGCGCTGCAGGCGGCCATCCGCTCGCTCCGGCGGCTGCCCCCGTTCCTCGTGCTCGAGCCGAGCTGGTCGGCGATGGGCGTGCACCGCGAGGCCGAGTTCACGCGCGACCACTCGCCGGCCTTCATGAAGGGCCTGCCCCCGAAGCAGTGGGTGACGGTCTACCCCTTCGTGCGCAGCTACGAGTGGTACCTGCTGCCGGAGGACGAGCGCCGCACGATGCTGCGCGACCACGGACGCAAGGGCTCCGAGTATCCGCAGGTGCAGGCCAATACGGTCGCCAGCTTCGCGCTCGGCGACTACGAGTGGATCCTGGCCCTCGAGGCCGACGAGCTCGTCGACCTCGTGGACCTGATGCGGCACCTGCGCAACACGGAGGCCCGCCGCCACGTGCGCGAGGAGGTCCCGTTCTTCGCGGGCCGCCGCATCGAGTGGACCGACCTGCCCGAGGTGCTGTCGTGACGGCCGGCGGCGGGACCGGGATCGGCAACGGCACCGTGCAGGCGGACGGGGTCGTCCCGTACGCCTCCGAGGCGGCCGCCGCCGGGCCCGAGCACGTCGAGGTGCCGGTCGCGTACGACGCGATCCTGCTCGCCGGCTTCGGCGGGCCCGAGGGCCAGGACGACGTCATCCCGTTCCTCCGCAACGTGACGCGCGGGCGCGGCATCCCCGACGAGCGGCTCGAGGAGGTGGCGCACCACTACCGCCACTTCGGCGGCGTCAGCCCGATCAACGCCCAGAACCGCGCCCTCAAGGCCGCCCTGGAGGACGAGCTGGCCCGCCGCGGCGTCGCGCTGCCGGTGCTCTGGGGCAACCGCAACTGGGACCCGTACCTCGGCGACGCGCTCGACGAGGCCGCCGAGCGCGGTTTCACGCAGCTGATCGGGCTCGCGACGAGCGCCTACAGCTCGTTCTCCAGCTGCCGCCAGTACCGCGAGGACTTCGCGCGCTCGCTCGAGGAGACCGGCCACGCCGGCGCGATCCGCATCGACAAGGTGCGCCAGTTCTTCGACCACCCCGGCTTCGTCACGCCGTTCACGGAGGGCGTGCGGGCGGCGCTCGCCGACCTGGCCGGTCGCGGCGTCGCGGACGAGGGCATCCGCGTGCTGTTCTCGACCCACAGCATCCCGACCGAGGACGCGCTGCGGTCCGGGCCGCGCGACCGCGACTTCGGACCCGGCGGGGCGTACGCCGCCCAGCACGAGGCCGTCGCGACCGAGATCATGCGCGAGCTCGGCAGCAGTCTGCCCTGGCAGCTCGTCTACCAGTCGCGCTCGGGTCCGCCGACGCAGCCCTGGCTGGAGCCGGACATCAACGACGCCATCGCGGCGGCGGCCGCCGAGGGCGCCACGGCCATCGTGATCGTGCCGCTCGGCTTCGTCAGCGACCACATGGAGGTGCTCTGGGACCTCGACACCGAGGCGCTGGAGACCTGCGAGGAGCACGGGCTCATCGGCATCCGCACGCCGACGCCCGGCGTCGACCCTGCCTACGTGACCGGGCTCGTCGACCTGGTGCTCGAGCGCGTGAACGGCACGCCGACCGCCGAGCGGCCGCACGAGACGGACCTCGGCCCGTGGTTCGACGTGTGCCGTCCCGGCTGCTGCGAGAACGTGCGGGCGGGCTTCAAGCCGGCCGCGGCGGGGATCGCCCCGTGACGCTCCGGATCGGCACCCGCGGCTCCGCCCTCGCGCTCGCGCAGGCGGGGCGGGTGGCCGCGCGCCTGCCCGGCGCGGAGCTGGTGGAGATCACCTCCGACGGCGACCGCAGCGCCGAGTCGCTCGCGACCCTCGGCGGCACCGGCGTCTTCGCGTCGGCCCTGCGCGAGGCGCTCCTCGCCGGCGAGGTGGATGTCGTCGTCCACTCGCTGAAGGACCTCCCGACCGCCAGCGCGCCGGGCCTCCAGATCGCGGCGATCCCGAAGCGGGCTGACGCCCGCGACGCGCTCTGCGCCCGCGACGGGCTCGATCTCGAGCACCTGCCGGAGGGCGCCCGCGTCGGCACCGGCTCGCCGCGACGGCGCGCGCAGCTCGCTTCCGCGCGTCCCGACCTGGTGCTGGTCGACATCCGCGGCAACGTCGACACCCGGCTCGCCCGGGTCGGCGCCGACGACCCGGAGCGCGCGCTCGACGCCGTCGTGCTGGCGGCCGCCGGGCTGGAGCGGCTGAACCGGCTCGAGCCGATCACCCAGCTGCTCGACCTCGGCGACTGGCCGACCGCGCCCGGGCAGGGCGCACTCGCCGTCGAGGTGCGCGCCGGGGACGCGGCGCTCGTGTCGAAGCTCGAGCACCGCCCGACCCGGCTCACCGTCGCGGCCGAGCGCGGGGTGCTCGCGTGGCTCGAGGCCGGCTGCGCCGCCCCGGTGGGCGCGACCGCCGTGCTGGACGGCGGCCTGCTCTTCCTCACCGCCCGCGTCTACTCGCCCGACGGGGCCCAGCAGCTCACCGCCTCGCACGCGCTGTACCCGGAGGACGCGGCCGATCCGGCGGCGGAGCTCGCGGAGCGCGTCGCCACCGAGCTGCTCGCGGCCGGCGCCGCGGACCTCGCGCCGCTCGGCACGTCCGGTCCGGCCGACGCGGCGGGCACCGCCGTGCGCACCGGCGACCCCGAGGAGGCCCCGTGACCTCGCCGAAGCCGCTGGCCGGCCAGCGCGTGCTCGTGCCGCGCGGCGGCAAGTGGGGCGACGGCGTCGCCGCCACGCTGCGGACGCACGGCGCCATCCCGGTCATCGCGCCGCTCATCAACTTCGCCTCCTCCGACGACCCGGCGGCGCTCGACGCGGCGCTCGCCGACCTGCAGGCCGGCCGCTTCGACTGGCTCGTCGTCACGAGTGCGACGACGGTCGACGTGCTCATGAGCCAGCGCGTGCGGGTGCCCGCCGGCACGCGCATCGCGGCCGTCGGCGAGACGACCGCCGCCGCCCTGTCGCTCGCCGGGTACGCCGTCGACTTCGTGCCGGAGGGCGACAACTCCGCGCGCGGGCTCGTCAAGGAGTGGCCGCACAGCGACATCCGCGGCCGCGTGCTCATCCCGCAGTCCGACATCGCCGAGCCGACGCTGGTCGCGGGCCTGTCGCGCCTCGGCTTCGCCGTCGAGTTCGTCACCGCGTACCGCACGGTCGGCGTGCCGGTCGCCGAGAACGTGCGGGCGGATGTCGCCTCCGGGCGCATCGGCGCGCTGCTCGTGACCTCGGGAAGCGTCGCGCGGCAGGTCGCCGACCAGCTCGCACCGCTGCCGGAGCACACGATCGTCGTCTGCATCGGCCCGCGCACCGCGTTCGACGCCCGCGCCGCCGGGCTCGTCGTCGACGGCATCGCCGAGGAGCGCAGCGTCGACTCGCTCATCGACACGCTGATCGACTGCGTGGAGAGCGCGTGACCGGCGTCGACCGCACCCTGCATCCGCTCGTCCGCCCTCGCCGGCTGCGCGAGACGGCGGCGATGCGGCGGCTCGTCGCCGAGACCCGGGTGCACCCCGCTGAGCTGATCCTGCCGCTGTTCGTGCGCGAGGGGTCGGGCGGCCCGGTGCCGATCTCGTCGATGCCCGGCGTCGTGCAGCACGACCTCGACTCGCTCCGCGTCGAGCTGGCCCGGGCGACCGCGGCCGGCATCGGCGGCGTGATGCTGTTCGGCGTGCCCGAGCGCAAGGACGCGATCGGCTCCGGTGCGACCGACCCGGACGGCATCCTCAACGTCGCCACCCGGGTCGCCGTCGAGGAGGCCGGCGACGCGCTCGTCGTGCAGACCGACCTGTGCCTCGACGAGTTCACCGACCACGGCCACTGCGGCGTGCTCGACGCCGACGGCCGGGTCGACAACGACGCGAGCCTGCTCCGCTACCGCGACATGGCCGTCGCGCAGGCGGAGGCGGGCTCGGCGCTGCTCGGGCTCAGCGGGATGATGGACGGCCAGACCGCCGCCGTGCGCGCCGCGCTCGACGAGGCCGGCCATCCGGGCACCGCGCTGCTCGCCTACGCCGCCAAGTTCACCTCGGCGTTCTACGGCCCGTTCCGCGAGGCCGTGCAGTCCTCGCTCACCGGCGATCGCCGCAGCTACCAGATCGATCCGGCGAACCGCCGCCAGGGCCTGCGCGAGGTGCTGCTCGACGTCGAGGAGGGCGCCGACGTCGTCATGGTGAAGCCCGCGATGATCAACCTCGACGTGGTGGCCGACGCGGCCGCGGTGAGCCCGGTGCCGGTCTGGGGCTACCAGATCAGCGGCGAGTACTCGATGGTCGAGGCGGCCGCGGCGAACGGCTGGATCGACCGCGAGCGGGCGATCCTCGAGACCCTGACCGGCATCCGGCGGGCGGGCGCGGAGGCCGTGCTCACCTACTGGGCGATCGAGGCGGCGGAGCTGATCCGCCGCCAGGACTGAGCGGAGGCCCGCCGTGGGCGACAACGCATTCCACTTCACGCGGGCGCGGGCGGTGCTGCCGGGCGGTGTCAACTCCCCGGTGCGGGCGTACCGCTCGGTCGGCGGCACCCCGCGGTTCCTCGTCTCGGCCCGGGGGCCGTACGTCACCGACGTCGAGGGCCGCGAGTACGTCGACCTCGTCTGCTCCTGGGGTCCCGCGCTGCTCGGGCACGCGCATCCGGCGGTCGTCGAGGCCGTGCAGCGCGCCGCCGAGCGCGGGCTCTCGTTCGGCGCCACCACCCCGGCCGAGACCGAGCTGGCGGAGCTGATCCGCGAGCGCACGACCGTCGACGGCACGCGCGAGGTCGAGCGGCTGCGGCTCGTCTCCACCGGCACCGAGGCGACGATGACGGCGATCCGCCTCGCCCGCGGCGCGACCGCCCGCGACGTCATCGTGAAGTTCGCCGGCCACTACCACGGGCACTCGGACGGGCTCCTGGCGGAGGCCGGGTCGGGCGTCGCCACGCTCGGCCTGCCGGGCTCCGCGGGGGTGCCCTCCGACATCGCCGGGCTGACGCTCGTGCTGCCGTACAACGATCTCGACGCGGTTCGGGCGGCCTTCGAGGCGCACCCCGGTCGGATCGCCGCGGTCATCACGGAGGCCGCCGGCGCGAACGCCGGCGTGCTCGCGCCGACCCGCGGCTTCAACCGCGCGCTGCTGCGGCTCGCGCACCAGCACGGCGCGCTGCTCATCCTCGACGAGGTCCTCACCGGCTTCCGCGTCGGCCCGGCCGGCTGGTGGGGCCTCGAGGCCTCGCGCGTCGTGCCCGACGGCGCCGGCTGGGTGCCCGACCTCGTCACGTTCGGCAAGGTCGTCGGCGGCGGGCTGCCGCTCGCCGCGCTCGGCGGCCGCGCCGCGATCATGGAGCTGCTCGCGCCCGACGGCCCGGTCTACCAGGCGGGCACGCTGAGCGGGAACCCGGTCGCCGTGGCGGCCGGCATCGCGACGCTGCGGAACGCGACCGACGACGTCTACCGCCGGGTGGGCCACGCCGCGGACGCGGTCGCCGCCGGCCTCGACGCCGCGCTGACGGAGGCCGGCGTCGCGCACACGATCTCGCGTGCGGGCAGCCTGTTCTCCGTCGCGTTCCGCGAGGAGCCGGTGCGCGACTACGACGACGCCCGCGACCAGGAGTCCTGGCGCTACGGCCCGTTCTTCGCCGCGATGCTCGAGCAGGGGGTCTCGCTCCCGCCGAGCGTGTTCGAGGCCTGGTTCCTCAGCGCGGCGCACGACGACGCGGCGATCGACCGCATCCTGGCCGCGCTGCCGGGGGCGGCCCGGGCGGCGGCCGCCGCGACCTGAGCCGCGACCTGCCGGAGCGGCGACCTGAGCCGATCGGCGGAGTCGCGCCGGCTCAGCCGAGCACGCGGTAGGCGACCTTCTCGTAGCTCCAGATGCCGGGCCAGGTGGCGATGACGCGGTCCCGCTCGGCGGCATCCGCGGTGTAGAAGTGGTGCTGGTACGGGTCGGACCAGAAGCGGAACACCGGCGTCGTGCCCGACGCGGTCGAGTCGGCCGGGAACGCGGACCAGACCGGACCCTCGTACTGCCAGATGCCCGGCCAGGTGGCGATGACGCGGTCCCGCTCGGCGGCATCCGCGGTGTAGAAGTGCGCGCGCTTCGAGTCCGACCAGAAGCGGTACACCGGCACCGTGCCGGCGGTGCCTGCGGCGGGCGTGCGGAACGCCGTGCCCTCGTACTGCCAGATGCTCGGCCAGGTGGCGATGACCCGGTCCCGCTCGACCGGATCCGCCGTGTAGAAGTGCCCGGCGTAGACGGGGCTCCAGAACCGGTAGACCGGCACGCCCGCGGTCGAGCCGGGAGCGCCCCCGAGCGACGCGAGGTGGTCGTGGTAGGCGGTGCCGGACGGCGCCTTCGGCGCATAGGTCGTCGCGTCGGCGATGAGGGCGTAGCGGCTGTTCTCGAGCGACTCGGACGCGTCCACGTCCCACCATGCCCACGGCGCGTAGCCGGAGATCGCGGTGTCGGCCCAGCTCATGAACGTCGTGAGGAACGACGATCCGCCGTCGGTCTCGCCGAACTCCGTCGCGATCACCGGCACCGTGGCGGCGACCGGCGCGATCTCCGCGTTCCAGCACGTCACGGTCGAGCAGCGCTGGCCGGGGTAGTTGTGCCAGGCGGCGACGAGCTGCCCGTCATCGGGGCGCGCGGCGAGCCAGCCGCGGAGGTCGTTGGCGTAGTCGAGGCCGCCCAGCAGCACCGGCTGCGGCGCGCCGGCCGAGCGGATCGCGGCGACGAGCGCGGCCATGCCGACCACCGGATACGTCGCGCCCCGCGTCGCCTGGGTGTCGTTCTCGACCGGCGCCGCGCAGCCGCCGTCGCGCCAGCACGCCCAGGTCAGCCGGAAGGCGCCGCGCGAGTAGGGCTCGTTGAACGCCTCGAACAGCACCGAGCGGTTCGCCGCGAAGGCGCCGGCGACCCCGCGCCAGAAGTCGACGCTGCGGGCATCCGCCATCGCGCGCTGGCCGTCGGAGGCCGTGCCGGCCGGCGAGCTCCAGTGCAGGTCGACGATCGCGACGAGGCCGGCGGCGGTCAGCCGGCCGACGAAGGCGGTCACCGCCGCGCGGTAGCCGGCCGCGGTGCCGTAGGCGGGCGCGCCGTCCGCTCCGAGCCAGCACGCCTCGTTGAGCGGCACACGCGCGGCGGTGACGCCCCACGAGCGCATCGCCTGCACGGAGGCGGCATCCGTCGCGCTGCCCGAGTAGCCCCAGCCCTGCTGGCAGGCGTACTCGAAGCCGGGCACGTTCACCGCGTGCGCGGTCCAGGCGGTTCCGGTGCTGGAGTCGACGAGCCGCGCGCCCTGCACGACCGGGGTCGGCGCCGTCGCGCCGGTCGCGGCGACGGCGTCCGGGGTCGCGGGGCCGCTCAGCACCCCGGCGAGCACGACAGCCGCGGTCGCGCCGGCGACCAGGGCGGTCCTGACGACCCGGGAGGGCCGCCACCGCCGCGTCGCCGTCATGGCGATCAGCCCGCCGAGACGCGGTAGGAGACCTTCTCGTAGCTCCAGATGCCGGGCCAGGTGGCGATGACGCGATCGCGCTCGGCCGGGTCCGACGTGTAGAAGTGGTGCTGGTAGACGTCGGACCAGAAGCGGTAGACGGGCTTCGTGTCCGCCTGGGTCGAGTCGGCCGGGTAGGTGTAGAACGCGACGCCCTCGTAGCTCCAGATGCCGGGCCAGGTGGCGATGACGCGATCGCGCTCGGCGCGGTCGGTGGTGAAGAAGTGGCCCTTCTTCGAGTCCGACCAGAACCGGTAGACGGGCACGACGCCCGGCGTCCGCGGCGACGACGCGGCCTCGTAGGCGACGCCCTCGTAGTTCCAGATCGTGGGCATGTTCGCGATGACGCTGTCGCGCTCGGCGGCGCTCGCCGTGTAGAAGTGACCGGAGAACACGGGGCTCCAGAACCGGTAGATCGGCGCGGGCGCCGTGCTGCCGGAGTCGGGCAGCGCGAGGCCGGTCGACCAGTCGACGGTGGAGCCGTCCTCGAGCTGCACGGCCCGCATCGCCGGCGCGCTCGTCGAGGCGGCGCGTGCGGCCGGGTACTTCCCGAAGTTCTGCGTGTAGTACGGGTAGCCGTTCGCGCCGTAGGCGATGCCGATGCCGATGTCGGTGTAGTCGCCGAGGAGGTTGGCGAGGTGACCGGGGGAGTTCTTCCACGCGGTGACCACGGCAAGGCGCCCCTCGGAGGTGCCGGCCGGGTCGTAGCCGTAGGCGACGTTCTCACCGGCGCGGGCCCAGCCCGACGGGATCTGCGACGCGAAGCTCGGGTTGTGGCTCATCGCCTGGTTCGAGGCCTGCTGCTGCGACCACGTCGCGGCTACCTGGTCGATCGCGGTGCTGCGGTACAGCGGCGCGAGGCCGTTGGCGATGCGGAGGCGGTTCGTGTCGCCGAGGATCCGGAGGATCACGTTCTCGTCCGACGGACGGGCGGCGGCCTGCGCGGGAGCCGGCACCGCGGCGACGACGGCGAGCAGCGTCGCGACGATCACCCCGATGAGCAGCGCCGTCCTGCGGCGCTGACGGTCGACCCGCGACGTGATGATGCTCTGCATCCTGATTTCCCCCATGGGGGAACGACCGTGCGCCCCTCCGCGCGCAGATCGCACACGGCACACATCCCCCGCCGTCAAGGATGCCGCGGCGCACGAGACGGCGCGAGTCCCCCGTTTCGGGGTACACCGGCGTGGTGTGCTACAGAACGGCGCCGAGGATGTAGAGGAGCAGCCCGAGCAGCGGCGCCCCGCCCTGCAGCACCGCGGCGCGCCAGAGCGCGGGCAGCGAGGTCACGAGCACGATCGACGCGAGCAGCATGCACAGCAGCCCGAAGCCGATGACGGCCATGCCCACGTTCGCGAACGGGGTCAGCGCCAGCAGCATGATGCCGACGAGCACGCCGACGGCGAGGAACAGGTTGTAGAAGCCCTGGTTGTAGGCCATCGGGCGCACCGTGTCGGCATCCGCCTGGCTCGCGATGCCGAAGCGGCGCCAGGTCGCGGGGCGTCGCCAGAGGATGCTCTCCGCGAGGAAGATGTAGATGTGCACGAGCGCCGCGATCGCGGCGAACGCCGTGCCGGCGATCGTCAGTGGTGCCATCGCCATCAGTCTCGCACGCGCACGACGGTGCGCCCGTGCAGCCGGCCGGCGAGGATGTCCGCGGCGGCCGCGGCGACCCCGTCGAGGTCCACCTCGGTCGTGAGCTCCTCGAGCAGCGCCGGGTCGAGGTCGCGCTCGAGCCGGGCCCAGACGTCGCGGCGCATCGCGGGCGTCGCCTCGACCGAGTTGATGCCCAGCAGGCTCACCCCGCGGAGGATGAACGGCTGCACCGTCGTGTCGAGGCGGGCGTCGCCGACCAGCCCGTAGGAGGCCACCGCACCCCACTGGGCGGTCTGCGCGAGCAGGTTGTGCAGCACCGCGCCGCCGACGCCGTCGAGGGCACCGGCCCACCGCCGCTGCTGGAGCGGGCGTCCGGCCTCCGCCACCGCCTCCCGCGGCAGGATCTCGGACGCGCCGAGGCGACGCAGCAGGTCGTGCTGCTCGGGCTTGCCGCTGACCGCGACGACCTCGCGGCCGCTCCGCGCGAGCAGCGCCACCCCGATCGAGCCGACGCCGCCGGTCGCGCCCGTGACGATCACCGGGCCGTCGGGGATGCCGTGGCGCTCCAGCGCGAGCACCGCCTGCGCGGCCGTGAACCCCGCCGTGCCGATCGCGGCCGCCCCGCGCGTGCCGAACGCCGCGGGCACCCGGACGAGCAGCTCGCCAGGCACGCGGGCCTCCTCCGCGTAGCCGCCGTTGCGCGTCTCGCCGAGTCCGGCCCCGGTCAGCACCACCTCGTCGCCGGCCGACCACGCGTCGGACGAGCTCTCGGACACCGTCCCCGCGAGGTCGATCCCGGGCACCAGCGGCGACACCCGCATGACCCCGGGACTGCCGCTCAGCGCGAGCCCGTCCTTATAGTTGACCCCGGACCACGCCACGTCGACGACCACATCCCCCTCGCCGAGGTCGTCCGGGCTCAGATCGCGGATGCCGACGCTGACGTCGGACGAATCGCCGTCGCGCTCGACGACCAGTGCTCGCACCATCTCAGACCCCTCATCCCGGATCCCGCGGAGCGGGTCCCGACCAGACGGCGTGAGGCTTCGACAGGCTCAGCCGTCCGACTTCCGCCTACCCGAACAGCAGCGCAGCCTCGTCGTACCGACTCTGCGGCACCGTCTTCAGCCGGCCCAGCGCATCCTCGAACGGCACGTGCACGATCTGCGTGCCGCGGAGCGCGACCATGCGGCCCCAGCGCTCCTCGCGCACCGCATCCACGACGGCCATGCCGTACCGGGTGGCGAGCACGCGGTCGTACGCCGACGGGGTGCCGCCGCGCTGGATGTGGCCGAGCGTGGTGGCGCGGGTCTCGACGCCGGTGCGGGCCTCGATCTCGGGGGCGAGCATGTCGCCGATGCCGCCGAGGCGGGGGCGGCCGAAGGCGTCGAGTCCGCGCTCGGAGTGGGCGTCGTCCATGGTGTCGAGCTTGAAGCCCTCGGCGACGACGATGAGGGGCGCGCGTCCGCGCGATCGGGCCGACTCCACCCAGCCGGTGATCTCGTCCATGCTCGTCTTGCGCTCGGGGATGAGGATGGCGTGCGCGCCGGCGGCCATGCCGGAGTGCAGCGCGATCCAGCCGACGTGGCGGCCCATGACCTCGGCGACCATGCACCGGCCGTGCGAGTCGCCGGTGGTGCGGAGGCGGTCCATGGCGTCGGTGGCGATCTGCACGGCGGTGTCGAATCCGAACGTGTAGTCGGTGGCGGACAGGTCGTTGTCGACCGTCTTCGGCACGCCGACGATCTTGATGCCCTCGTCGGTGAGGCGCTTCGCCGCCGCGAGCGTGCCCTCGCCGCCGATGGCGACGATGGACGTGATGCCGTGCTGCTCCATCACCTCGGCCACGCGCTCCGGGCCGCCGCCGTTCTCGAACGGGTTGGTGCGGCTGGTGCCGAGGATGGTGCCGCCCTGCTTCGAGATGCCCATGACCTCCGGGCGTCCCAGCGGCACGACATCGCCCTGCACGACGCCTCGCCAGCCGTCCTTGAAGCCCACGAACGTCTCGTCGTGCTCGATCGCGCCCTTGAGGACCGCGGCGCGGATGACCGCGTTGAGCCCGGGGCAGTCGCCGCCGGAGGTGAGGATGCCGATGCTCATGACCCCATCCTGCCGGTCGGGAGGGGTTCGCCCCAATCCCGGACCCTGTCCGCCGCCCGGGTTAACCTGGGCGCGACATGACGCCGCTGACCACCCGCTACGCGCCCGACCGGGAGGTCGCACTCGCGCCGACCCTCGGGGCGCTCGGGCAGTTCGGCGTCGACCCGACCGCGCGGCACGTCGACGGACGGTGGTGGCTGGTGCTGCGCACCCCCGCCGGCACGGCGACGCTCTGCCTCCGCGCGGCCGGCGGGGCGGTGCTCGCGACCGCCTGGGGCGACGGCGCGGGCGAGGCGCTGCACCGGGTGCCGCAGCTCTGCGGGGCGTCGGATGACGACTCCGCGTTCGAGGCGCACCGTCATCCGCTCGTCGCGGAGCTGCATCGGCGCGCGCCCGGTCTCCGGCTCGCGCGCACCGGGCTCGTGCTGGCCGCGCTCGTGCAGTCCGTGTTCTTCCAGAAGGTGACGGGTCGCGAGGCGGCGCAGAGCTGGCGCACGCTGGTGCGCGCGCACGGGGAGCCGGCGCCCGGGCCGGCGCCGCAGGGCATGCGCGCGTTCCCGACGGCCGCGGCGTGGCGGCGCATCCCGTCGTGGGAGTGGCACCGCGCGGGCGTGACGCCGCAGCGCCGCGACACCCTCCAGCGCGTGCTCGCGGTGGCGGACGCGCTCGAGCGCGCGGCGCACGACGACCCCGCGGAGGCGCGGCGCAAGCTGCGCAGCGTGCCCGGCGTCGGCGTCTGGACGGCGGCGGAGACCCTGCAGCGCTCGCACGGCGACCCGGACGCGGTGAGCTTCGGCGACTTCCACGTCGCGAAGACGGTGGGCTGGGCGCTGACCGGCCGGCGGGTCGACGACGACGGGATGCGCGAGCTGCTCGAGCCGTGGCGCGGCCAGCGGCAGCGGGTGGTGCGGCTCATCACGCACGCGGGCATCTCCTACGAGCGGCACGCCCCGCGCATGACGATCCCGGCGCACCGCGCGAGCTGACCCGTGCGTCCCGCCTGGGTGTCGCGTCACCGGGCGTCATCCGGCGAGCGCGGCCGCGGAGGTCGCGGTTAGGGTGACCCGATCCAGCGCTCCGTGCGCATCCCGGCAG
Source organism: Schumannella sp. GW821-FHT10F01 (assembly GCF_058809295.1). Taxonomy (NCBI): domain Bacteria; kingdom Bacillati; phylum Actinomycetota; class Actinomycetes; order Micrococcales; family Microbacteriaceae; genus Schumannella; species Schumannella sp. GW821-FHT10F01. The sequence continues at coordinate 198,722 of NZ_JBXASM010000001.1, forward strand.
AGAGGCCCCCGCATGCCCACCGCGCCCCGCATCCGCACCGTCCTCGTCGCCGTGGCGGCCGCCGCCGCTCTGGCGGTGACCGGCTGCGCCGCCGGCGGCTCCTCCGGCGGCGCGTCGGACGGCACCGGATCCTCCTCGGGCGGGCTGAGCCTCGCCGACGTGAAGAAGGCGGGCAAGCTCGTCGTGGCGACGGAGGGCACCTACCGCCCGTTCACGTACCACGCGGACGGCGGCAGCGGGAAGCTGACCGGCTACGACGTCGAGGTGATCACCGCCGTCGCGGACAAGCTCGGCGTCGAGCCGGAGTTCCAGGAGACGCAGTTCGACGCGATCTTCGCCGGCCTCGACGCGAAGCGCTTCGACATCATCGCCAACCAGATCTCGATCAACCCGGACCGCGAGAAGAAGTACGACTTCAGCGAGCCGTACACGGTCTCGCCGGGCGTGCTCATCGTGCCCGACGGCAGCGCGATCGCCTCGTTCGACGACCTGTCGGGCAAGACGAGCGCGCAGTCGCTGACGAGCAACTGGTACAAGGTCGCGCAGGACTCCGGCGCCCAGGTGGAGCAGGTGGAGGGCTGGGCCCAGGCCGTCCAGCTGCTGAAGCAGGGCCGCGTCGACGCGACGATCAACGACAAGCTGACCTACCTCGACGCGAAGAAGACCGGCGACACCGACGGCCTGAAGATCGCCGCCGAGACCGACGATGTGTCGAAGAACGCGTTCGCGCTCCGCAAGGGCTCCACCACGCTCGTGAAGGCGATCGACACCGCCCTCGACGAGCTGCGGGCCGACGGCACGCTCGCGAAGATCAGCGACAAGTACTTCGGCGAGGACGTGAGCGAGTAGGACTCCGCCGGGGACGGCGGGCGGACCGCGATGGACGTCTGGCAGCTCGCGCTCGACTCGCTCTGGCCGCTCGTGCGCGGCGCGCTGGTCGGCACGATCCCGCTCGCGCTGGCCTCGTTCGCGCTCGGCCTCGTGCTGGCGCTGCTGCTCGCGCTCGGGCGGATGTCGCGCTTCCGGGCGCTGTCGCTGCCGTCGCGCTTCGTGATCTCGGTGGTGCGCGGCACCCCGATGCTCGTGCAGCTGTTCGTGATCTTCTACGGCATGCCGGCGATCGGCATCACCCTGCCGCCGTGGCCGAGCGCGATCATCGCGCTGTCGATCAACGTCGGCGGCTACGCGGCGGAGACCATCCGCGCCGCGATCCTGTCGGTGCCGGCCGGGCAGTGGGAGGCCGGGTACACGGTCGGGATGTCGCGCCTGACCACGCTGCGGCGCATCATCCTTCCCCAGGCCGCGCGCGTCTCCGTGCCGCCGCTGTCGAACACCTTCATCAGCCTGGTGAAGGACACCTCGCTCGCGTCGCTCATCCTGGTGCCCGAGCTGTTCAAGGAGGCCCAGCGGATCGCCGCGGCCTCGCTGCAGTTCATGGTCGTGTACATCGAGGCGGCGCTGATCTACTGGGTGATCTGCATCGCGCTGTCGTTCCTGCAGGGTCGTCTCGAGCGGAGGTTCGACCGCTATGTCGCCCACGTCTGATCCCCGCTCAAGCGGCTCGGCCGGCGAGGTCGTGCTCCGGGCCGCCGGCCTGACCAAGTCGTTCGACGGCCGCGCGGTGCTGCGGGGCGTCGACCTCGAGGTGCGTCGCGGCCGCGTGCTCGTGCTGATCGGGCCGTCCGGCTCCGGCAAGACGACCGTGCTGCGCGCGCTCAACGCGCTCACACCCGCCGACGCCGGCACGATCGAGTTCGACGGCGAGACGATCGACTTCGGCGCCGCCGTGTCCGGCCGGGTGCGGACGGCGCAGCGCGCGCGGCTGCGCGACAGCGCCGGCATGGTGTTCCAGCACTACAACCTCTTCCCGCACCGGACCGTGCTGCAGAACATCGTCGAGGGGCCCGTGATCGTGCAGGGGCGTCCCAGGGCCGAGGCGGAGGACGAGGCCCGCCGGCTGCTCGCCCGCGTCGGACTGGAAGGCCGCGAGGACGCCTACCCGTTCCAGCTGTCCGGCGGGCAGCAGCAGCGGGTCGGCATCGTGCGCGCCCTCGCGCTGCGGCCCCGGCTGCTGCTGTTCGACGAGCCGACCTCCGCGCTCGATCCGGAGATCGTCGGCGACGTGCTGACGATCATGAAGGAGCTCGCCGACGAGGGCTGGACGATGGTGGTCGTCACGCACGAGCTCGCGTTCGCGCGCGAAGTCGCCGACGAGGTGCTGTTCCTCGACGGCGGGGTGATCGTCGAGCGCGGCGCACCCGGCGACGTGTTCCGCGCCCCGCGGGAGCCGCGCACGCGCGAGTTCCTCGACCGGCTGCTGCGTCCGCTCGATCCGGGCACACCGGCGGCCGACTGATCCGGGCGCCGTTGTAGCGCTCCTCCAATGGATGCGCGACCGCGGTTGACGGAAGGTACCGTCGCGGGGTGCACATGTGGTTCCGGACCCTCCTGCTGCAGTTCACCTGGCGCCTCCGCCGCCGGGTCGGCATCCATGACGTCGGCCGGCTGCCGATGCGGGTGACGCTGACCGACATCGACGTGCTGCGCCACGTCAACAACGGCATCTACCTCTCGCTCATGGACCTCGGGCGCTGGGACCTCATGCTGCGGGCGGGCGTCTGGCAGCGGATGCTCCGCGAGGGCGTCTACCCGGTGGTCGCGTCGTCGACGATGACGTACCGCCGGTCGCTGCAGCTCGGCCAGCGCTACGTGCTCGAGTCGAAGGTCGTCGGCTACGACGACCGGTCGATCTACCTCGAGCAGCGCTTCACGGTGCGCGGCGAGATCTACGCCCGCGGCATCGTGCGCGGCAGGTTCCTCAAGCGTGCGGGCGGCGTCGTGTCGACCGACGAGCTCGTGCGCCTGCTCGGCGTCGACGCCGAGGTCTTCCCGCCGGATGCCGCGCTCGCGCGCTGGGCCGCCGACGTCGCGCTGCCCTCGACCCGGCAGCCCGCTCCGAGCATCTGGGACTGATCCCCGTCTTCCGGATCCCTGAGCCCGTCGAAGGGCCTTCGACAGGCTCAGGCACCCGAGGTGTGGCCTAGGTCAGCGAGCCGAGCACGGCCATCGCGGCGTTGTGGCCGCCGATGCCGCTGACCCCGCCGCCGCGCCGCGCGCCGGCGCCGCAGAGCAGGATGCGCTCGTGGCCGGTGGCGACGCCCCAGCGGGCGGCCTCCGAGTCGAGCACCTCGTCGTCCTCCGCGAACGGCCAGTCGAGCGCGCCGTGGAAGATGCTGCCGCCCGGCAGTCGCAGGCTCGACTCGAGATCGGCCGTCGTGCGCGTCTCGATGCAGAGCCGCCCGTCGGCATCCGTCATCACGACGTCGCGGATCGGCTCCGCCAGCACCGAGTCGAGCGAGGCGAGCACTGCGCGCTCGAGCTCCTCGCGCGCCGCGTCCGGGTCGCGGCCGGCGAGCAGCGAGTGCGGCGCCTGCAGCGCGAACACGGTCATGGTCTGGGCGCCGGTCGCGGCGAGCTCCGGCGAGAGGATCGTCGGGTCGGTGAGCGAGTGGCAGTAGATCTCGCACGGCAGCGGATCGGGCAGCCGCCCCTCGCTCGCCGCCGCGTGGGCGCGGTCGAGCTGGGTCCAGGTCTCGTTGATGTGGAACGTGCCGCCGAAGGCCGCGGCCGGGTCGATGTTGGGGTCGCGGAGCCGCGGCAGCCGGGAGAGCAGCAGGTTGACCTTCACCTGCGCGCCCTGAGCGCCCGGGCGGTCGTCGGGCGCCGGGGTCGGCGCGGGCGCGGACGCCGACCTCGTGCCGACGGCGAGCAGCCGCGCGAGCTCGGCGGGGGAGCAGCCGGCGAGGATCCGGTCCGCGGCGATCACGCCCTCGATCGCGCCGCGCACCTCCAGCTCGCCGTCCGGCGTCACCGCGGTGACCTCGGCCCCGGTGACGATCTCCGCGCCGGCTGCGAGCGCCACTCGGCGCAGCTCGGCGGTCACGCCGCCCATCCCGCCGACCGGCACGTCCCAGTCGCCGGTGCCGCCCCCGATGACGTGGTAGGCGAAGCAGCGGTTGGCGGCGAGGCTGCGGTCGACGACGGGCGCGAAGGTGCCGATGAGGCCGTCGGTCAGCACCATGCCGCGCACGAGGTCGTCGCCGAACGCGGTCGCGATCGCCTCGCCGACGGGCCGCTCGACGAGCTCGTCCCAGGTGCGGTCGTCGCCGAGCGCGCGGCGCAGCTCGGAGCGGGTCGGCAGCGGCTCGGTCACGGTCGGGAACACGGCGCGGGCGAGGCGCGCCGTCCGCTCGTTCCAGCGCTCGAACGGGCGGGCATCGGCGCCCGCGCCGATGATCTGGAACGACACCGCCGTGCGGATCGGGTCCGCCGTGTCGATGAGCAGCCCGCGGTCGCCGCCGGGCACCGGCGTGAACGAGGAGTAGCGGCGGCGGGCGAGGCGGATGCGCAGCCCGAGGTCGTCGACGATGCGCCGCGGCAGCAGGCTCACCAGGTACGAGTAGCGGCTGAGCCGCGCGGGGATGCCCGCGAACGGCTCCTCGCTGACCGCGGCGCCGCCGAAGGCGTCGAGCCGCTCCAGCACGATCACGCGGAGCCCGGCCCGGGCGAGGTAGGCGGCGGCGGTGAGGGCGTTGTGGCCTCCGCCGACGATGGCGACGTCGTGGCGGGCGCGGCTCGTCATGGGCGCGAGCCTAGCGATGGCGGCCGAGCCGGTCAGGCCAGGTCGGACTCGCGCTCGAGATCGCCGTCGCCCTCGGCGATCGCGCAGCCCGGCTCGATGCCCTCGATCGTGCGGCGGCCCCAGCCGCGCATCGCGTCGGCCTCGCCCTCGGCCAGGTCGTCGAGGAACCAGCGGCGGATGTCGCCGGCGTGCGCCCGCAGCGCCGCGAGCTCCGTTCGCTGGCCCTCGGCGGTGATCCCGATCCAGGTGCCCCGGCCGTCCGCGTCGCACTCGGTGCGCTCGACGAAGCCGCGGTGCTCCATGCGGGTGAGCTGGTGCGAGACGCGGCTCTTCTCCCAGCCGAGCACCTCGGCCAGCTCGCCGACGCGGAGCCGGCGGTCGGGCGCCTCGCGCAGCGCGATCAGCACCTGGAACTCGGCCTGCGAGATGCCGGACTCGCGCTGCAGCCCGCGCTCCAGCTCACGGGCGAGCAGGCGCTGCGCCCGCATCCAGGTGCGCCACAGGTCCCACTCCTCCGGGGACAGAGTCCGGGTCTCCGCCATGGCCGGAATTCTAACGACCGGGCCCCCTGCGTCGAGGGGTGGCGAATCGACGCGTCCGGGGCGCCGGCGACGTCGATTCGCGACCCGTCGACCCCGGGATGACGGCGGAATCCTGCGCCCGGAGCACGGAAACGGCGCGGCCCGCTTGGCTACGCTGGCGAGGATGAGCGCCCCCGACTCCGACCTGCCCACCGCGGATGCGACGATCGAGCTGGCTCGGCGCTGGGCCCGGGAGGGCGCGAAGGCCGCGCCGGACCCGTCGGCCGCCCGCCTGGCCGGCGTCTTGAAGGATCCGGTGGGGCTCGACTTCACGCTCGGCTTCGTCGACCGCGTCATGCGGCCGGAGGACCGGCGGGTCGCGGCGCGCAACCTCGAGCGGCTCGCGCAGCGCATCCCGCGTTTCCTGCCGTGGCACCTCCGCGCGGCGATCGCGGTCGGCGGCGGCTTCGCGCGGCTGCTGCCCTGGCCGATCATCCCGATCGCGCGCCGCGTGCTGCGGGGCATGGTCGCGCACCTCGTGATCGACGCGACGCCGGCGAGCCTCGAGAAGCACTTCCGCCGCCTCCGGGCCGACGGCACCCGCCTCAACGTCAACCTGCTCGGCGAGGCGGTGCTCGGCGACGCGGAGGCCGACCGCCGGCTCACCGGCACGCTCGATCTGCTCGGCCGCGACGACGTCGACTACGTGTCGGTGAAGGTGTCGTCGGTCGCGAGCCAGCTCAGCATGTGGGGCTTCGACGAGACGGTCGAGCGCGTCGTCGAGCGCCTCACTCCGCTCTACGGCACGGCCGTGCGGGCCGCGGAGCCGAAGTTCATCAACCTCGACATGGAGGAGTACCGCGACCTCGACCTCACGATCGCGGTCTTCACCCGGCTGCTCGAGAAGCCGGGCCTCGAGCACCTCGAGGCGGGCATCGTGCTGCAGGCCTACCTGCCCGACTCGGTGGCGGCCCTCCAGCAGCTGACGGCCTGGGCCCGCGCCCGGGTCGCGGCGGGCGGCGCCCCGATCAAGGTGCGCGTCGTGAAGGGCGCGAACCTCGCGATGGAGCGGGTGGATGCGGCCGTGCACGACTGGCCGCTCGCCACCTGGACGACGAAGCAGGACACCGACACCAACTACAAGCGGATGCTCGACTGGGCGCTCCTGCCGGATCACGCCGCCGCGGTGAAGATCGGCGTCGCCGGCCACAACCTGTTCGACCTCGCCTTCGCGCACCTGCTGGCCGAGCGCCGCGGCGTGAGCGCCCGGGTCGACGTCGAGATGCTGCTCGGCATGGCGCCCGGCCAGGCGGAGGCCGTGCGCGCCGACGTCGGCGGCCTGCTGCTCTACACGCCGGTCGTGCAGCCCGCCGAGTTCGACGCGGCGATCAGCTACCTGGTGCGCCGGCTCGAGGAGAACGCGAGCGAGGAGAACTTCATGTCGGCGGTCTTCGACCTCGCCGACGACCCCGCCGCGTTCACGAGGGAGGCCGACCGCTTCCGCGCCTCGCTGGCCGCGCTCGACCGCACCGTGCCGGCGCCGAGCCGCACCCAGGACCGCCGCACCCCGCCGGTGCCGGAGTCGCCCGTGCACTTCGAGAACGAGGCCGACACCGACCCGGCGATCGCGGGCAACCGCGACTGGGCGCGCGCCATCCTCGGCCGCGCGGCCGCCTCCCGCCTCGGCGCGGATGCCGTCGCCGCCGCGCGGATCGACGACCGCGCGGCGCTGACCGCGCTCCTCGGCCGTGCCCGGCAGGCGGGCGCGGAGTGGGGCGCCGTGCCGGCGGGCCGCCGGGCGGACGTGCTCGACCGCATCGGCGAGGTGCTCTCGGCCTACCGCGGGCGCCTCATCGAGGTGATGGTGTCCGAGACGGGCAAGACGGTCGCCGAGGCCGACGTGGAGGTGAGCGAGGCGGTCGACTTCGCCCACTGGTACGCGGAGCGGGCGAGGCTGCTCGGGTCCATCGCCGACGCCGAGTTCGTGCCGGCCGCGCTGACGCTCGCCGTGCCGCCGTGGAACTTCCCGATCTCGATCCCGTGCGGGTCGGTGCTGGCGCCGCTCGCGGCCGGCAGCGCGGTCGTGTTCAAGCCGGCGCCGCAGGCCCGACGCTGCGGCGCGGTGCTGACGGAGGCCATCCGCGAGGCCGGCGTGCCCGCCGACCTGGTGGCGCTCGTCGACGTCGACGAGGACGCGCTCGGGCAGTCGCTCATCACGGCGCCGGAGGTCGACCGCGTCATCCTCACCGGCGGCTTCGACACGGCGGCGCTGTTCCGGTCGTGGAAGCCCGACCTGCCGCTGCTGGCGGAGACGAGCGGCAAGAACGCGATCGTCGTGACGCCCTCGGCCGACCTCGACCTCGCCGCCTCCGACCTCGTGAAGAGCGCGTTCGGCAACGCGGGTCAGAAGTGCTCCGCCGCCTCGCTCGCGATCCTCGTCGGGTCGGTCGGCGACTCGGAGCGCTTCCGCCGTCAGCTCGTCGACGCCGTCTCGAGCCTGGTGGTCGGCTGGCCGGAGGATCCGACCGTGACGGTCGGCCCGGTGATCGAGCCGGCCGCCGGCAAGCTGGAGCGCGGACTCACGCAGCTCGGCGAGGGCGAGTCGTGGCTGGTGCAGCCCCGCCGGCTCGACGACGAGGGCCGGCTCTGGTCGCCCGGCGTGCGCGACGGCGTGCGCCCCGGCAGCGAATTCCACCTGACCGAGTACTTCGGCCCCGTGCTCGGCATCATGACCGCGCCGACGCTCGAGGCGGCGATCGCGCTCCAGAACGCGGTGGACTACGGGCTCACGGCCGGCATCCACTCGCTCGACGCCGACGAGGTCGCCACCTGGCTCGACACCGTGCAGGCCGGCAACCTCTACGTGAACCGCGGCATCACCGGCGCGATCGTGCGGCGGCAGCCGTTCGGCGGCTGGAAGCGCTCGCAGGTCGGTCCTGGCGCCAAGGCGGGCGGACCGAACACGCTGCTCGCGCTCGGCTCGTGGCGTCCGGTCGCGACGGAGGCCACCGGCGAGCTCCGCCTCGACGGACTCGACGCCCGCGTGCGCGAGACGATCGAGGCGCTGCAGCCGGGCGTCGACTACGCCGGCTTCGAGGTCATCCGCACCGGCGCGATCAGCGACGAGGCGGCCTGGCGCGCCGAGTTCGCCGAGGGCCGCGATCCGTCGGCGCTCGGCGTGGAGCGCAACGTGCTGCGCTACCGCCCGGCCGAGGCCGTCATCCGGCTCGCGGAGGGCGGCTCGCTGCCGGAGGCGCTCCGGCTGCTCGTCGGCGCGGTGCGCGCCCGCGCCCGCGTCCGCCTCAGCTCGGCGGTGCCGCTGCCGGCCGGGCTCGGTGCGCTCACCCGCGGCCCGCTGCCGCTCATCGACGTGACCGAGACCGTGATCGAGTCGGATGCCGCGTTCGCGGCGCGCATCTCCCGCGGCCCCGGCGCCCGCATCCGCCTCGTCGGCGGCGACGGCCGCGCACTCGAGCGGGCCCTCGGCGGCGACCCGTCGTTCGCCGTCTGGGCCGGGCCGGTCACCGCCGCCGGGCGGATCGAGCTGCTGCCGTTCCTGCACGAGCAGGCCGTGTCGATCACGGCGCACCGGTTCGGCAACCCCGACCGCGCGATGGCCTCCCTCCGCGTCTGAGGGGTCGACAGGGATCCGGCCTCCGGGATCCCGAGCCGCCGGGTCACCGGGCCGAGGCCGCCGGGTCGCCGGGTCGCCGCGCCGAACTCCTGCCGACTCTCGCGTGCCTGCCCGCTGCCGAATGAGGGAACATCGGGCGGATTCGGCGCCGAATGCAGGAGTCGGCACGCGAAGCGGCGCGAGATACGGGATTCGGACGCCTCGGAGGGGCGGGTCTCCTTCATTCGGCAGCTTCGCGAGCCCCCGACCCCCGCCGTCCACCCCCTCGATCCAGGGTCCGCTCCCGCTCCGAGGGCTCGCCCGGACCCCGATCCGGTCCGGTCGTGCCTACGATGTGCGGGCTCCGCCCTCCGACCGAAGGATCTCCGTGCCCGCCAGCCGTCGCCCCCTCGACGGGGTCTCCCGGCTGTCCGCGATGATGCGGGAGGCCGAGGACGCCCCGCCCACGGCGATCGATCCGGCCGTCGTCGCGCGCCGGCGTCGTGGGCGCCGGGTCCGCCGGATCACGGTGCTCGTCGCGGTGATCGCCGTCGTCGGGCTCGTGGTCGGCTACGCCTCGCTCACGCTGACCGCACCCGCCGGCGCCGCGACCTCGACCGTGACACCGCCGCCGGCCGCGGTGTCGCCGGCGGCGAAGATCGCCATGCCGGTGAACGGCGAGTCGGCGATCAGCGTCTCGGGTGCCGACGAGTACCTCGGAGCCGGCGCGAGCGGCATCTTCGCCGCGAACGGCGGCGACGCGGCGATGCCGATGGCGAGCATCAGCAAGCTCATCACCGCGATGACCGTGCTCGAGCGCAAGCCGCTCGGCGCATCCGGTCAGGGCCCGACGATCACGTTCTCGAAGGCCGACCACGACCTCTACGACGCGTACTACGTGCGCGGCGCGACGATCGCGCCGATGCCGACGGGCAGCACCATGACCCTGCACGACGCCGTCGAGACGATGCTCGTCGTGTCCGCCTCCAACTACGCGGAGGCGGTGTCGACGTGGGCGTTCGGCTCGCAGCCCGCCTTCGTGGCGGCCGCGAAGTCGTGGCTGCGCGCCCACGGGCTCACGCACACCACGTTCGTCGAGCCGACCGGCCTCGACACCCGCAACACGAGCACCCCCTCCGACCTCATCGCGCTCGGCAGGCTCGCGAAGGCCGATCCGGTCATCGCGGCGATCGTGGCCGAGCCGGTCGTGAAGAACCCGACCCTCGCCGGCATGCCGAACACGAACCCGCTGCTCGGCAAGGACGGCATCGACGGCCTCAAGACCGGCACGCTCGAGGAGACCGGGTCGAACCTGCTCTTCTCGGCGACGGTGCCGGTCGACGGGCTCGCCCAGCCGCTCACGATGATCGGCGTCGTGCTCGGCGGCGGCAGCCGCGACGTGCTCGACCGCGACGTGCGGGCGCTGATCGAGAGCATCAAGGCCGGATTCCACGCCGTCGTCGTCGGCACGGAGGGCGCGGCCGTCGGCACCTGGCACACGCCGTGGGGGAGCACCGCGAAGATGGTGCTCGGGGCCGACGCGTCGGTGTTCACCTGGTCGGACACCCCGATCGCGGCGACGATGACGACGCCGGTGCTCGCGGACGGCGGCGACGGCGACCAGGTCGCGACCGTGACCTGGACCGCGGGCACGAGCACCGCGACGGCGCCGGTGGTGCTGCAGGGCCGCATCGCGCCGCCGAGCACCTGGTGGCGGCTGACGCATCCGAAGGAGCTGCTGCACTGGTGAGTGCGCGCCGGTGCAGGGGCTGGCGTCCTCGGCGCCGCTGAGTACGGTGTGCGCATGGCCTTCGATGTGGGCGCCGACGCCTACCAGCGGTTCATGGGGCGGTTCGCCGACCCGCTCGCCCAGCGCACGCTCGAGCTCGCGGGCGCCCACCACGGACAGCGGGCCGTCGACGTCGGCGCCGGCACGGGCGCGCTGACGGAGCCGCTGGCCGCGCGGCTCGGCCCGGACGCCGTCGTGGCGGTCGAGCCGTCGGCGGCGTTCGTCGCCGCGCTCCGGCAGCGTCTTCCCGACGTCGAGGTGCATCGTGGCACGGCCGAGGAGCTGCCGCTGCCGGACGCAGCGGTCGACCTCGCGTTCGCCCAGCTCGTCATCCACTTCATGAGCGATCCGGTGCGCGGTCTCCGCGAGATGCTGCGCGTGACGCGACCGGGTGGCCTGGTCGCCGTCTCGGCCTGGGACTTCGCCGGCGCGCGCTCGCCGCTGGCGCTGTTCTGGAGCGTCGCCGCCGAGCTCGATCCGGCCGTGGACGACGAGTCGGGCCGCGTCGGTGCGCGAGAGGGGCACGCGGCCGAGCTGCTCGCGGAGGCCGGCGGCCGCGACGTCGAGTCGGGCGAGCTGCGGGTCAGCGCGTCGCACCTCGATGCGCAGGACTGGTGGGAGCCGTACACGTTCGGAGTCGGCCCGGTCGGCGAGTACGTCGCCGGGCTGGACGATGCGCATCGCGCCGAGCTGCGGGCTCGCTGCCTCGAGCGGATCGGCGATGGACCCGGCTCGATCGAGGCGGTCGCCTGGGTGGCGACGGCGCGAGCCTGAGGGAGCGCTCCGCAGCCTGCGGCGCGGGCGTCCGCGGTCCTAGCGTTGCGGCATGAGCATCCGCACGATCCCCCTCCTTCCGCTCTCCGACAGCGGGTCGATCCCGCAGCTCGGCGTCGGCACCGCCTCGCTCCACGACGATCAGCTCGCCGACCTCATCGTCGCCGCCGCCGAGCTCGGCTACCGCCACCTCGACACCGCGCTCCGCTACGACAACGAGGAGGCCGTCGGCGAGGGCGTGCGCCGCACCGGGCTGCCGCGCGACGAGTTCTTCATCACCACGAAGCTCGACGGCGAGCACCAGGGAGCCGACCGCGCCGTCGAGGGCCTCCGCGGCTCGCTCGACCGGCTCGGCGTCGAGCAGGTCGATCTGCTGCTCATCCACTGGCCGCTGCCGGACCGGGGGGAGTTCGTCGACACCTGGCGCACCTACATCCGGCTGCGGGAGGAGGGGCTCGCCCGGTCGATCGGCGTCTCGAACTTCCTGCCCGAGCACCTCGACGTGCTCGAGGCGGAGACCGGGGTCGTTCCGGTCGTCGACCAGATCCAGCTGAACCCGGAGGTGCAGCGTCCTGACGAGGAGGCGTACCACCGTGAGCACCGCATCCTCACGGAGGCGTGGAGCCCGCTCGGCGGCAACGGCGACGTGCTGCGCGACCCGGTGATCGAGCGGATCGCCGGCGCGCACGAGGCGACGACCGGCCAGGTCGTGCTGGCCTGGCACCTCGCGCACGGCCGGGTCGTCATCCCGCGCACGAAGTCGGCCGAGCGGCTGGGCGAGAACCTCGGCGCGCTCGACCTCCGGCTCGGATCGGACGACGTGGCCGCGATCGACGCGCTCGCGACGCCCGGTGCCGGGGTGGACCCGCGGGTCTCCGGGCACTGACGCCGCGGGCCATGCCGATTCCTCGGGCGGCTGAGCCTGCCGAAGCCCCTTCGACAGGCTCAGGGAACCGAGGGGATCAGCCGCCCAGCGCCGCGCGCACCAGCTCGAGCGCCCGGGCGGCGTCCACACCGGACCGGGCAGCCAGCTCGGCGTAGGCCCTCGCCGCCCGCTCCACCTCGCCATCCGCCGAGCCGGTCGACCACGCGACGAACGTGCCGGCGCGACCGCGGGTCTCGATGACGCCGTCCTGCTCGAGCCGGCGGTACGCCTTCGCCACCGTGTTGACGGCGAGCCCCTCCGCCTCGGCCAGCGCACGGACGGTCGGCAGCCGGGTGCCGGGCGTGAGCTCGCCGGCGGCGATCCGGGCGACGAGGTCGCGCTGCAGCCGCTCGGACGGCGGGACGGCATCGGTCATCCGCCCATCCTGCCCGCTCCGTCCCGCCGGGTCACGATCGGGTCGACGCGTCGGAATGCGCGCCGAAAGCCGTCCCAGGGTCCGATTCGCATGCGTGCGCATAGATAGCGGAATCGTGCGCGAGGTGCCGATTCCGTCGTGATCCGTGCGTCAAACGACGGAATCCGCAGTATCGGCCACTGGGATGCCCCCCGGATTGGTGGGCTGTCCTCCATTGTGAGGACACGGTCCAGTCCCCCATACTTCATACAAGCGGATGGAACCCGAACCCAGCCGCGAGACCGGAACCGACGGAACCCGAACCCGCCGGACCCGGACGGTGCTGCAGGACCCGAATCCGCAGCAACGAGTTGCTGCGAGACCCGAATCCGCAGCACCGAAGTGGACGCACCCCGTCCGGCCCCCCAGAGGCCGGACGGGGGCACTCCGCCTCCGGGGCAGCGCCCCGTCGAGGCTTTCGCTCAGTCCGCCACGCGCCGGTGCCGTGCCCGCTCAGTCCACCCGCCGGTGCCGTGCCCGCTCAGTCCACCCGTCGGTGGATCAGCCGCGACAGCACGATCGCCGAGCGCGTGTGGTCGACGTTCGGCGCGATGCGCACCCGCTCGAGGGCGTCCTCCAGCGAGGGGATGTCGCGCGAGCGCATGTGCACGATCGCATCGGCCGAGCCGGTCACGGTGCCGGCGTCGACGACCTCGGGTACGGCCGACAGGATTCGCTTGAGCTCCTCCGGTGCGACGGTGCCGCGGCAGAACAGCTCGACGTAGGCCTCGGTGCCGAGCCCGTCGACGGCCGGGTCGACCTGGATCGTGAACGCGCGGATGACCCCGTCGGCGACGAGGCGGTCGACGCGGCGCTTCACGGCGGAGGCGGACAGCCCGATCCGGTCGCCGATGTCGCCGTAGCCGGCGCGCGCGTTCTGGCGCAGCAGGTCGATGATGCCGTAGTCCAGGTTGTCCATGCGCGAAGCCTACGGACGATCGTTGCGCGAGGCTATTCGTGAGCGCCGATTCCGTGCGCATCGCGGCGGGAAACACCGGAATGCCGCGTGTGACACTGGAATCACTATGACGATGACCTCGCCTGCGCCCTCCGCGACCGACCGCGTCGCCTCTCGCCGCACCGTGCTGATGTGCCGACCCGAGCACTTCACCGTGAGCTACCGCATCAACCCCTGGATGCACCCGGAAGACCCCACGGACACCAGCCTCGCCGTGCGCCAGTGGGAGGTGCTGCACCGCACCTACCTCGACCTCGGCTTCGAGGTGGAGCTGATCGACCCGATCGCCGGCCTGCCCGACATGGTCTACGCGGCCAACGGCGGCTTCACGCTCGACGGCATCGCCTACGGCGCGCGCTTCCAGTACGACGAGCGCGGCCCCGAGGGCCCGGCCTACATGGACTGGTTCGCCGCGCACGGCTTCGAGGTGCGCGAGCCGGTCTCCGTCAACGAGGGGGAGGGCGACTTCCTGCTGGTCGGCGACGCGATCCTCGCCGGCACCGGCTTCCGCAGCGACGCCGCCAGCCACGACGAGCTGCGCCGCCTCTTCGACCGCGAGGTCGTCACGCTCGAGCTCGTCGACCCGAGCTTCTACCACCTCGACACCGCGCTCGCGGTGCTCGACCCGGCGGCCTCCGCCGCGGACGCGAACGTCGCCTACCTGCCGAAGGCGTTCTCGCCCGACTCCCTGGCCTGGCTGCAGCGCCGCTTCCCCGACGCGATCCTGGTGAACGACGAGGACGCGGCGGTGCTCGGCCTCAACTCCTTCAGCGACGGCCGCAACGTGGTCATCGCCAGCCGCGCGGTCGACTTCGAGCGCCAGCTGCGCGAGCGCGGCTACACCCCGATCGGCGTCGACCTCTCCGAGCTGCTGCTCGGCGGCGGCGGCGTGAAGTGCTGCACGCTGGAGCTCCGGCGATGAGCGGCACGAGCACGACCGGCACCGCCGGGACGAGCACCGGGGCCCGCAGCGCGGAGCTCATCGCCGAGACCGAGCGCTACGGCGCGCACAACTACCACCCGCTCGGCGTCGTCGCCGCGACCGGCGACGGCGCCTGGATCACGGATGTCGAGGGCCGCCGCTACCTGGACTGCCTCGCCGCGTACTCGGCCGTCAACTTCGGGCACGGGCACCCCGCGCTCGTCGCCGCCGCGACGGAGCAGCTCGGCCGCATCACGCTGACGAGCCGTGCGTTCCACAACGACCGGCTCGGCCCGTTCCTCGAGGGCCTGGCCCGGCTGGCGCGCAAGGACATGGTGCTGCCGATGAACACGGGCGCCGAGGCGGTCGAGTCGGGCATCAAGGTCGCGCGCGCCTGGGGCTACCGGGTGAAGGGCGTGCCGGAGGGCCGGGCGAACATCATCGTCGCGGCGGGCAACTTCCACGGCCGCACCACCACGATCATCAGCTTCAGCGACGACCCGGACGCGCGGCAGGACTTCGGTCCGTTCACGCCCGGATTCGTCACCGTGCCCTACGGCGACGCGGCCGCGATCGCCGCGGCGATCGACGACGACACCGTCGCGGTGCTGCTCGAGCCGATCCAGGGCGAGTCCGGCATCGTCGTGCCGCCGGCCGACTACCTCCCGGAGGTGCGGCGCATCACCCGCGAGCGGAACGTGCTCTTCATCGCGGACGAGATCCAGTCCGGCCTCGGCCGCACCGGCGCCACGTTCCAGTGCGACAACGCCGGCGTCGTGCCCGACCTCTACCTGCTCGGCAAGGCGCTCGGCGGCGGCATCGTGCCGGTCAGCGCGGTCGTCGGCGACGCGGACGTGCTCGGCGTGCTGCGTCCCGGCCAGCACGGCTCGACGTTCGGCGGCAACCCGCTCGCGGCGGCGGTCGGCTCGGCCGTCGTCGAGCTGCTCGAGACGGGCGAGTTCCAGGCCCGCGCCCGCGAGCTCGGCGCGCACCTCCACGAGCGGCTCACGGCGCTCGTCGGCCACGGCCTCACAGCAGTCCGCGGCGCGGGGCTCTGGGCCGGCATCGACGTCGACCCGCAGCTCGCGACCGGGCGTCTCGTCTGCGAGCTGCTGGCGGAGCGCGGGGTGCTCGCGAAGGACACCCACGGCGCGACCCTGCGGCTGGCGCCGCCGCTCGTGGTCTCGGAGGAGGACCTCGACTGGGCGGTCGACCAGCTCGCGGCCGTGCTCGGGGAGCTGCGCGCCTCGGATGGCTGACCCCACTCGGTTCCCTGAGCCTGCCGAAGGGCCCCTTCGACAGGCTCGGGGATCCGTTCGACAGGCTCAGGGAACCCGGGGTGCGGCTGTCGCTCCGCCGGGCTCGGAGATCGCGGACTCCCGCTAGCGTCATCCCATGGACACCGCCGCGGAGCTCGACGCCGGCGACGCGCTCGCGCCGTTCCGCGAGCGCTTCCTCCCGGCGCCGGGGGTCGTCGCCTACCTCGACGGCAACTCGCTCGGCCGTCCGCTGCGCGCCAGCGCGGAGCGGGTGGAGCGGTTCGCGGCGGAGCAGTGGGGCGGCCGCCTCATCCGCGGCTGGGACGAGGGCTGGATGGACCTGCCGGTCGCCCTCGGCGACGCCCTCGCCGCTGACGTGATCGGCGCCGCACCCGGCCAGACGGTCGTCGGCGACTCGACGAGTGTGCTGTTCTACAAGCTCGTTCGCGCGGCGCTGCGGCTGCGCCCCGACCGCGACGAGATCGTGGTGTCGCGCGACGACTTCCCGACCGACCGCTACGTGCTCGAGGGCATCGCCGAGGAGCGCGGCGCGACCCTGCGCTGGATCGACCCTGGCGACGTCACGCCGGACGCCGTGGACGCCGCGCTGACCGATCGGACCGCCCTGGTCGCGCTCTCGCACGTCGCCTACCGGTCCGGCGCGCGAGCGGATGCGCCCGCGATCACCCGGCTCGTGCAGCACGCCGGCGCGCTGATGCTCTGGGACCTCTGCCACAGCGCCGGCGTCGTGCCGGTCGAACTCGACACCTGGGGCGCGGACCTCGCCGTCGGCTGCACGTACAAGTACCTCAACGGCGGTCCCGGCGCGCCCGCCTTCGCGTACGTCGCCGATCGACACCTCGACGACCTCCGCCAGCCGATCCAGGGCTGGCTCGGCAGCGACCGCCCGTTCGAGATGGGGCAGGGCTACCGGCCGGCCCCGGGCATCCGCCGACTGCTCAGCGGCACGCCGCCGCTGCTCGCGCTGACGCCGCTCGTCGACGCGGTCGCCCTCGTCGCCGAGGCGGGCGTCGACGCCATCCGCGCCAAGTCGATCGCGCTGACCGGCTTCGCACTCGACCTGGCCGACGCGCTGCTGCCGGATGCCGCGGTCGCGACGCCCCGAGACCCCGAGCGGCGCGGCGGCCACATCACGCTCGACCATCCGGCGTTCGAGCGGATCATGCCGCGCCTCTGGGAGCGCGGCGTGCTGCCCGACTTCCGGCGCCCCTCCGGCATCCGACTCGGGCTCTCGCCGCTGTCGACCTCGTTCGGCGAGGTGGAGGTCGGGGTGGCGGCGATCGCGGACGAGCTGGGGCGATGAGCCTCGGACGCCTCCACGTGCGGATGCGCGCCCGGGACGCCGACGAGGAGCACCGCGTCTCCACCCCGTTCGAGCTGCTCTTCGATCTCGTCTTCGTCGTGGCGATCGCCTCGCTCGTCACCGCGTTCGCCCACACGATCGTCGAGGGCCACCTCGCGGATCACGTCGGCCCGTTCGCGATGGTGTTCTTCGCCATCTGGTGGGCGTGGATGAACTTCACGTGGTTCTCCTCCGGCTACGACCCCGGCGACGCGATCTACCGCGTGCTCGGCGTCGTCCAGATGGCCGGGGTGCTCGTGCTCGCGGCGGGCGTGCCGGCGGCGTTCGAGCACATCGACTACCGCCTCGTCACGGCCGGCTACCTCGTGATGCGGCTCGCGCAGGTCGTGCTGTGGATCCGCGCGGCGGTCGAGAACGCGGCGACGCGCCACGTCTCCACCCGCTACGCCGTCGGCATCGCCGCCGTGCAGGTGCTCTGGCTGCTGCGGCTCCTGCTGCCCGCCGAATGGCAGGTGACCACGTTCGTGGTGCTCGTGCTGTTCGAGTTCGCGGTGCCGGTCTGGGCGAACCGGTCCGGCGACGACCCGTGGCATCCGGGCCACATCGCCGAGCGCTACGGGCTGTTCGTGATCATCATCCTCGGCGAGGGGGTGCTCGCCGCGAGCAACGGGGTGCAGGCGGCGCTCGCCGGCGCGGGCGGCTCCGCGACGCTCGTCGTGGTCGGCGTGGCGGGGCTCGTGATCCTGGTCGGGCTCTGGTGGCTGTACTTCCTCGACTCGCCGGAGGAGGGCCTGGCGCGTCGCCGGCTCGCCTACTTCTGGGGCTACGGCCATGTGCTCGTCTTCGCGTCCGTCGCGGCCGTGGGCGCCGGGCTGGAGGTGGCGGTCGAGGTGGCCGGTCACCACGGCGAGCTCCCGGAGTCGACGGCGGGCTGGGTCGTCGCGGTGCCGGTGGCGCTCACGATGGTGCTGCTCTGGGTGCTGAACCGACCGGTCGTGCTCGAGTCGAGCCTGCCCCCGCAGCTGGTGCTGCCGGCCGCGCTGCTCGTGCTCGTGCTGCCGACCGCGACGGGGGCGATCGGCGCAGCCGGCGTGCTCGTCGGGATCGCCCTCGTGCTCATCGCGGTCGTCGCGATCGCCGTCCTGCGCGGCGCCCGTCCGGCGGCGAACCCCGTCGGGCGGATGCTGGGCGGCGCGGACGCGGGCGATCGCGCGTGAGGACGGGACGGTGACCGCGCGCCGACCGCGTCGCGGGGTGCGCCTGGCGCTCGCGGCGGGGGCGGCCGTCGCGGCCCTCCTCGTGGCGGGCATCGTCGTCCGCCCCGCGCCCGCGACCTCCACGCCGGACGCGTCGGCCGTGCGGGTGATGCCCCTCGGCGACTCGATCACGTACGGCATGGGCTTCGGCGGCATCCTCACGCCGGGCGCCTACCGCGATCCGCTCGCCCGAGCCTGGTCGGAGGCGGGCGCCGACTTCCGCTTCGTCGGCAGCCGCGGCGGCAACGCGACGGAGCGGCTCGCGCTGCAGGGGCAGACGCGGTCGGAGGGGCATCCGGGCTGGCGCATCGACGAGGTGCGGGCGCGCATCGACGGCTGGCTCGACTCGGCTCGACCGGACGTCGTGCTCGTGCACCTCGGCACGAACGACATCCTGCAGCAGCACCTGCTCGGAGGTGCGGACCCGGCCGGCGGGACGGACGCGCCCGGCGGCGCGAGCGACGCCGACGGCTCGGCCGGCGCCGACACCTCGGCCGCGGTCGGCAGGCTCGGCGAGCTGCTCGCGCACCTGGCCGAGCGCGACGGCTCGCTGCGGATCGTCGTCTCGACGCTGATCCCGATCGAGGACGGCCGCGACGACGAGGTGCGCGACTTCAACCGGCGGCTCGTCGGCGAGGTCTGGCCGACCCTGCTCGCCCAGGGCGTCGACATCGACCTGGTCGACTCCTACGCGGCGTTCGTCACCGCATCCGGCGACTGGCGGCGCGACCTCTACCTCGACACGGTGCATCCGAACGAGCGCGGCTACGCCGTGCTGGCGCGCTCGTGGGCGTCGGCCGGACTGCCGGATGCCGGGCGGCGGGTCGCGACGTCGGGCTAGCCTGACGCCATGCCGGAGCCGACCCCGTCACTGCTCGCCGACGACCTGCTCGAGCGGATCCGGGAGCGGGCGCCGCGCTACGACCGCGAGAACGCGTTCTTCGCCGAGGATCTCGACGAGCTCCGCGCGGCCGGGTACCTGGCGCCGCGGAGCCTGCTCGCGAGCGCGCGCGACCAGCGCCGGCTCGCGGCCGCGGCGCCGGCGACCGCGCTCGGCATCAACATGCACCTCGTCTGGGTCGGCGTCGCCCGGGTGCTCCACGACCGCGGCGACGACAGCCTCGCGTGGGTGCTGCGCGACGCGGAGGCCGGCGAGCTGTTCGCGTTCGGCAACAGCGAGCCGGGGAACGACCTCGTGCTCTGGGACTCGCTGACGCGGGCCGAGCCGGACGCCGACGGTGGCTTCGCGTTCACCGGCACGAAGATCTTCACGTCGCTGTCGCCGGCCTGGACGCGTCTCGGCGTGTTCGGCAAGCAGGTCGACGGCGACGGCGCCCCGCGGCTCGTGCACGGCTTCCTCACCCGCGACACCCCGGGCTGGCGCAGCCTCGACGACTGGGACACCCTCGGCATGCGCGCCACCCAGTCGCACACGACCGCGCTCGAGGGCGCCGTCGTGCCCGCGGAGCGGATCAGCCGGATGCTGCCGGTCGGCCCGAACGCCGACCCGTTCGTGTTCGGCATCTTCGCGAACTTCCTGCTCACGATCGGGTCGGTCTACGCGGGCATCGCCGACCGCGCGCTCGAGCTCGCCGTCGCCGCTGCGCACCGGCGGCGCAGTCTGAAGAACGACGGCGCCGAGTACGCGGCCGACCCCGACATCCGCTGGCGCGTCGCGGATGCTGCGCTCGCGCTGGACGCGCTCCGCCCCGACCTGGAGGCGCTCGCGGACGACGTGGACCGGGTCGCCGACCACGGCGCGGCGTGGTTCCGGCTGCTCACCGGCGCGAAGCACCGCTCGACGGAGACGGCGCGGTACGTGGTCGATCAGGCCATGCGGCTCTCGGGCGGCGGCGGGTACACCGCCGGCGGCGAGCTCGCGCGGCTGCAGCGCGACGTGCTCGCCGGCATCTACCACCCGAGCGACACGGAGTCGGTGCACTCGACGGTGGCCGCGAACCTGCTCGGCCCGGTCTGAGACCCGCTGGCTGAGGAAGGCCGTCTGCGGCTTGTCTCGAAGCCTCAGGTCTGCGAGCGCGAGGCTTCGAGACGGCGCTGGCGCGCCTCCTCAGCCGGCGGGCTCGGGGGGCGCTACGCCGGCGTCAGCCGGACGACCGGGATGACCCGGGTCGTCTTCTGCTCGTAGCCCTTGAAGCCGTCCGACATGGCGGTGAACTGCGCCCAGCCGGCGTCGCGCTCCTCGGGCGGCAGCACCTCGGCGCGGGCCGGGATGCCGACGCCGTCGTGCACGTCGCTCGTCTCGATGCGGATGTCGGGCCGCGCCACCAGGTTGTGGAACCAGGCCGGGTTGCGCGGCTGGCCGGCGAACGAGGCCGCGACGAGGATCGTGCCGTCGTCCTGGCGGATCGCGGCGACCGGGCTCACCCGCTCCTCGCCGCTCTTCGCGCCGACCGTGTGCAGCAGTACGAGGCCGTCGCCGAAGCGCTCGGCGCGGCCCGTCTCGCGGAACTGCTCGATGACGGCGGTGTTCCAGTCGCTCATGCGATCCATCCGTTCTCGCGGAGCCACTCCGCGCAGTCGCGTGTCCAGTGCTCGGCCAGCCCGGTGCCCGCCGCGAGTCCGATGCCGTGCGGCCCGCGCGGGTAGACGTGCAGGGCGTGCGGCACGCCGTGCTCGGCGAGCGCCGTGCCGAGCAGGTACGCGTGCTCGACCTTCACGCCCTCGTCCTCGCCGGTGTGCCAGATGAAGAACGGCGGGGCGCCGTCCGTCACGATGCGGTCGAGGGTCGCCGCCGCCCGCAGCTCGGGCGAGGCGTCCTCGCCGATCAGGTTCACACGGCTGCCGCTGTGCGTCGAGGTCAGCATCGACGTGACGGGGTAGCCGAGGATCGCGAAGTCGGGCAGCTCGCCGGGTCCGGCGTCCGGTGCGAGCGCCGCGAAGCCGGCCGCGTGGCCGCCGGCCGAGAAGCCGAGCACACCGACGACGTCCGCGCCCGCCGCGCGCACCCGGGCGATCTCGGCGCGCACCGTGTGCAGCGGCAGGGGATGCAGCGGAGTCGGGTGCGAGTCCGCCACCGGGTAGTGGAACGAGACCGCGTCGGCACCGAGCGACCGGAGCCAGTCGACGACCGGACCGTCCTCGTGCGGCGCGTGTCCGTGGTAGCCGCCTCCCGGCAGCACGACGATCGACATCGAGGTCACGTCACCATCCTGCCCGGTCGGCGAGGTCCGATGCTGGACGGCGTCCTATGCTGGCCGTCGTGACCGGACCCGTTCTGCTCCTCGGCGACAGCATCACCGACGCCGGGCGACGCGAGGATCCGCACGGCCTCGGATCGGGCTGGGCGCGGATCGTCGCGGAGGCGCTGGCCGCCCGCGGCGAGCAGCGCGCCGTCGTCAACCACGGCATCTCCGGCAACCGGGTCGTCGACCTCGCCGCCCGCTGGCAGACGGACGTGCTCGACCTCGAGCCGAGCGTGCTCAGCGTCTATATCGGCATCAACGACACGTGGCGGCGCTACGACAGCGCCGATCCGACGTCGGCCGAGGCGTTCGAGTCCGGCTACCGCGACCTGCTGCGCCAGGCGGTCGCCGCCTCCCAGCCGCGGCTGATCCTCGTCGAGCCCTTCCTCACCCCCGTCACGGCCGGGCAGGAGACCTGGCACGAGGACCTCGACCCGAAGCGGCAGGCCGTGCTGCGGCTCGCCGAGGAGTTCGGCACCGTGCTCATCCCGTTGCACGGGCTGCTGACCGCCGCGGCCGCCGAGCACGGGGCCGCCGCCATCGCCGAGGACGGGGTGCACCCCACCGCGCTCGGCTCCCGCCTCATCGCCGACGCCTGGCTCGCCGGGTTCGACCAGCTGTGACCTGGGCCGCCTCCCGCCGCGCCTTCGACGCGCTCAGCGAGCACAACCCCGGGGCGGAGTGGCCGTGGGACGTCGTCGACGACGGCGGACGCGGCGCGCACCTCCGCCTCCACCTCCCGGCCCCGCTGCGCGGGATCGTCGGGCCGTCGGCGCGGGTCTGGCGGCTCGAGCTCGGCACCGCCGGGGCGAAGCGGCCGGATCGCATCCGGATGTTCGCCATCCTCCGCATGCCGCCGGAGCGGGTCGTGCTCGAGCTGATCGGCGCGCTCGAGGCCGAGACGAAGCGGCTCACCCGCGATCGCCGCGCCGTGCTGCTGCGCGAGGCGATCGGGCGCATCGCCTGCGACGCCGCACGTGCCGGCGGCGAGGTGCGCCGGGCCGCGCAGGTCAGCGCGCTGCTCGGCGACGCGGCGCTCGACGAGCAGGAGTCCGTGGCCGCGCGGCACTGGTACGCGCTCGCCGTGGAGAACGCGATCGCGGCCGAGGACGCGCCGCTCGCGGAGGTGCTGACGCGCAAGCTCGCGACGGCCGAGGCCACCGAGCAGCCGCTGTAGCGTTCCTCAGCCCTGCACGAGCCGCGAGCGCTGCGTGCCGAGCCCGTCGATCCCGATCTCGAGCAGGTCGCCGTCTGCCAGGTACGGGAACCGCCCCGACATCGCAACGCCCTGGGGCGTGCCGGTGAGCAGCAGGTCGCCCGGCTCCAGCGTCAGGTACTGCGACAGGTGCCGCACGAGGTGCGCGACCCCGAACACCATGTCGGCCGTGGAGGAGTCCTGGCGCGGCTCGCCGCCCACCCGCGACCAGAGGTGCAGGGCCTGCGGGTCGATCTCGTCGGCGGGCACCAGGTCGGGTCCGACCGGGCAGAACGTCGGCGCGTTCTTGCCCTTCGACCACTGGCCGCCCGACTCGTCGCGCTGCCAGGTGCGCTCCGACACGTCGTCGCCGACCACGAACCCGGCCACGTGGGCGAGCGGATCGGCGTCGTCGGCGAGGCGGGACGCGCGCGTGCCGATGACGACGCCGAGCTCCACCTCCCAGTCGACCGTCGTCGCGCCCCGGGGGATGACGACGTCGTCGAACGGCCCGATCACCGTGTTCGGGTGCTTGAAGAACAGGATCGGCCACTCCGGCGGCGGGCTGCCCGACTCGGCGGCGTGCGCCGCGTAGTTCTGGCCGATGCAGAGCACGGCGGAGGGCCGCGCGATCGGCGCGCCGACGCGCATCCGGTGGGCGCCGTCGAGCAGCGGCAGGTCGGAGGCGGCCGCGCGGGCCCGGGCGACGCCGTCCGCGGCGAGGAATGCGCCGTCGATGTCGGCGGTCAGCGGACGCAGGTCGCGGATGCCGTCGCCGGCGTCGATCGCGGGGATCTCGGCGCCGACCGGCCCGAGCCGGCGGAGGGCGGTCACGCGGCGGCTCCGACGCCCGCGACGTGGGGCAGCACCTCGGTGCCGAGCACCTCGACGAGGTCGAGGTCGGCGGCCCTGTCGGTCTGCAGGTACACCCGGTCCGCGCCGAGCTCGCCGAGCCGCGCGATGCGGTCGAGCGCCTCCTGCGGGCCGCCCGCGATGTTGTGCTGCCGGTAGTCGTCCGGGTCCACGCCTCGGTCCTCCGCTCTGCGGCGGTAGTCCGCCTCGTCCGTGCCGACGATCGTCGGCAGCGCCACCGAGTACTTGAGGTCCTCGGGATCCCGTCCGGCCGCCTCGCAGGCACGACGCACGACGGCGAACTTCTCGGCGGCGACCGGCTCCGGAACGAAGCCGATGTTGTACTCGGCGGCGAAGCGCGCCGCGAGCTCGGGCGTGCGCTTCGCGCCGCCGCCGCCCACGATGACCGGCACCGGCGACTGCACGGGCTTCGGCAGGGCCGGGGCGTCGATCAGCGTCCAGTGCTCGCCGGAGAACGAGAAGGTCTCGCCGAGCGGGGTCGACCAGAGGCCGGTGATGATGGCGAGCTGCTCCTCGAACGGGCCGAAGCGCGCAGCGGGGAACGGGATGCCGTAGGCCCGGTGCTCGGCCTCGAACCAGCCGGTGCCGAGCCCGAGCTCGGCGCGGCCGCCCGACATGGCGTCGACCTGGGCGACCGAGATCGCGAGCATCGACGGGTGCCGGAAGGTCGCGGCGGACACCATCGTGCCGAGGCGGATGCGCGAGGTCTCGCGCGCGATCCCGGCGAGCGTGATCCACGAGTCGGTCGGGCCGGGCAGCCCGTCCCCGTGCTGCGCGAGCACGTGGTCGCTGCGGAAGAACGCGTCGAAGCCGAGGCGCTCCGCGGTCTGCGCGCAGGCGAGCTGCTCGTCGTAGGTCGAGCCCTCCTGGGGCTCGACGAAGATCCTGAGGTCCATCAGTGCTCCTTCCGGGCGAACAGCCCGATGAGGGTGTCGAGGTGCGCGGCCATGTCGACGTCGCCGTCGAGCAGCCACTGGGTCTGGAGTCCGTCCGCCGCGGCGACGAGCAGCCGCGCCAGCTGGGCGGGGTCGTGCTCGGACGGGATGCTGCCCGCCGCCTGCCGGGCGCGGATCGCGTCGACGTAGCGCTCGACCACGACCGGATAGCGCTCGGCGAGGAAGTCGCGGCCGGGTGAGCCCGGCTGCTCGGTCGCACCCGTGCCGGACAGGGCCGAGTAGAGGGCCACGAGCCCCGGCACCTCGGCGTTGTGGTGCACGACGCCGACGAGCTGGTCGAGCGGGTCGTCGCCGATCGGCGCGGCCTTGTCGATCTCGTCGCGGCGCTCCAGCACGGCCGTGAAGAGCGCGTCGCGCGAGCCGAAGTGGTGCAGCAGGCCGGGCTTCGACATCCCGACCTCGTCGGCGACCAGCTGCAGCGTCGCGCCCGACCAGCCGGACTCGGAGATGATGCGGAGCGCGGCGGAGAGGATCTCGTCGCGGCGGCTCGCGGTCTTGGCGTACGGTCCGCGGGCGGGCATGGGATCGAGCCTATGCCCCGGTCCCCGGGGGTCTCCCGGCCGCGTCCGTCGTGGTGGTGCGGATCCGGTAGAGCCCCGCCGAGGCCGTGATGTAGAGGTCGCGTCCGTCCTCGCCGCCGAAGCAGAGGTTCGCGACGGTCTCCGGCACCTCGATGCGGTGCAGCTCCCGGCCCTCCGGGTCGAGCACGCGGACGCCGGGCCCGGCCGACACCCAGAGCCGGCCCTCGACGTCGACCCGGAAGCCGTCGACGATGCCGTCGAGCTCGACGAGGAGGCGGCGCGGGCCGCAGCGTCCGTCCGCCACGTCGACGACCTCGATGCGCCCGACCCACACATCGTCGCGGTACGCCGCCGTGTCGGCGATGTAGAGCAGCGACTCGTCGGGGCTGAAGGCGAGCCCGTTCGGATGCGCCATGCCGAGCACGACCGCCGCGAGCTCGCCGGTCGCCTCGTCGTAGCGGAAGACGTGGCAGCCGCCGTACTCCTCCTCGCCGGGATGGCCCTCCGTGCCCTCCGGCTGGATGCCGTAGGGCGGGTCGGTGAACCAGACGGCGCCGTCTGAGGAGACGACCACGTCGTTGGGGGAGTTGAGCCGGTGCCCCTCGAAGGCGTCGACGATCGAGGTGATGGTGCCGTCGGCATCCACCCGCTCCACGCGGCGGCGGCCGTGCGAGCACTGCACGATCCGCCCCTGGAGGTCGAGCGTGCGGCCGTTCGCGAACTCGGCGTGCGCGTCGACCACCTCGTCGCGGCCGGTCGCCGGGTCGTACTCGCGCACCCGGTCACCGGGGATGTCGCTCCAGCGCACCCTCCCGTCGCGGGTGTACACGGGGCCCTCCGCCCACTCGTCCCCCGTCGCCAGGAGCTCGAGGCGCGCGTCGTCATCGACCGGCGTCGTCATCCCGCCAGCCTTCCACAGCGGCGAGGGGCGGGCTGTCGGACACCTGACGGTCACCAGCGGTTCACCCGAGGGTCCTCGCCGGGTCTCACTGCGCGCCTAGCGTCGCTCGACAACACGGTCGTGGAAGGGGGAGCGCGTGTCCGTCATCGCCGTCATCCCGGCCCGCGGGGGCTCCAAGGGCGTCCCCGGGAAGAACCTCCGCCCCGTCGGCGGCGTGCCCCTCGTCGTGCGCGCCGTGCTCGCCGCCCTGGCCGTGCCCGCGATCGATCGTGTCGTCGTCTCGACCGACGACAGCGCCATCGCCCGCGCCGCCGCCGGCGCCGGAGCGGAGATCGTGGAGCGCCCGGCCGAGATCGCCGGCGACACGGCCACCTCCGAGTCCGCGCTGGTCCACGCGCTCGACGCGATCGACGCCGGCCGGGAGGCCGGCGACGTGCTGGTCTTCCTGCAGGCGACCTCGCCGTTCATCGACACCGTCGCGCTCGACGCCGCCGTCGATCGCGTGCTGAACGGGCCGGAGGACGTCGTCTTCTCCGCCACGGAGTCGCACCTCTTCCTCTGGCGCTCGACGGTGGAGGGCGCCGAGGGCGTCAACCACGACAAGTCGTTCCGCCCGCGCCGCCAGGACCGCGAGGCCGAGTACGCCGAGACCGGGGCCTTCTACGTGATGCGCGCCGAGGGCTTCCGCGCCGCGGGGCACCGCTTCTTCGGCCGCGTCGGCGTGGCCGTCGTCGACCCGCGAGGCGCGCTCGAGATCGACACGGTCGAGGAGCTGCAGATCGCCACCGCGATCGCCGAGCTGCTCGAGGACCGTCCGGAGCGCACGGCGGGGGAGCCGGAGGAGGGCTTCGCCGGTATCGACGCCGACGCCTTCGTCACCGACTTCGGCGGCGTGCAGACCGACGACCGCGTCATCGTCGCCGACCACGGCGACGAGTACGTGCTCGCGAACCGCGCCGACGGCGCGGGCGTGCGCATGCTCAGCGAGGCGGGCGTGCCGCTGCTCATCCTCTCGAGCGAGGTGCACCGCGTCTCCGCGGCGCGCGTCCGCAGCCTCCCGGTCGACCTCGTGCACGGCAGCGACGACAAGGCCGCCGCCCTGCAGTGGTGGGCCGAGGAGCACGGCGTGCCGCTCGAGCGCGTCGCCTACCTCGGCTGCAGCGACGACGACCTGCCGTGCCTCGCCCTCGTCGGCTGGCCCGTCAGCACCGCCGACGCCGGACCCGCCGTGCGCGCCGCCGCCCGCATCGTGCTCACCAGCCCCGCCGGACACGGCGCCGTGCGCGAGCTCGCGGAGCGCCTGCTCCGCTCGCGCCCGGTCGCACCGGCCGACCATCACCACACCCACAAGGAGGAGCGTCATGACCGTGCACATCGGCTCGCAGCCCATCGGTGACGACCAGCCCGTCTACGTCATCGCCGAGATCGGCCTCAACCACAACGGCGATGTCGACATCGCCAAGCGCCTGATCGACGTCGCCGCCGAGGCGGGGGCCCAGGCCGTGAAGTTCCAGAAGCGCACCCCGGAGATCTCGACGCCGGAGCACATGAAGGCCACCCCGCGCGACACCCCGTGGGGCACCATGACCTACCTCGAGTACCGCTACCGCGTCGAGTTCTCGCGCGAGCAGTACATCGAGATCGGCGACCACGCCACGATGCGCGGCCTGCACTGGTTCGCGTCGCCGTGGGACGAGCCCTCGGTCGACTTCCTCGAGGACCTCAACGTGGTCGCGCACAAGGTCGCCTCCGCGTCGGTGACCGATCTCGGGATGCTGCGCCGCCTGCGCGCGACCCGCAAGCCGATCATCCTCTCGACCGGCATGTCGACGCTCGACCAGATCGATGCCGCCGTCGACGCGCTCGGCACGGAGAACCTGGTGATCCTGCACGCGACCTCGACGTACCCCCTCCCGCCGGAGGAGGCCAACCTCCGCATGATCACCACGCTGAAGGAGCGCTACGCGGGCGTGCCGGTCGGCTACTCGGGCCACGAGCGCGGCCTGCAGATCTCGCTCGCCGCGGTCGCCCTCGGCGCCACGGTGGTGGAGCGCCACATCACCCTCGACCGCACCATGTGGGGCTCCGACCACGCCGCCTCGCTCGAGCCGCAGGGCCTCGAGCACCTCGTGCGCGACATCCGCGTCATCGGCGAGGCCTTGGGCGACGGCGTGAAGCGGGTGTTCCCTGGCGAGGAGGCGCCGCTCGCGAAGCTGCGCCGCGTGGGCGCGTGACCCCTCCTCCCGTCGACCCGGCGGAGCGGGGCGCGACCCCGCACCGCCGGATCCTCGCGATCGGGGACTCGGACTCCTACGTCAAGTGGGGTGCCTTCCTGATCGACGCGATGCCGGACGACTGGCAGCGCGACGTGGTCGTGCTCGACACGCTGTGGCGTCCGAGCGCCGATCAGCTGACGGCCGCGGTCGCCGGCACGCGCTGGCACGGCACGCCGCCGACGGTGGTGTCGCTCGAGCAGCTCGCCGAGCGCGTGGCCGCCGAGCCGCCGGACGCCGTGCTGTTCGCGATGCGCGGGCCGGCCGTGAAGGTGGCCCTGCGCCAGGTCCTCGACGCCGTGCCCGGGCCGCGGCCGATCCTGCTCTCCGGGATGCCGGGCATCTCGATCCCCGCCACCCGCCGCGCGATCGCGTATCGCAGCCAGGTCGACCTGCTCGTCGTGCACTCGCGCCGCGAGCTCCGCGAGTTCGCCGCCCTGGCGGAGAAGATGGGCGTGCCCCAGCACTTCGGGCTGGCCGGGCTGCCGTTCGTGCGCGAGCTCGGCTCCGAGGCGGTCTCCGACCCGGACGGCCCGGTGATCTTCGCCACGCAGGCGAAGGTGCCTGCGGTGCGGAGCGAGCGGATGCACCTGCTCGGCGCGCTCGCGGACGCCGCCCGCGCGCGTCCGGACCGCCAGGTCGTCATCAAGGTGCGGGCCCAGGCGGGCGAGACGCAGACGCACCTCGAGCGGCACGAGTACGCCGAGCTGCTCGGCGAGCTCGATCCGCCGGCGCCGCCGAACCTCGTGGTGCTCGCCGGGCCGATGTCGGAGCACCTCCGCGGTGCGGCCGGGCTCGTGACCGTCAGCTCGACGGCGGCGCTCGAGGCGCTCGGCGTCGGCGTCCCCGTGCTCTGCATCGACGACTTCGGCGTGCGCGACGGGCTCATCAACACGGTCTTCCTCGGCTCGGGCGTGCTCGCGCCGAGCGACGAGCTCGTGGCCGGGCGCTTCCGGCTGCCCGAGCCCGGCTGGCTCGACGACAACTACTTCCACCCGCGCGCCGACGACGACTGGGTCCGGCGCGTCGAGACGATGATCGCGGCGCGGGACGCGGGGGAGCTGCCGCTGCGCGCGCAGCTCGCCGGCACCGCGGGTGGGCGGCTTCGCGTGGCGTGGGACCGCAAGCAGGCGCTCGGCGACCTCGACACGTCGCTCGCGGGGCGGATCGCGCTGCTCGTCGGCACGCCGGCGGCCCGGGCGCTCCGCCTGGCGCGCAAGGTGCGCCGGCTGCTGCGCCGGCGCGGCGTCGCGGTGGGCGTGGCGGCCTCCGAGGACGCGGACGAGGACGAGCAGTCCCGCGACCGCACCCCGCTGCCCTCCCGGTAGCGCGTCGGACCGCCGCGCCCGCTCAGAACAGCGGGTGGCCCTCGCCGACGTGCAGGATGCCGGGCAGCGCGACCGGCTTGCGGAGCAGGCTCGCGGGCCGGTAGCGGCGCGCGGTGATGACGCTCTCGGCGGCGCCGCGCTCGGTGTACTCGGCGAGCACGGCGTCGATCCGCTTGCCCATGCTCGTCACGTAGCCGTCCCAGATGAGCACGGCGCGGTCGAGGTCCTCGGAGGCGCGGAGGAAGAAGCGCGCGGCGCCGGCGCTCTGGCCGGTGCGCTCGGTCGTGAACTCGTGCAGCTCGCGGACGCCGTCGCGCTCGGTGATCACGAATGCGGGCATGCCGCTCTTCGCGGCGAGCACCCGCTCGACGCCCCGCTCGAGTGCGTGCTCGGCGAGTCCGGTGGCGGAGACGGAGGCGGAGAGCATGCGGCAACGCTACGGATCGCGGCGGCGCCCGGATCAGTCCCAGAAGGGGTCGCCCCCGCGCGGGGGAGACCCGCCCTGACGACCCGCGGCGACCGGGTGCGCGGCGCCCGGACCCCGCGAAACACCCCCGCAACACGGCCCGAACTAGGCTCGCGACATGGGCGACCTGTTCGAGGGCTACGGCGCGGTGCCGTCGCGGCGTCGCGGCGCCCCGCCGTTCGACGAGATGTTCGCCGACCCCGCCTCCGCCCGCGCTCCGTACCGCGACATCCACGAGGCGCTGTCCCGGATGACGCAGGAGGAGCTGCGCGGACGCACCGACGCGCTCGCCGACTCCTACCTCGCCCAGGGCGTCACGTTCGACTTCGCCGGCGAGGAGCGGCCGTTCCCGCTCGACGCCGTGCCGCGCGTGATCGACGCGGCCGACTGGGCCGTCGTCGAGTCCGGCGTGAAGCAGCGCGTCCGCGCGCTCGAGGCGTTCCTCTCCGACGTCTACGGTGCGCAGCACGCGGTGCGCGACGGCATCATCCCGGCCCGGCTGATCTCCAGCTCGACGCACTTCCACCGCCAGGCGGCGGGCATCGTCAGCGGCAACGGCGTGCGCATCCAGGTCTCCGGCATCGACCTCATCCGCGACGAGCAGGGCGTCTGGCGCGTGCTCGAGGACAACGTGCGCGTGCCGTCCGGCGTCAGCTACGTGATCTCGAACCGCCGCGTGATGGCCCAGACGCTGCCGGAGCTGTTCGTCTCGATGCGCGTGCGCCCGGTCGGCGACTACCCGCAGAAGCTGCTGCAGGCCCTGCGCGCCTCGGCTCCGCGCGGCGTCGAGGACCCGACCGTCGTGGTGCTGACGCCGGGCGTCTACAACTCCGCGTACTTCGAGCACACGCTGCTCGCCCGACTCATGGGCGTCGAGCTCGTGGAGGGCCGCGACCTGTTCTGCTCCGGCGGCCGCGTGTTCATGCGCACCACCGCGGGCCCGACTCGCGTCGACGTGATCTACCGCCGCGTCGACGACGAGTTCCTCGATCCGCTGCAGTTCCGCGCCGACTCCATGCTCGGCTCGCCGGGCCTCATGCTCGCCGCGCGCCTCGGCAACGTGACGATCGCGAACGCGGTCGGCAACGGCGTCGCGGACGACAAGCTCGTCTACACGTACATGCCCGACCTCATCCGCTACTACCTCGGCGAGGAGGCGCTGCTGCCCAACGTGCAGACCTGGCGCCTCGAGGAGCCGGGTGCGCTCGAGGAGGTGCTCGACCGCCTCGACGAGCTGGTCGTGAAGCCGGTCGACGGCTCCGGCGGCAAGGGGCTCGTCGTCGGACCGGACGCGTCCCGCGCGCAGCTCGACGAGCTCGCCACGCGCCTCCGCGAGGACCCGCGCGGCTGGATCGCCCAGCCGGTCGTGCAGCTGTCGACCATCCCGACGCTCGTGGAGGACGGGATGCGCCCGCGCCACGCGGACCTCCGCCCGTTCGCGGTGAACGACGGATCCGACGTGTGGGTGCTGCCGGGCGGCCTGACCCGGGTCGCGCTGCCCGAGGGCCAGCTCGTCGTGAACAGCTCGCAGGGCGGCGGCTCGAAGGACACCTGGGTCGTCGGATCGGATGCGGCCTGGACGACGCCGGAGCACGACGTGCAGTCGCTCGTCGCCGACCAGGCCGCGATCACGACGTCGATCCCGATCATCGGCGGGGAGCATCTGCAGGACCACAATCCGGCGGATGCCCCGAAGCGCGACCAGCAGCAGCAGCAGCAGCAGGCGCGCACCGCCGGTGACGGGACCGGGGGCGCGCCGTGCTGAGCCGCATCGCCGAGAGCCTGTTCTGGATCGGCCGCTACGTCGAGCGGGCCGACGGCACCGCGCGCATCCTCGACGTGCACCTGCAGCTGCTGCTCGAGGACCCGTGGATCGAGGAGGACATCGCCTGCCGCTCGCTCCTCGGCGTGATGGGCACCGAGGTCGCGGATGACCGGCCGCTGAGCCGCACGGACGTGCTCGCGCTCCTCGCCGTCGACCGCAACCAGCCGGCGTCGATCGCCTACTCGCTCAACGCCGCCCGCGAGAACGCCCGCCGCGCGCGAGAGGTCGTCTCCACCGAGCTGTGGGAGGTGCTCAACACCACCCGCGCCCGCATGCCGCGCCGCGTCGCCGGTGACAAGGTGCACGAGTTCTTCGGCTGGGTGCGCGAGCGCAGCGCCCTCGCGGTCGGCATCGTCGAGGCGAGCACGAGCCGCGACGAGGCTTGGAGCTTCTTCACCCTCGGCCGGTCCCTGGAGCGCGCCGACATGACCGCCCGGCTGCTGGCGACGCGCTCGCTGACGGAGGCGTCCGGTCCGTCGTGGACGACGATCCTCCGCTCGGTCGGCGCCTACGAGGCCTACCTCCGCACCTACCGCGGCGTGCCGAGCGCCCGCAACGCCGCCGAGTTCCTGCTGCTCGACCGCCTGTTCCCGCGCAGCATCCTGTTCGCGGTGAGTCGGGCCGAGCAGTGCCTGCGCGAGATCGAGCCGCGCACCGGCCGGGTCGGCACGAGCGACCAGTCGCAGCTCATCCTCGGCCGGATCCGCAGCGAGATCGAGTTCCGCCCGGTGGCCGACATCATCGACGACCTGCCGCATCACATGGACACCGTGCAGTCGGCCACCAGCGCGGCGAGCGAGGCGATCCGGCAGCGGTATTTCCCGACCGGCGCCGCGCCGAGCTGGGTGGGGGAGAACACGTGAACCGCCTGCGCATCCGCCACGAGACCGGCTTCCGCTACGAGGGCGAGGCGACGGCGTCGTACAACGAGGCCCGGATGCTGCCGCAGAACGCGCCCGGCCAGCTGGTGCTGCACTCGAGCCTCGAGATCACGCCCGTCTCGAACACGCACGGGTACGTCGACTACTGGGGCACCCGCGTCTCGACGTTCGAGGTGCTGACGCCGCATCCGGAGCTGTCGCTCGCGGCGACGAGCCTCGTCGAGGTGCGGCCGCGGCCGCATTCCGGACACGGCATGGACTGGGACGCGCTCGCCCGGCACGTCGAGACGGCCACCGAGTACGTCGAGCAGCTCGGCGCGGCGCCGCGCACCGCGCCGCCCGACGAGGTCGCCGAGCTCGCCCGCGGCATCGCGGGATCGGCCGGCGACCCGTGCGCCGCGGCCCTCGCGATCGCCACCGAGATCGGCGAGCGGATCGAGTACATGCCCGGCGTGACCGGTGTCGGCACGACGGCCGCCGAGGCCTGGGACCACCGCAAGGGCGTCTGCCAGGACATCGCGCACCTGACCATCGGCGCCCTCCGCGCCGTCGGCATCCCGGCACGCTACGTCAGCGGCTACCTGCACCCGGTGCCGGACGCGGAGGTCGGCCAGACCGTGGCCGGCGAGTCGCACGCCTGGGTGGAGTGGTTCTGCGGGACGTGGCGCGGCTTCGACCCCACCAACCTGCTGGAGATCGGCGACCGCCACGTGTCGGTCGGCCGCGGCCGCGACTACTCCGACGTGCCGCCGCTGCGCGGCGTGTACGCCGGTCCGTCCTCGTCGGCGCTGTTCGTGAAGGTCGACATCACGCGCGAGGCCTGACGGTGTCGCTCACCACGCCGGGATCGCCGGAGTGGGAGCCGGCGCCGCCCGGCTCGCCGCGGTACCTCCGCTCCGAGCGCACGGCGGTCATCGGCATGGGCGACGAGGTCTTCGTCCGCGCCGCCGACGACGTGCTGCACTGGCGCGTGAAGACCCGGAGCGGCTTCGCGGTCGACGATCGCGAGCCGGTGGAGGCCGGCGTCGAGGTGCGGATCGCCGTCCCGGTGCTCTGGCTGCGGATCGTCGAGCCGGTCCGCGTCGTCGAGGTCGTGGCGGACCCGGATCGCGCCGGGTTCGCCTATCGCACGCTGCCGGGGCATCCGGTGTCCGGCGAGGAGGCGTTCATCGTGCACCGCCGCGGCGACGAGGTGCTCCTCACGATCCGCTCGCTGACGCTGCCCGCGGCGAGCGGCGTGTGGCGTCCGCTCTTCCCGCTGCTCCTGCTCGCGCAGTCGGTGGTGCGCCGCCGCTACCTGCGGGCGCTGCTCGAATCCGACGGCTGATCAGGCACCTCAGGGCTCTGGATCCCGATGGCTGAGTAGGCCCGCCAGGGCCGTATCGAAGCCCAGTCGCATCTCAGCTCCGCGCCGACTCCGCCTCCACCACGGCGAGCTCGGTCGTCGCGAGCTCGCGCTCGGCCGCCGAGTCGAGCATGAAGGGCCAGATCGCGCGGCGGGTGTGCAGCTGCATCCCGCGCTCGCGGATGAACCAGATCGCGGCGAGCCCGGCCGCGATGATGCCGCCGCTCGCCCCGACCACGAGGCCCCAGCGCGGTCCCCAGGTGTCGGCGACCCAGCCGACCAGCGGCGCGCCGATCGGGGTGCCGCCCATGAGGATCGCCATGTAGAGCGACATGACGCGGCCACGGAGGGCCGGCGGGGTCGTCGTCTGCACGTAGGCGTTCGCGTTGTTGAGCATCGTGATCGAGCAGATGCCGATGAACGGCAGCACGAGCCCGAAGGTCAGGTAGGTCGGCATCGCGGCGGCGGCGAGCAGCGAGAGCGCGAAGCCCGCGGAGGCGAGCACCACGTTCCGCAGCCGCGGACGCTCGCGGCGGGCGGCGATCACGGCGCCCACCACCGACCCGATCGCGAGCGCCGATGAGAGGATGCCGAACTCGCCCGCCCCCTGATGGAACACGACGCTCGCCATCGTCGACGCGAACAGCGGGAAGTTCATGCCCAGCGTGCCCATGAGGAAGACCATGACGAACAGGATCTTCAGGTCGCTGCGGGAGCGGACGTAGCTGAACCCCTCCCGGATGCCGCCCTTCCGCTTGGCCGCGCGCGGCAGGGGCGTCAGCTCGTCGTCGCGGAACATGCTCAGCGCGACGAGCGTCGCGGCGAACGTGCACGCGTTGAGCAGGAAGACCCAGCCGGCGCCGACGGCGGCGGTGAGCAGGCCCGCGACGGCCGGGCCGATCAGCCGCGCGGTGTTGAACGACATCGCGTTGAGGCCGACGGCGTTGGAGAGGTACTCCTTCGGCACCAGCGAGCCGACGAAGGTCTGGCGCGCGGGCGCGTCGAAGGCGGTCGCGATGCCGAGCAGCAGCGCGAAGCCCCACACCATCCAGAGCTGCACGACGCCGGTGACGGTGAGCAGCCCGAGGGTGAGGCCGAGGCCGGCCTGCACGAGCTGCGTGATCTTGAGCAGCGTGCGGCGGTCCATGACGTCGGCGACCCAGCCGGTGATCGGCACGAGCAGCAGCTGCGGCCCGAACTGCAGGGCCATGGTCACGCCGAGCGCGGTGGCGTCGTTGTGGGTGAGCTGGGTGAGGACGATCCAGTCCTGGGCCGTGCGCTGCATCCAGGTGCCGATGTTCGACACCGTCGCGCCGGCGAACCAGACGCGGTAGTTGAACAGCCCGAGCGAGCGGAACGCGCTGCTCACGAGTCGGCGAGGCGGCGCAGGACGGGAGTCACCCCCTCGAGCAGGCGTCGCTCGTCTGTGCTGAGCTCGGAGAGCCGCCGGGTGAACCAGGCGGAGCGCAGTCGGCGGGTCTCGGCGATGAGATCCGTGCCGGCGGGGGTGAGGCTGACGACGACCTTGCGGGCGTCGTCCGGGTCGGGGGAGCGGCTGACCCAGCCGGACTCCTCGAGTCCGTTGAGCGTGCGGTTCATCGACGGCGGGGTCACGCCGTCGTGCTCGGCCAGCCGGCCGGGAGCGGAGTCGCCGTGCTTCTCGAGGTGGAACAGCACCGACAGCTGCGCGTCGGTGACCCCCGTGCCCGCGCGATTGGCGCGGATGCGCCGGGCGAGGCGCTGCACGAGGATGCGCAGCTCGTCCGGGTCCGTTTCATTCACCATTGCTAATTAGTCTAGCTCATTAGCCGAGCTAAGTGTCGGGTCGAGCAAGCCGATCGCCGGCGGAGCGCCCCCGCCCTAGGATGACCGCGAGGGGGCACCATGCCGCGGTTCATCGTCGAGCGCGACGAGCGCACGTTCGTCGACGCCGAGGGCGTCGTCATCCACTTCCACGTCTGGACGGGCGTCGCGCCGAAGGCGATCATCGTGCTGGCGCACGGGGTCGGCGAGTACGCGGCGCGCTACGAGACGTTCGCCCAGGATCTCGTCAACGCCGGCTACGCCGTGTGGGCGATCGACCAGCGCGGCCACGGGCAGACCGGCCTCGAGCAGCACCGCGGCGACACCCGCCGGCTCGGGCGGCTCGGGCCGGGCGGCATCCGCGCGGTCGTCGCCGACCTCATCCAGCTGGTGGACCTCGTCAAGGCGGAGAATCCGGATGTGCCGGTCGCCGTGCTCGGGCACTCCTGGGGCTCGCTCATCGTGCAGCTCGCGCTCGACGGCGCGCTGCCGCCCGTCGATGCGGTCGTGCTCAGCGGCACGGCGTTCCGCACCATGCGGCACATGAACGGCGGCGACCTGGCGAAGCGGCACCGCGGCCGCGGCGGCACCGGCGTCGAGTGGCTGAGCCGCGATCCCGAGGTCGGGCGCCGCTTCCTCGACGACCCGCTGACCTTCGACGCGAAGGTGCGCAAGCTGTTCGGCATCCGCGAGGCGCTGCGACTGCTCGGCAAGCCGGAGCGGATGGAGCGCGACGTGCCGCTGCTCATCCAGATCGGCAGCGACGACACGCTCGGCGGCCCGGAGTCGATCCGGCTGCTCGCCGAGGCCTACCGCGCCGCCGGGCTCACCGACGTGACCGAGCGGGTCTACGAGGGCGCGCGGCACGAGGTCTACAACGAGACCAATCGCGACGAGGTCATCGCCGACCTGGTGACCTGGCTCGACGCGCACCTCAAGTACGTGCCCCCGCGCCGCCGGCGCTGAGCCGGTTCCGGACGGCCGAGCCCGTCGAGGCCCCAGCCCGGCGGAGCCCCCGGCGCCGGATCTAGGCTGGCTGCGTGCACGGTGAGTTCAAGGTCCCGGGGGGCAAGCTCGTCGTCGTCGACCTGGATGTGGTCGACGGCAGGATCGCGGAGTTCCGGCTCGCCGGCGACTTCTTCCTCGAGCCGGACGAGGCGCTCGCCGCCATCGACGGCGCAGTGAACGGGCTGCCGGCCGACTCCGACGCGCGCCACCTCGCCGCGGTCGTCCAGGCGGCGCTGCCGGAGGGCTCGCTGCTGCTCGGGTTCTCGCCGGAGTCGGTCGCGACCGCCATCCGCCGCGCGATCACGACCTCCACCGACTGGAGCGACTACGAGTGGGAGCTCGTGCACCCGGGTCCGCTCTCCGCTCACATGCACCTCGCGCTCGACGAGGTGCTGACCGAGGAGGTCGGCCAGGGCCGACGCAAGCCGACCCTCCGCATCTGGGAGTGGGCGGAGCGCACGGTCGTCATCGGCAGCTTCCAGTCCGTCCGCAACGAGGTGGATGCCGAGCAGGCCGACGCGGAGGGCTTCCGGGTCGTCCGGCGCATCTCCGGCGGCGGGGCGATGTTCATCGAGCCCGGCTCGGCCGTCACCTACTCGCTCTACGTGCCCGGCGATCTCGTGGCCGGGATGACGTTCGCCGACAGCTACGCGTTCCTCGACGACTGGACGATCAAGGCGCTGCAGTCCCTCGGCATCGACGCGACCTACCAGCCGCTCAACGACATCACCTCGCCGGCGGGCAAGATCGGCGGCGCCGCGCAGAAGCGGCTCGGCGGCGGGGGCGTGCTGCACCACGTGACCATGTCGTACGACATGGACGGCGAGAAGATGGCGCGGGTGCTGCGCATCGGCCGCGAGAAGCTCAGCGACAAGGGCACCAAGTCGGCGGCCAAGCGGGTCGACCCCCTCCGGAGCCAGACGGGCCTGCCGCGCGAGGAGGTCATCCAGCGGATGATCGAGACGTTCCGCTCGCTGCACGGCCTCACCGAGGGCGAGCTCACGCCCGCGGAGCTGGCCGCGGCGGAGGCGCTGGTGCGGGAGAAGTTCGCCACCGACGAGTGGCTCTACCGGGTGCCGTAGGGGTCCGGGTTCACCCTGAACCTGGCGGGTCTCATCCGTTCGGCGGATCCGGATCACGGTGCGA
Source organism: Schumannella sp. GW821-FHT10F01 (assembly GCF_058809295.1). Taxonomy (NCBI): domain Bacteria; kingdom Bacillati; phylum Actinomycetota; class Actinomycetes; order Micrococcales; family Microbacteriaceae; genus Schumannella; species Schumannella sp. GW821-FHT10F01. The sequence goes on from NZ_JBXASM010000001.1 coordinate 236,844, forward strand.
CGTGCCTACCATCCCCGCATGGACTGGATCGTCGCCGGCATCGTGGTGGTCGCGCTGATCCCGCTCGGCGTGCTCGCGCAGCGGCACGGTCTGATCGATCTCAGCGGCGGCAGCGTGCGTCGCGGCGGCGGCGTCTCGCTCGGCGCGGTCGACGAGGTGTTCGCGCCGACCCGCCACGAGGCCCTCCAGGAGCTCGAGCGGCAGACCGAGCTGGTGGCTCCCGCACCGGTGCCCGGCGACCGCGGCGCCGATCGTGACGGCGTGTACCGAGGCAGCGTCCGCATCGACCTGCACTAGGCGTCGCCGCGCCGCGCGCCGCCGGCGTCGCGCCGCCCGCCCGCGGCCCAGGCGTCGCCGTCAGAACGTGATGCCCGGGCGCAGCTCCTCCGGGCCGCGCTCGAGCAGGTCCTGGTACTCCAGATGCTCCGACACGAAGTGCGCGATGAACGGGCACTGCGCGATGACGCGGTCCTCCGACCCGACCCGCACGGCGTCGAGCGCCCCGGACGCGAGGCGCGATCCGAGTCCGCGCTCCTGCTGCGACTCGTCGATCTCGGTGTGGGTGAACACGATCGCGCCGCGCTCGCGGCGGTACGCGGCGAACCCGATGTCGTCGCCGTCCTTCCGCAGTGCGAACCGGTCCGACTCGGGCAGGTCGACGACGTTGTACTCCGGCTCGGCGCTCATGCGGCTCACGCTACGCCGGACCCGCCCGCGTCTGTTCCGCGCCCGTCTGTGCGTTCGGCAGGTGTTCAGACGGGCGCGGAACGCACCGATGGGCGCGGAACGCCGGCCGATCGCCGCGGGCCGGGTGCGCCGCGTGCGCCCGGGTGCGCCGGGTGGGATCCGTACACTGACGGGCGTGGCGAATCCGCAGGCTCCGCGTCGGCGACGTGATCCCCGGGCGGTGCGCCGCGGCAGGATCCTGCTCGGCGTGCTCGCGGTCGTGATCGTCGCGGCGATCGTCGCCGTCATCGTCGGACTCCAGCCGCGCACCGCGCCGACGGCGGGCGGCTCGACGACCCCGTCCACCTCGTCGTCTCCGAGCTCCAGCTCGAGCCAGAGCGCGACGCCGGACCCGTCTCCGAGCGCCACGGCGGGGGGCTTCGACAGGTCGGCGTTCTCCATCGACGACCCGACGAGCGACTGGGTCGTGGTGAACAAGCTGCGCCCGCTCGACCCGAAGGAGTACGTGCCGCCGCTGCAGACCATCAAGGTCGGCGCGGCCGGCGGCGCGCTGAAGCTGCGTCCGGAGGCGGCGACCGCCGTCGACCAGCTGGCCGCGCAGTTCCGTGCCGACACCGGGCAGGGGCTGAACTCGCAGAGCGACTACCGCCCGTACACGTCGCAAGTGCGCGTCTACAACCAGTCCGTCGCCTCGCGCGGGCAGGCCGCCGCCGACAAGATCACCGCCCGCCCCGGCTACAGCGAGCATCAGACCGCGCTCGCCATCGACTTCGTCGGCACGACCGGCGGATGCGGGCTCGCCGCCTGCTTCGCGACCACGACCGCGGGCACCTGGCTCGCGCAGAACGCGTACAAGTGGGGGTTCATCCTCCGCTACCCCGACGGCAAGCAGTCGGTGACGGGCTACGACTTCGAGCCCTGGCACTATCGCTACGTCGGCGTGGATCTCGCCACCGAGATGCACGACACCGGCGTCACCACGCTCGAGGAGTTCTTCGGGCTGCCCGCTGCTCCGGACTACGCGAAGTGAGGACCCGACCATGACCTGCTCCCGCTGCGGCCAGGCGCTCGTGCCCGGCGACCGGTTCTGCCCGCACTGCGGCCTCCCGGTCCCGTCCGCCGAGGCCCCGCCGACCGGCCAGCAGCCGACCCAGCTGCAGCCGACGAGCTCGTACCCTGCGGCCGGCGGGCCGCCCCCGCCGCCCGAGGACGCGCCGCCGCTGCTGCAGCAGCCGGGCGTGTGGCCGCTGAGCCAGGCGACCGGGCCGCAGCCCGAGCCGCCGTTCGGCGCGACGGGGCCGCACGCCGCGACCGGGCCGTACACCGAGACCGGGCCCTACGGAGGAGCTCCGACGCCGCCGTTCTCGTCGACCGGACAGCAGCCCTTCACCTCGCTCATCAGCGGCGGTCAGCAGGGTCCGCCGCCGCCCCCGGCCGGACGCCAGGGTCCGCCGCCCCCGCCGCGCCGCACGCGCTCGCGGCTGCCGCTCGTGCTCGGCATCATCGCGCTGGTCCTCGTGCTCGCGGCCGGCGGCGGTGTGACCGCCTACCTGCTCTCGCAGCCGACCGACACGACCGCCCAGGACCAGCCGTCGGATGACCCGAGCGACGATCCGAGCGGGAAGCCCTCCGCCTCCGCGACGCCGTCGACCACTCCGTCGCCGAAGCCGAGCGCCGACACGACGCCGTACGCGTTCGCGAGCAAGTCGGGCAACATCCGCTGCGAGATGACGCCCGGCAGCGTGATCTGCAACCAGAAGAACATCAAGTACTCGCCCCCGCCGCAGAACCAGGCGGCGTCCGGCGTGACCGTCGGGCTGAGCACGCGCGATCGCGTGATCTGGCCGTCGAGCGACCCGTCGTTCGCCGGCGCCACGACGGTCGAGTACGACACCCCGGTGCAGCACTACACGTGGGAGTGCACCATCAGCCTCAGCACCGGGATCTTCTGCACGAGCACCACGGACTCCGCGCTCGGCTTCACGATGGAGTACACCGCCGGCGTGGAGACCACCACCTAGCCGCGATCGGACAGAGAGCCGGCCGGGTTCACCCGAGCGCGGCGTCGACGATCCGCTTCGCCTCCGCCTGCACCTCGGCGAGGTGGTCGGGGCCGCGGAACGACTCGGCGTAGATCTTGTAGACGTCCTCGGTGCCCGACGGGCGGGCCGCGAACCAGGCGTGCTCGGTGACGACCTTCACGCCGCCGACCGCGGCGCCGTTGCCCGGCGCCTCCGAGAGCCGCTGCGTGATCGGGTCGCCGGCGAGCGTGTCGGCCGTGATGTCCTTGCCGCTGAGCCTGCCGAGCCGCGCCTTCTGCTCCTTCGAGGCGGCCGCGTCGACGCGCGCGTAGGCCGGGGCGCCGAACTCCTCGGTCAGCTCGGCGTAGAGCTGCGACGGGCTCTTGCCGGTCACCGCGGTGATCTCGCTCGCGAGCAGGGCGAGCAGGATGCCGTCCTTGTCGGTCGTCCAGGCCTGGCCGTCCGTCTCGAGGAACGAGGCGCCGGCGCTCTCCTCGCCGCCGAACCCGACGGAGCCGTCGATGAGCCCCGGCACGAACCACTTGAAGCCGACCGGCACCTCCCAGAGCCGGCGGCCGAGCGAGGCCGCGACCCGGTCGATCATCGAGCTCGACACGAGCGTCTTGCCGATCGCGGCATCGGCGCGCCAGCCGGGCCGGTGCGCGTAGAGGTACTGGATGGCCACCGCGAGGTAGTGGTTCGGGTTCATCAGCCCGGCATCCGGGGTGACGATGCCGTGGCGGTCGGCGTCCGCGTCGTTGCCGGTCAGCACGGCGTAGTCCGCGCGGTGCTGCAGCACGGAGGCCATCGCCGACGGCGACGACGGGTCCATGCGGATCTTGCCGTCCCAGTCCAGGGTCATGAAGCCCCACCGCGGGTCGACCAGCGGGTTCACGACGGAGAGGTCGAGTCCGAAGTGCTCGCGGATGAGCTTCCAGTAGCCGACGGACGCGCCGCCGAGCGGGTCGGCGCCGATGCGGATGCCGGACCGGCGGATCGCCTCGACGTCGATCGCGTTCGCCAGGTCGGCGACGTACTCGCCGCGGAAGTCGTAGCCCTCGACGGCGCTCGGCTCCTGCATCCGCACGTCGCGGTTGCCGTCGGCGAGCAGCTCGTTCGCGCGTCCGGCGATCCAGCCGGTGGCATCCGAGTCGGCGGGGCCGCCGTGCGGCGGGTTGTACTTGAAGCCGCCGTCGCGGGGCGGGTTGTGGCTCGGCGTGATCACGATGCCGTCCGCCTGCGGCTGACCCGGCTTCAGCGCCCGGTTGTAGCGGATGATCGCGCGGCTCAGCGACGGCGTCGGCACGTAGTCGTCGTACGCGTCGGTCAGGGCTTCGACGCCGTTCGCCTCGAGCACCTCGAGCGCGGTCGTCTCGGCCGGGCGGGAGAGCCCGTGGGTGTCGCGGCCGATGAACAGCGGACCGGTCGTGCCCTGGGCGGTGCGGTACTCGACGATGGCCTGCGTGATCGCGGCGATGTGCGCCTCGTTGAACGCCGTGTCGAGGCTGGAGCCGCGGTGGCCGCTCGTGCCGAACACCACCTTCTGCGCCGGATCGGCGACGTCGGGCGTCAGCGCGTAGTACGCGTCGACGAGCTCCCGCACGTCGACGAGATCGGATTCCTGTGCCGGCTGTCCCGCTCGATCGCTCACGGGCACAGTCTGGCACCGGGGGCACGGCGGGTCACCAGGTGGTGGGCTGATGCCTAGACTCCGAGACAGGAAGAAGGAGGAAGCGGTGGCGGACCCGACGCGCATCGCGGCCGGCTGGTATCCCGACCCGTCCGGCCTGCCCCAGCTCCGATGGTGGGACGGTCGCATCTGGACCCGGCACACCTCGGACGCGACCCCGCCGAGCGTGCCCGCGGTGCAGGCGGAACGGGAGCCGGACACGGCCGACACGGCGCCGACCCCGATGGTCGGCGGTGCGCGGTTCTCAGGCCAGGGCGCCGATCCGGTGTCCGACGCCGCCGCCGCGCGCGCTCAGCCTGAGCGACCTGCAGCGCCCCGCCCGCTCGACGCCGTGTTCGATGCCGCGTTCGCGCCGGAGCCCACGGCCGCCGCCGCGCCCGCAGCACCGGTTGCGCCCGCGCCCGCCGCACCTGCGCCGACCGCACCCGCGGCCCCGGATGCGTCCGTCGCGACAGGCCGCCTCCACCTCGCGTTCGACGAGGTCTTCGGCCGTCGGGACGGGCCCGCGGGCACCCGTTAGGCTCGCCCCATGTCCGCGGACGCCGCCACCGCCTACAGCTATCTGGGCCCGGTCGGCACCTTCACCTGGGCGGCCCTGAACCAGGTGCCGGCGGCGCAGGGCGCCGAGTGGCGCAGCGTCAACAACGTCGGCGAGGCGCTCGACGACGTGATCGCCGGCCGCAGCGTCGGCGCCGTGATCGCGATCGAGAACAGCGTGGAGGGCGGCGTCAGCGCGACGCAGGATGCGCTCGCGAGCCTCCCCGGCCTCCGCATCACGGGGGAGTACCTCGTGCCGGTCGACTTCATCCTGGTGGCGCGTCCGGGCACGGCGCTCGCGGATGTCCGTACCGTAGCCGCGCATCCGGTCGCGTACGCGCAGACGCACCTCTGGCTCGACCGCGAGCTGCCGGACCACGCGCACCTGCCGGCCACGTCGAACGTCGCGGCACCGCGCTTCCTGCTCGACTCGGAGCTGGCGGATGCCGCGATCGCCCCGCCCGGCATCACCGACCACCTGCCGCTCGTCGAGCTCGCCGCCCGCATCGGCGACAACCCGAGCGCGGTGACCCGGTTCGTGCTCGTCGAGCGCGCGCACCGCATCCCCGCGCGCACCGGCGCCGACAAGACGAGCATCATCGCCGAGCTGCCGACCGACGAGGCCGGATCGCTGCTGAGCATGCTCGAGCAGTTCGCCACCCGCGGCGTGAACATGAGCCTGCTCGAGTCGCGGCCGATCGGCGACGAGCTCGGGCGCTACCGCTTCGTGATCGACCTGGACGGCCACCTCGAGGACGAGCGGGTCGCCGACGCCCTGCTCGGCCTGCGCCGGTTCAGCCCGCGCGTGACCTTCCTCGGCTCGTATCCGCGAGCGGACGGGCACGTGCCCTCCGTCAGCCCGCGCTACACGGACGAGGCGTTCGTCGAGGCCCGCGACTGGCTGCGCGGGCTGCTCAGCGGCGAGCCGGAGTCGTAGAGCGACCGTGAGCCCCGCCTCCGACGACGACGTCGACCGCCGCTTCGACCCGCGGTTCCAGCGCGGCTACGACCCCTCGCGGCACGGAGCGGACGGGTCGGCCGGGCGCGGAGGCGCGCGCGGGGGCCGGGCTGCGGCCGGGCCTGGGCGCGGGTCGCCGCTGCCGAATGAAGGAGATGCACCACCGACGACCTCGTCCGGGCCGGGACCCGCGGCGGAACCGCCGGATCTCCTTCATTCGGAGGGTGCCCCCGCCACGACGCCGGCACCGGCAGCTTCACCGGAGCACCCCGTCCGTCGCGGCGTCTCCGTCCCGGGCGTCGTGCTGCTCGTCGTCGCGGCCGTGCTGCTCGCCGCGTCGCTCTCGATCGTGCGCATCCTGTCGGTGGCGGTGACCGCCGGGGATGCGCTGCTCTCGCGGCCGGACCGCTTCCCGTCGATCCTGCTGCAGTCCGCGCCGACGCCGATGGCCGTCGCGGGCTGCGTCGCCGCGGTGGTCGGCATCGCCCTGCTGCTGTACGCGCCGCCGCAGCGCGCCGTCGACGACGAGCGCGCGGATGACTGAGCGCCCCGCGCTCCGCCTGCCCGACCCGGCGACGCTCCGCACGCTCGTCGGGCTGCTGATCGCCGCGGCGGTGTGCGTGATCGCCTGGCTGTCGGTCGAGCAGCAGGCCGCGGAGCTCGACCGGGCCGCGAACGAGGTGCTCGCGACCTCGAGCGGCGCGAACGACTCCGTCACGAACGCCCGGCTGGGGCAGGTGTTCCGCCAGCTCGAGCTGCTCGGACCCGTCCGCTCGGGGCTCGGCGCCGGCTCGCTGCTCGCCGTCGTCGCGGCCGTGGCGATCGGCGCCGCCGTGATCGCCGGCGCCCGCGGGGTGCGGCTCGCCCGGCCGGTCCCGGGTGCGAGCGCGATCATGTGGGTGCTCGGCATCCTGCTCGGGCTCGGCAGCGTCGCCGGCTCGATCGCCTACGCGCTGCACCTGCGCACCCTCGACGACGGCTACACGGTCGACATCGGTCTCGGCCCCGCCGTGATGGCGGGCTTCCTCGCGAGCGGGATGCTCGTCGCCGGGACCGTCGCCGTCGCGGCGGCGCTCCTCGTGCCCGCGATCCGGCGCCCGGACCGCCCTCGGGCGACCGGAACCGGGACCGGAGCCGGAACCGGCACCGGAACCGGGACCGACACCGGCACGCCGCGCTGGATCGCCCGCGTCGTCGTCGCGGTCGTGCTCGGTCTCGTGCTCGCCGCCGTCGCCGCCGCGTCGCCGGTGCTCATCTCCTCGAACGCGCTCGGCCTCTGGCTGCAGTCGTCGGCGGCACGCACGCCGGCGACGGACGTCGCCGTGCGGGTGATCGAGTCCACCCTCCGGATCCTCGATGACGGCCCCGCGATCGCCGCCGGCGTGCTGCTGATCGCCGCGCTGACCGCGGGACTGCTCGCGCCGAGCCGGCGGCGGACGCGCGCGTGAGCAGCGGCCCCGTGCCGCGGCGCGTCGTCGCCGCCGACCTGCCCGACCTCCGCGCGTTCCTCGCCGAGGTCGACCTCACGCTGAGCGGCCTCGACGAGCCGGCCGTGCGGCTGTGGATCGAGCGCGACGAGCACGGCGACGTCGTCGCGACCACCGGCTACGAGCTCGGGACGGATGGCGCGCACGCCCTGATCCGCAGTGTCGCCGTCCGGTCGTCCGCCCGATCCGCCGGCCGCGGCGCCGGGCTCGCGCGCTTCGCCCTCGACCGGGCGGCGGATGAGGGCGCGCGCACCGCGTGGCTGTTCAGCCGGCGGTCGGGGCCCTTCTGGCGGCGGCTCGGCTTCGAGCCGGCGGACCGCGACGAGCTCGCGCGAGTACTGGCGGACGCGCACCAGGTGCGCCTGTTCCGCGAGACGGGGCAGCTCGACCGGGAGGTCGCCTGGTCGCGGCCGATCGGGAGCGCGTCGTCCCCGGACGACCCGCTCGACACCCGCCCGCCCGGACCCTAGGCCGCGACCTCCGCGTCCGGCTTGTCGGTGGACAGCCGGTGCCCGGCGGGGATGCGCACCGCGAGCGCGAGCGGATCGACCGTCGTGCGGAACGCGACGACCTCGCCGAACACGTCGCCGTCGAGCTCGAACTCGTCCGGCTTCTCGATGCGCACGGTGAACTGCCGCCCCTTCAGGTAGCGGAGGGTGCGCACCTCCTTGGTCAGCGACATGATCTTGCGGCCGACCGAGCTGCGGCGCAGCACGCCGTTCTCCCACACGATCTTGATCCAGATCTGCACCCAGCCGATGAAGCCCTCGGGCCGCAGCGCGACGATGTCGAACTCGCCGTCGTCGACCGCCGCCTCCGGCAGCAGCAGCAGGTTGCCGGGCAGCGAGCCGCAGTTGCCGACGAGCAGGGTGTGCACGCGCATGGTCTGCGGGGGCTCGTCGTCGAGCTCGAAGCGCACGCGGAGGCGGTTGCGGTCGCGGAGGGAGCGGATGATCGCATCCACGTAGGCGAGCCAACCGGCGCGCTTCTTCAGCTCGGGGTCGGTGTTGACGACCATCTGGGCGTCGATGCCGATGCCGGCCATGACGAGGAACGCGTGCTCCTCGCGGGTGCCGTCCTCGCGCTCGAGCCGCGCGATGCCGAGGTCGATCTTGCGGTCGTCGCCCGTGAAGGCGGTCTCGATCGAGTTCTCGAGATCGTTGAGGGTGAGGTCGAGGTTGCGCGCCAGCAGGTTGCCGGTGCCGGAGGGCAGCAGCGCGAGGGCGGTGTCCGAGTCGCGCAGCGCCTCAGCGACCGCGCGCACGGTGCCGTCGCCGCCGGCCGCGACCACCACCTCCACGCCTGCGCCGACGGCCGAGGCGGTCTGGCCGCCGCCGGGATCCTCCTCCGAGGTCTCGAGCCACATCGACTCGGAGAACCCGTGCCGCTGCTCGGCGGCGTCGACGGCGGCGCGGAGGCGGTCGATGTCGACCTTGATCGGGTTGTAGACGATGGCGGCGCGACGGGGGGAGGGGCTCCCAGGCGGGGTCATACCCTCAAGGTAGGGGTCGAGCCCCCGAATAGGATGGGCTGGTGATCGATCCCCAGCTGCTCCGCGACGACCCGGATGCCGTGAAGCGGTCGCAGCGCTCCCGCGGGGAGCGCGAGGAGGCGGTCGACGAGGCCGTCGCGGCGGATGCCGCCCGACGTGCGGCGATCACCTCGTTCGAGGCGCTCCGGGCCGAGCAGAACGCGTTCGGCAAGACGGTGGCGCAGGCGCCGAAGGACGAGAAGGCCGCGCTCGTGGCGCAGGCGCAGGAGCTGGCCGGGCGTGTGAAGGCGGCCCAGCAGGGCGTCGTGGATGCGGAGGCCGCGTTCGACGAGATCGTCGGCGCCATCCAGAACATCGTCATCGAGGGCGTGCCCGCGGGCGGGGAGGACGACTTCGTCACCCTGCGTGAGGTCGGCACGATCCCGACGTTCGACCCGGCGCTGTTCCCCGACGGTCCCCGTGACCACCTCGAGATCGGCGAGCTGCTCGGCGCGATCGACATGGAGCGCGGCGCGAAGGTGTCGGGATCGCGCTTCCACTTCCTCAAGGGCGTCGGCGCGCAGCTCGAGCTCGCGATCATGAACCTCGGCGTGCAGCGCGCGATGGCCGCCGGCTTCATCCCGATGATCACGCCGACGCTGGTGCGCCCGGAGATCATGGCCGGCACCGGCTTCCTCGGCCGGCACGCCGACGAGATCTACCGGCTGGAGGCCGACGACCTCTACCTCACCGGCACGAGCGAGGTGGCGCTCGCCGGCTACCACCAGGACGAGATCCTCGACCTCTCCGCCGGTCCGATCCGGTACGCCGGATGGTCGACGTGCTACCGCCGCGAGGCGGGCTCGGGCGGCAAGGACACCCGCGGCATCATCCGGGTGCACCAGTTCCAGAAGCTCGAGATGTTCGCGTACGTCGACCCGGCCGACGCCGAGGCGGAGCACGAGCGCCTGCTCGCGCTCGAGGAGCAGCTGCTCGGCGACCTCGGCCTCGCCTACCGCGTGATCGACACCGCCGCCGGCGACCTCGGCTCGAGCGCGGCGCGCAAGTTCGACATCGAGGCGTGGGTGCCGACGCAGGGCCGCTACCGCGAGCTCACGAGCACCTCGAACTGCACCACCTACCAGGCGCGCAACCTCGACATCCGGCACCGAACGGAGTCCGGCAGGACGACGCCGGTCGCGACGCTGAACGGCACGCTCGCCACCACCCGCTGGATCGTCGCGATCCTCGAGACGCACCAGCAGGCGGACGGCTCGGTCGTGCTGCCCGAGGTGCTGCGTCCGTTCCTCGGAGTGGACGTGCTCGAGCCGGTCGCCGCCCGATGAACGGGGCGCCCCGCAAGCTCATCGCGCTCGACGTCGACGGCACCGTGCTGCAGGAGACCGGCGTGATCTCGGATGCCGTGATCACCGAGGTGCAGCGGGTCGCCGCCGCGGGCCACGAGGTGCTGCTCGCCACCGGCCGCAGCGCGTCGACGACGCTGCCGGTGCTGGAGCGGCTCGGCATCGTGCCCGAGTACGTGGTCTGCGCGAACGGCGCGGTGGTGCTCCGCCGCGACGACGAGGCGCCGGTCGGCTACGTGCGGGCGCACGTCGAGACGTTCGATCCGAGCGAGGTGCTGCGCACCATCCGCGACGAGCTCGGCGACGCCAGCTACGCCGTCGAGGATGCGGACGGCGCCTACCGCTACGCCGGCGCCTTCCCGGACGGCGCCCTCGGCGCCGCCAGCATCTCCACCCCGTTCGAGGAGCTGCTCCGCGTCGAGGCGACGCGCGTCGTGGTGATCTCGCCAGAGCACGTGCTCGAGGACTTCCTCGCCGTCGTCGAGCGGATGGGCCTGCACAAGGTCAGCTACAACATCGGCTGGACCGCCTGGCTCGACATCGCCCCGGACGGCGTGAACAAGGGCACCGCGCTCGACCTCGTGCAGGACGAGCTGGGCATCCACGACGCCGACGTGATCGTGATGGGCGACGGCCGCAACGACATCGACATGTTCCGCTGGGCCGCCTCCGGCGGCGGCGTCGCCGTGGCGATGGGCCAGGCGCCCGCCGAGGTCATCGAGGCGGCGACCGAGGTCACCCTCCCCGACACCGAGGATGGCGTGGCGATGGCCCTGCGGAGGCTGCTGCCCGCCTGAGCCGCAGATCGGATCCCTGAGCCTGCCGAAGGGCCGGCCCGCCTACGGCTCGATGTCCTCCGCGGTGGCGACCCGGTTCCCCTCGACGAGCCGCTCGGCGTCCTCGTCGCTCGGCGACTGCGGCTCGCGCAGCCCCTCCCGCACCTCGCGGTCCTCGGGGTCGGCGGTGCCGGGTCGATCGGTCGTGCCGCCGGGCTCCAGCGACCCGTCGGGCAGCACGGCCGGCTCGGGCTCGACGTCGGACGGTCGCTCATCGCTCATGCCGCCACGGTAGGCGCGGGCCGTGCGCCGCCGCCCGATGGGCACCCGGTTCCCAGGCGCTACCCTCGACAGCACCGGGAGAGCTGTCCGAGCGGCCGAAGGATCCAGTCTTGAAAACTGGCGTGCAGGCGACTGCACCGTGGGTTCGAATCCCACGCTCTCCGCCACTGTGCGACCGATCGTCGCGGCTCGCCCGTGCCCGGCGTCGGATGCCGCATCGGCCGGATCCTCAGGGTGTGATCATCGCGCCGTTGACGTTGATGGTCGCTCCCGAGACGAATCCCGACTCGGGCGAGGCGAGGAACACGTACGCCGGCGCCAGCTCCGCCGGCTGCCCCGATCGCCCGTAGCCCGTCTCCTCGCCGTAGCTCGTCAGCTGCTCGTCGCTCACACCGTGCGAGGGCTGCAGGGCCGTCCAGACGGCGCCGGGCGCGACGACGTTCACACGGATGCCCCGCGGTGCGAGCTGCTGGGCGAGTCCTTTGGAGAGGTTGTTGATCGCGGCCTTGGTCGCGGCGTAGTCGACCCGCTCGGGAGCAGGCTGATAGGCCTCGAGCGACGCGGTGCTGATGATCGTGGAGCCCGGCACGAGGTGCGGCAGCGCCGCCTTGGTGATCCAGAAGTTCGCGAAGACGTTGGTGCGGAACGTCGACTCGAACTGCTCGTCCGACAGATCCTCGAGACGCTCGACGACGACCTGCTTGCCGGCGTTGTTGACGAGGATGTCGAGTCCGCCCAGCGCGGCGACCGCGTCGGCGACGATGGCACGGCAGTGGCCGGCGTCGGCGATGTCGCCAGGCAGCAGCACGGCGCTCCGTCCCGCATCCTCGATCAGGCCGGCCACCCGGCGCGCATCGTCATGCTCGTCGAGGTAGGCGATCGCCACGTCGGCGCCCTCACGGGCGAACGCGATCGCGACCGCCGCGCCGATGCCGGAGTCGCCGCCCGTGATGAGCGCCTTGCGGCCCCGGAGCCGCCCCGTGCCGCGGTAGGTGTCCTCGCCCAGATCCGGCCGCGGGATCATCTCGCTCTCGACGCCCGGCTCGGGCTGCGACTGCAGCGGCGGGTGGATGGACGGATAGCGGTGCACGGGGTCGACGAATGCGAACTGGTCGGTCACGCGGCCACGCTCGACAGCGTCGCCTCGGCTCGGTCGCTCACGGGGCCCCCTCCTCCGTCGGGTCGTCCGCACCCGTCGGGTCGAGGTCGGGGTCGACGCCCTGGACCGAGTCGCCCTCGGGCTGTCCGCCGCCGACCACATCCGCCGAGTCCAGTCCGGCACCATCGGGGTTCAGCTGCCTGGGATCGCTCATGATGAGCTCCTTCCGTTCCTGCCAGCATGCGCGTCCGCGGCGAGCCGGCGACCCGCTCCGAGGCAACGCCCGGGAGGGGTTCAGATCATCGATGGGGCGGCGGCCCCCTGCAGTTCCCAGGATCCTGCCAGCTCGCCCGCGTGACGAATCGGCCGTTCGAGTCGTCTCTGTCTTGAAGCCCCGATCGACGGGCCGTCTACCTCAGAAGGGACACCACCATGGCACTCGACGACGACATCAAGAACGGCGCCCAGAACCTGGCCGGCAAGGCCAAGGAGGCCGTCGGCAAGGCGACCGACAACCCGAAGCTCGAGGCCGAGGGCAAGGCGGACCAGCTCGCGGCGGGCGCCAAGGGCGCGGTCGCCGACGCGAAGGACAAGCTCACCGGCAAGTGACCTCCGGCGGGGGGCCCGAGCTCCGGGCCCCCCGCCGGCACCAGCACGTCGCATTCCACGACGCGTCGCATCCCACAGACAGGCCAGCACCCATGCGCACCAAGCTCCTCCTCATCGGCGGCCTCGGCCTCCTCGCCTTCGTCATCGGCGCACGCGCATTCCGCGGGCCTCGGCCCGAACCGGCCCGCCTGCAGATCGAGCGGCTCGTCCGCGATCCCAAGACCCGTCGAGCCCTGCGTACCGCGCGAACTCGCGCGTCGAAGGCCGCGCGCCGGGCTCGCACCGCCGTCCGCCGCCGTCTCGCCTAGACCTCGTCACGTCCGCCGGCGGCACCCGCCGTCGGCCGAGGACGAGGTCAGCGACGTCGGGCTGGACCGCCGCCGTCGAGCACCCCATCCGTATCGCCCTCGGCAGTGCGGACCGCGCCGGACCGCCGCACCGGCCGGACCCGGATCGGGCCCTTCGCGGTCGACGGATCGACCACCGTGCCCCGCTGCGTGATCTCGGCGCTGCCGGCCGCCACGAGTCGCCGCGCGGCCTGGCGCGTGGGTTCCATGAGCGAGCGCCACTCGTCGTCGGCGCCGACCTCGCGCGCGACCTGCGACGGGCACATCGTCGATCCGGCCGGCAGCCGGTCGAGCGCGGAGACCAGCGCCGCCTCCAGCCGGCGATCGAGCGCGGTGAGCTTCTTCCGCCGGCACTGCGCCGAGCACCACCTCGCATCCGCCGCCGCCCCCGCCGGCATGCGCCGGCCGCATCGGGCGCAGGTGCGCTCGCGCACGGGAGGCATCGCCGCCCGCCGCCGTGTCATGCCGCACCGCGGCGCAGGATCGCGTCGGCCGTCCGCAGAGACAGCGCCATGGTCGTGAGCCCCGGGTTCGCGGTCAGCGAGCTCGGGAAGACCGAGGTGTCCGCGATCCAGAGGTTCGGCACGTCGTGTGCGCGTCCGTCGGGATCGACGACCGACTCCGAGGGATCCGAGCCCATCCTCGCGGTGCCGAGCGTGTGCGCGACCCGCGGCACGGTGATGGTGGAGCGGGCGCCCGCCGCCACGAGGATCCGCTCCATCACGTCGACCGCGTGCGTGTCGATCGCCTGCTCGTTGGCTCCCGCGGTGAACTCGATCGCCGCGAGCGGCATGCCGAGGTCGTCGACCTCCTCCGACAGCACCAGGCGGTTGAGGTCCGACGGGAGGCACTCGCCGTTGATGCCGATGCCGGCCATGAAGCGGTAGTCGAGCATGGTGTCGACCAGCTGCCGGCCCCAGAGGCCGGCCCCCCGGGCGAGTCCGGTCGCCCAGGTGAGCGGCATGACGCCGAGGCTCTGCATCAGGTAGCCGCCGGCGAAGTCCGCGTCGTCGGGTCGCACCATGTCCTCGCTGATGAGGGACGACGGGTACCCCCGGTAGCTGCGGATCTCCGTGTCGAACCGCCCCCACACCTGCACGCCGCCGTGCGCGAGGAAGTTGCGGCCGACCTGACCGCTGCCGAGCGCGAGGCCGGAGTGCAGCAGCAGCCGGGGCGTCTCGATGCCGCCGGCAGCCAGCACGACCGTCCGGCAGCGCTGGCGCCGGTCGACGCCGTCACGGCGGTAGACGACCGCCGTGATCCGGCCCGTCGCGTCCCGCTCGAAGCCGTGCACGGTCGAGTCGGGGCGGATCTCGGCACCGGCCGCGACGGCGGCGGGGAGGTAGCTGGTGTCCATGCTGACCTTCGCGCCGCTGCGGCAGCCCTGGTGGCAGGCGCCGCAGGCCGCGCACGCGGGTCGGAGCGCGCCGCCCTCCTGCTCGTGGTCTCGGCTCACCAGGGCGGCAGGCGCATCCGCGGTGCGGATGCCGAGCCGCTCCGCGCCCGCGGCGACCAGGTCCGCCGAGGCGTTGCGTCCGGGCGGCGGGAGCGGATACCGGCGCGACGGATCCCACGGATAGCGCTCGGGACCTGACACGGCGAGGAACCGCTCGACCTCGCGCACGTACGAGGTGAGCTCGTCGGCGGAGATCGGCCAGTCCGCCCCGAGCCCGGTCTCCGAGCGCAGGCGGAGGTCGCGAGCGTCCGGCCGCGGCACGAACGCCCCCCAGTGCAGCGTCGATCCGCCCACCCCGCGACCGCTCGTGTTCTGGCCGAACGCCACCGGGGTGCCGCCGCCGCTGAGCCGCTCCTGCATCCAGTTGATCTCGACCGCATCCAGCTCGTCGGGCGTGTGCGATTCGGGCGGCAGATTCGCCCCTGCCTCCAGGGCCACGGCGCGGAGCCCGCGACGTGCGAGCGACGCGAGCAGCGGCGCGCCGCCCGCTCCCGTGCCGATGACGACCACGTCGACCTCCTCGTCGAGGTCGTGGCGGCGCTGGGATGCGAGTCTCATCGGCCGCTGCCCATCGTCGGCTCCCACTCGTCCCGGGTGCCGGCGCCCAGCTGCTCGAACCCGATGAGCACCTCGCCCCCGGTCGACATGCCGTCGTAGCCGATCGCCGCCGCGGTGGCGGGATGGGCGAGCCACTGCTGCACGAGGTCCGCGCGCGCATCTTCGAGCCACGCGCCCAGCTGCGCCGCGCTCCATCGACCGGCGGGTGCGACCTCCCCGGCGGCGACCGCCCGGATCCGCTCGGCGGCGGCCTCGGGGTCGGATGCCGGGAGCTCGAGCAGCTCGAGTCCGATCCGATACGCCTCGGCATCGGGCGGCAGGGCGGCGTTCCGCCAGCCGTCGCCGTCGCCCGACGCGAGCCGGGCATCGAGACGCGCCGCGAGGTCGATCGGCGTGCCCGGCTGCGGCACGAGCACCCTCGCCAGCGCTCGGAGCCCTTCCAGCTGCTCGGCGGTCAGGGCCCGAGCCCGGTAGGCGGGGTCGTCGGCGACGGCGCGTCGGGCCAGGGCGGCGCGCACGCGTCGGGCGGTCCGCGGCCCCGCGAGCATCCCGGCGAAGTCGTCCGGCACCTCCGGCGCGCGTCCCGCCTCGTCGTCCCACCAGCGCCGCAGGGCTGCGGCGACCTCGGAGGGCCGTTCGAGCGGGAGCAGGTGTCCGGCACCGTCGAGCACCTGGACCCGCGCGCGCGGGTACACGGCGCCGTTCAGCGCGCGCTGGGCGTCCTCGCCGAGATCGCCGTCGTCCCCGCCGGCCAGCACGAGGGCGGGGAGGTCGAGGATGCCGGCCGAGTCCCGCCGGTCTTCGCGGCTCCCGCGCTCGAGCCATCCCGTCCACGCCGCCGCGGACGCCCGCTGCACATCGTCGACCGCGCGCGCGTCGAGCTCGCGCGGCAGCGGAGCGCCGATGTTGCCGTCGACGAACTCGCGCGCCGCGCTCGCGTCGGGGGCGGTGCCGTCGGCGGTCCAGCCGAGCATCCGCGCGCGGCGCTCCTCGTCCATCGGCTCCGGGCCGGGAGGCGATCCAGCGAGCAGCACGACGCCGGCCAGGCCGAACAGGGGCGCGGTGCCGTCCAGCGTCCTGGCGGCCACCAGGGTGGCGATCTTGCCGCCCATGCTGTGCCCGAGCAGCAGCCACCGGTGCGGATGCCGGCGCCGGATCCGGCGGATCGCATCGTCGACCATGTCATCCACCGAGCCGGCCGGATCGTCCATCCGCCCGCCGAATCCGGGCAGCTCCAGCGGCACGACCTCGAAGCGGTCGGCGAGCAGCTCGCGGAGCGGCTCGAAGGCGTCGCCGCTCGAGCCCAGAGCATGGAGAGCGAACACGGTCGGTCGGATCGTCGGAGTACTCGCGGTCACGCCTCCGGTCTACGGGACTTCCGCCGCGGTCCGCCTCCGGACGCCGCACATCTCGGGCAGCCCTCAGGCCGGGTGGTCGCGCATGGGCGCCCCGCACGGTCCGCACGGGGTGCGGCTCATCCGCGGCCGGTGCGCAGACTCGGCGCCCGGCACCGCATCCGCGCCGCGGATCGCCCGTCAGGAGGCTCGATCCTCTGCGGCGCGATCGTCGCGAAGGCGGGACTCGACCGACGCGAGGTGGGCCGCGTAGCCGCGCTCGGCTCGGCCCTCGAGCCGAGCGGACGTGAGGACCTCGCCGGCGTCGTCGTGGAGCTCGACGACACCCGCCGCGCGCAGCCGGGCGACCAGCGCCACATCCTCGCCGGTCGTCCGGTCGTCGAATCCGCCGACGGCCTCGTAGGCGGAGGCGCGCACGATGAGGTTCGCGCCGTGCACGTGGCCGTTCGGCCGACCCGGGTGATGCGTCGCGTGCCAGAACGCACGGAAGGCGGCCGACCGCTCATCGAGCCGCGGTCGGACGGTGCCGATGACCAGATCGGCCCCGGCCTCGACGCGCTGCACCGCGATGTCGAGCCACCCCGGGGGGACCTCGCTGTCGGCGTCGGTGAAGGCGAGGACGTGGTGGCGCGATGGGACGGCCTGCTCGTCGATCGCACGCGACGCACCGGCGCGCCGCGCAGCGCCGACGCCCCCGCCCGACAGCACGAGGACATCGGCCCCGGCGGCCCCGGCGACCGCAGCCGTGTCATCGGCGCATCCGTCCGCGACGACGAGCACGCGGACCAGGACGTCCGATCGGAGCTCGAGCAGCCGGTCGCGGGCGCGCAGGATGGCGCGGACCGCTGTCGGGATCCGATCCGCCTCGTCGCGCGCGGGGACGATCACCGAGACCTGCGATCGGATCATGCGGCACCGTCGAGCCGATACGACGCGATGCGCATGTCGCCGTCGCGGTACTCCGCCGAGCGGACGAGTCGCGCGTCGAGCTGCGCGTGGACCTCGTCACCGCTCCGGCTCATGTCGTCCGAACGTCCACGCCAATGGCAGGCGACGAACTCGGCGCCCGGCGAAGCGCCGACCAGGCCGTCGAGCACCCGGTCGAGCTCGCTCGCGCTGAGGTAGTAGCCGAGCTCGCTCATGATGACGAGCTCGACCGTCCGGTCGGGCACGTCGTCGCGCAGATCCGCCAGCACGAACTCCACGCCGGGCGAGCCGGCTGTGCGGTCGCGTGCGGTGCCGATCGCCGTCGGGGAGAGGTCGACGGCGACGACGGCATCCGCTCGATCGGCGAGCCGGACCGTGGTGTGCCCCGTCGAGCAGCCCAGCTCGAGCACGGCCGTGTAGCGCTCGGAGGAGAGCGCGGCCAGCAGCAGCTCGCGCTTGCGGGTCTCGTACCAGGTGCTGTCCGCACCCCAGGGGTCGGCGTCGTCGTGATGCAGTCGCTCGAAGTGCCGGGCGCGCCGATCGCCGGCGAGCGGCACGATCACGGTCTCGCGGTCGCGCCGGAAATGCGCCAGGACGCCGTCATGCAGCACGGGACGCTCGCCGCCCGTCTGCGACGGGTAGCAGGCGATCGCCCGGCGCTTCGCGGCGACCTCCTCGTCGGTGAGCGGGAGCACTCGCATCTGCTCCATCGACCCGACCGGGTCGGTCGGATCACCCCAGTGCCAGAGCCAGATCGGGAAGGCCAGCAGCCGGGCCCGGAGTGCGACAGCCAGGTCCTCGCTGATCTCTCCGACGACGCGGTGGTCGCGGTGGCCGTCCCCGATCCACGGCGCGATCACGAGGTCGGCGCCCGCACCGAGCCCCCGCAGCCGCTCCTCGATGAGGTCGCGATGCTCCCGGGTGGCGCCGTCGGCGATGCCCAGCTCGACGACCGCCGCGTCGGGACAGAGCACCGCGACGGCGGCGTGGAGCTCGCGAGAGCGGACGGAGGCCAGGCGTGCGCGCGAGCCGACGGCGCTGTCGGCGTGGGACGCGCCGCCATCGGTGACGCAGACCACCGTCGTGCGGATCCCCCGATCTCCGAGGCGCTTCAGCAGTCCGCCGGCACCGAGTGTCTCGTCGTCCGCGTGGGCTGCGACCACGAGCGCGTGCCGGAGGCCATCGAAGTCGACCAGCTCGGCCGGCGCGGCTCCGACGACGCCGCTCCATGCCGCCGCTGCGGTCCCCGGCTCGTCCGAGTCGAACCTCACCACTCGGAGCGCTCCGCGCTCGCACGGCCGAGCGACGCGAGGTCGGCCTCCGCGTGATCCTGACGCAGGTACAGCGCGAGGTCCGAGGTCCGCTTCGCGAAGGCCTCATCGAGCGCGAAGGGGGCGGGCCCCAGCGCGTGACCGGCTCGTGTCAGGACGTCCTCCGCGCTCCGGGCGACGGCGGCGCGGACGCGCTTCGCCAGCAGGCGCACATCCTGCGCCGGGGCCCCGGCGTCGATGCGGTCCGCGGCGTCGCCCAGCAGCACCAGGCAGCTGGAGATGCTCTCGTCGATCGCGCCGAGATGCATCGCGAGGATGTCGCGCTCGACGCGGCGACGCACGGACTCCCTCACCTGGCGGGCGACGCCGATCATCCCGCCCGTCCAGCAGGCCGCGACGGCCAGCGCGCCCCAGTGGAATCCCGGCCGGTCCACGTACCAGCCGCGCTCGCCGACGGGGTGCGCCGACACCGCGGCGAATCGCACCGGTCCGCTCGGAACGTCGCGGAGTCCGCGGGCGCGCCAGGCGGACTCGTCGACCGCGATGCCGCCCTGCGCGAGGTCCACGGCGAACAGCTGGCGCTCGCCGTCCGACCAGGCCGCGGTGATCAGGGCCGCGTCGAGCCGGGAGGCGAGGGAGCACCACGGCTTGATCCCGTTCAACACCGCGCCGTCGCCGGCGTCCTCGACTCGCAGCGGGTCGCCGCCCTCGGCCGCGAAGACACCCCACGTGAGGGAGGGGTCGTCCGCCCATGCCGGCAGCCCTGCCGCGTCGCCGGCCTGGGAGAGGATCGCGCGCGCATCGAGGTGCGGCTCCACCGCCCGTGCGGCGCCGACGTCGTGGGCGGCGATCGTCGCGAGGGTCGCCCAGAGGGTCCGGGTGCCCCCGGACGCGGGCGCGCGCAGGGTCGTGGCGAGCGCGGTCGCGGTCCGCAGCGCGTCGGTGATCGACGAGACCCCCGTGAGCGGGATGCCCACCGGCCCGGCCGTGCCGAGCCGCACCGGCTGGAGGATCCCGTCGGTCGCGATCGCCCGGTGCGCTCTCGACCCGCGCTCGGCCGGATCGGACGGGCCGGCGTCCGGGATGGTGGCGGTGCCGCTCATGGGAACGCCCTCTCGTCGCTGCGACGCTATGCGCCGCGCCGCGGACGAGCGGGCGCGCGCGGGTTCTCCCAGGTGACCCGCGTCTTGCGGCACCGCGCGTCAGTCGCCGAACCTGGACGTCACCCGAGTCGATTCGCCGCGTGCCGTCCGCGCTCACTACGGTTCGAAGGCTCCACCGCCGAACCCGGCGACCGGGGTACCCGACCCAATTGGAGGACCCCATGGGCTTTCTCGCATTCCTGATCCTCGGCCTGATCGCGGGAGCGATCGCGAAGCTGATCATCCCCGGCAAGCAGCCCGGCGGCATCATCCTGACGCTCGTGCTCGGCGTGCTCGGCGCCATGCTGGGCGGCTGGATCGCCGGCCTGTTCGGCCTCGACGTCTACAACAACTTCTTCGAGCTCGGCTCGTGGGTCGCCGCGATCGTCGGCGCGCTCATCGTGCTGCTGATCTTCGGCCTCATCGTGGGCCGTCGCGGATCGCGCACCCGCGCGTGACCGCCGACGCCGTGCGGTGGGAGGAGCTCGCACCCACCGAGCCGATCGACATCAGCACCCTGCTCGATCGCCGCTAGCTCACGGAGAGCGCCTGGCGCGGGGCTCGTCGTCCGTCACCCGGTGACCGACGACGGGCCCCGTTCTCGTCGGCGCTCCAGCGGCGTCCGGCCCGCACGGCGACCCCGCGGATCACGCCGGCATGGCGGGATCGAGCACGACCTTGATGCAGCCGTCCGCCTTCTCCTTGAACGTCGTGTAGAGCTCCGACGCGCGCTCGAGCGGCACCCGGTGCGTCACGAGATCCTCGGTGCCGAGCGGATCGGCCGGGTCCTCGACGAGGGGCAGGATCGCGTCGCGCCACGACTGCACGTTGCACTGGCCCATCCGCAGGCTCAGGCCCTTGTCGAACATGGTCATCAGCGGCATCGGGTCGGCGGTGCCGACG
Organism: Schumannella sp. GW821-FHT10F01; assembly: GCF_058809295.1. Taxonomy (NCBI): domain Bacteria; kingdom Bacillati; phylum Actinomycetota; class Actinomycetes; order Micrococcales; family Microbacteriaceae; genus Schumannella; species Schumannella sp. GW821-FHT10F01. Next base: position 257,784 of record NZ_JBXASM010000001.1, read on the forward strand.
TAGACGCCCGACAGCGAGACGGTGCCGCCTCGGCGCACCGCGTCGATCGCGGTGTGCAGCGCGGTCAGCCGGTCGACGCCGACCGTCGTCATGAGCTTCTTGGCGACCTTCGCCGGGAAGCGGACCATCACGTTCTGCGCGAACGCGATCAGCGGGTCGCCGTGCGCCTCCATGCCGACCGCGTCGACGATCCCGTCCGGTCCGCGTCCGTCGACCGCGTCGCGCAGGCGCTCGACGGTGTCCCCGTCGAGATCCATCGTCTCGACGCCGTGCCGCTCCGCCATGGCGCGGCGCTCGGGAACCGGGTCGACCGCGATGACCCGGTAGCCGCGGTGCACGCCGATCCGCGCCGCGAACTGGCCGACGGGCCCGAGTCCGAGCACCCCGAGCGTGCCGCCCTCCGGCACGTCGGCGTAGTCGACGCCCTGCCAGGCGGTCGGCAGGATGTCGCTGAGGAACAGGTACCGCTCGTCGGGCAGCTCGCGACCGACCGGATAGGCGTTGAAGTCGGCGAGCGGCACGCGCAGGAACTCGGCCTGCCCGCCCGGCACGGACCCGTACAGCTCCGTGTAGCCGTAGAGGGAGGCACCCGATCCGCTCCCGCGGTTCTGGGTGGTCTCGCACTGCGAGGTCAGCCCGAGCCGGCACATCGCGCAGTCGCCGCAGGCGATCACGAAGGGGATGACGACGCGATCGCCGACGGACAGCCTCGTGACGCCGGATCCGACCTCGATCACCTCGCCCATCGGCTCGTGACCGAGCACGTCGCCCTTCGCGAGGAAGGGACCGAACGCGTCGAGGAGGTGCAGGTCCGAGCCGCAGATCGCCGACGAGGTGATGCGGATGACGGCATCGGTCGGCTGCTCGATCCGCGGATCGGGGACATCCTCGACGGTCACGTGGCCGGGGGACTGGAAGGTGAGGGCGCGCATGGGTCCGGTCTACGTGCCGCCGGCGCCGCATCCCCCGACTGCCACACGACCCCCAGCACCGTCCCGCTCGACTGGGGGCCGCGTGCGAGTCGGCGCCGAGCCCGGGGCTCCGGCTTAGCGTGGCCGATATGCGCATCGCGGTCATCGGCCACACCGGCAACGTGGGCTCGGCGGTGGTCCGGCGCCTCGCCGCCCGGCGTGACGTCGAGCTCGTGGGCATCTCGCGGCGGCGGCCGCGGGCCGAGGGGGCGTGGGCGCACGTCGACGCGCACGAGATCGACATCGCGCACGGCGCGGCCGACGCGCAGCTTCGCGCAGCGCTGTCGCGGGCGGATGCGGTCGTCCACCTCGCGTGGGCGCTGCAGCCGAACCACGACCTCCCGGCGATCACGCGCACGAACGTCGGCGGCCTCGCGCGCGTGCTCCGGGCCTCCGCAGGCGCCGGCGTGCGCCAGGTGGTCGTCGCCTCCTCGGTCGGCGCCTACAGCCCGGGTCCGAAGCTGCGCGGCGTCGACGAGAGCTGGCCGACCGGCGGCATCGCGACCTCGCACTACGCGCGGCACAAGGCGTCGGGGGAGCGGCTGCTCGACCGCTTCGAGGCCGCGCATCCCGAGATCGTCGTCTCCCGGCTGCGGCCGGGTCTGGTGATGCAGCGGGGGGCTGCGAGCGAGATCGCGCGGCTGTTCCTCGGCTCCGTCACGCCGGCCGGACTGCTCGCCCGCGGCATCCTGCCCGCCGTGCCGCTGCCGGATCGGCTGCGCGCGCAGGTCGTGCACGCCGACGACCTCGGGTCGGCGGTGGAGGCGATCCTCGACCGTGCTGCCGGAGGGGCGTTCAACCTCGCGGCGCCCGACCCGATCGGCCCGGACGAGCTCGCCGCGGCGCTCAGCGCTCGTCGGCTGCGCATCCGTACCGGCGCGCTCCGCGCCGTGATGGCCGCATCGTGGCGGCTGCGGCTCCAGGCATCCGATCCCGGATGGCTCGATCTCGCCACCACCGTGCCGCTGATGTCGATGGAGCGTGCGCGGACGGAGCTCGGCTGGACACCGCGGGTCTCGGCCGAGACGGCGCTCGCCGAGCTGATCGACGGGCTGGCCGATCGTGCCGGCGACGCGTCGTCGGCCTCGCTCGCGCCGTAGCCGCGGAACCGGACGGCTACCGTGGACTCGTGTGCCGGCGGCGGCCCGTGCGAGGTGCCGCTAGGTTCGCCGCATGGCCGACTCCGCCCGCCGAATCCCGCGCCGACCGTATCTCCGGGCGCACACGGCCCTGGTGGCCGCGCACCGCGATCAGACGCGCGCGTTCGAGGTGCTCCGCGACGACGATCTGGAGGAGGCCGCCCGGATGTTCGCGGCGGCGATGCGCGGCGGGGTGGACGACGAGGGCGAGACCGATGAGGAGGTCGCGGCCGAGCTGCGCACCTCGGTGGACGGAGCGTGGGGCGAGCCCCTGCGCGAGCAGTGGCTGGCCATCCGCGACGGAGCCGGCATCGCCGCGTTCACGATCACGACGCGGTGGTGGGGCACCCCGTTCATCGCCCTCGTCGCCACGCGCCTCGACGTGCAGGGACGCGGCCTCGCGGGCGCGCTGCTCGCCGAGGTGGCGGCCGCCCGCGAGTCCTCGGGCGATCCGGAGATCGCGCTCATCGTGACCCGCGGCAATCCGGCCCAGGCGCTGTACGAGCGGCTGGGCTTCGCGGAGGCGGATCGTCCGGCCGGAGCTTGAGCGGCCGGGCGTCGCGCGGTCATCCCGGGGCGGTCATCCCCGCGGTGAACGCGAGCGCCCGTTCGAGGTTCGCCGACAGCGGCTCCACGGCGTCGAGCACCAGCCGGTCGACCGACATGGGCGGCATCCGCTCGCGCATCCATTCGACGTGCGACCAGTCGATCTCGTGCCATCCCGGGATGCCGCGCACCCGGCCCTCGATGCGGCTGCGGTGCACGGCCTCGTCGCTGCAGATGCACTCGATGACCAGCAGGCGGCTGCCGTGCCCGGCCAGGCGGGAGCGCCACGCCTCGAGCACCTCGTCGTCGGCGATGCAGTCGAGGATGGAGGACTGGCCGAACATCGCCTGACGGAGTGCCAACGTGAGGAGCAGGCTGCGGTCCATTCCGACGTGCTCGTCCCGGGTCAGCTCGACCAGCACCCGGAAGGCCGGCTCGAGGGAGCCGAGGAGCCAGTCGCTCGCGAACGCCGGAACCCTGGCCTCGCGCGCCAGGGCCTCGGCGAGCGTCGACTTGCCGGCGCCGGGCAGGCCGGTGATCACGAGCGTCGTCGGGGTGGTCATGGCGGCGATCGTGGCACGTGCTCCGGCTCGCGGCGCGTCCCGTTCGCTCGCGGCATGACGCGGCCGTCCGCCTCGATGCCCTCATGCCGCCCGCACGTCACCCGAACCGGGGGCCGCGCGCGCCCGGGAGGCGCGCCTACCCTGGCGGCAACAGTCCTTTCCGTTCGGGTCGGAAGGGCACCACACGTCGTTCGGGTGACGTGGATGCGGGTGCGGCACGGGGGTGTCGAGCCCCCCTCCAGCGCGCGCCGGAGCCGTGTGCTGCCGGCCCCGCGGTGTCCGTGGAGGTCAGCTCATGGTGCTCATCACGTTCCGTCGACCGGACCGCCGTGCCGACGTGCTGTCGCGCCGGGGTCTCGTCTGGCGTCCCGCCGGCGCCGGCACCTGGATGGGCCGCGACCGCCGTGATCGCTTCGCCGGCCTCATCGAGCGGATCGACGACCGCTTCGTCGCCATGACCGCCGACGGCACCGAGCTCGACCCGCGATCCAGCCTGATCGAGGCGGTCGAGGCCGTGGCGGCGGCCGCGCCGAGGCGCGCACCCGTCGGCCTGATCGTGCATGTCGTCGGCGCGGCCGGCTCCATCGCCGTGCTCGTCGGCGTGATCGACATGGTGGCGCGCTCGATCTGAGTGCGGGTCCGCGTCCCCGCCGTGCGCTAGCCGGTCGCCGTGCCGGCCTCGACGCGGGCGGGGATCCGGTCGCCTCGATCCGCGAGGAAGGGCTCGACCACGTCGAGGAGCTGCTCGGGGCGATCGAGCGGGATGATGTGCCCCGACTCGGGCAGCAGCGTCGACGTGAGGTCGGCCGCGACGCCCGAGAGCTGGCGGGCGAGCGCGTCGCCGACGGTGTCGCCGCCGACGGCGAGCACCGGGACGCGGACGCCGCCCGCGTCGGCCGCGGCGAGGATCTGCCGGGCGTTCTGCTCGGCGACGCGGTAGTACTCGAAGCCGCCGCGGAGCGAGTCCCGGCCGCGGTAGTCGTCGACGATGGCGTCGGCGATCGCGGGCGGGATGCCGCCGCCGTCGTGCGTGCCGGCGCGGAGGAACCAGCCGAGGTAGTCGTCCTCGGCTCCCTCGACCACGGTCTCGGCGAGGCCCGGGATCGCGTGGAAGCCGAACCACCATGGCGGGCCCGCGGCGAGGAAGCGCTCCGCGCCCGGCAGCGGCCCGAGGAGGGACTCGCACAGCACGAGGTGCGCGAGCCGGTCCGCGTGGCGATGGGCGAAGAGGAACGCGGCCGGCACGGACGCGTCGATCGCCACGAGGTCGATGGGGGCATCCGGGCTCACCGCCGTCGCGATGGCGAGGATGTCGTCCGCGCCCGATCCGGCGTCGTAGCCCCCGGCGCTCCGGCTGCTGGCGCCGGTGCCGCGGAGGTCGGGGGTGACCACGGTCCGCGACTCGGCGAGCCGCGGCGCGACCGCGTCCCAGAGCCGATGGGTGTGCGGCCAGCCGTGCAGCAGCACGACCACCGGCCCGTCGCCGCGCACGACGACATGCAGGGCGCCGCCGTCCACGGCGATCGCGAGCGCTCGACCCGGTGCCATCTCGGCCTCCTCGTCTCGGGTGGTTACCATTGGTGACCACCCGAGGCTAGGAGGCGGCGGATGCGAACGGAAGACGTCACCCGGCGGTTACCGCCCCCGGGAGCGCGCGGCGATCTGTTCGATCCGACCTGCGCGACGCGGGGCCCGCTCGACCGCATCGGCGACAAGTGGACGTCGATGGCGATCAAGGTGCTCGCTGCCGAGCCGGCCGGCGGCGAGGTGCGGTTCGCCGAGCTCGGGCGCCGGATGCCGGGCGTCTCGAGGAAGATGCTCGCCAGCACGCTCCGCAGCCTGCAGGCCGACGGGCTCGTGGCGCGGCGGGTCGAGGAGTCGGTGCCGCCGCGCACCTTCTACTCGGTCACGGAGCTGGGCCGCTCGCTCGACGGCCCGCTCGGCGTGCTGCGGGACTGGGCGGAGACCCACATGCGCGAGATCGACCTGCATCGTGTCGGCGGGGAGCCCGATCGGGCCGTCCCGCCGATCAGCTGAGGGGCGCCGACGGCACCTCGGACGGTGGCGGCACGAGCGCGACCATGGAGGCTCCCGACCGGAGGATCAGGCGCCATCTGCGGCTGGCCGAAGGCGATGTCGGCGATCCAGGTCGCGGAGCGGGTGTTCGCGGAGGACGCCTGACGGGTGGCGTCACGCGGTCTCGTCACGCGGCCGGGTCGACGCCCGCCCGCCGCAGCACGGGCTCCATCGACATCCCGGCGAGGGTGAACGCGACGCCGGCGACCAGCCAGCCGACGGGTCCGGCGGCGATCATCGCACCGGCCAGCAGCACCGGTCCGACGGCCCGGGCCACGGGCACGCCGGCGCCCCAGACCGCCTGCGCGGCCCCCTCGGCGCCGACGGGCGTGAGCGCGAACCCGATGGCCCAGCTCCCCGCGGCGAACGCCACCTCGGCGACGGTCTGGATCGCGACGCCGACGAGCACCGTCGCGGTCGCGCCGACCGCGCCGGGCACGACGGCCGCCGCGCCGAGCACGACGGCCGCGACGCCGAGGAGCAGTCCGCCGGCCCGGAACGAGCGCGTGGCCGACCGCAGGTCGACGACCCGCAGCGAGGCCCGCCCCTGCAGCGCCGCGACGCCGACCGTGTTGAGCAGGAACGCCGCGGCGGCCGCGAACGCCGGCGCGTCCGAGCTGGACTCGATCCAGAGCGGCAGCACCACGCTGAGGAGCGGCATGTACAGCAGCAGCGCGGCGTTGAGGGCGGCCGCGCGCACCAGACCCGGCGCCCGGAGCGCCTGCCGGACCGGGCCGGAGGCGGGACGGCCGGCCGCCCGGGTCTCAGGCGCCGCATCCGATCGCTCCGGCTCCCGGATCCGCGACAGCAGCGCGGCGCCGACGCCGAACGCGACCGCGTCGAGCAGCAGGATCGCTGTGAACGCCCACGTGCTGCCGACGGCGAGCACCACGCCGCCGAGCACCGCGCCCGTGCCGATCCCGACGTTCCCGAGCACCTGCATCGTGGACCGCACGCGCGTGCGGTCCACGGGTGCGACGAGCACGGCGACGGCGGCCTGCCGCGTCGCGCCGAGCGAGCTCTGCGCGACCGAGTACACGACCGCGACCGCGAGGGCGGGCAGCAGCAGCCCGGGCCGCGGCAGCAGCAGGAGTGCGGGGTAGGCGGCGAGCGCGAGCGCGCTCGCCGCCGCGGAGGCCGCCGAGGTGCGGCGCACCCCGATCCGGTCGACGAGTGCGCCGAGCGGGATCGACGCGGCGAAGCCGACGGTCCAGGCGATCGTGAGGCCGAGTGCGACCTGCCACACCGGGATGCCGACCGCGAGCGTGAAGAACAGCGCCGACGTCGTGTAGTAGCCGCCGTCGCCGATGGAGGTGATGAGCTGCGACGCCCGCAGCACCGGCAGGGCATCTCGCGTCGACGTGGTCACGTGCATGACGCTACGGGCCGATTGTCCCGAACAGCAGGTCCGTTTCGGCCCGAACTCGATGGGCCAATGGTGGTGGATCGCCGATCGGGCTCGGCCCGCGGCGTCGGATCGTCCAGGTATTGACTCCGTCCGTCATGCCGCCGGGCCGGCCGCGACCCGTATCGTCGACCGATGCCCCGCGCGGGGCGGGAGGGTGCGGTCGATGGTGACGACGGTGACGGGCTGGTCGACGTTCTGGACCGAGGGGCATGCCATCCCGGAGTGGTCGCACTCGGGCATCGCCGCGCTGCCCGACGGGCGGGTCGCGTTCTCGGCTCCCGGCGAGGGGCGGATCGTGCTGGTCGATCCGCTCGACGACGCGGGCGCGGTGATCCTCGGGCTGCCGATGCGGGTGGGCCATGGGATGGTCGCCGACGGCGACGACCTGCTCGTCGCCGACATCGGCTCGGGCGAGGGCGATGCGCAGGTACTGCGGGTGTCGCCGGGCACGGGGGAGTCGGAGGTCGCGGTGCGGCCGTCGGCCGACGTGCAACGGGGATGGCGCCCCACCGCCGTCGCCGTGGACGCGGACCGCACCATCTGGGTCGCGGACGGCTACGGTCAGAGCCTGGTGCACGGCTTCCGCCTGGACGGGTCCGTCGTGAGCATCGACGGGTCCGCCACGGGCACGCCGTTCGACTGCCCGCACGGCGTCGTGGTGGACGACCGGGGAGCGGAGGCGCTGGTCGTCGTCGCCGACCGCGTCAACCGCCGGCTCGTCGCGTTCCATCGCGACGGGACGCTCGAGCGCGTGATCGCCGACCCGCTGTTCAGCTACCCGAGCTCGCTCGCGCTGCGCGGCGGCGATCTGCTCGTCACCGACCTGCACGGCGCGCTGCTGCGGGTGGACGGCGACGACCGCGTGGAGGCGATCCTCCCGATCGCCGATCCGGTGCGCGACGAGGCGTGGCCGAACGTGGAGCGGGACGGACGGCTGGAGCGACCCGAGGTGCGCGACGGCGTGCTGCGGAGCCCCCATGGCATCGCCGTCGACGCGCACGGTGCGGTGCTGCTCACGGAGTGGTTCCTCGGCGGACGGCAGCTCCGGCTGGTGCTGAGCTAGCCGCCCCACCCGCCACCTGGGGACCTGCCGCCAGACGGTGCCGACCTCGCGACCGGGGCCTACCGTTCGGGGATGACGCAGACGGGTTCGGCATCGGGTGGCACGGCGAGCAGGATCGGCGAGCGGCTGGCGCTCGCCGCGGACCGCATCGGCGACGTCGCAGTGCTCGACACGGTCGCCCGGGTATACCGCCGGGTCGGCGGTCTCCTCCCAGCCCCGGCACTGCGCGTGCTCCAGGGCGAACCGCTCGGCCACGCCCTGCATCCGCTCATCGTGGCCGTGCCGCTCGGCGCGTGGACGTCGGCGGTCGTGCTCGACGCGCTGCCCGGCCGCGGCCGCCGCAAGTCCGCGAGGACGCTGGTCGGGCTCGGGGCGCTGCTCGTCGCGCCGTCGGCGTGGACCGGCCTCGCCGACTGGCAGCGGCTCGACTCCGAGCGCGCTCGCCGCATCGGCGTGGCGCACGGCGGATCCAACGCGGCCGGTGCGGCGCTCGCCGGCCTGTCGTGGGCCGCACGACGGTCCGGCCGCCACGGCCTCGGTCGCGTGCTGCTCTTCGGAGCCCTCGGCGCCGTCGGCGTCGGCGGCTACCTCGGCGGCCACCTCACCTACCGGCTCGGGGCCGGTGTGGAGCGACCGCCGCGGTAGTCGTTGCCGGCATCCCGACTGGCGACGAGACTGGGCGGATGTTCGATCGGGGAGCGGCGGCGGACGCCGCGGAGCGCTGGATGGCCGGCTACCTGCACGCGTGGGCGACGAACGATCCGGACGACATCCGGGCGCTCTTCACCGCCGACGCCGAGTACCGCGACGGGCCCTCGACCCCGCCGTGGACCGGCCCGGAGGAGATCGTCGCCGGCTGGCTCGGCCAGCGGGATGAGCCGGGCACCTGGTCGTTCGAGCACGAGCTGGTGGCGGTCGACGGCGACGTGGCGGTCGTGCGCGGACGCACCTCGTATCCCGGCGCGACGGCGAAGCGGGAGCGGTACGACAACCTCATCGTGCTGCGGCTGACCGCGGACGGCCGGGCGAGCTCGTTCACCGACTGGTGGATCGCGCCGGACGGCGCGGCATGACCGTCGACGGCGCCGGCGCGAGGTCGCTCGTCTACCTCGTGGCGGTCAGCGCGGACGGCTTCATCGCCGCGCCCGACGGCAGCACGTCGGCGTTCCCGACCGAGGGGTCGCACATCGACGCCCTCGTCGCCGAGTACCCCGAGACGCTGCCGTTCTTCGTGCGGGAGGCGCTCGGCGTCGCCGGGGTCGCGCGGTTCGACACCGTGATCGAAGGCCGTGCCACGCACCAGGTCGGTCTCGACGCGGGCATCCCTGACGCCTATCCGCACCTGCACCACGTCGTCGTCTCCGCGACCGCGCCGGAGCTGGATCCGCGGATCGAGCGGATCCGCGCCGACCCGCTCGCCCGCATCCGCTCGCTCAAGCGGGAGCCGGGACGCGATCTCTGGCTGTGCGGCGGCGGCCGACTCGCCTCGACCCTGCTGCCGGAGATCGACGAGCTGGTGCTCAAGGTCAACCCGGTGATCCTCGGAGCGGGGATCCCGCTCTTCGCCGGGCCCGGGTCCGCGGAGCTCGAGCTCGTGGGCACCCGGCCGTTCGACACCGGAGTCGTCTGGCAGCAGTACCGCGTCCGCTCCGCGGTCTGACGGCCGCGCCGGCCGTCCGTCCCGGCCGATCGACGCCGCTGGTCAGGCGTCCTCGGCGAGCCGTCCCTCCGACACCGTCCAGCGGCGCGTGCTGCGGACCGTGTCGAGCATCCGCCGGTCGTGGGTGACGAGCAGGACCGTGCCGGGGAAGGCGTCGATCGCCTCCTCGAGCTGCTCGATCGCGGCCAGGTCGAGATGGTTGGTGGGCTCGTCGAGCACCAGCAGGTTGACCTCGCGAGCCTGCAGCAGCGCGAGCGCGGCGCGCGTGCGCTCGCCGGGGGAGAGCGACTCGGCCGGGCGCGGCACGTGCGCTCCGGTCAGGCCGAACTTCGCCAGCAGGGTGCGCACCTCGGCCTCCGGCAGGTCCGGCACCGCGTCGCCGAACGCGCGAGCGAGCGGCTGGGGCCCGAGGAACAGACCGCGGGCCTGGTCGATCTCGCCGACCCGCACGCCGGAGCCGAGCCCGCCGTCGCCCTCGTCGAGCGGGATGCGCCCGAGCAGCGCGGCGAGCAGGGTCGACTTGCCGGAGCCGTTCGCTCCCGTGATGACGACCCGGTCGGCCCAGTCCACCTGCGCGTCCACCGGCCCGAGCGCGAAGGCGCCGCGCCGCACGACCGCGCCGCGCAGACTCGCGACCACGGCACCGGAGCGCGGTGCGGCCGCGATCGTCATCCGCAGCTCCCACTCCTTGCGGGGCTCCTCGACCACGTCGAGCCGCTCGATCATCCGCTGGGTCTGGCGGGCCTTCGCGGCCTGCTTCTCGCTCGACTCCGCGCGGGTGGCGCGCCCGATCTTGTCGTTGTCGGTCGTCTTGCGGCGGGCATTCCGCACGCCCGCCGCCATCCAGTTGCGCTGCATCTGCGCGCGATCCTTGAGCCCGCCGAGCTTGTCCTCGTACTCCTCGTACGCGTCGCGCGCGTGCCGGCGCGCGACCGCCCGCTCCGCGAGGTAGCTCTCGTAGCCGCCGTCGTAGACGCCGACCTGCTGCTGGGCGAGGTCGAGCTCGACGATGCGATCGACCGTGCGGGCGAGGAACTCGCGGTCGTGGCTGACGATGACGGTCGGACCGCCCTGGCGGGCGCGGCCCCGTGCGGAGACGAACCGCTCGAGGCGCTCGAGGCCGTCGAGATCGAGGTCGTTCGTGGGCTCGTCGAGCAGCAGCACGTCGTAGCGGGAGAGCAGGAGCGCCGCGAGCCCCGCGCGGGCCGCCTGGCCGCCGGACAGGCCGGTCATCTCCGCCGCGTCCGGATCGATCCGGAGCCCGATCTCGGCGAGCACCTGTCCGATCCGCTCGTCGAGGTCGGCCCCGCCGAGCGCGAGCCACCGCTCGAGCGCGTCGGAATAGCGGTCGTCGGCACCGCGCTCGCCGGCGCCCATCGCATCGGCGGCCGCATCCAGCTCCACCTGCGCGGCGGCGACGCCGGTGCGCCGGGCGAGGAACGCGGCGACCGTCTCGCCCGGGCGCCGATCGGGCTCCTGCGGGAGGTGCCCGATCGTCGCGCTCGCCGGGCTCACGGTGATCGTGCCGTCAGTCGGCGCCAGCTCGCCGGCCAGCATCCGCAGCAGCGTGGACTTGCCGGCGCCGTTGACGCCGACGAGCCCGACGACGTCGCCGGGTGCGATGACCAGGTCGAGTCCCGAGAAGAGGACCCGCGCGCCGTGGCCGGCCGCGAGCCCCGAGGCCTTGAGCGTCGTGGTCATGTCCAGGCAACGGTAGCGGTCGGCCGGGGTCCGCTCCGACGTCGCGGCGGGCCGCTGTCGGGCGCCGGGCGCCCGCGCGTCAGCGATCGATGCGGGTGATCCGGCACTCGGGGCAGTGGTACCCGTGTGCGACCAGGAACATCGGCAGCGCGCATGACGGGCACATCGGCCACCCTGGTTCGCTGCTCCGATCCGCGCTCATGCCATCCAGGGTCGCTCGGGGTCGAGCGGGGTGGGCGCACTGCCACCCAGCGCACAGATCGACGCGGTCGGGCGGCCCGACGCGTCGGTCGTCCGCCCGGCACCGCGTAATGTACGTACGGCACGTACAGATTGAGATCCCGTGCGAGGAGGACCATGACCACCCAGGCGCCCACCGCCACGACCCGGTTCCTGGATCGGATCGGCATCCCGGCCCCGCTGCTCGCCGGCTTCATCGGCGTGCTGCTGTTCATGATCGGCGACGGCGTCGAATCGAACTACCTGTCGACGTTCCTCGCCGAGCAGCCGGGGCTCGCGGAGTCGTCCGCGGCCATCACGATCAGCCTCTACGGCATCTTCGTGGCGATCGGATCCTGGTTCGCGGGGACGCTGTCGAGCATCCTCGGCCCGCGCCGGGTCATGCTCATCGGCGGCATCCTGTGGATCGTGCTCGAGGTGCTCTTCCTCGCCGTCGGCATCGGCGCGCAGGTGACCTGGGTCGCGATCGCGGCGTACGCGCTCCGCGGCATCGGCTATCCGTTCTTCGCCTACGCGTTCCTGGTCTGGCTCAACACGGCGACGCCCGCGCATCAGCGCGGCAGCAGCGTCGGCTGGTTCTGGTTCGTCTTCGGGGCGGGACTGCCGACGCTCGGCTCGCTCATCGCGAGCTGGACCATCCCGCACCTCGGCGAGGTCGGCACGTTCTGGCTGTCGACGGCGATCGTGCTGGCGGGACTGCTCGTCGCCGTGCTCGGCGTGCGCGATCTCCGGCACGCGGGGCCGACCCGGAACGAGTCCGACGGCGCGTTCTCCGAGCTGGCGAAGGGGCTCACGATCCTGTGGCGCGAGCCGCGCGTCGCGGCCGGCGCGGTCGTGCGCCTCGTCAACACGACGCCGAACTTCGCGCTGTTCGTGGTGGCCCCGTTCTTCTTCGTGCAGCAGGTCGGCTTCCGCCAGGAGGACTACCTCCTCATCGTGACGATCGTCTACACGGCGAACATCTTCGCGAACCTCCTGTTCGGCCTCGTCGGCGACCGGTTCGGATGGCGGCGCACCGTCACCTGGTTCGGCTGCGTGATGTGCGCGGTCGGCATCCTCGCCGTCTACTACGTGCCGCTGCTCGTCGGCCCGAACTTCTGGGTCACGGTCATCTGCTGGGCGGTCTTCGGCATCGGCCTCGCCGGCTTCGTGCCGCTCACCGCGCTCGTGCCCTCGATGGTGAAGGTGGAGGACCGCGGCAGCGCGCTCGCCGTCTACACGCTCGCCGCCGGCCTGTCGGCCTTCGTCGGCCCGGCGCTCGTCGCGCTGCTCGGCGGCGTCGGCAGCATGGCCGTGCTCATCTGGGTGTTCGCGGGGATGTACGTCGTCGGCGCGCTGCTCACGCGCGTGCTCCGCACCGATCAGGACCCGGGTCAGGCCGCGCGCGTCGCCTGATCGCCCCATCGAGAACGCCCCGTCCGGCTGCTCCGGGCGGGGCGTTCCGCGTCCTGCCCCGACGCCGGTCTTGCGCGATCCCGTACTTCATGTACATTCTGTACGGACAAGACGTACAGCCCGCGCGATGACGCCGGATCAACGGGGATCGTGCATACGTCGTGCTACTTCAGAGAGGAAGTCCGCAAATGCGCACCACAGCACTGGCCGGAGTCGCCGTCCTCGGCGTCGGCGCCCTGCTGCTCACCGGCTGCTCGACCGGGAGCGCCGCCTCCGGCGATTCCAAGCCGGCCGACACGCAGCTGAGCTACTCCCAGCCCCACACCGATCCGTTCCAGAACGCGGAGAACGTCGGATCGATGCAGCGCTTCAAGGAGCTCGGCTACGCGACGATCTCGGCGACCAACGCCGACCGCGACCCGGCCCAGCAGATCACCGACATCCAGACGCTGATCAACAAGGGCGCCAAGGGTCTCGTCATCTCCGTGGGCGACGCGGACGCCATCGTGCCCGCGATCGAGTACGCCAACGACCAGAACGTGCCGATCGTCGCCATCGACGAGGCGCCGGCCTCCGGCAGCATCGCGATGATCGTCCGCGCCGACAACGTGCACATGGGCGAGCTCGCGTACAAGGAGATGGGCAAGCGCGTCAAGGCGGGCACCGCCGTCATCACGCTCGACGGCGACCCGGTCACCTCGAACGGCCGCGACCGTACCAACGGCTTCAACGACTGCATGAAGAAGAACTACCCCGACGTGAAGCTCGTCAACGTCGCCACCGAGTGGGACCCGGCCAAGGCCGCCACCGGCATCGAGACCGCGCTGAACCAGTACGACAACATCTCGGGCATCTACAACCAGAGCGACGCGACGTTCTTCCCGACCATCCTCGACACGCTCGACTCGCTCGGGCGCCTCAAGCCGGTCGGCGAGGAGGGCCACCTCGTGCAGGTGTCCGTCGACGCCAGCCCGATGGCCATGACCGCCATCCGCGAGGGCTCGCTCGACGCGGCCGTCGCGCAGCCGATGACCGACTACATCGACTTCGGCGCCGACTACCTCGTGCGGGCGATCAAGGGCGAGAAGTTCAAGGTCGGCAAGACCGACCACGGCAGCGAGATCGTCAAGCGCGGCAGCAACCTCGTCGACCTCCTCCCGACCCCGGTCGTGACGAAGGACAACGTGGACGACCCGGAGCTGTGGGGCAACAAGAAGTTCGCTCTCGAGGCCTTCGGCGCCTCGAAGTAGTCCGGCCGCACTCCCACCGATCGAGACGGAGACGTCATGACATCCTCAACCGCCACCGTGCCCGCGATCGAGATCGATCGCGTCAGCAAGACCTACGGGGCGACGAAGGCGCTGCAGGACGTCTCCGTCTCGATCCTCCCGGGCCAGGTGCACGGGCTGATCGGCCGCAACGGCGCCGGCAAGTCCACCCTGCTCCGGATGATCACCGGCCTCGAGACCCCGGACACCGGGGCCGTGCGCTTCTTCGGCGAGGAGGCCCCGCCCGCGGCCGACGCGAAGGCGTGGCAGCAGCGCGTCGCCTGCGTCTACCAGCGCCCCTCCGTCTTCACGAACCTGACCATCGCGGAGAACCTGTTCGCGGGACGCCTGCCTCAGAACGGCGGCCGCGTCTCCTGGCGCCGCATGGTGTCGGAGTCGGAGCGCATCCTCAGCGACTGGCGCATCGACCTCGACCCGCGCTCGCTGCTCTCGGACGCCCCGATCGAGGAGCGCCAGATGCTCACGATCGCGAAGGCGCTCGAGGCGGGCACCCGCATCGTGCTGCTCGACGAGCCGACCGTGCAGCTCGAGGGCTCCGCGATCCGGCGCCTGTTCGACAAGGTGCAGGAGCTGCAGGAGGCGGGCGTCACCTTCGTCTTCGTGTCGCACTTCCTCCGCGAGGTCACCGCGATCTGCGACTCGGCCAGCGTGCTCCGCGACGGGAAGCTGCTCTGGTCGCGCACCGGCGACGACGTGCGATCGGACGACCTCGTCGACGCGCTCCTCGCCGGGCAGGAGCAGCGGCGCCATCGCGTCGAGAGCGCAGCCGCCGCGCCCGACGCGGCTCCGGCGCTCGAGGTGCGCGGCGCCTCCGAGCGCGGCGGCGCGTTCACCGACCTGTCGTTCCGCGTCGCGCCGGGCGAGCTCGTCGCGATCGGCGGCGTCGGCGGCTCCGGCAAGTACTCGGTCGGCGAGGCGATCGCCGGCCTCCGCCGTCTCGGCGACGGCGCGATCGTGGCCGACGGCGGCAAGGTGCGCACCGGCAGCGTCAAGGCCAGCCAGCGCGCGGGCATCGGATTCGTGCCGGCCGACCGCCACAAGGACGGCTACGTGCCGCAGCTCAGCGTCGCCGAGAACATGACCATGGGCGTGATGGACAAGCTCGCCCCCCGCGGCGTGTTCTCCCCGCGCAAGCAGACCGCCATGTCCGCGACGCTCATCCAGGACGTCGCGCTCGTGCCGCCGAACCCGAAGCTCGCCGTCTCGGGCCTCAGCGGCGGCAACCAGCAGAAGGTCGTGCTCGCCCGCGCGCTCGCCCGCGATCCGCGGGTGCTCGTGCTCATCTCGCCGACGGCGGGCGTCGACATCGCGGCGAAGGATGCGATCTACGCGCTCATCCTCCGCGCGCTCGCCGACGGCGTCGCCGTCGTGCTGATCTCCGACGACGTGGAGGAGCTGCTCGTCAGCTCGCGCGTCCTCATCATGCGCGAGGGCCGCGTCGCGGCCGAGCTCGCCGATCCCACCGAAGAAGACATCGTTCGAGCCATCGAAGGCCTGGAGTGAATCCGTGACCAGCGTCCGCACCACCGTCATCAGCACCACCCGCGTCAAGAACCCCGTGCTCGGCGCGGTCGTGCGCAACGTCCGAGAGCTCAGCGTGCTGCCGGGGCTCATCATCGTCGCGATCATCGGCGCGATCGTGAGCCCGGCGTTCCTGTCGGCCGCGAACCTGACGCTGATCCTGCGCCAGTCGGCCGAGCTCGGCATCGTCGTGATCGGGCTCACGTTCATCCTGCTCACCGGCAAGCTCGACATCTCGCTCGAGTCGACGGTCGGCCTCGCGCCGATGGTCGCCGCATGGCTGCTCATCCCGGCCGCCATGGGCGGGCTCGGCACGATGATCGACCCGTTCACCGCGATCCTGCTCACGCTGCTGATCGGCGCCGCCATCGGGCTCATCAACGGCCTGCTCGTCGTCAAGGTGAAGCTCGACCCGTTCATCGTGACGCTGGCGATGCTCATCCTGCTGCGCGGTGTGACGCTCGGCGTCAGCTCGGGCAAGACCCTCGCGGGCCTCCCGGACGCCTTCCGCTACATCGGCTCGGCCCGCTGGTTCGGCGTCCCGGCCGCGATCTGGGTGACCGCGATCCTGTTCCTCATCGCGGGCCTCGTGCTGCGCTACACCGCGTGGGGCCGCGCGCTCTACGCGATCGGCGGCAACGCGGATGCGGCGCGCGCCGCCGGCATCCGGGTCGACCTGGTGCTCATCGTCACCTTCGTCGTCGCGAGCACGCTCGCCTCCTTCGCCGGCCTCATGCTCGCCGGCCGCCTCGCGTCCGTCACCTCGGGCATGGGCGAGAACCTCATCTTCAGCGCCCTCGCGGCGGCGGTGATCGGCGGCGTGCAGCTCACCGGCGGTCAGGGCCGGATCGTCGGCGCGCTGATGGGCGTGCTGCTGCTCGGCACCCTCACCAACGTGCTCACGCTCGCCGGGGTGCCGACCTTCTGGATCAACGCCGTCTACGGCGGCGTCATCCTGCTCGCCCTGCTCGTCGGCCGCTTCGGCTCGCGCGGCTCCCGTTCCTAGCTCCCTCGCACCACGTCCGACAGGAGGACACCATGTCCGATCTCCGCACCATCAGCGCCACCGTCGTCGCCGAGCTGGGCGAGGTGTTCCAGCGCGTGCCGCTCGAGAACATCGAGGCCGCCCTCGACGCGCTCGAGCGCCACCAGCGCATCTTCGTGCTCGGCATCGGCCGCGAGGGTCTCGGGTCGAAGGCGTTCGCGATGCGCCTCACCCACTTCGGCAAGACCGTGCACTGGGGCTGGGACGACACCACGCCGGCCGTCACGGCGGACGACCTCTTCATCATGCCGAGCGGCCCGGCGAACATCCCGCACCTGCACTACATCGCCGAGCAGGTGAAGAAGACGGGCGCGACCCTGCTCGTCGCCACAGCCATGCCCGACGGCCCGACCGCGCGGCTCGCCGACATCGTGCTGCAGATCCCGGCCCGCACCTACGGTGCGGACGGCGACGTGGTCGACACCGTGCAGCCGATGGGCAGCCTGTTCGAGCAGTCGCTCTGGATCTTCTGGGACGTGCTCTACCTGCTGCTCGTGCAGCGCACCGGCGCCCGCTTCGAGGACCTCGTCGCCCGCCACCGCAACTTCGAGTGAGCCCGGTCGGGCGCCTCCGGGCGCCCGACCCCCACCCACGCGTCACCCTCGTCTCAGGTGCTGTACGTACAAGCAGTACGATGCGTACAACACCATCGAAAGGACCTCCATGCCCCTCGTCAGCGGACTCGACGTCATCGGCGAGTGCACCTCGCGCGGTCTCGTCGCCGGCGCGTTCAATACCACCAACATCGAGACCACGATGGGCATCGTCCAGGCCATCGAGCGCGTCGGGGTGCCGACCTTCATCCAGGTCGCGCCGACCAACGTCGCGCTCTCCGGCTACGAGTACATCTACGACATGGTGAGCCGCCGGCTCGCCGACTGCCCGGTGCCGGTCGCGCTCCACCTCGACCACGGCAAGAACCTCGCCGCCGTCGAGGGCGCCCTCGCCGCCGACTTCACGTCGATCATGATCGACGCCTCGGAGGAGCCCTACGAGGAGAACCTGCGCATCTCCGCGATCGCCCGCGAGCTGACCCCGGCCTCCCTCGCGCTCGAGGCCGAGCTCGGCAGCATCGGCGGCAAGGAGGACGACCACGGTCCGGAGATCGAGCACACCACCGACCCGAGCCAGGTCGTCGAGTTCGTCGACGCCGTGCGCCCCGACATGCTCGCGGTGTCGGTCGGCAACGTGCACGGCTACTCGCCGACGGCCCGCATCGACTTCGAGCTGCTCGGCCAGGTGCGCGACGCCAGCAGCGTGCCGCTCGTCATCCACGGCGGCTCCGGCCTCCCGCCGGAGCAGCTCGGCCGCCTCGCCGAGTTCGACGTCGTCAAGGTCAACGTCGCGAGCGACCTGCGCAACGCCATGATCCGCAGCTTCGGCGAGGCGTACATCGCCGACCCGAACGAGGTGTCGCTCATCCGCGTCTCGAAGAACGCCGTCGCGGCCATCGCGGATGTCGTCGAGGCGCGCATCCGGCAGTTCAACCCGTCCGCCGCCTGATCGGATCCGTCGCCATGCAGCCCGCCATCACCGTCGACATCGGCACCACGAGCGTCAAGCTCGGGGTGTTCGACGCCGAGGGACGCGTCACCGCCTCGGCGCGCTTCGGCACGCCGACCCGCGGCGACGGCCTCGGCGAGATCTACGAGGTGGAGTCGCTGCAGCGGCAGGTCGGCGAGTTCATCCACGGGCTCGATCCCGCCGAGCGCGCCGCGGTGCGCCGCATCGCGATCACCGGCGTCGGCTCGTCCGGCGGCCTCGTGCGGCCGGACCTCACGCTCGCCTCGCCGATGATCCTGTGGGACGACCAGCGCGGCGCGAGCCGGCTCGCGGAGCTCGACGACGCCGAGCGCAGCCTGCTCTACCGGATCACCGGCATCCCGGCGAGCGGCAGCTATGCGCTCTCGAAGATCGCCTGGGCGCTCGACTTCGCCCGTGGCGCCGCCCGTGGCGCCGCCCGGGGCGCCGCCCGGGGCGCCCAGTGGCTCAACATCGCCGAGCATCTCGCGGCGCTGCTGACCGGCGAGCGCTGGGCCGAGTACTCGCTCGCGAGCCGCACGATGGCGCTCGACCTCGGCACGCGGACCTGGTCGGCGGAGGCGTGCGCGCTGCTCGGCGTCGACGTCGCGGTGCTGCCGGAGCTCCGCACGGCGTCGCAGGGCACGGCCCTGCGACGCGACGTCGCCCGCGACCTCGGGCTCGACCCGGCCGTGCAGGTGCACGTCGCCGGCCACGACCACATGGTCGGCGCGGTGGGCGCCCAGTCGGCGCGCGGGGAGCTGTTCGACTCGACCGGCACCACCGAGGGCGTGCTCATGCTCGACGACCACCCGAGCACCGAGACCTGGGCCGAGCGGGCCAAGCTCGCCAACGGCATCGCGTGCGCGGGCGACGAGTTCACCCTGTTCGCGTCCATCCCGACCGGCGGATCCGCCTTCGCGACGCTCCAGCACCTGCTCGCCCTCGACGCCGAGGCGCTCGGCGCGCGGACGGAGGCGCTCCACGACCGCTGGATCGCCGGCGGCATCGACCTCGGCCGCGTGCCGCTCGTGCTGCCGCGCTTCCGCGGCTCGCCGCCGCCGGAGAAGAACCCGCGCGCCCAGGGCGTCATCGCCGGCGTCGTGACCGACACCACGATCGACGAGCTCGTGTTCGGCAGCTTCCTCGGCCTGGCCGTGCAGTTCCTCGACGTGCTCGACCTGTTCCCCGCGCGCCCCGATCTCATCAAGGTGATCGGGCCCGCCGCCCGCAACCCGCTCTGGCTGCAGCTCAAGGCGGACCTGCTCGGCACGCCGCTCTCCGTCTCCCGGTTCCCGGAGGTCGTCTCGCGCGGCGCCCAGGCCCTCGCGTCCGGCGAGTCCGGCGACTGGGCCGCGTGCGATCCGCGCGAGGTCGGCGTCGACGACGACCGCCGCGGCCGGCTGGCCGCGTGGCGCGACGACACCCGCGACCGCTGGGACCACCTCAAGGCCATGCCCTCATGAACACCGAAAGGGGAGCGATGACGCTCGTCGCCGGGATCGACTCGTCCACCCAGGCGTGCAAGGTGACCGTGCGCGACCGCGCCACGGGCCGGGCCGTGCGCGAGGGCAAGGCCTCGCACCCGGCCGGCACGATCATCGAGCCGGAGGCCTGGTGGGCGGCGCTGCTGCTCGCGGTGCGCCGCGCCGGCGGGCTCGACGACGTCGAGGCCGTCTCGGTGAGCGGCCAGCAGCACACGCCGATCTTCCTCGACGACACCGGCGCCGTCGTCTGCCCGTCGCCGCAGTGGAACGACACCGGCTCGCACGCCCACATGATGCAGCTCAACACCGAGCTCGGCCGCGACGAGTGGATCCGCCGCACCGGCCTGCCGCTGACGCTGTCGGACACCGCGCCGAAGCTGCGCTGGCTGCGCGAGCTGCACCCGGATGCGGTGCGCCGCACCGCCGCGGTCGCCATCGTGCACGACTGGCTCACCTGGCGCCTCCGCGGCTTCGGCCCGGGTTCGGGCGCGCTCGACGAGCTCGTGACCGACCGGTCGGAGGCCAGCGGCACCGGCTACTGGTCGGGCGAGACCGGCGAGTACACGATGGACCTCTTCGAGCACGCGCTCGGCCGGCAGGCCGTCGTGCCGCGCGTGCTCGGCCCGCTCGACCGCGCCGGCGTGACCGGCGCCGGCATCCCCGGCGTGCGCGCCGGCATCCCGATCGGCGTCGGCAGCGGCGACAACGCGGCGGCCTCGCTCGCGCTCGGGCTCGAGGAGGGCGACGCGGTGCTCTCGCTCGGCACCTCCGGCGTCGTCTACGCCCGCTCGTCGTCGCCGGTGCACGACTACGCCGGCTATGTCTGCAGCTACGCGGACGCCACGGGCGACCACCTGCCGCTCGTCGCGACGCTCAACGCGGCGCGCAACCTCGACGTCGCCGTCGGGCTGCTCGGCACGAGCCACTCCGAGCTGTCGGAGCTCGCGCTCTCGGCCGACCCCGGTGCGGGCGGCCTCACCCTGCTGCCGTACTTCGAGCACGAGCGCACGCCCGACCTGCCGACGGCGCGCGGGTCGCTGCACGGCGCCTCGCTCGTCAACCTCACCCGGCCGAACTTCGCGCGCGCCGTGATCGAGGGCACGCTCGCCAGCCAGGTCGAGATGCTCGACGCACTGCACGCCTGCGACGTGCCGACGCGGCGGCTGCTGCTCATCGGCGGTGCCGCGCAGAGCCCGGCCGTGCAGGTGGTGCTCGGCCAGATGGTCGACATCCCGATCTCGGTTCCGGCGCCGGACGAGTACGTCACGATGGGCGCCGCGATGCAGGGCGTCGCGGCCGCCGAGGGGGTGTTCCCGCAGTGGACCGCCGAGCGCACGGACCTCGCGCCGCGCGCGCAGGAGTCGCGGATCGCCGCCCAGCACGCCGCAGCCAAGCAGTCGCTCGGCTATGCCGCGGTGGTGCCGGACTCGGTCGCGGGGCTGACCGTCTGACGCCGGCGGTGCCGGGTGTGCGGAGCGGTCGGCGGCGCCCGGGTATCGTGCACAGCATGGGGAGCCCGGGGCGGATCGCGGTCGCCTGCGGCGTCGATCTCGGCTCCACGAACACGAAGGTCGTGCTGCTCGACGAGACCGGCACGGTCGTCGCGCGCGTCATCCGCCCGACCCCGCGCGACTCCGAGGACCTGCTCATCGACGGCCGCGCGCTCGTCGAGGTCGTCGAGGACATGGTGGTGGCGGCCTGCGGCGGCCTGTACGAGATCCGCGCGGTCAGCGCCGCGGGGGTCGGCGAGGACGGCGTGCTGGTCGACGACCGGCTCAGCCCGCTCACGCGCGCCCTGGCGTGGTTCGATCCGCGGCGCCAGCGCGTGTTCCGCGAGCTGCGGCCCCGCCTCCACGGCGACGAGGTGTTCGACGCCGAGAGCGACGCCGTGAAGACCATCGTCGGCTGGGCCTGGGCGCGGGATCAAGCCGAGGCCGCGGCGGCGAGCGGATGGCTGGCGCTGACCGACCTCGTCAGCGCCCGATGGGCGGGACGCGCGTTCCTCAGCGACACCCTGGCGTCGCGCACCGCCGCGTGGCGGTCGACGGACCGCCGGTGGGACCTCGACCGCGTCGAGCTCACGCTGGGGTCGGCCGACCTCCTGCCGCCGGTCGTCGCCACCGGCGAGATCGTCGGGCCGCTCGCCTCGCCGGATCTCCGCGCCGCCGGCGTGATCGCCGACGACGCGGTCGTCGTGGCGGGCGGGCACGATCATCCGGTGGCCGGCTGGGGCGTCGACCGGATGTCGCCCGGCGCCGTGCTCGACTCCATGGGCACCGCGGAGGTCGTCGTCGCCCAGATCGCGGCGTCGGCGCCGCCGTCGCGCGAGGGCATCGACGTCGCGCCCGGCATCCGCTCGACCGGCACGACCCTGCTGCGGGTGGAGGAGCTGGCCCGCAACGTGCAGTGGGCCTCGCACGACGCCGACGTGGCCTCGCAGATCCGCACGCTGCTCGACGGCAGCGCGGCGCCGATCGCCGTGTTCGACTCCGGCTACTTCCGGCCGGGGCGCCACGGCGGCGGTCGGCCGTCCTACGCCGTCGACACGCCTCGCGACCCGGCAGTGCGCGCCTCCGCGGTGCTCGGCGCGCTCGCGATCGCCGGACGCGAGGCCGTCGACGCGGTGCGTGCGGGTGCGGCGGGCCGGGGCGACGTCCGGCTCGCGGGCGGCTGGGCGCGGTCGCCGGGCTGGGTGGAGATCAAGAGCGCGGTGAACGGCTACCGGGCCGCGCCGGTGCTCGAGCCGCAGGTGACGGCGGTCGGTGCGGCGCTGCTCGCGGCGGAGGCGATCGACTGGACGCCCGATCCGCAGCGCGCGCTCGGCGGCTTCACCTCCTCGATGCTCGGCTGAGGCCTCCCGCGGCCGGGCTCCCGGCTCAGCCGGCGGAGACGTCGACCTCGAGCGGGATGATGTCGGTCAGCACCCAGGTCTCGTAGTAGTCGAAGCGGCGGTGCGCGGCGTCCCAGGAGAGCGAGCGCACCCGGAGCACGGGCTGGTCCGCGTCGATCCGCAGGTGCGTCGCCACGTTCTCAGGTGCGCGCATCGCGCGGATGACCCGGTGCGCACCGCTCGTGACGAACCCGGCGCCGCGCAGCGTCTCGTTGACCGAGCCGGTGCCGTCGAGCACGCCGGTCGCGGCGGCGATCGTGCGCCCGATGTCGGCGGGGAACCAGTTCGTGCTGAACATGGCGAGCTTGCCGTCGAGCGAGCGGGCGCGCTGCAGCGCGAACACCTGGCCGCCCTCGCCCGTCTCGAGCGCCTCGGCGACGTGCTGCGGCGGCACGACGAAGCTCGCGTCGAGCACGTCGGTGCTGATGCCGGTGCGGCCCTGGCGGATCTGGCTCTCGAGGAACCCCTGCTGCACCGTCCAGCCCGCGGACCGGTCGGGCGACGAGGCGAAGACGCCGCGCCGCGGCACCCGCCGTGCGTACCCTTCCGACTCCAGCTTCGACATGGTCTGCCGCACCGTCGCGCGGGAGAGGCCGAACTCGCGGCAGAGCTCCATCTCGCTGGGCAGCCGCTCCTCGGCGGGCAGCGAACCCGAGACGATCCGGTCGCGGAGGATGCCGAACAGCTGCTCGTAGTACGGAATCGGCGAGTCGCGCTCGATGGTCTGCGTCACGTCGGGCCTCCCTCTCGCCGTCGATCGTATAAGCCGTCCGCGCTGGATGGACGGGACGGGCCGTCCGGACAACCGTGTCGCGACGCCTGTAGTGTACGTACTGACCATACAAAGCGGAAGAAGGACGGATGCCGGACACGCAGACGATGGAGGAGCCGTCGACCGAGACCGGCACGCTGTTCCTGCACCCCGACCGCAACCTCGCGCTCGAGCTCGTGCGGGCGACCGAGGCGGCGGCCATCCGGGCGGTGCCGTTCATCGGGCGCGGCGACAAGAACGCGGCCGACGGCGCCGCGGTCGACGCGATGCGCAAGTTCCTCGGCACCGTCAACTTCGACGGCGTCGTGGTGATCGGCGAGGGCGAGAAGGACAAGGCCCCGATGCTGTTCAACGGGGAGCGCGTCGGCAACGGCCGCGGTCCCGCCTGCGACATCGCGGTGGACCCGATCGACGGCACCTCGCTGACCGCGTCGGGGCGGCGGAACGCGATCTCGATGATCGCCGCGGCCGACCGCGGGGCGATGCTCGACGCGCACACGGTGTTCTACATGGAGAAGATCGTCACCGGTCCGGAGGGCATCGGGGTGGTGGACCTGCGGCAGAGCGTCGCGGAGAACATCCGGGCGCTGGCGAAGGCGAAGGGCAAGCCGGTGGGGGAGATGTCGATCGGCGTGCTCGACCGGCCGCGGCACGAGGGGCTGATCCAGGAGATCCGCGAGTCGGGTGCCGGCACACGGCTGCTGCTCGACGGCGACGTCGCCGGCGGCATCGACGCGGCGTCCTACGACGGACGGCTGGACATGTGCATCGGCACCGGCGGATCGCCGGAGGGCGTCGCCACGGCGTGCGCGATCAAGGCGCTCGGCGGGCTGATCCAGACCCGGCTCGCGCCGAAGACGGACGAGGAGAAGCAGCGCGGCCTCGACGCCGGGCTGCAGTTCGACCACGTTTACACGGCGGACGAGCTCGTGAAGGGCGACAACACGTTCTTCGTCGCGACCGGCGTGACCGACGGAAACCTGGTGTCCGGCGTCCGCCGCAAGGGACCGGTCATCCGCACCGAGTCGATCGTGCTCCGCGCCCGCTCCGGCACCATCCGTCGCGTCATCGCGGACCACCTCGCCGAGAAGTGGCTCGACGGCGACGACTCGCTCTGACCCCGACCCCGATGACTGAGCCGCCCTCGGGTGGCTGAGCCGCCCTCGGGTGGCTGAGCCTGTCGAAGCCCCCTCGCGCCCCGCTCGCCGCTGTGGTCCACTGTGCGCATGACCTTCGCCGTCGTGTCCGTGCACTCGCCGAAGCCCGAGCACCGGGCCGCCGTGCTCGACTCGATGCAGCGGTACGGCCGCGTCGCCCGCGAGCAGCCGGGCCTCCTCTGGACCGGCGTCGTCGACGACGACAGCGGCCGCTTCGTCGGCGTCGCGATCTGGGAGTCGGAGGAGGCCGCGGCCGCCGCACGCCCCGCGCTCATGGCGGAGGTCGGCGACGACCCGTTCGACACCTGGGACGAGATCCCGATCGACGGTCTCCGCGGACCCGTGCGCTGAGGGGCGCAGCCCATCGTGCCGCGATGTCCTGCCGACGAAGGTGCTCATCGGCAGGACGGGCACCCGACTACGCGGTGGCGCCGAAGAGCGACCGGTAGTCGCCGTAGCCCTGGCTCTCCAGCTCGTCCACCGGGACGAACCGCAGCGCGGCGGAGTTGATGCAGTAGCGGAGGCCGCCCTGGTCGGCAGGGCCGTCCGGGAACAGGTGGCCGAGGTGGCTGTCGCCGTTCGCGGAGCGCACCTCGGTGCGCCGCATCCAGAAGCTGCGGTCGTCCTTCTCGACGACGTGTGCCTTCTCGATCGGACGGGTGAAGCTCGGCCAGCCGGAGCCGGAGTCGAACTTGTCGGTGGAGGAGAACAGCGGCTCGCCGGACACGATGTCGACGTAGATGCCGTCGGCGTGGTTGTCCCAGAACTCGTTGCGGAAGGCGGGCTCGGTCGCGTCCTCCTGCGTCACCGCGAACTGGTTGCGGGTGAGCTTCGCGACGGCTTCGGGGCTCTTGCGGTAGGTCGTGTCGGTCATGGGGTCCTCGTCTCGTCGGAGCCGCTGGCTGCGGCTCTCGGGAAGGAGAACATCAGGACGGCACGGGACGTTCCCGCACGTCCGATGAAGATGCACGAATCCGCCCCCGCGCGCCGTTGCACGCGGCCCCTCGCGGCGGACAGAATCTTCCCTGGCGTCGATCGCATCCCGACCTCGCCCTCCGCATCGTTCGCAGAGAGGCGAAGGACCGCAGCATCATGGCGCCACCGATTCCCCGCATCATCACGGCCGTGCCCGTCGCCTTCCACGACGACGGATCGCTGGATGCCGCCGCCTCGGAGGCGATCCTCGAGTTCGTGGCCGCGTCGGGCGTCGACGGCGGGTTCCTCACCGGCACGACCGGGGAGTTCCCGGCGCTGGAGCGCGACGAGCGCGACGAGCTGACCCGGCTCGCGCTGCGCACGCTCGACGGGCTCGAGAACTACGTGCACGCCGGCGCCGCGAGCGCCGTGCAGACCGGCGCGCTCATCGACGACGCGCGCGACGCCGGGGCGACCCGCATCGCGGTCATCACCCCGTACTACCTCGCCGCATCGCGCGGCGACGTCGTCCGCTGGTTCGAGCAGGCGGCGGAGCGGGCGGCGGGGCTCGAGCTGTACCTCTACCTGTTCCGCCAGCGCACCGGCGTCGCGGTCGACCCGGAGCTGCTCGCCGAGCTCGCCACCCTGCCCGGCATCCGCGGCGCGAAGATCTCCGGCGAGTCCGCCGACGCGCTCGCCGAGTACTGCGCCGCGGTGCCCGACGACTTCGTCGTGCTCACCGGGCAGGATGCGCTCGTCGGCGACATCGTCGGACTCGGCGGGTACGGGGTCGTGTCGGGCGTCTCGTCGTGCCTGCCGGAGCTGTTCCTCGCGGTGCGGTCCGCCCTGGCCGACGGCGACGCGGATGCCCTGGCCCGCGCGCGGCGCGCGGTCGACGACGCCGTCACGGCGATCGACGGCGACATCGCACGGGTGAAGACCGTGCTCGAGATCCGCGGGGTCATCCCCGCCTCCGGCTGCCGCATGGCGGTCGGCGCACCCGACGCGGACGTCCGCGCACGACTGGAGGAGCTGGTGGCGGAGCATGTCTGACGCGGACCTGATGCGGGCGTTCGTCGTCCGAGGACCGTCGATCGGCGGTGTGGGGCTCGTGCCGCGCCCGGTCGTGCGCCCCGGCGCGGTCGTCGTCGACGTCGAGCGAGTCGGCATCTGCGGCACCGACCGCGAGATCTTCCACGGCGGCGTCATCGACGAGGGCCACCGCAAGCCGGAGGGCCTCCGACTCGGCCACGAGTGGGTCGGCACCGTCACGGCCGCCGACGAGGCGGACGCGGAGTGGATCGGCCGGCGCGTGACCGGCGACACGATGGTCGGCTGCGGCGTCTGCCGGCTGTGCCGCACGGGGCGCCACCACGTCTGCCCGAACCGCTCCGAGATCGGCGTCTGGGGCGATCTGCCCGGGGCGCTCGCCGAGCAGCTGCTGGTGCCGGTCGTCGCGCTGAAGCCGCTCCCCGACGGGATGACCGACACCGAGGGCGCCCTCATCGAGCCGGGCGGCAACGCCTGGCGCGCGATCGACGCGGTGCACGCGCAGCCGGGCGACCGGGTGCTCGTCTGGGGCGTCGGCTCGATCGGCCTGCTGGCCGTGCAGCTGCTCGTCGACCGCGGTGTGCGCGTGCACGCCGTCGATCCGCGTCAGGAGGGCCGGGATGCCGCGCTCGCCGCCGGCGCGGAGGCCGTCTTCGGCCCGGACGACCTCACCGCCGAGATGGCGCCCGGCCTGGAGTACATCGGCGCCGTCGAGGCCTCGGGCGCGCCGAGCGCGCCGGAGCGGCTGCTCGAGCTGGTCGAGCCGGCCGGCCGGCTCTCGTTCATCGGCGTCGCCCGCGTGCCCACCCCGCTCGACACGCGCTACCTCGCGTTCCGCGACATCACCGCGGTCGGCATCCTCGGGGCGTCGCGCGGGCTCGTGCCGGTCATCGAGCTGTTCGCGGCCGGCCGCCTGAACGCGGACCAGCTCGTGGCGGGCGTCATCGGACTCGAGGCCGTCGCCGGCATCCTGTCGGGCGACATCCCGGAGGAGCTCCGCGCGAAGCCGAAGATCCAGGTCGACCCGCGGATCCCGCCGGGGGAGTAGGGATGTCGCCGACGGCCTGGGCGATCACGGCCGTGCTCGTCGCCGGCTGGATCGGCCTGGTGGTCGTCGAGGTTCGGCGACTGCTCCGACGGCGGGCTGCCGACCTCCGTCGTGCGCAGCCCGACGGACGCCACGCGGGGTCGTTCCGGCTCGGGTACGCGGTGGGTCCGGTAGCTGAGATCGCGATCGGGGCGGTCGTCGTCGCGGCGACCGCGACGGTCGCGACGCTCGTCGTCCGATGAGCGACGCCGCCGCGCGCCCGGCTCACCCGGACAGCGCCAGCCTCAGAGCGACGGCGTGTGCGGCGGTCCGACCTGCCGGATGAAGGAGTGGCGGCAGGGAACTCCTGCCGGATGAAGGAGTTCCGCGTCGCGGCGGCGGCGACTGCTGCAGTTCGAAGCGTCGGCCGCCCGGATCTCCTTCATTCGGCAGTGGATCCCGATCGACCTCCACCGACGAAGTCGCCGCCGCGCGCTCAGCTCAGCCGGACGCCGCCCGCCTCAGCCGAGCAGGATGCGGCTCGGCACCGGGGCGGCCGCCACGCCCGTCGCGATCCGGTTGCCGGCGGCGAGCCACCCGGTGACGCCGCCGACCAGCACGCGCGTGCGCAGACCGAACCCGGCGAGCAGCTGCGCTGTGGCGGTCGCGACCGTGTCGTCCGTGTCGTCGTAGACGATCACCTCGGAGTCGCGCGTGACGCCGAGGCGGCGCACCGCCCGCTGGATTCGCGGCAGCGCGACCGTCGGCGGCAGCGCGATCGCCTCGCCCGGCAGCAGGGCCGGTGCCTCGCCGTCCGCCGACCGTGCGCCCGGGATGTGGCCGCGCAGGTAGCGGTCGCGGTTCTCGCGCACCGGCCCGCCGCGCGCGTCGAGCACGATCGCCGGCGCCCCCTCGATCCGGAGCGCGCGCAGCTGCTCGGTCGTGACCGTCTCCGGCGTCTGATCCCCCATGACGTTCCCCTCTCGTGTCGACGCGGTCGCGCCGTGCTGAGGAGTGTCACGCCATCGGGTGGACGGCGCCAGGAAGATGACCGGATGCGTCCGTGCGTGACGCATTGCGACCCCGCGTTCCGCGGCCACGACCGGGGGCTGCCGCCGGCTTTGCGCTCAGCGGCGGAGCAGCCGCAGCGCCGAGACGAGGAAGAACACCCCGCCGACGATCGCGTAGCCCGCGACGCCGGTGGCGCTCGTCGCGCCCTGGACGCCCTGGAACGCGAAGGCGAAGCCCACCAGCACCGAGAGCCCGCCGCTCACGATGAGCGGCCACTGGCCTCCGAGCCGGCGTCGTCCGGCGCCGGTGAGCAGCTGCGCGGCGCCCGACGCGATCGCCCAGACGCCCCAGACCACGAGCACGGCGGCGACGGACGACAGCGAGGCGATGCCGAGCGCGATCGCCGCGACGACGCTGACCACGAGGTTCGCGGCCGCGCTCGCACGGGACCGCGACGGATCGGTCGCGCGGCGCCACTCGATCGCGGCGGCGACCGCGTCCACGAGCGGGTAGACGATCACGAGCACGGTGAGCAGCGGCGGAGCCCCCGCAGCCGGGACGGCGATGAGCAGCACCGCCCAGATCACCGCGAACGCGAAGCGCGCGAAGTACAGCGGGCGGAGCACCGCCGCGATCGGGGACGGGGTGGTGGGTGCTGTGGTCGACATGGCGGTTCCTCGCGCTCGGGGCTTGCTGGATATTGTAGAGTTACTAGTACGTCTACATGATGGACCATAGAGTGATGCGGACCCGCGGCGCAACCGCGGATGGAAGGACGACGCGGGTGGCGGGCAGCGGAGCGGCGACGCGGGAGCGCATCCTCGACGCCGCGAGCGAGCTCTTCTACGCCGGCGGCATCCGCGCGACGAGCGCCGACCGCGTCATCGAGCGGGTCGGCATCACGAAGGTCACCTTCTACCGGCACTTCCGCACGAAGGACGACCTCGTCGTCGCCTACCTCGAGCGCCGCGCCGCCTGGGAGCGCTCGGCGGCGGCGGCAGCGGGCGCCTCGGCGGACGACGCGGTCGTCGCGCTCCACGCGATCGCGGCCGGCATCGGCGCCGAGAGCTGCCGTCCCGGCTTCCGAGGCTGCCCGTTCATCAACGCGGCCGCCGAGTACCCGGACCCCGAGCATCCGGCGCGGCGGGTCGCCGACGCGCACCGCGAGTGGATGCGGCAGGCGTTCGTCGACCTCGCCCGCGAGGCCGGAGCGGATGACGCCGAGGCGGTCGGGGGCCAGCTCATGATGCTCCGCGACGGCGCCATGATCGGCGGCTACCTCGGCGATCCGGAGACGGTCGGCGCGACCCTGGTCGCCGCGTTCGACGCCGTGCTGCGGGCAGGCGCACCGGCAGCGGGTGCTGCGCGATTCTCAGGCTGAGCGCCGCATCCGGTGCGTCGTCGATCCGTCGAGCCGTCGCGGCCCGCGCAGCCTGAGAACCGTGCCCCGCGCTAGCGGTTCTCCTCGAGCCCGATCGGCCACTGGCTCTCGTCGACGGGCGGACGCAGTGCGGTGAACGCCGCCTCGAGCTCCGGGTCGATCGGGTCGGACGCGGCGCGGACGGCCGACTCGAGGTGCGCGAGCTTCGTGGTGCCGACCACGGTGGTCGCGGCGCCGGAGCGCCAGATCGAGTACTGGTTCGCGAGGTAGCCGAGGTCGACGCCGCGCTCGACGGCGAGCGCGCGCATCGCCTCCGCGCTGCGCTGCACGGCCTCGCCCGCCGGGTGCTGCCCGGGCATGTTCGTGCCGTGCGGCGCGAGCAGCCCGAGCGCGACCGCCGCGGCGTTCATGACGCCGACGCCGTGCTCGTCGGCGAGCGGCACGATCCGCTCGGCGAGCGAGTTGTCGAGCAGCGTGCCGTGCGCGAACGTCAGGATCGCGTCGACGCCGGTCTCGCGGATGACCCGCTCCATGGTCGGCAGTGCGTACCCGGTCATGCCGATGAAGCGCACCTTGCCCTCCGCCTTGAGCTCCTGCAGCGCGGCGACGCTGTCGCTGAACACCGGGCCGAGCGGCACGAACTCGATGTCGTGCAGGTGGAACACGTCGACGTAGTCGGTGCCGAGCAGCCGGAGGCTGTTCTCGAGACTCGACCGCAGGCGGGCCGGGGAGAAGTCGAACGGCTCGCCGCTGTAGCGCCCCGCCTTGGTGGCGAGGATGACGCGGTCGCGGTGTCCGCGCAGCGCGACGCCGAGTCGCTCCTCCGCGCTGAAGTACATCGGCGCCGTGTCGATGAGGTTGACCCCGAGGTCGAGCGCCGTGTGCACGACGCGCACGGCGTCGTCGATCGTGGCCGGGCCGAACATCTCGCCCATCGGGCCGGTGCCGAGGGCGACGGGGGCGACCTGCAGGCCGGTCCGTCCGAGCAGGCGGGACTCCATCGTCGGAACCTCCAGGGTCGTGTCGGGCTGACCGTCAGCGAGTCGACGCTAGCGGCCCCGGGCGGTCAGCCGCGGAATCCGCGCCGGTACGCGGCGGGGGAGCGCCCGGTCTCGCGCGTGAAGGCGTCGTAGAACGCGCTCTGCGATCCGAAGCCGGAGGTGGCGGCGATCCCGCCGACGGAGGCGCCGGTGGTGATGAGCAGGCGCTGCGCCTCCGCCACGCGACAGCGCACGAGGTAGGCGCCGATCGTGACGCCGAGCGCGGAGCGGAACGCCGTCATCGCGGTGCTCGGATGCAGGTGCGCGACCGCGGCCACGTCGGCTACCCGGATCGGATCACGGAACCTGGTCGCGATGAAGCCGGCCATCGCGGCCACCCCGTCGGACACCGTGCCGGAGGCGCCGGGCGCGGGCACCGGATCGGCGTCGGCCGCGCGCAGGACCCGGCGCACGAGCGCCTGCGCCTCGAGCAGCGCGATCTCGGTGGCCTCCGCGTCGCCGGCGTCGGAGCCGGTCCGATCCGCGGCCCAGCGCGCGAACAGCGACGGCAGGTCGCCGAGCGGGGCCGCCTCCACGACGACGGGCCGGTCGCGGAGCAGGCGGCCGAGGGCGTCGTCCGGCAGGCGCCAGCCGAGCGCGATGGCGAGCGGGATGTGCAGCCAGGCCGCCTCGGCGGGGGCGTCGTCCGCCGGCTCCGCGATCTCCGGCGATTCGACGAGCCGGTGCGGCGTCGCCGCCCAGAACAGTGCGAGGCGTCCCGCCGCGACGCTGAGCGGCCGCCCGCCGAAGACGTAGTCGAGCCGCCCGCGCGTGACCAGGTTGAGCTCGAGGTCGTCGTGCCGGTGGGCGCGCGGCATGCGCGGCGCCGGGCCGTGGTGCATCCAGATGCCCGGCGGCTCGGCGAGCACGTCGATCGCCGCGTCGGCACCAGCGCTCACGCTCGCACCCTACGACGCCCGGCGAGGATCCCGGAAGCCTTGGCGCGGAAGTCGGAGGCGCGACCGGGATCGTCGTCCGTAGCGTGGCCGCATGACCAGTGCTGCTCCTCAGATCACCATCATCGGCGCCGGCGGCTTCGTGTTCCCGTTCCGCCTGATCGGCGACCTGCTGAGCTTCCCGGCGCTGCAGTCCGCCCGGCTCGTGCTCATGGACCTCGACGCCGGACGCCTCCGCCGCACCGCGGATGCCGCGCGCGAGCTGCGGGACCACTACGGGTTCGCCGCCGACATCGTCGAGACGACCGACCGCCGCGAGGCGCTGACCGGCGCGGACTTCGTGATCATCACGTTCCAGGTCGGCGGCGTCGAGGCCTACCGCCACGACGTGGAGATCCCGCGGCGCTACGGCGTCGACCAGACCGTAGGCGACACGGTCGGCCCCGGCGGGGTGTTCCGCTTCCTCCGCTCGGTCGACCCGTACGCCGCCATCGCCGCCGACGCGCGCGAGCTCTGCCCTGACGCCGTGTTCATCAACTACGCCAACCCGATGGCTATGGCGACGGGCTTCCTCAACGCCCAGGGCATCCGCGCGGTGGGGCTCTGCCACAGCGTGCAGGGCACGACGCGGATGCTCGCCCGCACACTCGGCATCCCCTACGAGGAGATGCACTACGTCTCGGCGGGCATCAACCACCAGGCCTGGCTGCTCGAGCTGAAGCGCGGCGGCGAGGACCTCTACCCGCGCCTGCACGAGCTCATGCGCGCGAAGCACCTGGCCGGCGTCTCCGGCCGCCTGGGCCCCTCGAAGCCGGACATGATCGCCGACGACGGCGACCACACCGGCATCGCGGAGGGCGACTCCGACTACGAGGGCGGCAACGAGCAGGTGCGCACCACGATCATGGAGGCGTTCGGCTACTTCCAGACGGAGTCGAGCCACCACGCGTCGGAGTACCTGCCGTACTTCCGCAAGAACGCCGAGCTCGTGGAGAGCTACATCCCGGAGCGCTGGGACTACTACGAGATCTGCGTCGCGCACGACGAGCAGGGTGACGTCGACCAGCAGCTGGCGCGGCTCAAGGAGCACCTCGAGCCGTCCGTCGAGTACGGGGCTTCGATCGTCAACGCGGTCGTGACCGGCGTGCCGACCGTGATCTACGGCAACGTGCCGAACGACGGGCTCATCTCGAACCTGCCCGCGGAGGCGACGGTCGAGGTCGCCTGCCTGGTCGACCGCAACGGCGTGCAGCCGGTCGCGCTCGGCGACCTCCCGCCGCAGCTCGCGGCGCTGAACCGCACGAACATCAACGTGCAGCTGCTGGCGCTCGCCGCGGCGCTGACCGGCGATCGCGAGCACGTGCACCACGCGGTCGCGCTCGACCCGCTGACGAGCGCGCAGCTGACCCTGGAGCAGGCGCGGGCGATGACGGACGAGCTGCTCGAGGCGCACCGCGACCGGCTCCCGGCGGCGCTGCGCGGCTGAAGCTCAGCTCGCTGCGGCTGCTGCGGCTGCTGCGGCTGCTGCGGGGGCGTGCTTCTTGCGCTTGCCCTTCGACAGCGTGAGCGCGGCCGCACCTCCCGCGCCGGAGCCGCCGGTCGGCATCCGTCCGTCGCAGCCGTTCGACGAGTCCCGGATCCGCGCCGCGATGCCGGAGGCCGGTCCGTTCGGCTGCCGGGATCTCCGGATCGGCCGACGGCTCGCGGGCGCGTCGCGCTGAGTCCGCGGCCGAGTCCGAGGACGCGGCTGCGGCTACTCGCGGACGGCGATCCAGGCGGTCATCGGCTTCCAGCCCTCCGGCAGCTCGCCGGTGCCCTGGGGCAGGTAGGCGAGGTCGATCGAGTCCCCGGTCTCGTCGCTCTGCCGCGACAGCGCGAGCACCGTGTTGCCGGCGGACGATCCGGTGCCGCCCGGAACGGTGACCATCGCGACGGAGCCGCCCTGCGTCAGGGCGAGGTAGATGTCGCGGCCGTCCCAGTGCCCCTCGAAGCGCGTCGACGTCGGGTCGATGCTCGCGGTGAGCTCCGAGGCCGGCAGCACGTCCTCGGGCGCCTGCGGCGTGGCGGTGAAGCCGGCCGCCGTGGTCGCGGCGACGTCGCTGAAGAGGATCGGGTCCATCGTCGACTTCGGGTGCTCGAGCGCGTCCCAGTCGTAGAGCGGCGCGCATCCGCTGAGCACGCCCGCGGCGAGCACCGCGGCCGCCGGGATCGAGAGTGCGCGGCGCATGCCTCGACGGTAGGTCGGTGGCGCGGCCGCGGACAGTCCCGCAACCGGGGGCGGTCGCCGGGAGATGTGCGTGCGGTGACCGTCAGGTGAACGGAGGACGGATGCGGGCTGGGCGTCGCCTGGCGCTCTGCCGTCTCGGCGGGACGAGCGCCGATGCTGGAGTCATGACCGAGATCACCGCCCACCACGGGCTCTTCCGGAACACGAAGCTCCACGTCGACGACACCGGCGGCTCCGGACGCCCGGTCGTGCTCATCCACGGCTGGCCGCTCTCCGGCGAGTCCTGGTCGGAGCAGGTGCCCGCGCTCACCGCGGCCGGCTACCGCGTCATCACGTACGACCGCCGCGGCTTCGGACGCAGCGACAAGACCTTCACGGGCTACGGCTACGACTCGCTCGCCGCCGATCTGGACTCGGTGATCACCGAGCTCGATCTGCACGACGTCACACTGGTCGGCTTCTCGATGGGCGGCGGCGAGGTCGCCCGCTACGTCGGCGAGTTCGGCACGGAGCGCCTGCACAGCGTCGTGTTCGCCGCCGCGGTGCCGCCGTACCTCGCGCAGACGCCCGACAACCCGGATGGGCCGCTGTCGAAGGAGCAGGCGGACCAGATGGAGGCCGGGCTGAGGTCGGATCCGGCAGCCTTCTACGACACCTTCACGACGCAGTTCTACTCGGTCGGCGACGAGCTGAAGGCGACACCCGAGCAGAAGCAGGACGCCATCCGACTGGCGCTGCAGGCGGACACGCACGCGGCGCTGAAGGCGATGGAGGCGTTCGGCACGACCGACTTCCGCGACGACCTGCCGAAGGTCACCGTGCCGACGCTCGTGATCCACGGCGACGGCGACGGCGTGGTGCCGTTCGAGGGATCGGGTGCTCGCACCCACGCCGGGATCGCCGGCAGCGAGCTGGTACTGGTCGCCGGAGCACCCCACGGTCTCAACGTCACGCACGCCGACGAGTTCAACCGCGCGCTGATCGCCTTCCTCGCGAAGTGAGCGGTCTCGCGAAGTGAGCGGTCCGGCGAAGTGAGCGGTCCGGCGAAGTGAGCGGTCTGGCGAAGTGAGCGGTCTGGCGAAGTGAGCGGTCTCGCCGAGTGAGCAGTCTCGCGAAGTAGGGGCACGCGCGTCCCGGACCGCGGCGGCGGGCGGCTAGGGTTCCCAGACACCCCGCCGCCCGCCGCCGTCCTGGAGGACCCGTGCACCCCGTCACCGCCGACGCCGCCCGTGCGCTGCCCGTCGATCCCTCGTCCTCGCTGCTCCGTCCGCTCCCGCTCTCGGACGTGCGGATCACGGACGGCTTCTGGGCGCAGCGTCAAGCCGTCAACGGCGCGACGACCCTCCGCCACGCGCTCGACTGGATGGAGCGCCTCGGCTGGAACGCGAACTTCGACCTCGTCGCCGCCGGGAGCGACGCCCCGCGCGCCGGCCGCGAGTTCGCCGACTCGGAGACGTACAAGCTCCTCGAGGGGCTCGCCTGGGAGCACGCGCGCACCGGCGACGCCTGGGCGGATGAGGCGTTCCGCGCGCTGGCCGCCCGGGTCGTGGCGGCGCAGCAGCCCGACGGGTACCTCAGCACGCAGTTCGGCGTGCCGGGACGCCCCGACCGCTACACCGACCTCGCCTGGGGCCACGAGCTGTACTGCTTCGGGCACCTGATCCAGGCCGCGGTCGCCCGGCTGCGCACGACGGGCGAGGACGAGTTCACGCGCGCCGCCGTCCGCGTCGCCGATCACGTCGTCGCCGAGTTCGGACCGGACGGCCGCGACGCGATCTGCGGGCATCCGGAGATCGAGGTCGCGCTCGCCGAGCTGTCACGGGCGACCGGCGAACGCCGCTACCTCGACCAGGCGGCGCTGTTCGTCGAGCGGCGCGGCTCCGGCCTCCTCGGCGATCCGGAGATCGGACGCGCCTACTACCAGGACGACGTGCCGGTGCGGCGGGCGGATGCGCTCCGCGGCCACGCGGTGCGCGCGCTGTACCTCTCGGCGGGCGCCCACGACGTCGCCGTCGACGCGGGCGACGACGAGCTGCGCGCCGCCGTCGAGCGCCAGTGGGACGCGACCGTCGCGCGGCGCACCTACGTCACGGGCGGCATGGGATCGCGGCACGAGGGCGAGTCGTTCGGCGACGACTGGGAGCTCCCGGCCGACCGCGCCTACGCCGAGACCTGCGCCGGGATCGCCTCGATCATGCTGTCGTGGCGGCTGCTGCTGCAGTCCGGCGACGTGCGGCACGCCGACCTCCTCGAGCGCACCCTCTACAACGTGCTCGCGGCGGGGATCGCCGAGGAGGGGGACCGGTTCTTCTACGTCAACCCGCTCGCGCAGACGACGCTCGGCGTCCCGCTGCCGCAGGACGAGGTCGCCGTGCGCGCGGCCACCGGGCAGCGCGCGCCGTGGCTCTGGGTGTCGTGCTGCCCGACGAACATCGCCCGCACGATCGCGAGCCTGGCGGCGTACGTGGCGACGGTCGATGCCGACGGGCTGCAGCTGCACCTCCCGGTGTCGTGCGACATCGACACCCGCCTGCCGGACGGCTCGCCGCTGCGGCTAGCCGTGCGCACCGGCTATCCGCACGACGGCGGCGTCGACATCGAGGTGCTCGAGGCGCCGGAGCGCGACTGGACCCTGCGCCTCCGGGTGCCCGGATGGGCGTCTGCCGCGACCGTGGCCGTCGACGGGAGCACGAGCTCCGTCGCACCGGGCTACGCGGTGGTCGCCGGACCGCGCACCGGCGGCACCGTGCGCCTCGACCTCCCCGTCGTGCCGCGCCTCACCCGGCCGGACGCGCGGATCGACGACGTGCGCGGCACGGTCGCGGTCGAGGCCGGTCCGCTCGTCTACTGCCTCGAGAGCGTGGATGCCGGCACGGACGACCTCGGCACGTTCCGGCTCGACACCTCGGTCGCACCCCGCCGTGCGGGCGGCGACGTGGTCGAGGTGGCCGGGTCGTTCGACTCGCTCACGGACGGCGGCTGGCCCTACGGTGCCGACGAGTCGGATGCCCGCCGCTCGACTCCGGCGCCGGTCGCGCTGGTGCCGTACCACCGGTGGGCGTCGCGGGGTCCGAGCACGATGCGGGTCTGGCTGCCGGCGGCGCCGCTCAGCTGAGTCCCGCGGCGGGCCGCCCGGCGGCCGCGTACTGCTCGCGCGCCGGGCTCGGCGGACCCGCCGGCAGGGCGCTCTCCACCGCGGGGGCCCACGCGGGCCGGTCGCCCGTCAGCGCCCAGGCCGCTTGCACCGCGGCGCCGAGGGCGACGTACTCCCCGGCGGCCGGGATGACGACCTCCCGCGCGAACACCTCGCTCGCCACCGTCGCGACCGCGAGGGAGCGGGCTGCGCCGCCGATGAGCAGCACGCGCCGGGCCTCGACGCCCTGTGCGAGCACCGCATCCAGCCCGTCTGCCAGACCGCAGAGCATCCCCTCGATCGCGGCCCGCGCGACGTGCTCCCGGGTGGAGGAGGCCAGCGTCATACCGAACAGCGACGCGGTCGCGTCGGGCAGGTTCGGCGTCCGCTCGCCCTCGAAGTACGGCTGCAGCACGAGTCCCCCGGACCCGGCCGGTGCGGCGAGTGCGAGCCGACCGAGCTCGTCGTGGTCGACGCCGAGCAGCCGCGCGACCGCGTCGAGCACGCGAGCGGCGTTGAGCGTGGCGACGAGCGGGAGGAAGCCGCCGGCGGCGTCCGCGAAGCCCGCCACCGTGCCGGTCTCGTCGCCGACCACGCGGTCGGTCACGGCGAACACCGTGCCGCTCGTGCCGAGCGAGACGACCACGTCGCCGGGTCGGGCGTCGAGGCCGAGGGCCGCGCCCGCGTTGTCGCCGGCGCCGGGGCCGACGACGAGACCGGCGGGGATCCCGGGCCGGGCGGCGGTCGCCCCGGCCGACTCGCCGGGGCCGAGCACGCGGGGGAGCACCGCGTCGTGGCCGAGCGCGAGCGCGAGCAGGTGGCGGTCCCACTCGCCGCGCTCCGGAGACCAGTACGAGGTGCCGCTCGCGTCCGACCGGTCGGTGGTGAGCGCGTCGAGGTCGGGACCCAGCGGATCCGCATCCGGCGCGTCGCCGGTCGCCGGCCCGAAGCCGCGGAGCCGCCAGGTGAGCCAGTCGTGGGGCAGGGCGACCGCGGCGACCGCTGTCGCGTGCGCCGGCTCGGCGTCGCGGAGCCAGCGGAGCTTCGTCGCCGTGAAGGAGGCGACCGGCACCGATCCGGTGCGACGGGCGAGCTCGCCGCGTCCGACCTCGCCGATCAGCGCGTCCGCCGCGGCGGCCGAACGCGTGTCGTTCCACAGCAGCGCCGGGCGGATCACCTCGCCGTCCGCGTCGAGCACGACCATGCCGTGCTGCTGAGCGGCGACCGAGATGGCGGCGACGTCGTCGAGCCCGCCGGCGTCGGCGATCGCGGCGAGCAGCGCCGTCCACCACGCGTCCGGGTGCACCTCCGTGCCGTCCGGATGCGGCGCGCGCCCCGAGCGCACCACCCGCCCGGTCTCGAGGTCGCGCACGACGACCTTGCAGCTCTGCGTCGACGAGTCGACCCCCGCGACGAGCGTCACGCTCGCGGAACCTAGCGTGCGCCGAGCAGGTGCTCGGTGGCGAGCTGCTGCAGCCGCACGAAGCCGAAGCCGGCGCCGCCGAAGTAGCGGTCGGAGTCGAACTCCTCGTAGGCCGATCGGTCGGCGAGCAGCTCGGCGTAGCCCTCGCCCTCGCCGAGGGTGGGCACGGCGAGCTCGGGTACGCGGGCCGCCGCGAGCGCCTCCTGCACCTCCGGGTCCGCGCGGAAGGCGGCCGCGCGCTCCTTCAGCAGCAGGTAGTTCGCCATGTTCGCCGCGACGCTGTCCCACACGCCGGACTCGTCCTCCGTGCGGCTCGGCTTGTAGTCGAAGTGCCGCGGTCCGTCGTAGGCGGGCACCCCGCCGGGTCCGCCGTGCTCGAGCAGATCGACGAGCGCGAAGGCGTTGTGCAGGTCGCCGTGGGCGAACACGAGGTCCTGGTCGTACTTGATGCCGCGCTGGCCGTTGAGATCGATGTGGAACAGCTTGCCGTGGTACAGCGCCTGGGCGATGCCCGCGGCGAAGTTCAGGCCGGCCATCTGCTCGTGCCCGACCTCCGGGTTGATGCCGGCGAGCTCCGGGTGCTCGAGCGACTCGATGAACGCGAGCGCGTGCCCGAGGGTCGGCAGCAGGATGTCGCCGCGCGGCTCGTTCGGCTTCGGCTCGATCGCGAAGCGGATGCCGTAGCCCTGGTCGATGACGTACTGCGAGAGCAGGTCCACGGCCTCCCGGTAGCGCTCGAGGGCCTGGCGCACGTCCTTCGCCGAGTCGTACTCAGCACCCTCGCGGCCGCCCCACATCACGAACGTGGAGGCGCCGAGCTCGGCGGCGAGGTCGATGTTGCGGAGCACCTTGCGCAGCGCGAACCGGCGCACGCCGCGGTCGTTCGAGGTGAAGCCGCCGTCTTTGAACACGGGCTGCGAGAACAGGTTGGTCGTGACCATCGGCACGACGAGGCCGGTGTCGGCGAGCCCCTGCTTCAGCCGGTCGATCTCGCGCTGCCGCTCCGCGTCGCTCGACCCGAACGCGAACAGGTCGTCGTCGTGGAAGGTGAGGCCCGCCGCGCCGAGCTCGGCGAGCCGCTCGAGCACGTGCACCACGTCGAGGGGCGGCCGCGTAGGTCCGCCGAACGGGTCGGTGCCGTTGTAGCCGACGGTCCAGAGGCCGAAGGTGAAGTAGTCGGACTTCGTGGGCGTCGCTGCCATGGGGTGCTCCAGCTTCATCTGCGGTGATGGCGGTCGGGTGGTACCGGATATGTCGGTTCGCACAACATAAGCCCTAGACTGAGCGCATGTCCATGGCGTCCGGCCCACGACGGCCCGGTCTGTCCGCGGTGCTCGAGCTCGTGCACCGCAGCCCCGGCCTGCCGCGGTCGGCGGTCACCCAGCGCACCGGACTCAACCGCTCGTCGGTCGCCGACGCCATCGCCGAGCTGGTCGAGCTCGGGCTCGTCGTCGAGGGGGATGCCGCGCCCGCCCAGCGCGCGGGGCGCCCGTCGCCGACCGTCTCGCCCGATCCGGGCGTGGTCGCGCTCGCCGTGAACCCCGAGGTCGATGCCGTGACGATCGGCCGGGTCGGGCTCGGCGCGCGCGTGCTCGAGCGCATCCGCATCCCGGTCGATCGCACCCCCACGGCGGACGACGTGGCGCGTCTGCTGCGCGCGCACCTCGCGGAGCCGGGCGACGCCCGTCGTCCGATCGGCATCGGGATCGCCGTGCCCGGGCTCGTCGACGAGTCGACCGGCGTCGTGCGCCTCGCTCCGCACCTCGGCTGGTCGGACGCGCCTCTGCGCGCCGTGCTCGAGGACGCGACCGGACTGCCGGTCGATGTCGCGAACGATGCGAGCCTCGGCGCGCTCGCCGAGCATGCCTGGGGCGCGGGCCGCGGCGTGGACGATCTCGTGTACCTCAACGGCGGCGCGAGCGGCATCGGCGGCGGCATCATCGCCGGCGGACGGCTGCTCGGCGGCGTCTCGGGCTTCGCCGGCGAGTTCGGCCACAACCGGGTCGCCGTCGACGCCGCCGACCTGCGCGCGGGCGGCGAGCTGGAGCAGGAGGTCTCGCGGCGGCTGCTGTTCGCCGCGCTCGGCCTCGCCGACCGCGATGAGGCCGAGCTCGCCGGGCTGCTCCGCGGAGCGCCGGCATCGACTTCGCCGGCGGCCGCGGCCGAGGTGCTCCGCCAGCGCCGGGTGCTCGCCCGCGCGCTCGCTGACATCGCGAACGCGCTGAACCCGGCGCGCATCGTGCTCGGCGGGTTCCTCGCCGCCCTCGCCGACGACGCCCTGCCGCCGCTCGCCGCGGACGTCGCGCGGCTCGCGATGCCGCACGCCGCCGACCGTCTCGACCTCGCGATCGCCCGGCTGGCCGACGACCGGCTGCTGGTCGGTGCCGCCGAGCTCCCGATCGCACGCCTGCTCGCCGACCCGCGCGAGTCCGCCGACCTCCGACGACGAAGGACGACAGCATGACCACCGACCAGCTCCGAATCGCCCAGATCGGCACCGCCTTCATGGGCCGCATCCACTCCCAGGCGTGGCTCACCGCGCCGCGGTTCTTCGACCTGCCGCTGGCTCCCGTGCCGGCGGTGCTCGTCGGCACCGATCCCGAGCGCACCACCGCGGCGGCGCGCCGCTTCGGCTGGGCGGAGGCCTCGACCGACTGGCGGTCGGTCGTCGAGCGCGACGACATCGACGCGGTCGACATCTGCACCCCCGGCGACAGCCACGCGGAGATCGCGCTCGCCGCCCTCGCAGCCGGCAAGCACGTGC
Source organism: Schumannella sp. GW821-FHT10F01 (assembly GCF_058809295.1). Taxonomy (NCBI): domain Bacteria; kingdom Bacillati; phylum Actinomycetota; class Actinomycetes; order Micrococcales; family Microbacteriaceae; genus Schumannella; species Schumannella sp. GW821-FHT10F01. The sequence continues at coordinate 299,095 of NZ_JBXASM010000001.1, forward strand.
TCTGCGAGAAGCCGCTCGCGAACTCGGTCGCCGACGCCCAGCGGATGACCGACGCCGCGGCCGCCGCCGACGTCGTCGCCGTGTGCGGCTTCTCCTACCGCCGCACGCCGGCGCTCGCGCTCGCCCGCCGGATGATCGGCGAGGGCCGGCTCGGCGGCATCCGCCACGTCCGCGCGCAGTACCTGCAGGACTGGCTCAGCGACGCGTCCGCGCCGATGACCTGGCGGCTCGACCGCGAGCGGGCCGGCTCGGGGGCGCTCGGCGACATCGGCGCGCACAGCATCGACACGGCGCAGTGGCTCACGGGCGCCGGCATCGTGGCGGTGTCGGCGATGCTGCGCACGTTCGTCGAGACCCGCCCGCAGCCCGCGGCGACCGGCGGCGCCGCCGGCCTGGGCGGCATCGCGGCCGAGGACGCGCCGATCGGGCGCGTCACGGTCGACGACGCGGCGGCCTTCACGGCCCGGCTGTCCGACGGCGCGATGGGCGTCTTCGAGGCGACCCGGATGGCGCTCGGCAACCGCAACGCGAACCGCATCGAGATCGACGGGGAGCTCGGCTCGATCGCGTTCGACTTCGAGCGGATGAACGAGCTGCAGGTCTACGAGTCGGCGGAGGGCGACACGGCCGGCTTCCGCCGCGTCCAGGTCACCGAGGCGTCGCATCCGTACCTCGAGGCCTGGTGGCCGCCGGGCCATGGGCTCGGCTACGAGCACCTGTTCACGCATCAGGCCGCCGACTTCGTGCGCGCCGTCGCGGGCGAGCTCGACCCGAGCCCGACGTTCGCCGACGCGCTCGGCGTGCAGCGGGTGCTCGCCGCCGTGGAGGCGAGCGCCGCCGACGGATCCCGGCTCACGCCGGTGGAAGGAGCCCGCGCATGACCACGCGCACCGCACTCGTCGTCCGGGGCGGCTGGGACGGGCACGCGCCCGTCGCCGCGACCGAGCTGTTCCTGCCGTACCTGCGCGAGCAGGGCTTCGACGTCCGGGTCGAGGAGAGCACGGCCGTCTACGCCGACACCGGATACCTCGCCGGCGTCGACGTCATCCTGCAGTCGGTGACGATGTCGGAGATCGAGGCGGACGAGCTCGCCGGCCTCCGCGGGGCCGTCGAGAGCGGCACGGGCCTGGTCGGCTGGCACGGCGGCATCGCCGACTCGTTCCGGAACAGCTCCGACTACCTCCAGCTCGTCGGCGGGCAGTTCGCGACGCATCCGTCCCGCCCGCCGGAGCAGCGGCTCGGCGACGGCACGGACGCCTTCCTCACCTACACGGTGCACCTCACCGACCTCGGCCGCGCGCACCCGATCACGGCCGGACTCGACGATTTCGAGCTGACCACCGAGCAGTACTGGGTGCTGCACGACGACCTCATCGACGTGCTCGCGACCACGACGCATCCGGCTCGACCGGACCAGCCGTGGCACCGCCCGATCACCTCCCCGGCCGTCTGGACGCGCGAGTGGGGCGAGGGCCGGGTCGTCGTCGCGACGCCGGGCCACAGCGTCGACATCCTGCAGCACGCGAGCGTGCGCACCATCATCGAGAAGGGCATCCTGTGGGCGAGCCGCGCGGTCTAGCCATCGTCGGGCTGGGGAACATCTCCCGGCAGTACCTGAGCACCCTTTCCGGGCATCCCGGCGTGCGGATCGCGGCCGTCGCGGACCTCGACCGCACTCGCGCCGAGGAGGTGGCGGCGGAGACGGGCGCGGTCGCGCTCGACGCCGCGGAGGCGGTGGCGCATCCCGACGTCGAGGCGGTGCTGAATCTCACGATCCCGGCGGCGCACGCGGACGTCGCGCTGCTGGCGATCGCCGCCGGCCGGCACGTGTACGGCGAGAAGCCGCTCGCCGTGACGCTCGCCGACGGACGGCGGGTCGTCGAGGCCGGCGCCGCGGCCGGCGTGCGCGTCGGCACCGCGCCGGACACCGTGCTCGGCACCGGCATCCAGACGGCGCGCTCCGCCGTCGACCGCGGGTTGATCGGGCGACCGATCGCGGCCAGCGCGAGCTGGGTCGCGCCGGGGCACGAGCGCTGGCACCCGAACCCCGACTTCTACTACCTGCCGGGCGGCGGGCCGGTGCTCGACATGGGCCCGTACTACGTCGCCTCGCTGATCCAGCTGCTCGGGCCCGTCGTGCGCGTCTCGGGGATGGCGTCGCGGCTGCGCGACGTGCGGACGATCGGATCCGGACCGCGTGCGGGCCAGACCGTCCCGGTCGAGATCGACACCCACATCACCGGCACGCTCGAGCACGCGGGCGGCGCGATCTCGACCGTGCTGCTGAGCTTCGACGCCGTCGCCACGCGCGCCCGGCCGATCGAGGTGCACGGCGAGTCCGGCAGCCTGACCGTGCCTGACCCGAACGGCTTCGACGGCGCGGTCGAGCTCTGCGAGCTCGGGTCTGACGAGTGGCGCGAGCTGGCGGTCGACGCGGGCTACGAGCACTCGTCGCGCGGGGTCGGGCTGCTCGACCTGCTCGCGGGCACGAACCGCGCGAGCGGCGATCTCGGCCTCCACGCGCTCGACGTGATGACCGGGCTGCTCGCCGCCGCCGGGGAGCAACGCACGCTCGAGCTCACGACCACGGTCGAGCGCCCGTCGCTCGTGCCGCTCACCCCGAGGAGCGTCTGGGCCGGCTAGCCCGTCGATCGGCGGCGATCAGCGGGTGGCGGGCCGCCCGATCGCGATGCCGCCCGCGCCCTGCACCAGGGCGAACGCGCGCTGGAGCGTCTCGTCGAAGTCGGCGTCGTCGTCCGCGGTCCAGAGGCTCCAGGCGAGGTCGATCGCGGCCATCGACGCCGTCGCGGCGGCGAGGGCCTCCGCGCGATCCGGCACGAGCTCGAGGAGCGCGGCCGCGAGGTCGTCGCGCTGCTCGGCGCGCTCGGAGGCGAGGCGCGTGCGCAACGGCGCCGAGGAGCCGATCATCCGGATGCGCGCCCGCAGCTTCCTCGGATCCCGCAGCGCGATGGCGACCGTCGGGGCGAGGGAGGCGCGCACGGCGTCCATCGCGGCCGTCCCGGGGGCCGGGGCGGCCGCCCGAAGCTGAGCACCGAGCGAGGTGCGGCCCGTGCGCACGGCGGCGACGACCGCGTCCTCCTTGGAGGCGAAGTAGCGGAAGAAGGTCGCCCGCGAGATGCCGATGCCCTGCGCGATCTCGTCCGCGGTCACGTGCTCGAAGCCGTGCTCGGCACAGAAGTCGGCGGCCGCGTCGGCGAGCTCGGCGCGCAGGAGCGCGCGGCTCCGGTCCCGCACCCCGCCGTTCATGCGGATGAGTCTACCGAATGATATGGTGTCCGCTGACTGAGACGCAGTCTCACGGTCGGTCGATGAAGCCCGGCTCCCGGACCACGAACGGAAGCGAGCGCGACCATGACCCAGACCCCGACCAGCGAGGTGCCCGTGACCGCGGCCGCCGCCGCGCGACCGCGATCGGGCGCGATCCTCGCCGTGCTCGCGTTCGCGGGCCTCGGTGCCTCGTTCATGCAGACGATCCTGATCCCGATCCAGTCGGAGCTGCCGCGCCTGCTGCACACGACCAGCGACAACAGCGCCTGGGTCATCACAGCGACCCTCGTCACCGCCGCCGTGTGCACGCCGGTCGCCGGACGACTCGGCGACATGTTCGGCAAGCGCCGCGTCGCGATGGCGCTGCTGCTGCTCCAGGCCGCCGGCGCGATCCTCGCGGCGCTCTCGAACGACCTGCCGACGATGATCGTCGCCCGTGTGCTGCAGGGCATGGCGGCCGGCGTCATCCCGCTCGGCATCTCGATCCTGCGCGACGTGCTGCCGCGCGAGCGGCTCGGATCGGGCATCGCCCTCGTCAGTGCCACGCTCGGCGTCGGCGGGGCGCTCGGCCTGCCGCTCAGCGCCGTGGTCGCGGAGAACCTCGACTGGCACGCCCTGTTCTGGGTGGCCGCCGGCATCGCCGTGCTCGCGTTCGCGCTCTACGCGCTGCTCGTGCCGGCGAGCACGGTCCGCACCCCTGGCCGCATCGACGTGGTCGGCATCATCGGACTCGCCGTCGGGCTGGTCGGCGTGCTCATCGCGGTCTCGCGCGGCGGCGAGTGGGGCTGGGGCGACCCGCGCACCCTCACCCTCCTCGTCGGCGGGGTCGTCGTGCTGCTCATCTGGGGCGTCGTCGAGCTGCGCGTGAAGGACCCGCTGGTCGACCTCCGCGTCAGCGCGCGCGGGCCGGTGCTGCTCACCAACCTCGCGTCGGTGGCCATGGGCTTCGCGCTGTTCGCGTCGAACGTGGTGCTGCCGCAGCTGCTCGAGCTGCCGCGCGCGACCGGCATCGGACTCGGCCTCTCGCTCGTCGTCGCGGCGCTGATCCTCGCGCCGTCCGGCATCGCGATGATGCTCATGTCGCCGGTCGCGGGCGCCGTCGAGCGCCGCCGCGGACCGAAGCCGCTGCTCGTGGTCGGCGCCGGCGTGATCGCGCTGTCGTACGGCGGCGCGCTGCTCTTCCACGCCGAGGCGTGGCAGATCCTGATCATCAACATCGTGCTGGGCGTCGGCATCGGGCTCGGCTACGCGGCCATGCCCGCGCTGATCATGCAGGCCGTCCCGGCGCACGAGACCGGCGCGGCGAACGGACTCAACGCGCTCATGCGGTCGCTCGGCACGAGCGTCGCGTCCGCCGTGGTCGGGGCGATCCTCGCGCAGTCGGTCACGGTGGTCGGCGGCGTCGCCGGCCCGAGCGAGGACGGCTTCCTGCTCGCCCTCGCGCTCGGTCTCGGCGCCGCGGTGCTCTGCCTCGTCGTCGCGATCTTCATCCCGCGCCCGAAGCCCGAGCATGAGGGCGCCATGGAGGCGGTCGAGCACTGACGGGGCGGTAGCCTGCGCGGATGACCGAGCGGCGCGCCCCGAGCATGTACGACGTCGCGGACCGCGCCGGCGTCTCGCACCAGACGGTCTCCCGCGTGCTCAACGGGTTCGAGGGCATCCGGCCGGCGACGCGCGAGCGGGTGCTCGACGCGATCCGCGAGGTCGGCTACCGGCCGAACCTCGCGGCGCGGTCGCTCGTGACGCGCCGCACCCGGGCGATCGGCGTGCTCGCTCCGGCGAGCGCCGACTTCGGGCCGGTGCGCACCCTGCAGTCCGTCGAGCAGGCCGTGCGCGCCGCCGGCTACCAGCCGCTCGTCACCTCGACGCCGGTCACCGCGGAGGCCGTGCGCGACAGCCTCGAGTTCCTGCTCGACCAGTCGGTCGAGGCGCTCGTCGTCATCGCGCCCTACTCGGTGCTGCTCGACGAGGTGGCGCGGCTCGCCTCCGATCTGCCGCGGGTCACCCTGCAGACCGGCAAGCCGGGCGACGTCGCCGTCGACGAGCAGCTCGGCGCCCGCCTCGCGGTCGAGCACCTCGTCAGCCTGGGGCACCGCCGGGTGCAGGTCGTCGCCGGACCGCCCGACTTCCTCGAGGCGGACGTGCGGCTCGCCGCGGTGCATCGCCAGGCCGCCGCGGCGGCGCTCGAGCTCGGGCCGGACCTGCCCGGCGACTGGAGCGCGGATGCCGGCTACGCCGCCGCCGCCCGCGTCGACCCCGCGACGACGGCCGTGATCTGCGGCAACGACCAGATGGCGCTCGGCCTCGTGCACGGGCTGGCGGACCTCGGCCGCCGGGTGCCGCACGACGTCAGCGTCATCGGGTTCGACGACATCCCGGAGGGCGCCCACAGCCTCCCGCCGCTCACGACGCTGCACCAGGACTTCGACGAGGTCGGCCGGCGCGCGGTCGCCCGGCTCGTCGCCCGGCTCGACGACGGGCATCCGGCGTCCGACCGCGTCGACGACCGGGTGCCGCCGTGGTTGGTGGAGCGGGCGTCGACGGCGTCGGTCTGAGGTCGCGCGCGACCGCCGCGATCGCCGTCGGCCGACGCGCGCGGCACTGGCGCCCGGCGCAATGTGAGCGATAACATCTCGGGACACGATCCAGTCGAGGAGGACGGATGGGCGACATCGACGCCGCCATCGAGCGCGCTAGGGCCGAGGTCGCCGCGCTCCACGCGGAGCTGGTGCGGTACGGCCTCGTGGTCTGGACCGGCGGCAACGTCTCGGGACGGGTGCCCGGCACCGACCTCTTCGTGATCAAGCCCTCCGGCGTCGCCTACGACGACCTCACGGCCGACGATCTCGTGCTCTGCGACCTCGACGGCGACGTGGTGCCCGGCAGCACCGGCTCGCAGCGGAGCCCCTCGAGCGACACGGCGGCGCACGCCTACGTGTACCGCGAGATGCCGGATGTCGGCGGCGTCGTGCACACGCACTCCACCTACGCCGTCGCCTGGGCGGCTCGCGGTGAGGAGATCCCGTGCGTGATCACCGGGATGGCTGACGAGTTCGGCGGCCCGATCCCGGTGGGCCCGTTCGCGGTCATCGGCGACGACTCGATCGGCCGCGGCATCGTCGACACCCTGCGCGGGCACCGCTCGCGCGCGGTGCTCATGCAGAACCACGGCCCGTTCGCGATCGGGGTCTCGGCGCGCGACGCGGTGAAGGCCGCGGTGATGTGCGAGGACGCGGCGCGGACGGTGCACATCGCGCGGCAGGCGGGACCGCTGATCCCGATCCCGCAGGACAGGATCGACGCGCTGTACGCCCGCTACCAAGGCGTGTACGGGCAGGACGGGGACGACCGGCGATGACCACGGATACGACGGCGGCCGACGCGGCGGCGGAGGCCGTCCGCGCGGGGCGCGCGGTGCTCGGCATCGAGCTCGGCTCCACCCGCATCAAGGCGTGCCTGGTCGGCGACGACCCGGCGGTCGTGATCGCGACGGGCGCGCACGAGTGGGAGAACGCGCTCGTCGACGGACGCTGGACCTACGCGCTCGACGACGTGTGGTCGGGACTGCGAGCCGCCTACGCGGACCTCGCGGACGACGTGCGCCGCCGCCACGGCGTCGCGATCGCCGCGCTCGGCGGGATCGGCATCAGCGGGATGATGCACGGCTATCTCGCGTTCGACGACGCCGGCGAGCTGCTCGTGCCGTTCCGCACCTGGCGCAACACGAGCACGGGCGCCGCGGCTGCCGAGCTCAGCGACCTGCTCGGCGTCAACATCCCGCAGCGCTGGTCGATCGCGCACCTGCACCAGGCGGTGCTCGACGGCGAGGCGCATGTGCCGCGCATCGCGCACCTCACGACCCTCGCCGGGCACGTGCACGAGCGGCTCACCGGCCGCCGCGTGCTCGGCATCGGCGACGCGTCCGGGATGTTCCCGATCGACCCGGCCGTCCGCGACTACGACGCGGACCTGCTCGCCCGCTACGACGGGCACGCCGCCGGGTCCGCGCTGCCGGGCCCGCTCCGCGATCTGCTGCCGGAGGTGCTCGTCGCCGGTGCCCCGGCCGGCGAGCTCACCGCCGACGGCGCCGCGCTGCTCGACCCGTCCGGCGCGCTCGCGCCGGGCGCCCCGCTCTGCGCGCCGGAGGGCGACGCGGGCACCGGCATGGTCGCGACGAACGCGATCGCGCCGCGCACGGGCAACGTCAGCGCGGGCACCAGCGTGTTCGCGATGGTGGTGCTCGAGCGGCCGCTCGCGAGCGCGCACGAGGAGATCGACGTCGTCACGACGCCGGTCGGCGACGCGGTCGCGATGGTGCACTGCAACAACGGCGCGAGCGAGCTCGCGGCCTGGGTCGGCCTGTTCCGCGGCTTCGCGGCCGCCGCCGGCACCCCGCTCGACGACGACGCCGTCTACGAGACGCTGTTCCGGGAGGCCCTCGCCGGCGAGGCGGACGCCGGCGGTCTGCTCGCCTACAACCACCTCGCGGGCGAGCCGGTCGCCGGCACCGCGGAGGGGCGTCCGCTCTTCGTCCGCACGCCCGACAGCCGCTTCTCGCTCGCGAATGTCATGCGCGCACAGCTCTACGGCGTGTTCGGCACGCTCGCGCTCGGCCTGCGCGTGCTCGACGGGGAGGGCGTCGCCCTCGACCGGATGAGCGCGCACGGCGGCGTCTTCCGCACCGCCGGCGTGGCCCAGCGCTTCCTCGCCGCGGCGCTCGATGCGCCGGTCGCCGTCGCCGCGAGCGCGGGGGAGGGCGGCGCCTGGGGCGCCGCGGTCCTCGCCGCGTTCACGGCCACCGGCGGGGGCGATCTCGCCGCGTTCCTCGACGAGCGCGTGTTCGCCGGCGCCGACACCGCGACCGCCGCCCCCGACGCGGACGACGTGGCCGGCTTCGCCGCCTACCTCGACCGCTACCGCGCCGGCCTCGACGTCGAGCGCGCCGCCATCGCGGCGCTCTGACGCGCCCGCACCACTCTCGGCGCCGCACGCGCCACCCCCAGCACGCCGCCCGCCCCACCGAGCACCGAAGGATCCGCCATGACCCGCAGCATCGTCCCCGACCTCCGCGAGAACGTCGTCTGGTTCGCCACCGGGTCGCAGGGCCTGTACGGCGAGGAGACGCTGCGGCAGGTCGCCGAGCAGTCGCGCCGGGTCGCCGAGCAGCTGGCGGCGTCGTCGGACGTGCCGGTCACGGTCGAGTGGAAGCCGGTGCTCACCGACACCGACGCCATCCGCCGGATGGCCCTCGAGGCGAACGCCGACGACCGCGTGGTCGGCATCATCGCCTGGGCGCACACCTTCAGCCCCGCGAAGATGTGGATCACCGGGCTCTCCGAGCTGTCGAAGCCGCTGCTGCACCTCCACACGCAGGCCGACGTGGCGCTGCCCTGGTCGGAGATCGACTTCGACTTCATGAACCTGAACCAGGCCGCCCACGGCGACCGCGAGTTCGCGTACATCCAGACCCGGCTCGACCTGCCGCGCGTCACCGTGGTCGGCCACGTGTCCGACCCGGCGGTCGCGGGGCGCGTCGGCACCTGGACCCGCGCCGCGTCCGGCGTCGCCGCGCTGAAGACCACGAAGGTGGCCCGCTTCGGCGACAACATGCGGTACGTCGCGGTGACCGAGGGCGACAAGACGGAGGCGGAGATCCGCTTCGGCGTCAGCGTGAACACCTGGCCCGTCAACGAGCTCGTGGAGGCCGTCGAGGCGGTCGCCGAGGCGGATGCCGTGGCGCTCGCCGCGGAGTACGACGAGCTCTACGACGTCGTGGCCGAGCTCCGTCCGGGCGGTCCGCGCCGCGACGCGGTGGTGTACGCGGCGCGGCAGGAGCTCGGCCTCCGCTCGTTCCTCGAGGCCGGACGCTTCACCGCGTTCACCGACTCGTTCGAAGACCTCGGCGCGCTGAAGCAGCTGCCGGGCGTCGCGGTGCAGCGGCTCATGGCCGACGGCTACGGGTTCGGCGCCGAGGGCGACTGGAAGACCGCGGTGCTCGTGCGCCTCGCCTCCGTCATGGGCGCCGGGCTGCCCGGCGGCGCCAGTCTCATGGAGGACTACACGTACGACCTCACGCCGGGTGCGGAGCTCATCCTCGGCGCGCACATGCTCGAGGTCTCGCCGAGCCTGACCAGGGCGAAGCCGACGCTCGAGATCCACCCGCTCGGCATCGGCGGCAAGGACGACCCGGTGCGCCTCGTCTTCACGGCCGACGCGGGTCCGGCCGTGGTCGTCGCGATGTCGGACCTGCGCGACCGCTTCCGCCTCGTCGCGAACGCCGTCGAGAACGTCGCGCTGCCGCAGCCGATGCCGAAGCTGCCGGTCGGACGCGCGGTGTGGAAGCCCGCCCCGGACTTCCACACGAGCGCCGCCGCGTGGCTCACCGCCGGCGCCGCCCATCACACGGTCATGACGACGCAGCTCGGCGTCGACGTGTTCCGCGACTTCGCGAAGCTCACCCGCACCGAGCTGCTCGTGATCGACGAGGGCACCACCCTGGTCGACTTCGAGCGCGAGGTCGCCTGGAACCAGGCGTACCACCGGCTCGCCCGCGGGCTCTGAGCCGGACTCTCCGCGCTGCGCGGTTCTCAGGCCGATCGGCGGATCCGGCGCCATCTCGAACCGGGAGCCGCGCCCCGGCCTGAGAACCCGGCAGGATGGTCGGGCCGCAGCGGGACGCCGCGGCGGATCGACGGCGATCGGAAGGCGGCACCGCATGCACGACACCCGCAGCTGGGCACCCGGCGCGCTGAGCGCGGCACGCACCGAGGAGGTGCCGCTCGCCGGGATCGACGGGCTGCGGATCGACGGGCTGCGGCTCGCCGCGGATGCCGGCAGCGCGGCGAGCGCGGAGGTGCGGGTCGACGGCACGGCCCTCCGCATCCGGGTGCCGGGCGGCGAGGGCGCACGGTCGCTCGCGTTCACGGCCGAGGCATCCGACTCGATCGCCATCTGGCGGCCCGGCAGCGGCGAGAACCGCGGGCGTCTCGCGCCGTCCTGGGCCGGGCCGTCGGCGGTCGGCCCGTTCGACGGCGCCGGGCTCGGCGTGCTCGTCGGGCGCGGCGATCGCGTGCTGCTCGGCTGGGCGGCGCACGCGGGCGCGAGCCTGCTCCGGGTGCGGGTCGGCATGGTCGAGGAGACCGCCGAGCTGCTCGTCGTGATCGACCTCGACGATCCGGGCGACGACCTCGACCTCGTGCTCGAGACCGGAGGCGGTGCGTTCTCCGCGACCGTGCCGGCGCTCGGCGCGGCGATCGGCCTCCACCGGCCCTCCGTCGACCCGCGCAGCCTCGCGCCGGTCTACTGCTCCTGGTACACGTTCCATCAGGCACTCGATCCCGAGGAGCTGGCGCTCGAGGCCGAGCGGGCCGCCGAGCTGGGCTTCGGCACGGTCATCGTCGACGACGGCTGGCAGAACGACGACACCTCGCGCGGCTACGGCTCGTGCGGCGACTGGGAGCTCGAGCCCGCGAAGGTGGGCGGCGGCCGCGCGCTCGTCGACCGGCTCGCGGCCGCGGGGCTCTCGACGCTGTGGTGGATCGGCACGCCCTGGGTGGGGTACCGCTCCCGCGCCTACCGCGAGGGCGAGTACGCGCTCGCGGACGACGACCCGGGCATGGAGGCCGCGGTGCTCGACCCGCGCTCGCCGGCCACCCGCCGCCTCCTCGTCGACCGGCTCGTGGCGCTCGCGGAGGACAGCGGCGCGGCGGGCTTCAAGCTCGACTTCCTCGAGCGCTTCGGGGCCTCCGCCCGCGGACCCGTGCCGGCGGACGCGGACACTCCGGACACGGCCCGCGGCGGCCTGCGGCTGCTCGAGCAGCTCCACGAGGCGATGCGCGGCGTGCTCCCGGACGGCGTCGAGCCGATGATCGAGTTCCGGGAGCCGTACCTGTCGCCGGAGGCCGTGCAGCTCGCGAGCATGCTCCGCGTGGGCGACTGCCCGCTGAGCCCGGCGCTGAACCGCATCGGCATCGTCGACCTGCGGCTCGCCTCCCGCGGCATCGCGATCCACAGCGACCCCGTCATGTGGGCCGACGACGACTCGCCCGAGCGGGTCGCCCAGCACCTCGTGCACGCACTGTTCGGCGTGCCCCAGATCTCGGTGCACCTCGGCCGGCTGCGGCCCGACCATCGCGCCGTGCTGGCGCACTGGCTCGGCTTCTGGCGCGAGCACGCCGACGCGCTCCTCGGCGACGATCTCGAGGCGGAGGGCGTCGACCGCGGCTACACTGCCGTGCACGCGCGCCGAGGCGACCGGGTGGTGACCGCCCGGTACGCCGGCGACGCGCTCGAGGCCCCCGCCGGCGACTGGCGGGAGTGGCACATCGCGAACGGGGCGGAGGCCGGAGCCGTGCTGCGCGGAGGCGGTGCCGCCGAGCACGTGACGGTCCGCGACGCGGCGGGCGTCCTGATCGCGGAGCCGCCGGATGCCGACCTCCGGCTCGCCGACATCCCCGTGCCCGCCGGCGGGCTGATCACCGTACGGCGGGGAGGCCGCTGATCGGCGCACCCCGTGGGAAGGTCTCGGAATCGTGATGCAAATGGACAGGTGATTTCGCTGGACCACGGGGGATGACAGCGCTACCATCCAAACAACCCCGCGGGCGTGGACGCCCGCAGCACTCAACGAGGAGTTCGCATGGCAGGCAACAGCACTCAGTTCACCCGGCGCCAGATGCTCGGGGCCCTCGGTATCGGAGCGGCCACGCCGCTCCTCCTCGCGGCCTGCGCAGGCCCGGGTGCCGGCGGCGGTGGCGGCGGCAGCAACACCATCTCGCAGTGGTACCACCAGTACGGCGAGAAGGGCACGGAGCAGGCGGCCAAGAAGTACGCCGCCGCGTACAAGGACGCGACCGTCAACGTCAACTGGGTCGCGGGCGACTACGCCTCGAAGCTCAACACCCGCCTCCTCGCCGGCAGCGGCGTCGACGTGTTCGAGAACAACGCGATCAACATCGCCGACGCCCGCGCCGGCCGCTACGCCGACCTGACGTCGCTCGTCGAGCCGATCAAGGACCAGCTCAACCAGGCCGTGCTCGAGAACGTCACCATCGACGGCAAGATCTGGGGCATCCCCATGATCATCGACCCGCAGGCCTTCTACTACAGCAAGTCGGCGTTCGCGGACGCCGGCCTGAAGGTCCCCGAGACGATGGAGGACCTCTACAACGCCGTCAAGAAGCTGTCCTCGGGCGGCAAGAAGGGCATCTTCCTCTCGAACACCGACGGCGGCGCCGGCCTCTGGGCCAGCACCATCTGGGCCACCGGCTCGGAGCTCTTCACCTCCGACAACAAGAAGGCCGGCTGGGCCGACAACGTCGACGCGGTCGCGGAGTCCTACTCGTTCCTGCAGAAGATCCAGCAGGAGAAGATGGGCCTCCAGGGTCAGCCCTCCGACTGGTGGGACATCACCCCGTTCGCCAACAAGGTCGTCCCGATCCAGTGGGGCGGCATGTGGTCCGTGCCGCAGGCCGTCGCGGCGCTCGGCGACGACGTCGGCATCTTCGCGATGCCGGGTTCGGGTTCGAAGGCCACCAAGGCCGTCATCCTCGGCGGCTGGAACCAGCAGGTCGCCGCGAAGGCCGCCGACGTCGACAAGGCGAAGGCGTTCGTGAAGTGGCTCTGGGTCGACCAGAAGGCCGACCAGGAGGACTGGTCGCTCAGCTACGGCTTCCACATCCCGCCGGTCACCGCGGTGGCCGACTCGGCCGAGAAGCTGCAGTCCGGCCCGGGCAAGGAGTTCGTCGACCTCTTCAAGGAGTTCGGCAAGGCTCAGGGCCCGTACGTGACCAGCGCTGTCGGCACCGCCATGGGCGACGCCGGCACGAAGATCATCGTCAACGGCGCCGACCCCAAGTCGACGCTGGAGGACGCCGCCAAGAAGGTGGAGTCCGCGCTGGCCCAGATCAAGTGATCTGATGACCACTCTCACCGCGAGCCGCGGTGGCTCGTCCCGGCGCCGGGGTACCCGGCGCCGGGACGAGGTGACCTTCTGGCTCTTCGTCGGCCCCTTCGTGCTGGGCCTGTTCATCTTCACGCTGCTCCCGATCATCTGGAGCCTCGTCCTCAGCCTGTTCGACGCGCGGGGCACCGTCTACCCGACGAGCTTCACGGGCATCCAGAACTACATCGACTTCCTCACCGACCCGGAGTTCCTGGGCAGCCTGGGCACCTTCGCCCTGTTCACGCTGTTCATCGTGCCGGTGACGCTGGCGTGCTCTCTCGGGCTCGCGCTGCTGGTGAACCGGCTGCCGCACGGTGCCGGGTTCTTCCGCACCGTGATCTTCCTGCCGACCGCCTGCTCCTACGTGGTGGCGTCGCTGATCTGGAAGCTCGGCATCTTCAACGGCCTCGAGTCGAGCCTCGCGAACCAGGTGCTCGGCGCGTTCGGCATCCCGCCGATCTACGCGTGGCTGACCGAGTTCCCGCTGTTCTGGATCCTCCTCGTGTCGGTCCGTCTCTGGCTGCAGATCGGCTTCTACATGCTGCTGTTCTCGGCGGCGCTCCAGCGCGTGCCCGAGCAGCTGTACGAGGCCGCGTCGATCGACGGCGTGCGCAGCAGCTGGCGCATGTTCTGGTCGGTGACCTGGCCGCAGCTCCGCTCGACGTCGAGCGCCGTGCTGCTGCTCCTGCTCATCGCCGGCTTCCAGGCGTTCGACGAGTTCTACAACATCGTCGGCCAGGGGCCGACGGCGCGCCCGCCGCTGGTCTACCTGTACACCCGCGCGTTCGGGCAGCAGGACTTCGGCCACGGCTCCGCCGGCGCGCTCATCCTGACGTTGATCATGGTCATCGTCGCGCTCGCCCAGAACCGCTTCATCGGGTTCGGCGCCAACGACGAGGACTCCCCGCGCCGCAAGGCGCGCCGTGAGAAGAAGGTGGTGGCCGGATGACCGCGACAGTCGAGACGCCGGCACCGGCGTCGATCCGGGCCGACGTGCCCAGGAAGGCGCGCGGCGCCCACTACCGTGGGCCGCTTCGTCCGTCGGGCCCCGGCCTGACGGTGCGCTACGTGATCCTCGGCATCGTCACGGTGCTGTTCCTGATCCCGTTCTGGGTGCTGCTGAAGTTCGCGTTCACCACGAACGACAAGGTGAGCTCGCCCGAGTTCATCGTGTTCCCGATCCCGCCGCAGTTCGGCAACATCGTCACGGTCGTGACCGATCCGGCGTTCCAGGCGGCGCTGTTCGGCTCGCTCGTGATGGCGATCACCACGACCGCGCTGACCCTCGTCATCGCGGCCTTCGCCGGGTACGGACTGGCGCGCGTGCCGGGCAGGCTCTCGAACGTCGTGTTCGCGATCGTGCTGCTCGTGCTGATGGTGCCGTCGGCGACGACGTTCATCCCGAACTACATCATCGTCGCGAGCCTCGGCTGGGTCGGCACGCTGCAGGGTCTGATCGTGCCGACGCTGTTCGCCGCGTTCACGGTGTTCCTGTTCCGCCAGGCGTTCCTGAACTTCCCCCGGGAGCTCGAGGAGGCCGGCAAGCTCGACGGACTGCGCCACTTCGGCGTGTTCCTCCGCATCGTGATGCCGAACCAGGCCGCGTTCACCGCATCGCTCGCGGTGCTCGGGTTCGTGGGCAGCTGGAACGCGTTCCTCTGGCCGCTCGTCATCTCGGGCGACGGCTTCGGGGTCACGACGCTGCAGGTGTACCTGTCGACGTTCCTCACGGCGCAGACCTTCGACTACACGGGCCTGTTCACGGCCGCGCTGCTGTCGATGATCCCGCTCATCATCGTCTTCTTCACGCTGCAGCGGTTCCTCGTCCGCGGCATCGCGGAGACCGGGATGACCGGCTGACGCACCGCCGCAGCCGGAGCCAGCAGACGGCCGGTTCCCGGACCTCCCGATCGGTCCGGGAGCCGGCCGTCTCGCATCCGCGACGACGACGTCGACAGGAACGCGACCGCGTGCGTGCGCGGTCCGGAGTGGATGGTGCGGGATGACCGCGAAGACTCGTAAGGCACCCTCGGCGGAGCGCCCGGCGACGACGGGATTGGTATCGCTACCATCCGACGCTCCGGGGCCCCGCGGGGACACTAGTGTGACTCCCGTGAGCACCACGGAGGATCGCGCGGCAGAGCCGATCCGACGACGTGCCCGACGCACCCCGTCGCTCGCCGACGTGGCGCGCGAGGCGGGCGTGGCCCCGATCACGGCGAGCCGGGTCGCCAACGGCGCCGGCAACGTCGAGGAGTCCACCCGGCTGCGGGTGCTCGACACCATGGGCCGGCTCGGCTACCGCCCGAACCTCGCGGCGCGGGCGCTCGCGACCGGTCGCTTCCAGTCCATCGGCGTGCTCACCTCCGGCATGCGCTCGCCGGGCAACATGTGGACGATCAGCGAGATCGTGACCACCGCCGCGGAGCGCGGCTACACCGTGACGCTCCTCCCCTTCGAGCTGCACGGCGACACGATCGTCAACGCGTACGACCGGCTCGGCCACGAGGGCGTCGACGGCGCGATCATCATCGCGGAGCGGCGGATGGACGACGAGAGCGTCATCACCCTGCCGCCGGGCGTGCCGGTGATCTTCGTCGACTCCGGCGGCGGCGACGACTACACGATCGTCGACAGCGATCAGGCCGGGGGAGCGCGCCTCGCGACCGAGCACCTGCTGTCGCTCGGGCACCGCACCGTGCACCACATCGCCGGTCCGCGGGAGTCGTTCGCGGCGACGCGGCGCCTCGAGGAGTGGCGCCGCACGCTCGAGGAGCACGGCCGGCCGGTGCCGGAGCCGATCTCCGGCGACTGGAGCAGCCGCTCGGCTTCCGCGATCGCCGACCGCTTCGTCGACGACGGGGCCACCGCGGTCTTCGTCGCGAACGACCGGATGGCCTTCGGCTTCCTCCGCCGGCTGCACGAGCTCGGCATCGATGTGCCGGGTGAGGTGAGCGTCGTCGGCTTCGACGACGAGCCGGACACCGACGTGCACTGGCCCGCGCTGACGACGGTGCGCCAGTCGTTCGAGCAGGTGGGCCGCGTCGCGATCGAGACGCTGCTCCAGCGCATCTCCGGCGGCGACGCGCAGCCGCGCCGGCTCATGGTGCCCGTCGAGCTCGTCATCCGCGAGAGCACGGCCCCGCCGCCGGTCTGAACCCCCGGCACCCCCGTCGGCTGAGGAGGCGCGCCAGCGCCGTCTCGAAGCCCCGCCCGTCTGAGCGTCAGTCGAGCAGCGCGAGCCGCTCGAACGCGGTCACCAGCCCGGCGAGATCCGGGCCCGGGATGACGAGGTCGGCGTGCGCGAGCACGCGCGGGTCCGCGCCCTCGACGACCACGGCGGTGCCCGCGTGCTCGAGCATCTCGAGGTCGTTGAGGCCGTCGCCGATCGCGATGCTCGCGGAGCGGTCGAGTCCGAGCCGGGCGAGCACCAGGTCGATCCCGACGCCCTTGTTCGCGTCGGCGAGGTGCAGTTCGCCCGCGTGGCCCTCGAGCCCGACGATCGAGTTCGGCACGACGCCGATCTCCGGGCCGGCGGCGTCCGCGATGTCGGCGACCGGCACCGGACTGTCGAACACGGTGATCTTGGCGAACGGCACGTCGAGGTCGTCCGTCTCGCGCAGCCGGTCGCCGATGTCGGCGAGGATGCGGTGGCTGGCGCCGTCGCCGATCGCATCGAACGAGGCCGTCAGGCGCGCGAGCCCGCCGGTCGGGGCGACGATCTCGTCCCGCGCCTCCAGGATGAACAGGGCGTCGAGCTCGACGAGCCGGGCGACGAGCGGCGCGGCCAGCTCGCGCGGGAACGTCCGGTCGAGCAGCACCTCGCCGTCGACCTCGGCGTAGCAGCCGGCGCTGCCCACCATCCCGTCGAAGCCGATCGACAGCAGCTCGTCGTTGAGCATCGAGCGCGGGCGGCCGGTCGCCAGCAGCACGCGGTGCCCGGCCGAGCGCACGGCGCGCACCGCCTCCACGTGCTCCGCAGGCACGACGCCGCGGTGGGCCAGCGTGCCGTCGATGTCGAGGAACAGGATGCGGGGCTCGGGCGGCACGCTCCGATCCTAGGAGCGCTGACGAACGCTCCCGCGCGCCCCGTCAGCCGAGCGGGATGCGCGCGCCGCCGGCCGCGACCGACTCGCGGGCGGCCAGCCCGAGCCGCAGCGCGAGCCGCACCTCGCTCCACGGCACCACCGGTTCGGCGGCGCCGTCGATGAGCGCGAGCAGGTGCCGCGCCTGCAGCTCGAACGGATCCGCGTCCGCCACCGGCACGGTCCGCTCGCCGTCCGCATCCCGGAGCGTCAGCGCTGCGCCGCCGTCGCCGGACGTGAGCTCGAGTGCGCCCTCGGTGCCCCAGACCCGGAGCCCGGCGGCGAACGGGCTGCCCGACGGGAGCGGACGGCCGATCACGACGTGGCCGCTCGCGCCCGAGGTCAGTTCGACGTCGAGACCGGTGAGGTCGATGCCGGCCGTCCGGCGCGCGGTGACCGCCGTCGGCGTGCCGAGCAGGCCGACGAGCTGATCGAGCTCGTGGATGCCGAGATCGAGCAGCATGCCGCCCGAGCTCGACTCGTCGAGCATCCAAGCGGCCTGGCCGTCCGCGGCGCCGACGCGACTCGACTGCAGCGCGATCGGGGCGCCGAGCGCGCCCGCGTGCACGAGGTCCGCCGCGGCCCGGTGCGCCGGGAAGAAGCGGAGCACCTGCGCGGCGAGCAGCACCCGGCCGGCGTCGACGGCGGCGGCCGCGATCCGGTCCGCATCGGCGATCGTCAGCGCGACGGGCTTCTCGAGCAGCACGTGGCGACCCGCCTCGAGCGCACGGACGGCGAGGTCCGGATGCGTCGGCGTCGGCGTCGCGACGGTCACGATCGCCACGTCCGGATCGGCCAGCGCGTCGCCGAGATCGGTCACGACGTGGGCGCCCGGGGCGTCGTCGAGTCCGGGGCCGGGCGACGTCGCCACCACGTAGCGCACCTCGGCGCCGATGGCGGCCCAGGCGCGGGCGTGGTCGCGGGCGATCGTGCCGCGGCCGGCGAGGGCGACGACGGTCATGCCGTCGCCCCGAGCCGGTCGATGGCCGCTCGCGCCGCGAGGACGAGCGCCGGGTCGACCGTGAAGCGGCGGAGTCCGCCGTCCGCGCCGAGCGGCACCCCGGTCGCCGCGTCGGCCTCGCGCTTCGCCGAGAGGTGCACGGCGGCGACGCCCGCGTCCGCGAGCCCCGGGATGTCGTCCGCCGTGACCCCGGCCCCTGCCATGATCCGCACGCCGCCGGGGAGTGCGGACATCCGCCGCAGCGCCGCCACGCCGTCCCGCGCCGCGGCGGCCCCGCCGGAGCTGAGCACGCGGTCGATGCCGAGCGCCGAGGCGGCCGCCGCGGCCGCGACGGGGTCGGCGGCGAGGTCCACGGCGCGGTGGAGCGTGACCGCGGCGTCCGCGCGGGACGCGAGGGCGGACTCCCGCAGCTGCGAGACGGCCGCGACGTCGAGCGCCCGGTCGCCGGTCAGCGCGCCGATCACGACGCCGCGCGCGCCGGCCGAGATCGCACGGGCCGCGTCGCGCGCCATGACGTCGAGCTCGTCGTCGTCGTAGTCGAAGCCGCCGGGGCGGCAGCGGATGAGCACGTGCGTCTCCGCTCCGGTCGCCACCGCCGCCTCGACCGCGGCGATCGAGGGCGTGAGGCCGCCGAGCTCGAGCGCGCTGCTCAGCTCGACGCGGTCCGCGCCCGCACCGATCGCCGCGCGGACGTCCGCCGTCGACGCGACCGCGATCTCGAGCTCGAGGCGCGCCGTCATGGGCCCAGTATGGCGGGGCGGCATCGGCCTCCCAGTATGGTGCGGGGAGCCCGCGTCGAGGCGGGCGGATGACGGAGCGGCATGGACGAGGCGCACGACCCGGTCGGGGTGCTCGCCGAGCGGGTGCGCGCGCTGGCAGGGCGCACGGACGGCCGGCTGCTGCTCGGCATCGCCGGCAGCCCGGGCGGCGGCAAGACGACCCTGGCCCGGACGCTCGTGGAGCGGCTCGGCGCGGATGCCGTGGCCGTGCCGATGGACGGCTTCCACCTCGCGAACTCGACCCTCGACCGGCTCGGGCGCCACGACCGCAAGGGCGCGATCGACACGTTCGACGGCGCGGGGTTCGCGGCGCTCGTCGCACGGCTGCGCACCGAGCTCGACGCGACCGTCTACGCGCCGGCGTTCGAGCGGACCGTCGACGAGCCCGTCGCCGGCTCGATCGCGGTCGAGCCGCACCACCGCATCGCCGTGATCGAGGGCAACTACCTGCTGGTCGACGCCGAGCCGTGGCGCGGCGCGGCCCGGCTGCTCGGCGAGCGCTGGTTCTGCGCGACCCCGGATGCCGACCGGCTCGCGCGGCTCGTCGACCGGCACATCCGCCACGGCCGCACGCGCACCGCGGCAGAGGCCTGGGCGCGCGACGTCGACGGCGCGAACGCCGTGCTCATCGAGGCGACGCGCGAGCGAGCGGACCTCGTCGTCTCCGGCCTGGACTCGCGCATCCTGTCGTCCCGCTGACGCCGCCACCCGACTCGCGGCCGCCTGCCGGATCTCCCAGGCGCTCCCCGGTTTCGCCGGTAGAATCAGCGGTCGACTGCGCCCATCCCGAGTGCCGCCGGCCGCCCGCGCCGCATCGCTCCCCTCGACCCGAGGCAGATACGCCATGACCGACAGCCCCCGCCGTCCCGGCCGCACCCCGCGTGCGTCCGTGCGACACGGCGCGCGCCCGCGTCGCGGCGTCGTCCGCGGCATCCTCGCGTTCCTGGGCATCACGGCCGCGGTCTCGCTCGTGGCGGGCGCCTCGGTCGCCGCGATCGCCGTCTGGCGCATCGGCGACGAGGTGAAGCACAACGCGGTCGACATCGGCGGCGCGAGCAAGGCCATCGCACCCTCGATCGGCGCCTACGACGGCGGGTTCAACATCCTCGTGGTCGGCGTCGACAACGACCCGACGCAGAGCGCCGCCCAGTACGGCAAGCGCGGCGGTGCGACGCTCAACGACGTCAACATCCTGCTGCACGTTTCGGCCGACCATCAGAGCGCGACCGCGGTCAGCATCCCGCGCGACATGATCCTGCCCTTCCCGTCCTGCACGAGCGAGGACGGCAAGCACAAGTCGGCCGCGGCGACCGGCCTCGCGCTGAACACGGCCTACTCCTACGGCGGGCTGAAGTGCGTCGTCGACGTGGTGGAGAAGGCCAGCGGCCTGGAGATCGGCTTCGCCGGCGTGATCACCTTCGACGGCGTCGTGAAGATGTCGGATGCGGTCGGCGGCGTCGACGTGTGCGTCGACAAGGCGATCAAGGACCCGTACACCGGCCTCGACCTCCCGGCCGGCCACTCGGTGATCCAGGGCGCGACCGCGGCGGCGTTCGTCCGCTCGCGCCACGGCGTCGGCGACGGCAGCGACCTCGGTCGCATCAGCTCGCAGCAGGTGTTCATGTCGGCCCTCGTGCGCAAGCTCAAGGACGAGGGCACCCTCGGCGATGTGCCGGCCCTGTTCAAGATCGCGCAGACCGCGTCGACCAGCATGAAGCTCTCCACCTCGCTCGCCGATGTCACGACGATGGTGTCGGTGGCGCGGGCGCTGAAGGACATCCCGCTCGAGAAGGTCGTCTTCGTGCAGTATCCGGGCAGCACCGGCGGCACGGGCATCTACGCCGGCAAGGTGCAGCCGAACACTCAGCTCGCGTCGAAGATGTGGTCGGCCCTCAAGGCCGACACCCCGATCGCCCTCGACTCGAAGGCGGTCGGCGAGGCCGGCGGATCCGAGCTGGATCCGACCGCGACGGGCGCACCCACCACGCCGGCGACCACGGGCTCGCCTTCGACCACTCCGACCGACGCGGCATCCGGTTCGGCGGGCGTCATCTCCGGCCTCAAGGGCCAGAACGCATCGCAGCAGACCTGCGCGAAGGCCTACTCGGGCTGATCCGGTCGCACGCCCGGCTGACGCGTTCGGTCCTGGCGGTCGGCTCGGCTATCATTGCCGAGGCATCAGCCAGGAGACGTCGCATAGTCCGGTCGAGTGCACCACCCTGCTAAGGTGGAGTCCCCGCAAGGGGACCAGGGGTTCAAATCCCCTCGTCTCCGCAGTAAAAGTCCTGATCACAGGCGTTTTCTTCCGGCCGCGTGAGGCGTTCTGCCCTAATTCGCCCCCTGCGCACATGACCTGTTCCGTCGTCGTGATCGGGCCGCGCTCCCTGTGATGATGACGCGCTGACGGCAGTGCCTCTCGATTCCTGCCTCTCCGGTCAAGGTCGTGACCCAGCATCCGGTCGTCGAGCGCTACGGTCAGCCTATGGAGGCCGGCATCGAGCACCTGGTCGGGATCGGGAGCGCGCTCGTCTCTGTGATGCTGTTCGGCGTCGCGTTGGCCTGGGTCTGGGCGAACCGCGCCTGGCTGATGCCCTTCTGGCGCAAGCAGACAGCCGACATCTGGGGAGAAGGCGCCGCGACGACCTTCGATCGAGATCCCGACTCGCTGCGATCCACCATGTGGGCAGGCGCCGTGTTCACGGCGTGCGCGATCTTCATCCTGGGGTGGGCGTTCGTCGATCAGCTTCTCGAGGTCCTCGCCTGACCCGAGGACTGGCGTCTTGCCTGCTTCAACCGAGGCGGCGCAGCCCGAACCGCCCGGCGTCGACGAGGTGCTCGTCGTCCGACGCCGCGAGTCGCTTGAACAGCCCACGCGCCTCGATCGCCTTTAGGCAGGCAGCAGTATCGACTTCTTCTTCACCCGTGACGTCGTGGAGATCACCCTGCCGGCGATGCCGCCGACCCTGTTCGAGCGATGAGCCGCACCTGCTGTGCAGGTGATTCGACGAGGTGGAGTCCCGGACCGTGGTCGGACGGTGGGGCGTCGACGTCCTACGCGTCGCTGCCGCCCGGCCGGACCACGATGGCGTCAGGTTTCCGATTGTCTCGTTCCCGTTCCCGTTCCCGTTCCCGTTCCCGTTCCCGTCCCGGGCCGATACGCTCCGGCTAGGAGACGAGTCCCCGACCCGAACGTGGAGGCCCGCCGTGTCGTTCCGTGCCGATCATCCAGTGGTGACGGCGCTCGCCGTGGTCGCAAGCGTGGTGACGATTGTGATGGGCGTGGTGACGCTGGGGCCCATGGCGCACGACGCGCTGCAGGTCCAGCCGGAACCCGACCCGACGCCGACGGCGTACGGCGGACCCGCCACCCAGTTCGCCGTGAAGTTCGGACCCATGTCCGGTCGGGGGAGCTTCAGCGAGCTCGCCGACGGCACCAAGGTCATCTCGCGGCCGAGCGCACAGGCGACCGCCGGCGCGTACATCTCCTGGTCCTCCACCCACAGCGACGGCACTGCAGCAAAGGACGGTTGCGACATCACCGTCACCGTCACCAGCGCGGCCGGGGCAGCGCCGGGACAGACCTCGCCGTGGTGCGACACGACCGGATACGGGATGGGTGTCCGCTTCGACCGGCTCCCGCCCGGCGAGTACACGGTCACGGTGACGGATCGCGGCCTCGGCGGCGGAACCTCCACCGGGCGGTTCAGCGTCGTGTGAGTGCCGCACGCCTTCCGGTAATCCTCCAACGTTGCGATCCCAGTGTCTCTGGCAATCCGTGATCACGTCGCCGCGGGCTGAAGGCTGATCTGTGCCCGGGTTTCTATCCCCTCGTCTCCGCTCGATGGAAGCCCCGGTTCACCAGGGATTTCGTGCGCTTTCGGGAAATCGGGTTCGGGTCGTGCCCTCCGGACCTCGCAAGACGACCGCCTCGCGTTGGGCGCGTACTGGTCACGAGCTGCATCCCCATCGGACGGGCCTGCCGTTTCCAGCTCGCGGGCGACCGCCGCGCAGGATGTCCCTCCGGACTGGACCCTGACACTCCTGCTGCTCGCCGGCGTCATGGCGACGGCGCTGCTGTTGGCCTCCTGAAGCGGATCGGCCCTCCGGGCAGTCGGTTGTTCGAGCCGCTCGCCGGCTCGGCAGAGTTGCGAGACCTGCCGCGCCGCGGGAGTGCGGAGTCAGCGATTCCGGAGAACCGCCGAGAGGGCGTCCTCGAGCACGGCGGCCTCGACGTCGGGCTCGAGTCGGGAGGCGGGGATGACCCGCTCATAGGAGAGCCCGTCGATCACGGTCACGAGCAGTCGCGCCGACCGCTCCTCGGACCCCCCGGCGACAGCGCCCTCGTGCGACAGGACGCGCAGCCACCCGACGATCTGCCGCCTCGTCTGGATCACGGACGAGAACCACCCGGCGCGGGCCTCGGCGTTCGCCGACGACCCGAAGACGGAGGAAATGGCCGCGATCCAGGGGTCCAGCGGGGACTCCGGGGCGTGGGGCGGCGGGAGGAGCTGGAGGAGGCATTCCCGGAGCCTCTCCCGCGCGGGCACGCTGCTGTCGTGAATCCGCAGGTCTCCCGCCGAGCCCTCGAAGAACGACTCGTAGACCACCTCGTAGAGCAATGCCTGAGTGGGGAAATGGTGGCGGAGGGTGCTCGGCCCGACGCCCGCACGTCGGGCGACAGCGCGAACAGAGAGCGTGGTGTGAGGATCCTCGCTCAGCATCGAACGCGCCGCGGCGATGATCTGCCGCCGTCGTTCATCGGCCATCGATCGTTCTCCTCTCCTCCGCTGAATCGTACGGGGCGTCGAGTCGCACCCCACCGCGATCCTCTGGGGTGTGGCACACTGTACCGGTACGACGTGCCACGATGCGAAGAGCTCGCGTCCCCCTCCGTTCTCCCCGTCCGTCCGCAGCCGAAAGGTGGTCTCCTCCATGTCCGTGCTCACCGCTCCTCTCGACCTCGCCCGAACCCACCGGCGCGGTCTCCTCGTCCTCAGCGCGACGTACTTGGGCCTGTTCCTCTTCGGCATCCTGCTCACGGTCCTGATCCCCGAGCTGCGTCCTGGCGGACTCGGGGCGCTGCAGGGCGACCCTGCGGCGGGAGGCCTCGGACAGGTCATCGCCGACTCCTACCGCAGCGGCAACGTGGCGCTGGCCGCGGTCGTGACCCTGGCGGTCAACCTCTTCTCCGCCTCGCTGTTGCAGACCACGTTGCCGACCCTGATCGTCCCGTTCCTCGGTGTCGTCATCACGATGATCCGCGGACTGTCCTGGGGCATCCTCTTCACTCCGGCGGGCGCCGAGGACGCGACGTTCCTCATCCACTGGGTCACCCTGCTGATCGAGGGCGCCGCATATGTGCTGGTCGGATTCGCCGCATGGGTGCACGGACGGGTGTTCCTGCAGCCCGCCGCATACGGCATCCGATCCCGCGGCGCGGGCTACGGCGCGGGGCTCCGTGCCACCCTGAAGATCTACATCTGGGTGATCGCCCTGCTCATCATCGGCGCGGTGTACGAGGCCGTGACCGTGATCTTCGTGATCGCCTGATCGCCTCGGCGCCTGTGCCCTCCGCGGGACGTCAGGCGATCAGCCTCATCGGCTCGGGCGTGTTGCAGTCATCGCCGTCGTCGGGTGACTTCGGGCGCATCGTGGCGGCGCCTGCGGTGTCTGAGCCCGCTCGCGTAGTGCTCGGAGGACGCAGCGACGACGCGGGATGGCCGACCCGCCGACCGAACTGCGACTCCGAGCCGATAGTCCAGGTCCGAGCGCCCACCCGCACCCGCACCCGCGATCCGGCGCCCGCACCCTCGAGGTCTATCCGGACGCGCCGAGCGCGGCGGGAAGCCATCGACGCAGGATCCCCGCCAGCTCTCCGGGCGCCTCGTGGATGAGCGCGTGGCCGACATCGTCGAGCACCTCCACCTCCGCGTGCGGGTACTGCGATGCCAGGCGCTCCGAGTTGGCGAAACCGACTACGCCGTCGCGTCTCCCGGCGATGAGGAGCACCGGCCCGGTGAACGACGCGGGATCGATGTCGAGCGACCACCGGCCGAAGATCCGCTCCATGGCCGCCTCGTCGACCGCCGCTGCGCCAGGCTGAACGCGGTCGCGGTAGAGCTCTGCGGTGCGAGCGGTGCGGACCACGAAGTAGTCATGGAACGCCGCGAGCTGGTCCGCGTCGAGCGCGCCCTTCGCTGAGCCGTCGTCGACGACCACCTGACCCGGCGGCACTCCCTCCGCCCCGGATCCTGCCGTGCAGATGAGGACGAGCGCTCGGACGCCGTGCGGACGCCGGGTGGCGATCGCCTGGGCGAGGTACGCGCCATAGGAGTGGCCGATGATGATCGGCGGCTCGAGGAGGAGCTCGTCCATGAGACGTTCGATCGTCGAGACGACATCCGAATTCGAGGAGATGCCCTCGGCTGAAGAGCTGCCCATTCCGGGCAGGTCGACGTAGTCGCGCTGGCACTGGTCGAGGACGCCCAGATCCTCGAGCGCCCGCATCAGCTCGCGGTGGTCGACTCCGGCGCCGTGCAGGGCGAGCACGGGTGCTCCCGATCCCAGGCGGACGTGGAACACGCCCTCGATGCGCGCGCTCACCGCCGCCTACGCCGTGCCGCGCACGAGCAGATGGGGCTCGAACAGCGTGAGCGTGTGCTGGTGTGCCGACCCCTCGGCCAGCTCGGCGAGCAGCAGGTCGACTGCGGCGTCGCCCATCGCGCGCTTCGGCTGGCCGACCGTGGTGAGCGGCAGCTCGCCATCGCCGGACAGCGAGAGGTCGCCGTAGCCGACGACGGCGGCGTCATCCGGCACCGCGACGCCGGCGGCGGCCAGCCCGCGGATGACGCCGACGGCCAGCTGGTCGTTGGTGCAGAAGATGCGCCGGGGTGCGCCCTCCGCGGCGATCCGCCTGCCGATCTCGATGCCCGACTCGATGGTCATGGCGTCGGTCTCGTACTCGACGATGGCATCGGGATCGCGTCCGGCCGCGAGCATCGCGTCACGCGCGCCGTCACGGCGGTCGGCGCACTGCGGGATGGTGCGGCGGCCGTTGACCAGGGTGACGCGGTCGGCGTGCCCGACGAGGTGCTCGACGGCGAGCGCGCCGCCGAGCCGGTCGTCGACCGCGACGGAGCAGCTGACGCCCGGATCCGCGCGGCGGTCGACGAGGATCAGTCGCGAGCCGATCCGTCGCAGGATGCTGAGGCGGGAGTCGTCCGCGGTCAGCGGCACCACGAGGGCGCCCGCGGCGCGCTGCTCCGCGAGGGTGTCGAGCTGGCGGCGCTCCCGCGCGGGATCGTCGTGGCTGACGCAGAGCGCCACCGAGTAGCCGTGCCGATCCGCGGCATCCGAGACCGCGTCGACGATGGCGGCGTAGAAGGGGTTGACCACGTCCGGCACCACCAGACCGAGGAGGCGGTTGAACCCGGTGCGCAGGGCTGCGGCGGCGCGGTTCGGCGAGAAGTCGAGCTCGCGGATCGCCGCCTCGACCTTGTCGCGGGTGCGCTGAGTGACCATCTCGGGGCGGTTGATGGTGTTGGACACGGTCGCGGTCGACACGCCGGCGAGGCGCGCGACCGCGGCCAGACCGAGATCGTCGCCACCTGCCACGAACGTCAGTGAACCACGCCGCAGAGCTACCCGCAGGACCGCGAGCCGTCCTCCGCCGATCGGTTGACAAGCCGGGCGACCGCGTGCACTCTGGATTTTAATCGATTAAATCGAGCCCCGGCCGGCACCGACGTCGGACCCGGGATCACGTTGACAAGGGAGTGGACGTGCCTGCAACCATCCGCCGCATCGCCGTCGCGATCGGCGCACTCGCCATCGCGGCCACCGGCCTGACCGCCTGCACGACGGCGGGCGGGTCGGCGCCGACCGACACCCTCACGCTCGCCGTCGGCGGCCGCCCGCCGTCGCTCGATCCGGCGCTGCAGTCGAGCGCGGGCGACCTCATCTGGCGCTGGCACGCCGTCTACGACACGCTGCTCCGCTGCGATCAGGACGGCAAGGTGAACCCGGCCGCCGCGAAGAGCTACGAGATGAGCGACGACGCGACCACGCTCACGATGCACCTGCGCGACGGCATGACGTTCTCCGACGGCTCGCCGGTCGACGCGGCGGCCGTGAAGGCGTCCATCGCGCACATGCAGACCGGCGGCGGCAGCGACGCGGGCCGCGTGAAAGACCTCGCCATCACGACGCCCGACGACTCGACCGTCGTACTGACGGCCAAGGTGCCCACCGGGCAGCTGCCGACGTTCATGTGCTTCGCCCCCGGCATCGTCGCGAGCCCGAAGCAGCTCGAGAGCAAGAGCGTCGGCACCGACCCGATCAGCTCGGGCCCCTATGAGCTCGTGACCTCGAAGACCACCTCCGGGTCGGTGTACACGTACACGAAGCGCAAGGACTACTGGGACGCGAAGAACTACCCGTACCAGAACCTCGTGATCAAGGTGATGCCCGACGTGAACGCGCGGCTGAACGCCCTGCGGTCGAACGAGATCCAGGGCGCCGCGATCGATCAGTCGACGGCGGGACAGGCCGCCTCGTCCGGCCTCCACGTGCTCAAGCACCTCTCCGGCTGGCAGGGGCTCGTGATCGCGGACCGCGCCGGCGACACGGTGCCGGCGCTCGGCGACGTTCGCGTGCGCCAGGCCATCAACATGGTGTTCGACCGGAAGGCGATCGCCAAGGGCCTGTTCCAGGGCGATGCGACGCCGATCACGCAGATCTTCACGCCGAACGAGACCGCCTACGTGAAGGACCTCGACGCGAAGTACCCCTACGACGTCGAGAAGGCGAAGCAGCTCATGGCAGACGCCGGCTACGCGGACGGCTTCACGGTCCAGATCCCGAACCAGGCCAGCGATGACGGCAGCGCCAGCAAGGTGAACCCGATGATCGTGCAGCAGTTGAAGCTGCTGAACATCACGGTCGACCAGGTCACCATCTCCGGCCCGACGGCGCAGGACAAGATCCTGCGCGGCGACTTCCCGATGTTCCCGGTGGGGCTCGGCACCGCCGACTCGCTGTTCGACATCGTGCAGTCGCTGCAGCCGGACTCGATCTGGAACGTGCGCAAGACCGCGTCGCCCGAGCTGCAGCCGCTGCTCGACCAGGCGCAGACGCTGCAGGGCGACGAGGCCGACGAGAACTACCGGGCGATCAACGAGTACGTGGTCGATCAGGCCTGGTACGCGCCGTGGGTCGACACCTCGAGCTACTTTGCGCTGACGTCGAAGTCGATCTCGCCGACCCAGACCGACCAGTTCCACCTGATCCCGAACCTCTGGGACTTCCGCAAGTGACGTCCGGGTCGGATGCCGGGGGAGCGGACGGCGAGTCATGCTGCGCCTGATCGCGCGTCGGCTGGGATCGGCGGTGGTGCTGACCGTCGTCGTCACCCTGACGACCTTCGTGCTGATCTTCAGCAACGGACCCGGCATCGCGCGCGCCATCCTCGGCAAGGAGGCGACGCAGGAGACCGTGCACGAGAAGGTGGTGCAGCTCGGGCTCGACCAGCCGGTGCTGGTGCAGTATCTGCACTGGCTGGGCGACCTGTTCAGCGGGTCGCTCGGCCAGAGCTACTTCACCCAGGAGCCGGTGACGAGCATGCTCGCCACACGGGTGCCGGTCACGGCCAGCCTCGCGGCGATCATCCTGCTGCTCACCGCCGTCGTGAGCGTGCTCGTCGGCGTCGCCGCGGCCGTCTACGGCGGATGGATCGACCGCGTGCTGCAGTTCCTCAGCGTGCTCGGGTCGGCCGTGCCCGGGTTCATCGTCGCGATCCTGCTCGTGCTCGGCTTCGCCGTGTCGCTGCGCTGGCTGCCGGCGACGGGCTACGTGTCGCCGTCGGTCAGCGTGGGCGGCTGGCTCGTGGCTCTCGTGCTGCCCGTGCTGTCGGTGCTGGTGGGATCGGTCGGCGGGTCGGCCCAGCAGTTCCGAGGGGCCGTCGCCGACGTGCTGAACCAGGACTTCGTGCGCACGCTGCGCAGCCGCGGCGTCAGCGAGCGCCGCATCGTGTTCGGCCACGTGCTGCGGAGCGCCGCCGGCCCGGGGCTCACGATCCTCGGGCTCCAGACGATCGGCCTGCTCGGCGGCGTCGTGCTCATCGAGCGGATCTTCGCCCTCCCCGGCGTCGGCGACCTCACCGTCTCCACGGCGCAGCAGGGCGACATCCCGGCCGTGATGGGCTGCGTGCTCTTCACGATCGTGGTGGTGGTCGTGGTCAACCTGCTCGCGGATCTCGTGGCGGCATGGATCAACCCGAAGGCGAGGGCGGCCGCATGAGCGTCGAGCAGATCGCCGCCGGCTCGGCCGGTGCCGCCCTGTCGGCGGAGGCGCCCCGCCGCTCGTCGCTGGTGCGCCGAATCCTCCGCAGCCCGCTGGCGGTCGTGTGCCTGGTGTTCCTCGCCGCGATCGTCGTGGTCGCGGTGATCGCGCCCCTCATCGCGCCGTTCGACCAGAACCTCACCCGCATCGAGCTCACCAACGCGAAGCCGTTCACGAGCGACTTCGTGCTCGGCGGCGACGCGGCCGGCCGCGACATCCTCTCCCGGCTGCTCTGGGCGACCCGGGGCACGATGCTCGCCTGCGTGGTGGTGCTCGTGGTGTCGGTGCTCGTCGGCGTCACGGCCGGGCTGCTCGCCGGCTTCTTCGGCGGCTGGACCGAGCGCCTCGCCGGCTGGATCTCGGATGTGATCCTCGCGCTGCCCGGCACGGTGCTGCTGATCGCGCTCTACACCGTGATCGGGCCGTCGATCCTCCTGGCCATGGCGGTGTTCGGCCTGCTCATCGCGCCGTCGTACTACCGGCTCGTGCGGGCGGTCGTGGTGCAGGTGCGGCAGGAGCTGTACATCGACGCGGCACGGGTGAGCGGGCTCTCCGACCTGCGCATCATCTTCCGGCACGTGCTCGCCGCCGTGCGCGCGCCCGTCATCATCCAGAGCTCGTTCGTGCTCGCGGCCGGCATCGGCATCCAGGCGGGGCTGGAGTTCCTCGGGCTCGGCAACCCGCGCGACGCGTCGTGGGGCGGCATCCTGCAGTCGTCGTTCCAGGGCATCTACACGAACCCGGGCGCGGTGGTCGCGCCGACCCTGCTCATCAGCATCACCACGCTCGCCCTCGTGCTGCTCGGCAACGCGCTGCGCGACGTGCTGCAGGTGTCGTCGGCGCCGCGCGCCCTCCGGCGCGCCGAGCGGGCGGCGGTGCGCGCGTCGCTCGTCGCAGGGTCCGACGGGCATGGCGGGGAGGGCGCGGTCGAAGGCCGTCCGGCGTCCCCGGATGCGCCGGCCTCGACGCCGGACGCGGGTGCGGCGCTGCTGCGGATCCGCGACCTGCATGTCGCCTACCCGACGGCCGCAGGGGTGAGCGAGGTCGTGCGCGGCGTCGACATCACCGTGCGCCGCGGCGAGATCCACGGTCTCGTCGGCGAGTCGGGGTCGGGCAAGTCGCAGACGGTGTTCTCGGCCCTCGGCATCCTGCCCAGGGAGGCGATCGCGGCGGGCTCGGTGCGCTTCGACGGCGCCGAGCTGCTCGGCGACCGGGCCGCGCTCCGCGCGGTGCGAGGCCGCCGGATCGCGTACGTGCCGCAGGAGCCGATGTCGAACCTCGACCCGACGCTGACGGTCGGGCAGCAGCTCGTGGTCGGGCTGCGCGCCGCGACGACGCTGAGCCGGCAGCAGGCGCGCGGCCACCTGCTCGAGCTGCTGGCGCGCGTCGGCATCCGCGATCCGAAGGGCGTGTTCGACCTGTACCCGCATCAGATCTCGGGCGGCATGGCCCAGCGGGTGCTCATCACCGGCGCCATCGCCGCCGATCCGGACCTGATCCTCGCCGACGAGCCGACCACCGCACTCGACGTGACCATCCAGGCCGACGTGCTCGACCTGCTGCGCGAGATCCGCGACGAGCGCGGACTCGGCATGATCCTGGTCACCCACAACCTCGGCGTGGTGGCAGACCTCTGCGACACGGTGAGCGTCATGCGCGAGGGCCGCGTCGTCGAGACCGCGGACGTGCGGACGCTGTTCGCGAGCCCGCAGCATCCGTACACGCGAGAGCTGCTCGCCGCGACGATGAGCCCGGAGGAGGACGACCGTGTCGCCTGAGCCGCTCCTGCGCGTGCGGGACCTCGAGGTCGCGTTCCCCGCCGGGTTCCGCCGCACCGTGCCGGTGATCCGCGGCGTCTCGTTCGACGTCGCCCGCGGCGAGACGCTCGGCCTCGTGGGCGAGTCCGGGTCGGGCAAGACCACTATCGGGCGGGCGGTGCTCGGGCTCGCACCGGTGACGGGCGGGTCGATCGAGTTCCGCGGCACCACCATCTCGGGCATGCCGCGCGCCCGCCGGCGCCGTGAGGCCGCCGGCATCCAGGTCGTCTTCCAGGACCCCTACTCGTCGCTGAACCCGTCGATGACGATCGCCGACATCCTCGGCGAGCCGCTCCGCGCCGTCGGGCGTCGCGACGCCCGCGGCACCGTCGCCCGGCTGCTCGACGCGGTCGGCCTCCCCGCCGACGCCGGCTCGCGGCTCGCCCGGGAGTTCTCGGGCGGCCAGCGGCAGCGCATCGCGATCGCGCGGGCGCTCGCGCTCGAGCCGGAGCTCATCATCTGCGACGAGCCGACCAGCGCGCTCGACATGACCACGCAGACGCGGGTGCTCGCGCTGTTCAAGGAGATCCAGGAGCGCACCGGCGTCGCCTACCTCTTCATCAGCCACGACCTCGGCGTGGTCCGGCACATGAGCGACCGCACGGCGGTGCTGCTCGGCGGCGAGATCGTCGAGCTCGGCGACGCCGACCGGATCGCGCTCCACCCGGAGCATCCGTACACGCAGCGGCTGCAGGCGGCGACGCCCGTGCCCGACCCGGTCGCGCAGGAGCGCCGGCGCGCCGAGCGGCACCGTCTGCTGGAATCCCAGCGGGTGCTGCTCGAGCAGTCCGGCGCCGACGGCGATCCCTGGTCGGTCGAGCAGACGGCGGCGGCGTCGTGACCGCCGGCGGCCGCATGCGCCTCCCCGCCCGCCACCCGGCACCGACCACCACCCCGACCACCACCCCGACCGGAGAGTGACTCCCGTGTTCGATCCCGCGCTCGTCCAGCGCTTCGAGACCCCGCCCACCGAGTACGGCCCGACGCCGCTGTGGTGGTGGAGCGGCGCCCCGATCACCGAGGAGGGGGTCGCCGACCAGCTGCGGCGCTTCGCCGAGGGCGGCGTCTTCGACATCGTGCTCATGAACCTCGCGCCGTCCGGGCCGACCTACGGCGCGATGCCCGACGACCCCGCGTGGTTCTCGGAGCGCTGGTGGGAGCTGTTCCGCTTCGCCTGCGACGAGGCTCGCTCACGCGGGATGCGTCTGTGGTTCTACGACCAGATCGGCTTCTCGGGCGCGAACATCCAGGGGCGCATCACGGCCGCCCACCCTGAGAGCGCCGGGCGCCGGCTCGCGACGCACGTGGTCGAGGTCGCGTCCGACGGCACGGTGCCGCAGGAGCCGCGCGAGCACCTGCTCGGCGTCTGGTCGACCGAGCCCGACGACGACGGCGGGTGGCCGCGCTGGCGGCTCGACGCCGACGGCCGCATCGCCGACGCGCCCCGGCCGGCCCGAGTCCGCGTCGTCGCCTGGCGCGAGACCGCGTTCGACTACCTCGACCGGAGCGCCGTCGACCGGCTCATGGACTTCGTGCACGGCGAGTACCAGCGCCGGGTTCCCGAGCACCTCGGCAGCACGATCGTCGGCAGCTTCCAGGATGAGCTCCCCGCCATGCCGACCTGGTCGGCGGGGTTCGCCGACCGCTTCGTCGCCGAGACCGGCTACGACCTGCTCGACGTCATGCCCGCCCTGTGGCAGGAGGGATCGGATGCCGCCGCGCGGGTGCGGGCCGACTACCACCGCGTGCGCACGACGCTCGCCGAGGAGGCCTTCTTCCGTCCGATGGGCGAATGGCACCGCGAGCGCGGCATGCTGCTCGGCGCCGACCAGACCAATCCGGCGCGCGCCGGCATCCCGACTCAGAGTCTGCAGCTCTACGGCGACTACTTCGCCACGCACCGCTGGTTCGACGCGGTCGGCAGCGACCACGAGGGCGACGCCCGCGTGCACTCCTCGATGGCCGACCTCTACGACCACGGCCGGGTCTGGGTCGAGTCGTTCCACTCGAGCGGGTGGGGCGGCACGCTCGAGGAGATCTGGGACTGGCTGATCCCGTTCGTCCGCAGCGGCGGCACGCTCTACAACCCGCATGCCAGCTACTACGGGCTCGCCGCCGGCTGGTTCGAGTGGGCACCGCCGTCGACGGACTTCCGGCAGCCGTACTGGGACGTGTACCCGCAGTTCGCGCGGGCGGTGGCGCGCGTGTGCGCGCTCATGACCTGGGGCCGGCACGAGGTCGATGTCGCGCTGCTCTACCCGGCGAGCTCGATCTCCGCCGAGCTGCCGCCGACCCTCCCCGTCGACCACTTCGGCGAAGGCGACATCGGCGCCGAGCACCACGGCGTCGACGCGGCGCAGCGCGCCTACCTGCGGCTCGCCGGCAAGAACGACTGGTTCCGCGCGCAGCCCGGGCTGCTCGACCGCGCCGGCATCGACTTCGACGTGGTCGACGACGACTCGCTCGTCCGCTCGGAGCCGATCGACGGCGCGCTCGCGGTGAACGGCTTCGGCTTCCGCACCGTGCTCGTGCCCGACGTGGAGCGGATGACCGCCGACGTCGCACGTCGACTCACCGCGCTCCTCGACGTCGGCGGCCGCGTGGTCGTCGTCGGGTCGGCCCCCCGGCAGGCCGTGGGGAGCGGGTCGTCCGCCGCCGCTCCGGTGTCCGAGGCCGACGAGGCGGTCGCGGCGCTCGCCGCCCATCCGCGGCTCGAGGTCGTCGCCGATCCGGATGCCGCAGTGCACGCGATCGCGTCCGCGCCGCGCTTCGCCACCGCACCGACCGCGGTGCGCGTCCGCCGCGACGGCGACACGGCCGTCGCGCTCGTGCCCGGTGCCTTCCCCAACGCGACCGCCTTCCCGCTGCGGACCGGCGAGGGCGCGTCGGGCTGGGACGACATCGACTTCGACGCCGCGCGCTACGCCGACGCGATCGAGCTGCGCATCGCGGGGCCGGTCGCCGAGGCCGAGCTCTGGGATCCGGCGACCGGGGCGCGCACCGCGGCCCGAGTGCGCGACGACGGCGACGACTCGATCGTGGAGGTGGACGGCGGTGCGCCGATGACCCTGGTGGTCTGGCGCGCCGGCCGACGCGACGACGCGGCGCCGGCGGACGGCGATCCGCGCGCCGCGGCGACCGGCGACGCGGTCGCGGTGCAGTGGACGCAGGCCCTCGTGCCGACGCTCGACAACCGCCGCGGCGATTTCGCACTGCCTCCGAGCGCGGACGACGTCCCGCTCGAGCTCTGGAGCCTCGACCTCGTCGACGGCGACACGCGCGAGCCGGTGCGGGTGACCTTCGGCCAGGAGGTGCTCGTGGCCGGTCCGATGGCCGCGGCCGACGCGCCCGAGCCGATCGACGCCGCGCGCGCCGAGCGCATCCTCGCGGGCGAGCCGCTCGCGACCGAGCCGGCGTGGACGCTCCAGCGGTTCTCCGCCGTCACCGGCCGCGACGGCGCCACGGGCTCCCGGCAGGACCCGAAGGGCTTCATCGCCGAGGAGCAGCTCTCGCATCCCGCGCCCGCACCCGGCGAGATCGTGGCGCTTCGCACGATCCTGCGCGTGCCGGAGCCGGGGGAGTACGACCTCACCGTCTCGGCGCCGCTGCACACCCGCATCCGCGTCGACGGGCACGCCCTCGAGGCGGACGACGACGGGTACGACACGACCGTGCGGGTCCGGCTCGCGGAGCGCGTCGCCGTGCTGGAGTACGCGATCGAGGGCGATGACGCGCTCGCCGCGGGCGGCCGCGCTCCGTCTCGGATCACGGTCGCGCTCGCCGTCGACCGTGCCGGTCGCCGAGTTCCGCGGCCCGAGTTCATCGGCGCCGGCGACCGCGGCATCGAGGGCGGCACGGCCACCTTCCGCCGCGCGTTCGAGCTCCCGGCCGCGGCCGCGTCCGCCCGGATCGTGACGGGCGCGCCCAACGCGCTCACGGTCCTGCTCGACGGCCGGCCGGTCGCACGCCAGGAGAAGGTCGAGTACTACGAGGGCGGTCTCGGCGAGATCCCGATGTACTTCACACACGAGCTCGGCGCGGTGCCGGCCGGCTCGCACGAGCTGGTCGTGATCGCCGAGGACGTGCGCGCGACGACGCCGCTCTTCGTCGACCTCGTGCTCGCCGCCGGCGACGGCGCGGTCGCGGTGGTGAGCGACCGGAGCTGGTCGGTGGGCGCCGACGCGGGCCCGGTGGTGCTGCTGCCGGAGCGGAGCGGCGGCACCACGCACGCCCGCGCGGCGCGGCGGCCGCACCCGCTGCCGGCTGCCCATTGGCTGACGGGACCGCCGGAGCTCGGCGAGCCCTCCGTCGCCGTCGAGGCCGCGGTCTCGGTGGAGCCCCGGCCGGCCGTCTTCGAGGCGCTCCTTCCGGCCGGCACCGTATCGGTCGAGCTGACGGCGGATGCCGCCGCCGCGGAGGTCGACGGCGTGCCCGCGATCCTCGACGGCCGCACCGTCCGCCCGGCGGTCGTGCCGGACGCACCGGCCCTGCTGCGGGTCGAGCTGCCGCCGCGGCCGTTCGCCGCGGCCGGCGCGGCGTGGGCGGGACCGCTGGTCGTGCGCACGGCGACGGCGCCCGCCCGGTTCGAGGACTGGTCGGACCAGGGCCTCGCGAGCTGGAGTGGCGCGGTGCGGTACGTCGCTGAGGTCGAGACCGACGGCGACGCGCTGCACCTCGACCTCGGGCGCCTCCGCGGCGCCGTCGCGATCGAGGTCGACGGCGCGAGGGTCGCGTCCGCGTTCTGCGCTCCCTACCGCTTCGACCTGTCGGCGCCGGGCGCCGGGCGCCACGAGATCGCCATCACCCTCTTCGGCACCCTCGGGCCGCGCTACGCCGAGGCGACGCAGAGCTCGTTCCACGTGCCGTCCCAGCTCCGCACCGGCCTGTACGGCCCGGTGCGCCTCGAGCGCCGCCCGGCCTCAGCCGGTCCGGCCGCCGCGACCGGAGGAGAGATCCGATGACCACCGCACGACCGGAGGCGGCCGAGCTGCTGCCCGTCCGCACGCGCCGCGCGACCCGGATCGGGCTCGTCTCGGGCGGGCTCGGCGCCTACTGGCCGCAGTTCCCCGACCTCCTGCCGCAGCTGGAACGCTCGGCGGCGTACGTCGCCGAGCGGTTCCGGGCGCTCGATGCCGACATCGTCGACGCCGGGTTCGTCTCGGACGCGCAGGAGGCCGGCGTCGCCGCCGAGCGGCTGCGGGAGGCCGACTGCGACCTGCTCGTGATGTTCGTCGCCACGTACCTGACCTCCTCGATGGTGCTGCCCATCGCCCAGCGCACCGGTGCGCCGGTGCTGGTCATCGACCTGCAGCCCGCCGAGCGGATGGACCACGCCGCGTTCGGCACGGGAGACTGGCTGGCGTTCTGCGGACAGTGCCCGATCCCGGAGATCGGCAACGTGTTCCGTCGCGCCGGCATCCCGTTCCGGTCGGTGTCCGGGTGGCTGCGGCAGGAGTCGGCGTGGCAGCGCATCGGCGCCTGGGTGCGGGCCGCCGACGTGCGGGCACGACTCCGCCGCGCGCGGCACGGTCTGATGGGGCACCTCTACCCGGGCATGCTCGACGTGTCGACCGACCTCACCCTGCTGCCGACGACGTTCGGCTCGCACGTGGAGGTGCTCGAGTTCGACGACCTCCGCCAGCGCGTGGAGTCGGTGACGACGCGGGAGGCCGACGACCGCGTGTCGCTCGCCCGCGAGATCTTCGACGTCGACCCGTCGGTCGACGACGAGGACTTCGCGTGGGGCGCCCGGGTCTCCGTCGGCCTGGACCGGCTCGTCGACGACTTCGAGCTCGACAGCCTCGCCTACTACCACCGCGGGCTCGACGGCGAGCAGCACGAGCGCCTCGCCGCGGGCATGATCCTCGGCGCATCCCTGCTGACCGCGCGCGGGATCCCCGCGTCGGGCGAGTACGAGCTGCGCACCACGGTGGCGCAGCTCATCACCCAGGTGTCGGGTGCCGGCGGCTCGTTCTGCGAGATCCAGGCCCTCGACTTCGAGTCCGGCGTGGTCGAGATGGGGCACGACGGTCCCGCGCACCTCGCCGTGTCGGCCCGCGACCCGCTGCTCCGCGGTCTCGGGGTCTATCACGGCAAGCGCGGCTGGGGCGTGTCGGTGGAGTTCGACGTGCGGCACGGCCCGGTGACCCTGCTCGGCCTCGGCCAGGACCGCGACGGCACGCTCGCGCTCATCGCGTCGGAGGGCGAGGTCGTACCCGGCCCGCTGCTGGAGATCGGCAACACCACGTCGCGCGTCGACTTCGCCCGCGACCCGGGGGAGTGGGTCGACGAGTGGAGCCAGACCGGCATCGGCCACCATTGGTCGCTGTCGATCGGGCACCGCGCGTCCGACTACCGCGCCGTCGCCGACCTCCTCGGGGTTCCGTTCCGCCGGGTCTGAGCGCGGACTGCCGGCGGCCGTGCGACGTGCCCCGGCACGTCGTGCAGCAGAGGAGCTCGCGCGCGGGTGAGTCGGTCTGCCTCAGGCGACCGGCGGACCGGTCACATCGAAGCGGGTGAGCACGCCGCGGTGATCGCTCGGCCAGACAGCGCGGGTCTCGACGATGTCGTCCGCGCTCTCGTCGATCACGCGGGCGCCGCGCACGACGGAGGTGCGGGGCCCGACCACGTGCACCTCCGTCAGCTCGAGGCGGCGATCGGGCGCGAAGAGGACGAAGTCGATCCGGTCGCGCTCGTCGGCCTCGGCCGACCAGGTGAGGTCGGCGAGGTCTGCTGCAGACGCTCCGGCGGGCCAGGTGTACCCGGGGTGGGTGACGGGATCCGGGTGCGCGGCCCGCCAGGCATCGACGAGTCCTGCATCCTCGAGCACGCGGGTGGTGGGCCACGGCACGACCGCGCCGTGATGGTCGGCCCGGTCGGCGGTCGCACTCGTCCAGTCCCGGGCCGACGGCTCGTTGAAGTCGCCGCCGACGACGACCAGCCGACCCCGTGCCCGCTCGGCCGCGGCGTCCGTGACGAGCTCGCGCGCGCTCTCGACCCGGCCGGAACGCGCATCGACGGCGAGGATCGCGTCGACGTCGGTGACCGGGCCGTCGAGCCGGCCCCAGGCCGACCACGCCGGCGGGGTCCCTGCCGACGGGCCGCCCGCGCCGTAGCCGCGTGGCAGGTTCTCGGCGTACCAGCGGTACTCCAGGTGGCCGCCGTAGACGGCCGCCTCGGTGCCGTCGACATCGACGACGACCTTCGTCCAGCGCTCGCCGACCGGCGCCCGCTCGATGATCGGCAGGCGCGAGATCACACCGGTATCGGTGTCCGTCGCCGCGTGTTCGCCGGTCGGCACCCAACCGAGCGCGTGCGCGATGGCCGTCGTCGCCTCACCGCGTTCCGGCAGCAGCGCGATGTCGGCGCCGACCTCCCGGATCACCGCGGCGGCGTGCGCCACCCCGTCCGGGACGCGCGTCGCGCCATGCCAGAGATTGAAGGCGAAGACCGTCAGGGTGGTCGTGACTCCGGTGTCCACGCGACCATCATCGCCGGTTCCGGCGGATCGCCGTTCTGCGGTCAGTGGGGGCCGCAGGAGTGACGGAGCACCAGCTCGCCGACGAAGCTCTCGTGGCGGGGTTCGCCGAGGTCGAGCAGCCGCGACACGGAGGCCTCCGCCATCTTCTCGATGGGCTGCCGCAGCGACGTCAGCGACGGCCACGCGTACTCGGCCTCCCACGATCCGTCGAAGGAGACCACCGCGACATCCTCGGGCACTCGCAGGCCGGCCTCGTGGAGGGCGCGCAGCAGGCCGAGGGCGATCATGTCCGACGCGGCGAACACCGCGGTCGGGCGGTTGGCGAGCTGCGTCAGCAGCCTCCCGGAGGCGTAGCCGCCCTCGCGGGTGAACGGGGTGGCGATGGCGACGCGCGAGTCGACGCCGGCTTGCTCGCACGCCTGGAGCCAGCCGACATGGCGGAGCTCCGGCGGGGTCTCGAAGGTCTCTCCGAGGAACGCGATGTCGCGGTGCCCGTGGTCGAGGAGATGGCGCACGGCCGTGATGGCTCCGGCGAGCAGGTCGGGGCCGATGCTGTGGACCCCGGCCACCGGACGGGCCATGTTCAGCTGGAGCCACGGCACGCCGACGGCGTCGAGGCGCTGGGGCTCGACCGCCTCGCCGGGGACGATGAGCACTCCGTCGACCTGCCGGGCGGCGAAGTCCCTGACGCGCTGCAGCATGGAGCTCGTGCCGGTGGAGGACATCTGGAGCGCGTACCCGCGGGCGGACGCGCTGTCCTCGACGGCCGAGGCGAACTCGGTGAAGAACGGATTGGTGAACACCCGGTTCTCACCACCAGGGGCGATGAGCGCGAAGGTGCGCGTGGATCCGGATCGGAGAGCTCTGGCGGACAGGTTCGGCTGGTAGCCGAGCTCGGCGACCGCCTGCAGGACCCTGCGGGCGGTCGCCGGTGCCACGGACCCGCCGCCGTTCAGCGCGTAGGAGACGACCGCGTCACTGACACCCGCTCGAAGCGCGACGTCGCGCCGGGTCGCCTTCCGACCGAGCTGGGGGTCATTGCTCACGCGATCCGCCTCCTCGCGGTCACTGTACGGCGTCGAGTGCGACGGCGGCGGGCAGCGGACTGCCGACCGGGACCGGGGCGTCGCCGAAGTCGGGGATGGGGAGCCGCTCGCCGCCGCGACGTGCGGATTCGAGCGCGACCTGCCCCGGGAGCGTGTAGCGGGCCGCGACCCAGGCGTTGACGGTCGGCAGGGTGCGGGTGCTGACGGCGTGGATGAAGTCGTCCGCGAGCAGCTGGTGGCTGCCCTCATGCCCGTTCGGGGCCACCGCGAAGCTGTCCGGGAGCCGGACCGTGAGGTCGTCGTGGATTGGGGCATGGCCGCTGACGAACGCGCTGCGCAGCGCCGGCGACACATCGGCGAGCAGCGGGTCGTCCTCGGAGAGCGTGGGCCTCGTCGCGATGAGCTCGGACACGTCGGTGGCGCCGTGCTTGTCCTGCCAGAGCGAGGTGGTGGCCAGCTGCTCGAAGCTGCCGTCGGTGCCGAAGAAGCGGAATCGGCTCTCGCGCAGGTGCGAGGGGTATCCGACGCGACGGAACTCGTTGATGCGCATCGACCCGCCCTCGCTGAGCTCGAACAGCGCGGTCATGTTGGAGAAGTCGTTGCCGAACATGCTGACCGACTCGTCGAACACGCCGTCGTCCAGGTGGTCGCGCATGCCGATGCAGCTGACGCTCGTGGCGTGCTGCGGGATCGCCCCCAGCACCCCGCCGATGGAGTGCGTCGGGTACCACATGGGGGGATACGAGGCGGTGGCGCGCCAGTCGTCGCCGCCGCTGAAGCGGTAGGCGTCGTAGAAGCCGAGGTCCATGTCGTGCAGGTAGTCGCCCTCGAGGTAGAAGACCCGTCCGAACGCGCCGTCGGCGACCTTCTTCCTCGCGAAGACCGTCGCCGGGTTGTACTCGCTGGTCTCGCCCATCATGTAGGTCAGCCCGGTCTCCTCCACGGTGGTGATGATCTCGGCGATCTCGTCTGCGGTGACCGCCATCGGCACGGCGGAGTAGACGTGCTTGCCGGCCCGAAGGGCGCGGACGACGAGCGGACCGTGGGTCCACCGCTGGGTGAAGATCGCGACGGCGTCGATGCCGGGATCGGCGAGCATCGCGTCGAGGTCGGGATACGTGCCGGCGAGTCCGACGTCCCGGACGAGCTTCTCGGCACGCGCCGGGATGACGTCGGTGGCGTACACGGCCGAGATGCCCGGATGCAGCTGGAACAGGGAGGCGAAGTGGGCGGAGAACTGTCCCGCGCCGACCATGCCGAGGGTGAATGCCATGGATCTTGGCCCTTCGTCGTGCGCGCGGCCGCATCGGCGTGACCGCGTCGGTCGGTCAGTCTCACATCACGACTTACCCGCGTCAACCCTGCAATCGCGAGGCTTGCCGTTCTGAACTTACTCGGGTAAGTTTCCCGACCACGGCCGGTTGGCCGCTTCCGACTCCCCTGGAGAAGACGACGATGAAGTCACGTTCCCTCGCCGCGCTCGTTGCGGCCGGCGCCGCGGTCACGGTCGCGGCTGCACTGTCCGGATGCAGCGCATCCGGTTCCGGATCCGGCGATCAGACCCTGGAGTTCCAGACGGCGCAGTCGTCGGACTCGCCCCTCTACGCCGTGCTGAAGACCCAGACCGCCGCGTTCGAGAAGCAGCACCCCGGTGTCACCATCGACCTGAAGACCGGCGGCAACGACTACGAGTCCCAGATGAAGGTCCGCCTCGCGGCCCGCAACGCCCCCGACCTGTGGGCTACCCACGGATGGTCGCTGCTGCGATACGGGTCGTTCCTCGCGCCGCTGGACGAGGAGAAGTGGGCGAAGAACTTCAACGAGGTGCTCGCACCGGCGATGAAGGACGGGTCGGGGCACTTCTACGCCCTTCCCGTCACCGCCGCCACGTCGGGGCTGATCGTGAACACGACCGTGCTCGAGCAGGCCGGTGTCGACCCCGCGACGCTGGACACCTGGTCCGGCGTCGAAGCGGCCGCGTCGAAGGTGAAGGCGGCCGGGGTGACGCCGTTCTACCTCGCCGGCTCGAAGGACGGCTCCGCCGGCAACGTGATCGACTGGCTCGCTCCGGGCGCGTTCAGCGACAAGCAGCTCGACGAGTTCTCCGCCGGCGAGTTCCAGGACGGGGCCTACCAGGATCTCCTCGATGTGCTGAACACGATGCGCACCGACGGGTGGACCAACCCGGACTACACGTCCGCTACCGGTGACGACATGGCACGCGCCCTGGCCGAGGGCAAGGGCGCGTTCGCGCTGTCGAGCAACTCGCTCATCAACTCCGCCTGGAAGTACGCACCCGACGCGAAGCTGACGTACATCCCGGTGCCTCCCGTCACCGGGAACGGCGACCCGTACCTGATCGGCGGCGAGGACACCGCCTTCGGCGCGTCGAAGGCCGGGAAGCACCTCGACGTCGCGAAGCAGTACCTGGCGTTCCTCGCGCAGCCGGAGAACATGACCGCGCTGGCGAAGGCGGTCGGGAACCCCCCTGGGCTGACCGACGCGACGGCGGACCTCGGACCGCTGACGGCGCCGTACGAGGAGTACGTCAAGTCCGGCGCAGTGCCGCTGCACCCGTTCTTCGACCGCGTCTCGCTGCCGAACGGCATGTGGGACACCGTCGTGACGACCGCCGATGGCGTCATCGCCGGGCAGACCAGCCCGGCTCAGGGCACGGAGAAGATGGCCGGCGACTTCGCCACGTTGTACAAGCAGTCCAAGTAGCACCGACCGGGCGCGGGCGGCCGGATCAACGGCCTCCCGCGCCCGGCCTCGACGAGGAGGAGACCCGATGACCGCCGCCGCTCCGGCGAGAACCGCCGCACTGCCCCGCGCGCCCCGCCGGCGCGCGTTCCGGGGCGCGAGCGTGAACCTGCTCTACCTGCCCGCGCTGGTGCTGTTCGGGGTGTTCACCATCTACCCGCTGTTCCGCGGGCTCTCCCTGTCGTTCACGGACTGGGACGGCTACAGCCCCGAGAGCGCCTGGGTGGGCCTGGACAACTACGCCCGGCTGTTCACGGATGAGACCTTCCGATCCGTGCTGGGCGTGACGTTCGTCTACGGCATCGGCTCCACCGTCCTGCAGCAGGTCCTCGGCCTCGGCCTGGCGCTCGCACTGGATCGGAAGATGCGGGGGCGCGCCGTGGCTCGCACGATCATCTACCTGCCGGTGCTGGTCTCCCCGATCGTGATGGGCACCTTCTACTACCTGCTGTTCCAGTACAACAA
The DNA here is from genome assembly GCF_058809295.1 of Schumannella sp. GW821-FHT10F01. NCBI lineage: Bacteria > Bacillati > Actinomycetota > Actinomycetes > Micrococcales > Microbacteriaceae > Schumannella > Schumannella sp. GW821-FHT10F01. The sequence goes on from NZ_JBXASM010000001.1 coordinate 342,060, forward strand.
CGGCACGCTGAACGACATCGTGGTCGCGTTCGGCGGGCAACGGCAGGCGTGGCTGGCGAACCCGGGCGCCGGGGTATCGATCATCGTGGCCGTCAACACGATCCAGTTCGTCGGCACGTCGATGATCATCTACCTCGCGGGGCTCCAGTCCATCTCGCCCGAGTACATCGAGGCGGCGACGCTCGACGGGGCCTCCGCCGGCCAGCGGTTCCGATTCGTGGTGCTGCCGCTCCTGCAGCCGGCCTTCGCGACCAGCGTGGTGCTGAACCTCATCGGCGGCTTGAAGCTGTTCGACGTCATCCAGATCCTCACGGGCGGCGGCCCGGGGACCTCGACCGCGTCGGTGTCGACGCTGATCGGCAAGACGTACTTCGCGAACCAGGCCGCGGGCTACTCCGCGGCGATGGGCGTCGCCCTCTTCCTCATCATCGCGGTGCTGACCGTCGTCGCGAACGCCGCACTCAACCGTCGACGACTGGAGCAGCTGTGAATGCCGCACTTCCCCGCCGCCTGGTCGGCATGGCGATCGGCGCGTTCGTGCTCGTCGTCGTCCTCATCCAGCTGGTGCCGTTCTACGTCGCCCTCACGACGTCACTGAAGTCGAAGACCGACCTGTCGCCGCAGCTCTCGTTCCCGTTCGGCTCGGTCGACTGGGCGAACTTCGGAGCCGCGATCGAGCAGGCCGGCATCCTCCGCGCCATGGGCAACAGCGCGGTCATCGCGATCGTCTCGACGCTGCTGGTCTGCCTGATCGGCGCGTTCGCGGCATACCCGCTCGCCAGACGGGCGTCGGGTCTCAACCGCGGCATCCTGGCGCTCATCGTCGGGCTGATGATGGTGCCGGCGCTGAGCATCCTCGTTCCGCTGTACAGCCTGCTGGCGGACCTGGGGGCGCTGAACACGTACTGGGGCGAGATCCTCGTGATGGTCACCGGGGGACTGCCGCTGAGCATCTTCCTCTACGCCTCGTTCATGCGCACCCTGCCGATCTCGGTCGAGGAGGCCGCCCTCATCGACGGCGCGAACCGATTCCAGCTGCTGCTCCAGGTCGTGATCCCGATGCTGCGTCCGGTGACGGCCACGGTGGCGATCATCACCGGCGTCGGCGTCTGGAACGAGTACGCGATGTCCGGCTACATCCTGACCGATCCGTCGACGAGGACCATCGCACCGGCGATCGCCTCGTTCTTCTCCCTGCAGACCAGCAACCTCCCGGCGGCGACGGCGGCGTCGCTCATCGCGGTGGTGCCGGTCGTGGTGGCCTACCTCTTCCTGCAGAAGTACTTCGTCCGCGGGCTGGTCGGCGCGGAGAAGTAGGCCGCCCCCCGGGCGGCGGTGCGCGGGAGCCCCCCTCCGCGTAGGGATGCCGTGAGGCTTCCGCCGCGGGCCGTATGGCTTCCGTTAGGACGGCCGCCGGCGGTGCCGCGGGAGTGTTCCATCGGACTCGCGCCTCGTGCGCCCGGCCTCCCGATCGGGATGCTCGTCCTCTCCCGGATCGGAGTCCTGCTGTGCTCGACGTCGTCTACGTGCTCGGCGCGATCGCCCTGTTCGTGATCGTCGCCCTCGTCGGAACGGCGGTGGAGAAGCTGTGATCGTCTTCGAGCTGATCGCCGCCGCGCTGGGTGTCGCCGCCATCGTCTATCTCGTCATCGCCCTGGTGAAGCCGGAGCGGTTCTGATGCCCGACACGTCCGCCCCGGCGATCCTGTTCGGCGTCCTCTCCCTGCTGACGGTCGTCCTCGTGCTCGGCGTGCTGCACCGCCCGTTCGGCGACTACATGGCGCGCGTCTACACCGGCTCCAAGGATCTGCGTCTCGAGCGCGGCATCTACCGCGTGCTCGGCGTCGACAGCCGCGCCGAGCAGTCCTGGCCGGCGTACCTGCGGGCCGTGCTCGCGTTCTCGCTCGTCGGCGTGCTGATCGTCTACCTGCTGCAGCGGGTGCAGCAGTGGCTGCCCTACTCGCTCGGCCTCGCGGCGCCGTCCGAGCACCTCTCGTTCAACACGGCGATCTCCTTCGTCACCAACACGAACTGGCAGTCGTACTCGCCGGAGCTCACGCTCGGCTACACGGTCCAGCTCGCCGGCCTCGCGGTGCAGAACTTCGTGTCCGCTGCCGTCGGGATCGCCGTCGCCGTCGCGCTGGTCCGAGGGCTCGCGTACCGGAGGTCCGGCACGATCGGCAACTTCTGGGTCGACCTGATCCGCGGCACGTTCCGCATCCTGCTGCCGCTTTCGGTGGTCGCCGCGATCGTGCTCATGGTCGGCGGCGTCATCCAGAACTTCAACGGGTTCACGGATGTGACGACGATCGCCGGCGGCACCCAGAGTCTCCCCGGCGGGCCGGTCGCCTCGCAGGAGGCGATCAAGCTGCTCGGCACCAACGGCGGCGGCTTCTTCAACGCGAACTCCGCGCACCCGTTCGAGAACCCGACCGCGTGGACGAACCTGCTCCAGGTCGTGCTCATGCTGATCATCCCGTTCTCGCTGCCGCGCACGTTCGGCACGATCGTCGGCGACCGCCGCCAGGGCGCCGCGATCCTCGCGGTGATGGGCCTGCTGTTCCTCGCCTCGCTGGTCATCCTCAGCGCGCTCGAGCTCGGCGGCCACGGCACCGCGCCGCAGCTCGCCGGCGGCGCGATGGAGGGCAAGGAGACCCGCTTCGGCATCCTCGGGTCGACGCTGTTCGGCACGACGAGCACCGGCACGTCGACCGGCGCCGTCAACTCGATGCACGACTCGTACACGGCGCTCGGCGGCATGCTGCCGATGCTGAACATGATGCTCGGCGAGGTCGCCCCCGGCGGTGTCGGGTCCGGGCTGTACGGGATGCTCATGCTGGCCGTGATCGCGGTGTTCGTCGCCGGCCTGCTGATCGGACGCACCCCCGAGTACCTCGGCAAGAAGATCGGGCCCCGCGAGATCAAGCTCGCGAGCATCTACATCCTCATCACGCCGGCGCTCGTGCTGCTCGGCACGGCGCTGAGCTTCGCCATCCCGGCGGTCCGTGCGGATGTCGAGAAGACCAGCATCTGGAACCCCGGCGTGCACGGCCTCTCCGAGGTGCTGTACGCCTTCACCTCGGCGTCGAACAACAACGGCTCGGCGTTCGCGGGGCTCACGGCGAACACGCCCTGGATGAACACCGCGCTCGCGGTCGCGATGCTGCTCGGCCGGTTCCTGCCGATCGTGTTCGTGCTGGCGCTGGCCGGATCCCTCGCGCAGCAGGACAAGGCACCGGCCACCGCGGGCACCCTGCCCACCCATCGCCCGCAGTTCGTCGGCCTGCTCGTCGCGACGACGATCCTCGTCACCGCGCTCACCTTCTTCCCCGTTCTCACGCTGGGTCCCCTGGCGGAAGGGCTGTCCTGATCATGTCCACCACCCTCACTCCGACCGGCGCGCCGAGTCCGGCGCCCGCCGCCCCGCAGTCCGACGACCGCGCGCCCCGCGGCGCGTTCTCGTGGTCGCAGCTCGTCTCCTCGCTCCCGGGCGCGTTCCGCAAGCTCGATCCGCGCCTCCAGTGGCGCAACCCCGTCATGTTCATCGTCTGGGTCGGCGCGCTGCTCACCACGGCCCTGGCGATCGCGGAGCCGTTCCTCGGCGGGCCTGCCGAGTCGGGCGGCACCGCCGTGCCCGGATCCTTCACCTGGGGCATCGCCGTCTGGCTCTGGCTGACCGTGCTGTTCGCGAACCTCGCGGAGGCGGTCGCGGAAGGGCGCGGCAAGGCGCAGGCCGACACGCTCCGCCAGACGAGGACGAGCACGGTCGCCCGCCGGGTCGCCGACTACCGTCCGGATGCCGATGCGGGCGCGACCGGCGCGCGGATCGAGGAGGTCTCCTCCGCCGACCTGCGACTCGGCGACGTCGTGGTCGTCTCGGCCGGCGAGCTCGTGCCCGGCGACGGCGACATCGTCCAGGGCATCGCCAGCGTCGACGAGTCGGCGATCACCGGCGAGTCCGCCCCCGTGATCCGCGAGTCCGGCGGCGACCGCAGCGCCGTCACCGGCGGCACCCGGCTGCTCTCGGATCGCGTCGTCGTGCGCATCACCTCGAAGCCCGGCGAGACGTTCGTCGACCGGATGATCGCGCTCGTCGAGGGCGCCTCCCGCCAGAAGACGCCCAACGAGATCGCCCTGTCGATCCTGCTCGCGTCGCTGACGATCATCTTCGTCGTCGTCGCCCTCACGCTGAACCCGATCGCGTCGTACGCGGCGAAGCCCGTCAGCATCACCGTGCTCATCGCACTGCTCGTCTGCCTGATCCCGACGACCATCGGCGCGCTCCTCAGCGCGATCGGCATCGCCGGCATGGACCGGCTCGTGCAGCGCAACGTGCTCGCCATGTCCGGCCGCGCCGTCGAGGCGGCCGGCGACGTCACGACCCTGCTCCTGGACAAGACCGGCACCATCACCTACGGCAACCGACGGGCGAGCGAGTTCGCTCCGCTCTCGGGCGTGTCCGCCCACGAGCTGCGCGACGCCGCGCGTCTGTCGTCCCTCGCGGATCCGACCCCCGAGGGCTCCAGCGTCGTCGAGCTCGCCGGCGGTCCCGTCGATGCGCCCGCCGGCGCACAGGTGATGCCGTTCACGGCTCAGACGCGGATGAGCGGCCTCGACCTCCCGGACGGCGGTGCGATCCGGAAGGGAGCGACGTCGGCGGTCACGGAGTGGGTGGGTGAGGCGTCGACGAGCCCAGCCGTCCGTGCGGAGCTGGACCGGATCGTGACCCGCATCTCGCAGTCGGGCGGCACCCCGCTCGTCGTCGCGACCCGGACCGCGTCCGGCGAAGGGCGCATCCTCGGCGTCGTGCACCTCAAGGACGTCGTGAAGGACGGACTCGTCGAGCGGTTCGCCGAGCTCCGCGCCATGGGCATCCGCACCGTCATGATCACCGGCGACAACCCGCTCACGGCGAAGGCGATCGCGGCCGAGGCCGGTGTGGACGACTTCCTCGCCGAGGCGACGCCGGAGGACAAGCTGGCCCTGATCCGCACGGAGCAGGAGGGCGGCAGCCTCGTCGCGATGACCGGCGACGGCACGAACGACGCCCCCGCGCTCGCGCAGGCGGATGTCGGCGTCGCGATGAACTCCGGCACGTCGGCCGCGAAGGAGGCCGGCAACATGGTCGACCTCGACAGCGACCCGACGAAGCTCATCGACATCGTCCGCATCGGCAAGCAGCTGCTCATCACCCGCGGAGCCCTCACCACGTTCTCGATCGCCAACGACATCGCCAAGTACTTCGCGATCATCCCGGCGATGTTCATGGGCGTGTTCCCCGGGCTGGCGGCGCTGAACATCATGCAGCTGCACTCGCCGGCGTCGGCCGTGCTGTCGGCGGTCATCTTCAACGCGATCGTGATCGTGCTGCTCGTGCCGCTCGCCCTCCGCGGCGTCCGCTACCGCGCGCTGAACGCGTCGAAGACCCTCGGGCGCAACCTGCTCGTCTACGGGGTCGGCGGCATCGTCGCGCCCTTCATCGGGATCTGGCTCATCGACCTGCTCGTGCGCCTCATCCCCGGCTTCTGAGCCGCGCGTCCCGAAGAACGAGAGAGAGAACATGAACGCCTCCACCCGATCCACCGGACGCACCGTGTGGGTCGCCGTCCGCGCGATGGCGCTGCTGACCGTCGTGCTCGGCATCGTCTACACGCTCGTGATCACCGGTGTCGGCCAGCTGATCCTGCCCGCCCAGGCGAACGGGTCGCTCATCCGGCAGAACGGGAAGACCGTCGGCTCGTCGCTGATCGGCCAGTCGTTCAGCACGAAGGACGGTGATCCGCTGCCCGAGTACCTGCAGCCTCGACCCTCGGCGGCCGGCGATGGCTACGATGGCGGCGCGTCCTCCGGCTCGAATCACGGCCCGGAGAACGCCGACCTGATCAAGGCCATCGCCGAGCGGAAGCAGCAGGTCGCCGAGTTCGACGGCGTGAGTGAGGACCAGGTGCCCGTCGACGCCGTCACCGCCTCCGCATCCGGGCTCGACCCGCAGATCAGCCCCGAGTACGCGGCCATCCAGGTGGACCGCATCGCCGACGCGCGCGGCATCTCCGCCGACGAGGTCGAGAAGGTCATCGCGCGGTACAGCCGGGGGCGTGACGCGGGCTATCTCGGCGAGCCGACAGTGAACGTCCTCCAGGTCAACGCCGCGCTCGACGCGCTGGCGGACTGAGCACATGATCCGGGGGCGGCTGCGCATCCTGCTCGGCGCCGCCCCCGGCGTCGGCAAGACCTACACGATGCTGGAGGAGGGCCGGCGCCTCCGCGACGAGTCGAAGGACGTGGTCGTCGCCGTGCTCGAGACCCACGGCCGGGCGGCGACTGCCCGCGTGGCCGAGGGACTCGAGGTGGTCGAGCGTCGACGCATCGAGCACCGCGGCGTCGAGCTCGACGAGATGGACGTCGACGCGGTGCTGGCACGGCATCCGGACCTCGCCCTCGTCGACGAGTACGCCCACACGAACGCGCCGGGGTCTCGGCACGACAAGCGCTGGCAGGACGTCGAGGAGCTGCTCGACGCCGGCATCTCCGTCATCACGACCGTCAACATCCAGCACATCGAGTCGCTCAACGACGTGGTGGAGCAGATCACCGGGGTCCCCCAGCGGGAGACCGTGCCCGACGAGGTGCTGCGCAGCGCCGACCAGATCGAGGTCGTCGACCTCGCCCCCCAGGCCCTCCGAGACCGGCTGTCGGGCGGCTTCGTCTATCCGGCGGAGCGCGTCGATGCGGCGCTGTCGAACTACTTCCGGCTCGGCAACCTCACCGCGCTGCGCGAGCTCGCGCTGCTGTGGCTGGCGGATGAGGTCGACCAGGCGCTGAAGACCTATCGCGACGAGCACGGCATCGACGCGACCTGGGAGGCGCGCGAGCGCGTCGTCGTCTCGCTCACCGGAGGGCCTGAGGGCGAGACGCTGCTCCGTCGCGGCGCGCGGATCGCGGCCCGGTCCGGCGGCGGGGAGCTCCTCGCGGTCCACGTCAGCAGCCAGGACGGGCTCAGCGGGCCGAACCCGGCGGCGCTCGCCCAGCAGCTCGACCTGGTCGAGAAGCTCGGCGGCACCTTCCACCAGGTCGTCGGCGCGGACATCCCGCGTGCGCTCGTGGACTTCGCCCGCTCGGTCAACGCCACCCAGCTCGTCATCGGCGTCAGCCGCCGCAGCCGTCTCGCCGCCCTGCTCACCGGACCCGGCATCGGCGCCACCGTCATCCGCGAGGCCGGCAACATCGACGTGCACATCGTCAACCACGGCGCGGCCGGCGGCCGGTTCACGCTCCCGCCGCTCGGCGGCGCGCTGACCCTGCGGCGGCGGATCGCGGGCTTCGTGCTCGCGCTGCTCGGCGGACCGCTGCTCACCCTGCTGCTGCTGACCTTCCGGTCGCCGGACTCGATCACGAGCGATGTGCTCAGCTACCAGCTGCTCGTCGTCGTCGTGGCGCTCACCGGCGGCATCTGGCCCGCGCTCATGGCCGCCGTGCTCTCCGGCGTCACGCTCGACTTCCTCTTCGTCGAGCCCTACAACACCATCACCATCGCGCGGCCGACCCACCTTCTCGCGATCGTGCTCTACGTCGTCATCGCGATCCTCGTCAGCGTCATCGTCGACCGCGCCGCGCGCGAGAGCCGTGCCGCCCGGCGGTCCGCCGCCGAGTCGGAGATGCTGCAGACGATCGCGGGCAACGTGCTGCGGGGGCAGGATGCGCTGCAGGCGCTCGTCGACCGCACGCGCGAGGCGTTCCGGCTCGACGGCGCGCGGGTCGTCGACGACGCGGACCACGGCGGGCACGTCGACGACGGCGTCGTGGCGAGCAGCGGGGAGATCGAGCCCGCCCGCACGCCGGCCACCGTCACGGTCGGCGACCGCGCTCGGCTCGAGCTCTACGGCAGGGATCTCGCCGCCTCCGAGCGCCGGCTGCTCGCGGTGATCGCGGCCCAGCTGCAGGCCGTCATCGACCACCGCGACCTCGCGGAGGTCGCGAGCGAGGTGGCGCCCCTCGCCGCGACCGACCGGGTCCGGAGCGCCCTGCTGTCGGCGCTGAGCCACGACCTCCGTCGTCCGCTCGCGGCCGCGATCGCCGCCGTCAGCGGACTCCGCGCGGCCGGCGACGCGCTCGACGGCGGCGATCGCGAGGAGCTGCTGCTCACCGCCGACGAGAGCCTCGGCACGCTCGCGGCGCTCGTCACCGACCTGCTCGACGTGAGCCGGCTCCAGGCCGGCGTCCTGGCCGTCTCCGCTGGCGACATCGACCCGGCGGACGCGATCGCCCCGGCGCTCGACGAGCTCGATCTCGGTCCCGGCCAGGTCGAGGTCGACCTCGATCCGGAGGTCCCGGGCGTCCGCGCCGACCCCGTGCTGCTGCAGCGCGTGATCGTCAACCTGCTCGTCAACGCCGTCCGGCACTCGCCGCCCGACCGGCCGGTCCGCCTCACGACCAGCGGCTTCGGGGGCGCCGTCGAGATCCGCGTCGTCGACCACGGTCCCGGCATCCCGGCCGAGCGGCGCGATGATGTGTTCGTGCCCTTCCAGCGGCTCGGCGACACCGACAACAGCACCGGCCTCGGTCTCGGCCTCGCGCTGTCGAAGGGCTTCGTCGAGGGGATGGGCGGCACGCTCACCCCCGAGGACACCCCGGGAGGCGGCCTGACGATGGTGGTCTCGCTGCCGGCGGTCGCTCCGGCCGGCGCGGGCGCGGGTGCCGAGGCGGAGACATGACGAGCATCCTCATCGCCGATGACGACCCGCAGATCCTGCGTGCGCTCCGCATCACGCTCGGCGCCCGCGGCTATGACATCGTCACCGCGGGGAACGGCGCGGAGGCGATCTCAGCTGCCGTGGACCACCTGCCGGACCTCGTGATGCTCGACCTCGGAATGCCGAAGCTCGACGGCGTCGAGGTCATCCAGGCCATCCGCGGCTGGTCGCAGGTGCCGATCCTCGTCGTCTCCGGCCGCACCGGCGCCGCGGACAAGGTGGAGGCGCTCGACGCCGGGGCGGACGACTACGTCACCAAGCCGTTCTCGATCGACGAGCTCCTCGCCCGGGTCCGCGCGCTCACCCGCCGCGTCCCGCACGCCGAGTCCGTCCCCGCGGTCACGTTCGGCGACGTGACGGTCGACCTCTCCTCACGCAGCGTGACCCGGCGGATCGCCGGGGAGACGCGCGTGGTGCGGCTGACGCCGACCGAGTGGCAGTTCCTCGAGCTGCTCATCCGCAACCCCGGCTCGCTCGTCACCCGGCAGACGATCCTCAGCACCATCTGGGGCCAGGCGCACACCCGGGACACCGGGTATCTCCGCCTCTACATGTCGCAGCTTCGCCGCAAGCTCGAGCAGGACCCGACCGCCCCCGAGCACCTGCTCACGGAGGCGGGGATGGGGTACCGGATCGTGCTCGATCCGGCCGACGAGCCCTAGCGGAGAGGCGCTCCGCGCGGGCACCCCCTCGACGATGCACCCGGTCACCGGGGTCGGGGGCTCAGGATCGGCTCGGCATCCTCGGCACGCTGCTCGGTGATCCAGCGCGCGGAGAGCATCTCGCCGCCGCCTGGGCCGTAGCGCTCGAGGGTTCGGTCGTGCACGTCGGCGGTCGCATCCAGGATCGGCGACACCAGTCCCGCAGCACGCGTCACGCGGATCAGGGTCTGCAGCTCGGCGGCGACGCCGTCGATCCCGAACGAGTCGAGGTAGTCGCCGGCCAGCAGCCGCGGCGCGTACTCCCGCAGGAAGCGGCTGTCCGCCGGACCCCAGACCAGCAGCTGCCGCATCGCCTCTCGGTCGAGGCCCGAGGCCCGCGCGAGCTCGAAGGCCTCGGCGACGGCGACGACCTGCGTGAACCAGAGGCCGTTCGCGATGAGCTTGGCGGTCAGCGCCCCCGCCGGATCCACGGCCACGGGCCGGAGGTCGTCAGCTGCTCCCAGTGCGAGGAGGAGCGGACGCGCACGCTCGACCGCGCCGTCGGCGCCGCCCAGGTAGAAGCCGAGCGTTCCGGCCGCGGCATCGTCCGGGCCGCCGCGCATCGGCGCCGCGACCACGGCGACGCCGAGGCGCTCCGCCCCGTCGGCGAGACGGTCGAGGATGGCGGGATCCCCGCTGCTGAGATCGAGCCAGAGCCCGTCGCCAGACAGCTGCTCGAGCAGACCGCCCGTGCCCGCCAGCGCCCTCTCGACCTCGCGGGATCCTGGCAGCACGGTCACGATGACGGTCCTCGACGGGAGCGGACCGACCTCCGCGAGATCGGCGGCGGCATCGAGCCCGGCGTCGCGCGACGCCTCGCGCCGATCGGATGCCGTCTCGAGCACCCGGACCCGCCATCCCGCGTCGCGCAGCCGCTGCGCGATCGGCAGCCCCATGCGTCCGGCGCCGACCACGAGCACGTCCGGCCCGTCCGCGGCGGGGGAGCGGGTCATGTCCGGCGCCGGCGGAGCGAGGCGAGCGCGGCCCCGAGCACGACGCTCCTCGGCAGCGTGGCGAGCACGCCGGCGGCGGCGCCGTGCACGGACGCGCGCATCCTGGTCATCCCGATCCCTTCGTGGTGGGCCGACCGTAGGCGCCTCGCGCCCTGCCGGACGCGGTTCACACGCAGCACCCGGCCCGCACCGCGCGCGCCTGGGCACCACCCGGCAGCCTCCTCCGGCGGGAGCGCACCTGCGTACCGTCGCTCGCATGACACAGATCATCGAGACCATCGACATCGACGCCCCGCTGAGCGCCGTCTACAACCAGTGGACCCAGTTCGAGGAGTTCCCGAAGATCCTCGACCGCATCGAGTCGCTCCATCAGGACACCGACACCCACACGACGTGGAAGGTGCGGGTCGGCGGGCAGGTGCGCGAGTTCGCGACCGAGATCACCGAGCAGCACCCGGACGAGCGGGTCGCCTGGACCTCCACCGGCGGCCAGGTCGATCACGCCGGGGTCGTCACCTTCCACAAGCTCGACGACACGAAGACCCGCGTCGCGGCGCAGATCGACTGGGACCCGCAGGGCCTCGTCGAGAAGCTCGGCGCCGCGGTGGGCGTCGACGACCACGCAGTGAAGTCGGAGCTCGGGAAGTTCAAGGACTACATCGAGGCGAAGGGCTCCGCCGACGGGTCCTGGCGCGGCGACGTGCAGGCCTGACCATGAGGATCGACGAGGTGCGCTGGAACGACGAGGCGCGCGCGAAGATCATCGCGGATGCCGACGCGGTCCTGCGCGACGCGGTGAGTGAGCTGACGGGCCGCGACGGCATCTCGTCGGATGAGGCGTTCGCGGAGCTGAACGCGCGCCTGAAGGACCGGTTCATCGACTTCGAGCCCGGTCCGGATCTGCGCAAGTACGCGGACGCCATCGCCGCCGGCGAGATCGCCTGAGCCGAGCAGGTGCTCGTGGCGGTGTTGCTGGGGACCACCTCCAAGTCAGTGCGGGTCGCACATCCTGTCTCCGCCATCCCGGCGATGGTGAACTCATGCGACAGGTGAGCTATACCGGAGGCTCGTTCCTGACGGGCGACGCGATCGCGGCAGCCCTGCTGGAGTACGCGCGCGAGCTGGCCAACGCCGAGCGGGCGGCGACGATCCGGGTGCCCACGCCCGAGGGTTCGGAGGCGGAGCTCCTTCTCGGACCGGCGAGCGAGCTGCTCGCGGTCCAAGTGGAGGATGCGCGTCCGGATCCGGCTCCTGAGCGCTTCGTCGAAGGGGTCCAGGCGTCGATCGTCGCGTTGCGGCGGGGCGCGATCAGTTGACCGTCCGCGGAGCGGATCGATGAGCGACTCGGTCCGAACGGATCCGGACGGGATCGTGTGGTCCCGGGTCGCGCCGGATTTCCAGGTCGGCAGTCGGTCGGGCGAGTTCCTCGGCTACGTGGACCGTCACCTCGATGGCGGGTTCGGAGCGTACGACGGACGGTCCCACGAGATCGGTCTGTTCCCGGACCTCGACTCGGCGGCGCACGCGGTGGAGGTTCGTCATCACGAAGTCCGAGTGGCGGAAGGCAGATCGTGAACCTCGAGGAACCGCTGCTCCTGACGGTGCTGTACACGAGTCGCGCCAGTACCCGCTTCGATGAGAGCCAGTTGGCGCCCCTGCTCGCTCAGAGTCGGGACGCGAACGAGCGAGCGGCGATCACGGGGATGCTGCTCTACCGTGCCAGTCGATTCGTGCAGGTGCTCGAGGGGGCCCCTGATGCCGTGGAGGCGGTGCTGGAGAGGATCCGCCGCGATCCCAGACATTCCGACGTGCGGGTGATGCTCGACGAGCGGATCGACCGTCGGCGATTCGCGGAGTGGTCGATGGGCTACGAGCCGATCGAGCCGTCGACGGGTCCGGCCCCGGAGGGATATCGCGACACCTTCGACGATCTCGATCAGCGCGACGACCTGACGGCGACCGCGAGGGCGGCTCGGGAGCTGAGCCTCTGGTTCCGGGTGCGAGCCGGCGCCACCGCGGTGCCGCGAGTCTGACGGGTCGCGGGATCCGGCGCGACCGAACCGTGCCGGCAAGTTCACGATCCGCCGTCGATACGGGTGTCGAAGCGCCGAGCGGTTCGACGATCGACCTCCGGCTCGGGGGCGTCGCCGGACGCGTCGGACGCATCTCGCTGACGACGCCTCAGGCGGCGTCGGGGGTCTCGGGTGTCGCGCCGTCCGCGTCGTGCGGCTCCGCCGCGCCGCGCGTGCGCACGAAGCCCCAGATGACGAGTGCGGCGGCGGCGGCGGACAGGCTGAGCGACGCGATGGTGACCGCGTCGTGGAACTCGGAGGCCTGCTGTGCGGTCCAGTTCCCGGCGGCGAGCACGCCGGTGAACAGGGCTGCGAGCACGGTGCCCGTGACCGCGATCCCGACCCCGGTGGCGACCTCCTGGGAGGTGTCGACGAGCGCGGCGCCGATCGAGGTGCGGTTCTGCGGCAGGCCGCGCAGCACGTTGTTGCCCGCGACGACGCCGTTCACACGGATGCCGGCGGCGACCAGCACGAGCGCGACGGCGATCCACGCGTAGCCCTCGCGATTCAGGGCGCCGTAGACGACGAAGCCCGCGACCACCGAGCCGGCGCTGAGCCAGGCGGTGGTGTCGAACCCGAGCCGGGTGACGATGCGGTCGACGAACGGGCTCAACGCGATCAGGACGACCACCTGCGGCAGCATCCCGACGGCGGCGAGGGCGGGCGGCCATCCGTAGTCGAGCTGCAGCTGGAGCGTGATGAGGTAGCTCATCCCGGCCATGACGATGCCGGTGGCGGCCTTGTAGGCGAGGCCGCTCGACACGAGCGGGCGCGCGATGAGGGCGAGGTCGAGCAGCGGATGCCGCGCCGAGCGCTCGCGGAGCACGAACGCGACGCCGCCGGCGATCGCCGCCGCGACCGCCGTCCACGACCAGGCCGAGCCGACGCCGAGGTCGACGAAGAGGGTCGGGGTCACGAGCGCGACCACGATGGTGATCGTGCCGACGAGTGCGCCGACGATGTCGAGCGGATCGCGGTGCAGCTCGGCCGGGTCGTCGGCCGGGATGCCCTTGCGGATTCCCAGCAGCGCGAGCGCCGACACCGGCACGTTGACGAGCAGCAGCACCTGCCACGGAGCGACGGCGAGCACGAGGCCGCCGGCGGTCGGGCCGATGGCGAGCCCGACGATGCCGACCATGGAGATGAGGCTGATGGCGCGGACGCGCAGGCTCTCGTCGCCGAAGAGGCGGAACGCGAGTGCGATCGAGCCCGGCGTGGTCATCGCCGCGGCGACGCCCATCGCGCCGCGGACGGCGATCAGCTCGCCCGGGGTGGTGACGAACGCGGTCGCCAGCGAGGCGACGCCCAGGAGCACGAGCCCCACGGTCATCACGCGGCGGCGCCCGAACCGGTCGGCGATGGCGCCGAACAGCAGCATGAGCCCGCCGAAGACGACGGAGTAGGCGCCGGTGACCCATTGCAGCTCCGTCGCGGAGGCCCGCACCTCGCGGCCGATGGTCGGGAGGGCGACGTTGAGGATCGAGTTGTCGAGCATCTCGAACAGGAAGACGGCCGAGAGGCCGGTGAGCGCGACCCAGGCCTCGCGGAGCGTCGCCGGCGTGCGGCGGGTGGTGGTGGTCGTGTCGGACATCGCCGACCCCTCTCTTACGGTGTTAGAGACATCGCATGTCTAACACTGTTAGAGTGGCAGCGCAAGCCGTTGCTCGCAGGAAGGCGGGAGGAGTGCCGTGGCACTGGATCGAGAGCAGGTGCTCGCGGAGGCGCTGCGCCTCACCGACGAACACGGGCTCGACGGACTGAGCCTCAGGGCCCTGGCGACGCGGCTCGGCGTCCAGGCGCCCACGCTCTACTGGCACGTCGCCAACAAGGCGGCTCTGGTCGACGCGCTGTCCGACGCGATCATGGCGGAGGCGCTGACCGCCCTCGGATCCTTCGACGGGGTCGCATCCTGGCGGGACTGGCTGCTGCGCAGTCTCGATGCGCTGCGCCGCGCGATGCTCCGGCATCGCGACGGCGCACGCATCGTCTCAGGGGCGCACGACTCGCTGCTCCGAGCCGAGTTCACGGAGACCGCGATCCGGCGCCTCGTCGAGGCCGGCGAGGAGCCGCAGCGCGCCTGGCTGCTGGTGCTGGCGGCCACCCGGTTCACCCTCGGTCACGCGTTCGCGGAGCAGGGCGACACTCCGCCGTCCGCTGAGCTCCAGGAGGAGTTCCGACAGCGGTTCCCCCTGGTCGCGGCCGGGGTGACGTCCTATTTCGGCAGCCATGGCGCCGATGAGCTCTTCGCGGATGGGCTCAGGCTGCTGATCGGATCGCCGCGCACGGACCGAGTGCGTTCTGGCGGCCCGGATGCCGTCCGTCGACCTCCGCACTAATCGGCCGGGATGCCGGGCCGGATCCCGAGATCGATCGCCGCGAAATGCAGCACGGGCACTTCCGCCGTCGCCGTGCAGGTCGTGACGAGCTCCGGTCCGGTCGACGGCACGACCTCGACGCTGACGACGCTGGCACCGTCGGCCAGCTCGACCGTCCACCCGCCGTCGTGCTGACGGACGGAGATCGGGCGGAAGGCGTCGATCCGGTCGTCGCCGAGCTGCGTCCGTGCGGCCCAGTCCGCGGCCTGGACCGGCCGCTCCTGGCTCGTGCGCCCGCGGAAGCCCTCGAGCGCGATGCGGCCGTCGAGGTAGCGAGCCGCGATCGCGGGCGCGTCGTGGTGGTCGGCGCGGCCGTAGTTGAGGCCGTGCGGAAAGAGCAGCATCGTCGCGGCGAAGCGGTCGCCGCCGATGTGCGAGCACTCCCACGTCTGCTCGGGGTACCACTCCGCCAGCTCCGCGGCGACTCGACGGCCGCGGACGGCGCAGCACTCGTCGTGCCGTCCGTTCGCGCAGACGGCGAACACGGGCGCGTCGTCGCGCACGCCCGTCGACCCGTCGAGCGGCAGCTCGAGCAGCTCCTCCGGAGCGGCGCACTCCCCGCGGTGGATGGCCTCCTCGCCGGGCACCGTGTCGACGATCATCCACCGCCAGCGCGCGGTGCCGCGGTCGCGACCGGGCCGCCGGATCGCGGCGATCCGCATGCCGGCGGCCTCCGCACGGGCGACGATCCGCCGGGCGAGCGCGCGGTCGATGACGGGGGAGTCGAGGAACGCGCTCCATCCCCAGGCGCCGGCGATCTCCACGAGCAGCCAGCGGCGGCCGAGGGAGGCAGTGGCGGCGACGCTCTCGCCGACGAGCGACGACGCGGTGCTGCAGCGCGGCCCGCCGTCCGCGTGCGAGAGGTGGGGATCGAGCGACGTCACGCCGGGACGAGCACCCCCTCGCGCAGCAGCCGCCGGACGACGACGATCGCGTCGTCGACGTCGAGCCCGGGCAGCGACTGCGGCGTCACGGCGGTGCCGGACGCCAGCGCTCGGACGGCGTCGTCCGCGGCGGACGGAAGGCGGATCGTCCGCCCGTCGAGCGCGATGGCGATGCGGTCGCGGTCGCGCTCGATGCGGGAGTGCAGGCCGGCGCGCCATCGGACGGCGCTCGTCGGCTGGAGCGAGTCCGCGAGCTCCACGGCCGCGAGCGGACGGACGGGCTCCGGGCGCGTGATCCGTCCGAATCGTCTGCCGAGGGCGGCGGCGACGGCGGCCGGTCCGTCCGGTCGGCCGAGCTCGGCGATGACGGCCTCCGCCGCGGCGCGGACCTGCTCGGCGATCGCCTCGGGGTCGCCCACGTCGACGCCGAGCGGCAGCGATCCGCGCACGGCCGGCGCGCGGACGGCACGAGCGACGAGCTCGCGCGCGAGATCCGTCCCGGTGAAGGCGGGTGTGCCGATCGTGAGGTGCACGGTGGTGCCGCCGAGCGCCGTCGCGGAGTGGATGAACCCGCGAGGGAGGTAGAGCGCGTCGCCGGGCTCGAGCACGGTGTCGATGAGCGGCTCCTCGAGCGCGCGGGCCGCCACGGCGTCGGCGTGCCCGCTCCACGGCTCATCGGGCAGGGGATCCCGGTGCACCGGCTCGTGGATGACCCAGCGCTTGCGTCCCGCGATCTGCAGCACGAACACGTCGTGCACGTCGTAGTGCGGGTCGAAGCCGCGGTTCGAGCCGGGCGTCACGTAGGCGTTGACCTGCGCCGGGTGGCCGAGCTCGTCGACCAGCTGTCTGGTGAAGCGCTGGAGCGGCGGCCACATCCGATGCAGGCCCTGCAGCACGATCGTCGCGCCGTCGGCGAACTGCGCGAGCACCTTCTCGGAGGACACCTGGTCCGCCACTTCCGCGCCGAACCCGCCCGACCCCGTGAACGATCCGGACGAGAGCACCGCGCCCTCCTTCGCCATCCGGATGAACGGCGTGCGGAGACCGCGCTCCGACACCAGCTCGTCGACCGCGTCGAGCGAGAACAGGTCGGCGAAGCCGACGGGGTCGATCGCGGGGGAGAGCAGCGCCCGCCGGCCCCAGTAGTCCGCGGCGAACTCGTCGGTCGGGATGCCGATGCAGCGCGACAGAGCGGGCCGGTCGCCCGGCCCGCTCTGCGCTGCACCGATGTCGTCGGTCACGCCGCGGTCAGGCGGAGCCGTCGGCGCCGCCGTCGTGGCCGTCGGGGTTCGCGCCGCCGTCGGCGGTGCCTTCGCCCGCCGAGCCGTCGGCGCCGCCGTCGTGGCCGTCGGGGTTCGCGCCGCCGTCGGCGGTGCCTTCGCCCGCCGAGCCGTCCGCGCCGCCGTCGTGGCCGTTCGGGTTCGCGCCGCCGTCGGCCGGGCCCTCGCCCGCGCCCGAGTCGGTGCTCGTGATGTCGTCGTCGTTGATGCCCATGGCTCCTCCGTCCGCGCCTGCGTCGATGCAGCGCCTCCGCTCACGCTACGACCTGGCACCGGCGACGCGGCGCGCTCACCGCCAGCTCCCATCGGGCGGCTTCGAGCGTGGTCAGGTCGCCCGCCGGATCGCCGGTCAGTGCTGTCGGCCGCTGTCGTCCTCGGGTTCGCTCGAGGTCTCGGCGACCCGCACGCGACCGTGATCGGCTGACGCGCCCGCGCGGCTCGGACGGCCGTCCCGGAGCGAGCGGAGACCGACGCGGAGCTCCCCGACCAGGGCCTCGGGCTGCTCGAGGGCGGCGAAATGGCCGCCGCGCTCGACCTCGGCGTAGTGGATGAGGTCCGGATACGCGGCCTCGATCCAGTGACGGGGCAGCCGTGGGATGTCCTTCGGGAACACGGTCGCCGCGACGGGGATCTCCAGCCGTGGCCCGGACATCGTGGTCGTGGCGTTCTCCCAGTAGATGCGGGCGGACGACGCCGAGCTGTCGGTGAACCAGGCGAGGGAGATCTGGTCGAGGATCGTGTCCCGGTCGATCGCCTGCTCTGCGACGCCCGCGTTGTCGGTCTTGGACTGGTACTTGTCGTAGATCCAGGCGGCGTGGCCGGCCGGCGAGTCGGCGAGGGCGAAGCCGAGGGTCTCGGGTCTGGTGCCCTGGATATGGTTCGCGCCGCCGAGCCCGCCGGCGTAGAGCGCGAGGCTGTCGAGCGCACGCCGCTCCTCGCGCGTCGGGGACTCGGGGAGGTCCGCCGGCACGGCGTACTGGGTGTTGAGGTGGATGCCGATGAGGCCGGGTGCGCGCTGCGCGCCGAGCTCAGTGGTGACGACCGAGCCCCAGTCGCCGCCATGGGCAGCCCAGCGCCGGTAGCCGAGTCGGTGCATGAGCGAGGTCCAGGCGGCTGCGATCCGCGACACGTCCCACCCGGTGCTGGTCGGCTTGCCCGAGAACGCGAAGCCGGGCAGCGACGGGATCACGACGTCGAAGGAGTCGGCCGGGTCGCCGCCGTGGGCGGCCGGGTCGGTCAGCGGGTCGATCATCCGGAGGAAGTCGATGAACGATCCCGGCCAGCCGTGGGTCAGCAGGATCGGCAGCGCTCCGGGGTTCTCCGACCGGACGTGCAGGAAGTGGATGTCGAGCCCGTCGATCTCGGTCAGGAACTGCGGGTAGCGGTTGACGCGGGTCTCGAATCGGCGCCAGTCGTACCGGTGCTGCCAGGTGTCGACCAGGTCCCGCGCCGCGTCGAGGCGTACCCCCTGCGACCAGTCCGGCACGGTCTCGGGATCCGGCCACCGCGTGGCGGAGAGCCGCCGGCGCAGCTCGACGATCTCCTCCTCGGCGACCTCGATGCGGAACGGTCGGACGGCCTCGGATGACGCGGTCACGGCTACCTCCTCCAGTTCATTTCGTTGCACATGACTGTGCAACGAAGGCGAGCGTACATGGTTGCACACGCATGTGCAACGATGTACGTCATGGCAGCTGACAGCGCCCGGCATCGGGCGATGCAGGAGACACGCGAACGCATCCTCGATGTGGCCATGCGCGTGCTCGGCGAGGACGCCGACGCGGGGATGGGCGAGGTCGCGTCCGCTGCCGGTGTGGTGCGACGCACGGTCTACGGCCATTTCCCGGCGCGGGCCGACCTGGTGCGCGCGATCACCCGGCGGGCCGCCGGCGAGATCTCCGACATCGTGGGAGGGCTCGACGCCCCGCACCGAGCCGCTGACGAGGCCTGGGCGCGGTTCGTCGCCCGCGTCTGGCCGCTGACCCGCCGCTACCGGGTGCTTCTGGCGCTGCGACGCGGTGAGTACGGCGATGAGATCCACGCCGCGCTCGAGCCCGCCGACACCGCGCTCGCCGACCTGGTGCGACGCGGCCAGCGTGCCGGCGCGTTCGGGGACCACCTCGCCGCCGGGGTTCTGAGCCAGCTCGCCTACAGCGCCGTGTTCTCGATCGCGGACGGCGCAGGACTCGGCGACCGTGACGGCGTCCGCGCGGCCGCAGTCACCAGCCTGCTTCTGCTGGGAGTCCCCGTCGCGCGCGCGGCGGAACTCGCGTGCACGGTCGAGGCCTCAGGCGCGGAGAGCTGAGAGTACGCCGGGCCGCCGTCAGGACGCTCGTGCGGGTCAGCGGTCGAGCGGTGCCGTCGTGCCCCGGAGGACGAGCCGCGTCGGCAGGGTGATCCGGGTCTCCGGCGGTTCCCGGCCGGCGAGCAGATCGAGCAGGAGCTCCGCCGCCCGTGCGCCCATGGTGATCATGGACTGGCGGATCGTCGTCAGTCCCGGCGATCGACGGGCGGCCTCCGGGATGTCGTCGAAGCCGATGACCGACAGGTCATCGGGCACGCGGAGGCCGTGGGCGCGCGCGACCTCGATGGTGGTGATCGCGGAGAGATCGTTGGCGGCGAACACGGCGGTCGGCCGGTCCGGCAGATCGAGCAGCACCGAGGCGGGTCGCCGGGACGACTCGAGTTCGTACTCGCCGACGCGGACCAGGTCCGGGTCGTAGCGCAGCCCCGCGTCCTCGAGGGCGCGCCGGTAGCCCGCCTCGCGGAGCTGCGATGAGCGGAGGTCGGGGCGTCCCGCGACGAAGGCGATGCGGCGGTGACCCAGTTCGATGAGGTGGCTCGTCGCGACTCGTGCGCCGCCGAAGCTGTCGGACTCGACGGTCGGAACGCCGGCCGGACCCGAGTGCGGGTCGATCGCGACGACCGGGACCTCCGTCCGTGCGTCGACGACCGTCGGCGTCACCAGGATCGCCCCGCCGATGAGGCTGCCGGAGAGCCGCGACAGGGACCGCTGCTCCCAACCTGCTCGGTCCGAGCGATCCGACGGGCTGTAGGCGAGCAGCTCGAACCCGCTGTTGCGCAGTCCGGCGCCCACGCCCTTGAGGATCTCGGCGCTGAACGGCTCGAAGGCCGCGACGAGGACCCCGATCGCCGGTGCCCGTGTCGAGCGCATGCTGCTCGCGACGAGGCTCGACTGATAGCCGAGCTCCTCGGCGATGCGCAGGATGCGCGCCTGCGTGTCGCTCCGGACGCCGTACCTCCCGTTGACCGCCTTCGACACGGTCGCCATCGAGACGCCGGCTGCCGCGGCCACGTCGGCGATGGTCGCGCGTCGGGTCATGAGGGGAATGTAGACCCGGAGCGGCCCCTTCGAAAACGTTATGGAAAACGTTTGACACTTTCCGACGCCGAAGTCACCCTCATGGTGTCCGGACTCGACGGACGCCGCCCGTCACAGCCGGAGCGGAACACCACGAGCCCCACCGCGGCGCGGTGCCTCAATGAAGAGAACGGGTGCAACTGTGAGATCACGACCCCTGCTGGTGGCTGCGGTCGCCGCGATCGCCGGCGTCACGGCCCTGGCCGGCTGCAGCTCCGGATCGGGTGACGACGGAGGCAAGGTCACCATGACCCTCTGGCAGAACTCGACCACCGGTCCCGGCCTGCAGTTCTGGAAGGATGCGGCCGCCGAGTTCGAGAAGAAGAACCCGGACGTCGCCATCAAGGTGCAGACCGTCCAGAACGAGGACTTCGACGGCAAGCTGCAGACCGCCATGAACTCGGGTGACGCGCCCGACATCTTCCTGCAGCGCGGCGGCGGCAAGATGGCGGCGATGCAGGCCGCGGGTCAGCTCAAGGACATCACCGGCGACCTCTCGGCGGCGACCAAGAAGGCCATCCCGGAGGCGTCGTTCGGCGCCGATTCCATCGACGGCAAGATCTACGCCATGCCGCTCTCCGTGCTGCCGAGCGGCATCTGGTACAGCAAGGACCTGTTCGAGCAGGCCGGCATCTCGTCGACGCCGACGACGATGGACGAGCTCGACGATGCGGTGCCGAAGCTGAAGAGCGCCGGCATCGAGCCGGTCGCACTCGGCGCGAAGGACGCCTGGCCCGCCGCGCACTGGTACTACAACTTCGCCCTCCGTGAGTGCTCGCCCACCGTCATCGAGAAGGCGGCGAAGTCGAAGGAGTTCACAGACGGCTGCTGGGTGAAGGCGGGCAAGGACCTCCAGTCGTTCGCCGACACCGACCCCTTCAACCAGGGCTTCCTGACCACGCCGGCGCAGCAGGGCGCCGGCAGCTCGGCCGGCCTGCTCGCGAACCACAAGGCCGCGATGGAGCTCATGGGCGCGTGGGATCCGGGTGTGATCGCGTCGCTGACGCCGGACGAGAAGCCGCTGCCGGACCTCGGCTGGTTCCCGTTCCCGGAGGTGTCGGGCGGTGACGGCAAGCCGGGATCGATCCTCGGCGGAGTCGACGGCTACTCCTGCTCCGCCACGGCGCCGAAGCAGTGCGTCGACTTCCTCGAGTTCATCGCCACGGCGCCGCAGCAGGAGTCCTACTACAAGGCCTTCAACTCGCCTCCCGTCAACACCGAGGCCCAGGGCGTGGTGACCGAGCCGTACCTGAAGGACGTGCTGTCCGCCTACAACGACGCCCCCTACGTGTCGCAGTGGCTCGACACCGTCTACGGCCAGAACGTCGGCAACGCGATGAACGTCGCCGTGGTCGATCTGCTCGCCGGCAAGGGCGACGCGGCCGGGATCGTCTCCGCGACGACCGACGCCGCCAAGAAGGGCTGAGGTCCACCAGCACCATGAGCGTGAGCGCACCGACGTCCGCCAGGACGTCAGCGGCCGGCTCGGCATCCGGGAGCGGCGTGGTCACCACGTCGCTCCCGGCGCCGCGTCGACGCCAGAGCCGATGGCGAGGACGAGCCGAGATCGCCGTGCTCACCGTGCCCGCCGTGATCGTGTTCCTCGCCTTCGTGATCCTGCCGATCGCAGCGGCCGCCTTCTACGGCTTCTTCCGGTGGAACGGCTACGGCATCCCCACGGACTTCGTCGGGCTGCAGAACTACCTCACGATCGTGCAGGACAAGAGCTTCCTCGAGGCGCTGCAGCACAACGCGATCATCGTGGTGCTCTCGCTCGTGCTGCAGGGACCGGTCGCGGTGCTGCTCGCGCTGCTGCTGAACCGGCCCCTGCGCGGGCGCTCGGTCATCCGGGTGCTGATCTTCGTGCCCTACGTCATCTCCGAGGTCGTGGTCGGCACCGGCTGGTCGCTCATCCTGCAGACCTCGGGAGCGCTCAACGGCCTGCTGGAGAAGATCGGGCTCGGCTCGCTCACGCACGACTGGCTCGCCGATCCCGGCAGCGCGATCTGGACGCTGATGGGGATCATCACCTGGAAGTACGTCGGATTCGCGGTCATCCTCTTCCTGGCCGGTCTCCAGGGCATCCCCGAGGAGCTGTCGGAGGCGGCGGCGATCGACGGCGCCTCGTTCTGGCAGATCCAGCGCTGGGTCACGCTGCCGCTGCTGGGTCCGACGCTGCGGATCTGGGCCTTCCTGTCGATCATCGGCTCGCTGCAGCTGTTCGACCTCGTCTACATCGTGTGGGGGCAGTACGTCGCCTCGACCGCGGGCACGTCGACCATGGCCACCTACCTGGTCGTCAACGGCCGCAACGCCGGCAGCTACGGCTACGGCAACGCCGTCGCGGTGGTGCTCTTCCTCGTCTCGCTCGTGGTCGCCCTGCTGTACCAGCGCTTCGTGCTGCGCCGGGACACCGAGGGCGCCGTCACCGGAAAGGGCCGCTGATGGCCGTCACCGCGATCTCCTCGCCGGCCCTCCGCGGACGCGGACGCGGACCGGCGCTGGCGCACAGCCGCCGGTCGAACGCCGTCGTCTACGCCCTCGCGATCGTCGTCATCGTGCTCATGCTCGCGCCCGTCGCCTACATCGTGCTCGGCGGCTTCCGCACCAACGCGCAGATCACCGTCGATCCGGCCGGGTTCCCGTCGCCGTGGGAAGGCCGCAACTATCTCGACGTGCTGACCGGCGACGTGTTCTGGCGGCTGGTCGCGAACTCAGCGATCGTGGCCGTGCTGACCACGACCGGAGTCGTCGCGCTCGGTCTCATGGTCAGCTTCGCGATCGCCCGGTATCCGTTCCGCGGCCGCGGTGCGCTCTACGCGCTGTTCGCCGCCGGACTCATGTTCCCCGTGACCGTGGCGATCACGCCGCTCTACATCGTGGTGAAGACCCTCGGCCTGACGAACACCCTCGCGGGCGTGATCCTGCCGCAGATCGCCTTCGCGCTGCCGACCACGGTGATCATCCTCGTGCCGTTCCTCCGGGCCATCCCGATGGAGATGCAGGAGGCCGCTGAGCTCGACGGCACGAGCCGCCTCGGCTTCTTCTGGCGGATGGTGATCCCGCTCGCGCTGCCCGGCGTGGTCACCGTCGGCATCCTCGCGTTCGTCGGCAGCTGGAACGGCTACCTGCTGCCGCTGTTCATCCTCAACGATCCGGACACCTTCACGCTGCCGCTGGGCGTGCAGCAGTTCTCGTCGCAGTACTCCGTCGACACCGCGCGCGTGCTCGCCTTCACCGCCCTCTCGATGGTGCCGGCGCTGCTGTTCTTCAGCGTGTTCGAGCGTCGCATCGTCGGCGGGCTCACTGGCGCGGTGAAGGGATGACCGCCCCGTCGGACCGCGTGCTCGCGCTCGTCGGCACGATGACCCCGGAGGAGAAGGTCGCCCAGCTCGTCGGCTACTGGGTCGATCAGGGCGGAGAGGTCGTCGCGCCCATGGCCGGGGAGATGGCGACCAGCACGGCGTACACGGATGCGACGAGATACGGCCTCGGCCACCTGACGAGGGTCTACGGCACTCGTCCCGTCGATCCCGTCGAGCGCGCCCGCTGGCTCTGGGAGGAGCAGCGCCGACTCGTCACCGAGACGCGACTCGGCATCCCCGCGATCGTGCACGAGGAGTGCCTGACCGGCCTGGCCGCGTGGACGGCGGCGACCTTCCCGACCCCGCTGGCCTGGGGGGCGTCCTTCGACCCCGACCTCGTCGCGGAGATGGCCGCCCTCATCGGCGGCTCGATGCGCGAGCTCGGCATCCACCAGGGGCTCGCCCCGGTGCTCGATGTGATCCGCGACGTGCGGTGGGGACGGGTCGACGAGTGCATCGCGGAGGACCCGTACGTCGTCGGCACGATCGGCACGGCCTATGTCCGAGGGCTCCAGTCGGCTGGAGTGCACGCGACGCTCAAGCACTTCCTGGGCTACTCGGCCTCGCAGTCCGGCCGGAATCACGCGCCGGTGCACGCCGGCCCGCGCGAGCTGGCCGACGTCTTCCTGCCGCCGTTCGAGATGGCCGTCCGCGACGGCGGCGCCCGGTCGGTCATGAACTCCTACGCCGAGATCGACGGCCTGCCCGTGGCGGCGACCGCCGAGTGGCTGACCGGACTGCTCCGCGAGGGGTGGGGGTTCGACGGCGTCGTCGTCTCGGACTACTTCGCCGTCCCCTTCCTGACGCTGATGCACCGCGTCGCCGCGGATGACGGAGAGGCCGCCGATCTGGCGCTCCGAGCCGGGATCGACGTCGAGCTGCCGACCGGCGACGCCTTCACCGGGCCGCTGCTGCAGCGACTCGCCGCAGCGACGACGCCGGTCCAGCTGGTGGATCGCGCGGTCACGCGCGTGCTGTCGCAGAAAGAGGAGCTCGGCCTGCTGGACGCGGCGTTCGACGCCCCGCCCGAGGCGGTCGACCTCGACCGCGCTGAGCATCGCGAGGTCGCGCGCCGGCTCGCGGAGGAGTCGCTGGTGCTGCTGTCGAACGACGGCGTGCTGCCGCTCGGCGGGGCGGCGGCGGCCCGCATCGCGGTGATCGGCCCCAATGCCGCACGTCCGGAGGCGCTCATGGGGTGCTACTCGTTCGCGAACCACGTGCTCGCGCACCACCCGGGCACGCCGCTGGGATTCGAGATCCCGAGCGTCCTGGAAGCCGTCCGGGCCGAGCTGCCGTCATCGCAGGTGGACTTCTCGCTCGGCTGCGATGTCGAGGGCGACGACCGGAGTGGATTCGCGGAGGCGGTCGACCTCGCAGCCTCCGCGGACGTCGCGATCGTCGTGGTCGGCGATCAGGCGGGGCTGTTCGGCCGCGGCACCGTCGGCGAGGGGAACGATGTGGACTCCCTCGACCTCCCCGGTGTCCAGCGGCAGCTGGTTGAGGCGGTGGTCGCGACCGGCACCCGGGTCGTCCTCGTGCTCACGACCGGGCGTCCGTACGTGCTCGATTGGGCGCTCGACAGCCCGCAGGCACCGGCCGCCGTGATCCAGTCCTTCTTCCCGGGTGAGGAGGGCGGACGGGCCATCGCGCGGGTGCTCGCCGGATCGGCCGCACCGACCGGGCACCTGCCCGTGTCGCTGCCGCGATCGTCGGGCGCCCAGCCCGCGTCGTACCTGCATCCGCCGCTGAGCGGACCGAACGAGGTCAGCGCGCTCGACCCGGCCCCGGTCCGGCCCTTCGGGTTCGGGTTGACCTACACCACCTTCGAGCGCTCGGTCATCGTCGCCACGGAGTCGGTGCCGGCGGGGGGCGCCTTCGAGGTGCGCGTCCGCGTGCGCAACACCGGCGATCGTGCCGGCGTGGATCTCGTGCAGGTGTACGCGCACGACGTCGTCGGGAGCGTGACTCGTCCGGTCGCGCAGCTGCTCGCCTATCGGCGAGTGCTGCTCGAGCCCGGGGAGGAGGCGGAGCTGGTCTACGACGTGCCGACCACCCGGCTCGCGTTCAGCGGCCGGGACCTCGTCCGCATCGTGGAGCCGGGCGTCGTCGAGCTCTGGGTCGGCCCGTCGTGCGAGGTGCGAGAAGCCGGAGCGACGATCGAGGTGACCGGTCCCGTGCACGTCGTGACGTCGGCGGACCGCCGGCAGGTGGACGTGCGGATCGAGCGCGTCGCCGTCGTCTGAGCGCGCCGACGCCCCGCGCGCTCACGCGAACGACACGCCGGCGAGCCGCTGCGAGAGGTCCCACATCCTCGCCGCGCTGTCCGCGTCGCGAAGCGGAGCGAAGAGCGGCTGCGTGCCCGGCGCGCCGCCGACCCGTCCGGGGCCGGTCGGTCCGTACATGTCGCCGGAGGCGGGTACCGCCGCGGTGGCGGCCAGCACGGCGGGAAGTGCGGCGCTCTCCGGCGTGCCGAGGAGGATGCCGCGGCGGGAGAGCGTCCGGATGATCCGCACCCCGATGGTGTCGGTCGTGCGGCCGATCTCAGGTCGCGCGGCCAGCAGACTGGTCGGCGCCACTCCCGGGTGGGCGACGACGCTGGTGAGACCCCATCCGGCGGCCTCGCTCCGGCGCCGCAGCTCGACCCCGAAGAGCCCGATGGCGATCTTCGACTGCGCGTACGCCTTCCCGACGTCGTAGCCGCGCTCCCAGTTCGGGTCGTCCCAGTTGATGGACCCCGACCGCGCGGCGATGGAGGTCTGCGAGACGATCCGCGCTCGGCCGGCCCTGAGCAGCGGGAGGAGCTGCGCGACGAGGGCGACGTGCCCGAGGTGGTTGGTGCCGAACTGCACCTCGAACCCGTCCGCGGTCACCTGCCTCGACGGCGGCTCCATCAGTCCCGCGTTCGCGATGAGGATTTGGATCGGCTCGCCCGCCGCCCGGAGCGTCTCGCCGAGCGCCGCGACCGAGTCGAGCGACGCGAGGTCCAGCGCCGGCAGGGCGATCGCCGCGGCCGGGGCGGTCTCGCGGATGCGGTCGGCCGCCGCTGTGCCCTTCCCGGGATTGCGGACGGGGAGCACGAGCTCGGCGCCGGCCGCCGCGAGCCGGGCCGCGATCCGGAGTCCGATCCCGTCGCTCGCGCCGGTGATCAGGGCTCGCACCCCGGTGAGATCCGGGATGCTGATGTCGTTCTGTCTGGGCATGGGTCCTCCTGGCTCGGTCTGTCGCAGTCACCATCGCGGTCGCCGTCCGCAACAGCCAGGACTCGTCAGTCCGCGGCTGCGAGGGGCGGATCGACAGGGCGTGGCTGAAGGGCAGGGGTGCCTGCACGATGGACGGGACACGAAGGAGAGCGGCGTGGACCTCGATCGGCCAGGACTCGCGGCCTTCCTCCGCGCGCGACGCGGCGCGCTCCAGCCGGAGGACGTCGGGATGCCACGGGGTCGTCGACGGCGGACCAGCGGCCTCCGCCGCGAGGAGGTCGCCGCGCTGTGCAGCATGTCGGTGGACTACTACGCGCGGATCGAGCGCGGGGTGGGACCGCAACCGTCCGAGCAGATGCTCGCGGCGATCGCGCTCGGCCTCCACCTCGCGCCGGCCGAACGCGATCACCTCTTCCTGCTCGGCGGTCACCATCCGCCGGTGCGGGACGTCACCGACGACCACATCAGCCCGGGGCTGCTGCGCATCCTCGATCGGCTCGAGGACACCCCGGCGGAGATCGTCACCGAGCTCGGCGAGACCCTCCGGCAGACGCGCCTCGGCATCGCGCTCACCGGTGACACCGCCAGCCTCCGAGGCCCGGCCCGCAGCCTCGGCTGGCGCTGGTTCGCGGAGCCGGGATCGCGGCGGCTCTACGCCGAGGAGGACCACGCCTACCTCTCTCGGATGTTCGCGTCGGGCCTGCGAGAGGTCGCGGCGAAGCGCGGTGCGGGCTCCCGGGCTGCGCGGCTGGCCGAGTCGCTCCGGTCGACGAGCGCCGAGTTCTGCGAGCTCTGGGAGCGGCAGGAGGTCGGCATCCGTCCACGCGAGACGAAGCGGTTCCTGCATCCGGAGCTCGGCGAGCTCGAGCTGACGTGCCAGACGCTCGTGGACCCGGTGCAGAGCCATCTGCTCATGGTGTACACCGCCATCCCCGGAAGCGAGAGCTCCGAGAAGCTGCGGCTGCTCGACGTGATCGGCAGCCAGCGCCTCGGCTGACCACCGTGCGACGGACGCGGAAGCGGACGCGTCAGGCCGCGGAGCGCGTGAGGTCGCCGCGGCCACGACCTGCCAGACTTGTCGCGTCTCGACCCCGACGACGTCGTCGCCGTCCTGAGAGGACCCCAGCGCAGTGACCTCCGCACATCTCCCGCGCCTCGATCCGACCTCGCTGCCGCCGGCGGTCGACGTGTCGGACAACACCGCCGAGCTGGCCCGGGTCGACGCGGTCATCGCCGCCGGGCCGTTCGACGCCACCTGGGACTCGCTCCGCGGGTACGAGGTGCCGCGCTGGTATCAGGACGCGAAGTTCGGCGTCTTCCTCCACTGGGGCGTGTACTCCGTGCCCGGATTCTCCGACGAGTGGTACTCGCGCAACATGTATCTCGAGAGCCGGCGCGAGTTCGACCATCACCGAGCGACCTACGGCGAGCACGCCGAGTTCGGCTACAAGGACTTCATCCCGTCGTTCACGATGTCGGAGTTCGATCCCGACGACTGGGCGGCGCTCTTCCGCCGGGCGGGCGCGCAGTTCGTCGTGCCCGTCGCCGAGCACCACGACGGCTTCGCGATGTACGACACGGCGCGCTCGCGCTGGTCTGCGTCGCGAATGGGTCCGCAGCGGGACGTGTTCGGCGAGCTCGCCGCCGCGGTCGACCGCGCGTGGATGGTGCCCGGAGCGTCATCCCATCGGGCCGAGCACTGGTTCTTCATGAACGGCGGCTCGCGGTTCGACTCGGATGTGCGCGATCCGGCCTACGCGGACTTCTACGGCCCGGCGCAGCGCGAGGAGATCGCGCCGAACGAGCGGTTCCTCGAGGACTGGCTGCTCCGCACGGTCGAGGTCATCGACCGCTACCGCCCGCAGGTGCTCTGGTTCGACTGGTGGATCGAGCAGCCGGCGTTCGAGCCGTACGTGCGCCGGCTCGCGGCGTACTACTACAACCGCGCGGCCGAGTGGGGGCGCGGGGTCGTCATCAACTACAAGTGGCACGCGTTCGCCGACGGGTCCGCGGTCTACGACATCGAGCGCGGTGCGATGGGTGCCATCGAGCCCGTCGTCTGGCAGAACGACACCTCCGTCTCGAAGTCGGCCTGGTGCTGGGTCGAGGGCCACGACTACAAGCGCGTCGACGACCTCATCGGCGAGCTGGCTGATGTGGTGGCCAAGAACGGCGTGCTGCTGCTGAACATCGGGCCGAAGCCCGACGGCACCATCGCCGAGCCGGAGCGCCGGATGCTCGAGCAGATCGGCGAGTGGCTCACCCGCAACGGCGAGGCGATCTACGGCACCCGCCCGTGGACGGTTCCCGGGGAGGGCCCGACGGCGGTGCAGGCCGGCTCGTTCGTCGACGGCGACCGGGCCGCGTTCACCGGTGACGACATCCGCTTCACCATGCGCCACGACGTCACCGGCGACTACCTCTACGCGATCCTGCTCGGGGCGCCGGAGGGCGGCGTCGCGCGCATCCGCTCGCTCGCCGCGACCTCGCAGCTGCTCACCCGCACGATCGACCGCGTCAGCGTGCTCGGCAGCGACGCCGAGGTCGCGTGGGATCGGGCCCCGGAGGCGCTCACCGTCGACCTCGGCGGTCACCCCGACGACACCAGGGTGATCCGCTTCCACCTCGCCCCGACGCCCGTCGCACCGCGCCACGACGTGCTGCACGGCTGACCTCGCCATGTTCGCACCGGACACGCAGATCGGACTCCGATGACCGCCACCGCCCGCGCCGCCATCGACCTCGACGTCGTCGGCCCCACCATCAGCCGGCACCTCTACGGCCACTTCGCCGAGCATCTCGGCCGCTGCATCTACGGCGGCTTCTGGGTGGGTGAGGACTCCGACATCCCGAACATCGGCGGCATCCGCGCGGATGTCGTGGAGGCGCTGCGCCGGCTCGACATCCCGAACCTGCGGTGGCCGGGCGGCTGCTACGCCGACGGGTACCACTGGCGTGACGGCATCGGCCCGCGCGCGGAGCGCCCGCGTCGCGTCAACGTGAACTGGGGCGGTGTCGAGGAGGACAACTCCTTCGGCACGCACGAGTTCCTGCAGCTCACCGAGCTGCTCGGCGCCGAGCCGTATATGAACGGGAACGTCGGCAGCGGCACGGTGCAGGAGATGTCGGAGTGGGTCGAGTACCTGACCCGCCGCGGTGACAGCCCGGTCGTGCGCGAGCGGCGGGCCAACGGCCGGGAGGAGCCCTGGACCATCCCGTTCTGGGGCATCGGCAACGAGGCCTGGGGCTGCGGCGGCAACATGAGCGCGCAGGGCTACGCCGAGCTCGCGCGCCGGTACGCGACCTACCTCCACGACGAGGACGGCAACACGCTGTACCGGATCGCCGCCGGGGCGAACGAGGACGACGTGCTGTGGACCGAGGCCCTGATGAAGGCCCTCACCACGCTCGACAAGCGGGACCCGAGCCGCGTCTTCCAGGGGATCTCGTTCCACTACTACACGCATTCCGGACCGGGCATCAACACCCGTCCAGCGACCGGATTCGATGACGCGGCGTACTGGGGCACGGTCGAGAAGGCGCTCGACATGGAGCGGATCATCCGCGGCCACGAGGCGGTCATGGACGCCTACGACCCCGAGCGCCGGATCGGGCTGGTCTGCGACGAGTGGGGCACCTGGTGGAACGCGGAGCCCGACACGAATCCGTGGTTCCTGTTCCAGCAGAACACGATGCGCGACGCGGTCGTCGCCGGGCTGCACTTCGACGTGTTCCATCGCCACGCCGCCCGGCTCACCATGGCGAACATCGCCCAGACGATCGACGTGCTGCAGGCGATGCTGCTCACGGACGACGACGGCAACCTCGTGCTCACCCCGAGCTACCACGTGTTCGAGATGAACAAGGGCCACCACGACGCGACGAGCGTCCCGGCGCACCTGCTCGCGTCGCCGGACGCCGAGGGGCTGGCGGGCACGCCGGCGGTGTCGCTCTCGGCGAGCGTGCGCGACGGCCACGCTCTGATCTCGCTCACGCACCTCGGGCTCGCCGGTCCGCTCGACGTCGAGCTCGACCTCCGCGGCGTGGTCGCGCTGTCGGCGGAAGGCCGCGTGCTCACCGGGGACGCGGTCGGCGCCTTCAACGACGTCGAGCATCCGGATGCCGTGGCGCCCCGACCGCTCGACACGACCATCGACGCGGGAGTGGTGCGCGTGACGCTGCCGCCGCACTCGTTCGCGACGATCTCGCTGGAGCTGGCTCCCTCGGCCTAGGAGCCCGAACGCAGGCCCGACGCCGACGCCGGTGAGGCATCCTGGGAGATGGCCGACTGACCGCTGAGGCCGTCGTCGCCGTGCCTAGCCTGGTGCCGTCGGCGGACGCATTCGGGTTGCGGGCCGCCGATGCCACCGGGCGAGGCACGGAGTTCGGGTCTCCGGTCTCGCCTCTGGGGACGTCCGTACGAAGCATCGGGAATGACCGGCCGTGCGGGCGTCTCCCATGCTGGAAGACGGTGTCCGGGGCGAGCGCCCCGGACACCGATGTCCGCCGTGCGCTCGTGGGGGGACGAGGCCGGGTCCGGGGGACATGGCGAGTTCGGGGGAAAACCGCCGCGGGCGAATCTATCCGCGAGGCGGACGGGGGACCACAGTGGACCGAGCGGTCTCCCAGGTCACTCCCGGGCCCGTGGGGTCGCCGCACACTGGCACGGGCGAGCCGAGTGGCTCGGTGTCGTATGCCACGCCGCCCGGCTGTCCTGGCGCGTCACTCCTCGGGCGCGTCGAGCTCCCGGCGCAGGTACTTCGGCGCCTGCAGCCGCCACGACTCGATCACGAGCTCGGCGAGGTGATCCGCCGGCGCCGGGCCGAGTCGAATGATGATCTTCGGACCGCCCCACTTCCTCGCGGCGGCGACGAAGACGTCCGGCCGCATCTGCGCGAGCGCGACGGCGTCCTCGTCGTCCGCCAGCGTCACGCCGAGGCACGGCTCGCCGGCCACGATCGCGCGCACGGAGTCCTCCTGGCTCGGCCACGGCATGACCTCCCATGCGTACGGCTTGCGCCGCACGAACCAGGCGAGTCCGCCGCCGGATGGACGCTCCTCGCTGCCCGGGAGGTCCGCGGCGATCCGGGCCACGTCGTCCAGCGTCGGCATCGATGCTCCTCCGTCATCGCAACGGTTCTCATCGAAACGTACTGTCGTCGAGCTCGCCTACGCGAGCGCGCGGTCTCGCGCCGAGCCCCGAGGTCGCACGTCCCTCCTAGGATCCCGGCATGGTGACCTGGACGTCCGTCCTCGGCTGGCGGCTGCGCCGTCACTTCCTCGCCGGGCCTCGCGCCGCGGCGGTGGAGGAGGTCGTCGACCGGCTCGTCGCCATCCCGTCCTGGTCCGGCGACGCGGCGACCGCGATCCGGCTCCGCCTCGCCGAATCCGCCGACGGCGATGTCGCGGCGGCGATCGAGGAGGGGCTGATCTTCTCGACGTACGCCTTCCGCGGCAGCACGCACCTGATGACCCCGAGGTCGGCCGCCGTCCACCTCGCGGTGCGGTGCGCCGGGCGCCAATGGGAGCTCGCGAGCTGGCGGAGCTATTACGGACTCGAACCGGACGACTGGCCGCGCCTGCGCGCGACGGTCCGGGAGGCGCTGCGATCCGGTCCGCTCACGCAGGAGGCGCTGGCGGATGCTGTCGCGGCGGATCCGGCGTACGCGCATCTGAGGTCGGCCCTGGGGGATGGCTCGCAGACGCTGCTCAAGCCGCTCGGGTGGCAGGGCGACCTGTGCTTCAGCCCGTCCGAGGGAGCGACCAGTTTCCGCTCGCTCGAGACCATCCCGGGCTGGACGGGGCTCCTCGACCTCGACGACGCCGGACCGGAGGCCATCCGCGACTACCTCGGCGCCTACGGTCCGTGCACGCCCGATCGGCTGCAGTACTGGCTCGGGGAGGGGCTGAGTGCCGGTCGTCGTCGCATCGAGCGGTGGCTGGACGGGCTCGGCGACGAGGTCGAGCGGTTCGAGATCGAGGGCGAGACCGCGCTGTGCCTGGCGAGTCAGGCGGATGAGATCCGGCGGGCGCCGCCCGAGGAGGCAGTGGTCCTGGTGCCGGGCTCCGATCAGTGGGTGCTCGGCGCCGGGACGTCCGACCCGCGGATCGTGCCGCCGGAGCATCGCGCGCACGCGACGCGCGGCGCGAACCTCGTGCTCGTGGAGGGTCGCATGGCGGGCGTGTGGAAGATCGTCCGGTCGAAGGTCGAGGTCACCTGGCTCGACGAGGATGCGGCCCAGCGCGTCGGCGTCGACTCGCTGCGGACCGCGATCGCCGACCTGGCGACGGCGTCGGGGCGGGAGCTCGTGTAGCCGCTCTCGCGCACGCCCCGCCCCGGCCGCTCACGCGTACTGCGGACGACCCGCCACCCGGTAGGTGAGCCCGACGACGCCGGTCGCGAACACCTTCGACTCCAGCAGCTCGAGGCCGAAGTCGGTGCCGGTCTCGGGGAAGAGCCGCGTCCCCTCGCCGACGATCACCGGGAACTGCACCAGGTTGATCTCGTCGACCAGCTCGTGCTCCAGCAGCCACCGCGCGACGCGGGCGCTGCCGACCAGCAGCAGCTCGCCGCCCGGACGCGACTTCAGCTCGCGGATCGCGGCGGCGATGTCGCCGGACAGCACCGTCGAGCCCTCCCACGACGGATCGGTCAGCGTGTTCGACACCACGTACTTCGGCTTCGAGCTGATCGCCTCGCCGAAGCCGCCGTCGTCGCTGCGCGAGCCCCAGTACTCCGCGAACGAGACGAAGGTGCGGCGTCCCATGAGGAACGCGTCGGGCCGACGCCAGGTGTCGAGGATGTACTGCGTGCCCTCCTCGTCGCCGAGCGGCAGCGCCCAGCCGCCGCGGGTGAATCCGGGGTCGGTCTCCTCGTTGTTGCCGCCGTTCGCCTGCGCGACGCCGTCGAGGGTGACCTGGAGGCTGATGGTGAGCTTCATGGTGAAGTCCTTTCTCTCACCAGGGCTACGAACGGTCCAGACCGGATCCGACAGCGCGACGGATATTCGTTCCGGAGGTTCTGGGAGTCGTGTGCGCAGGGTCCGGTTCCCGCACCGGCTTGTGCTCGCCGATCCCGGCATGCAGGCTGGGGAGCAGTGCAATCGACTCTCTACTTCAGTGCCGCCGCTCCCGGTCTCACTCCGTCGGACATCGCCGCGGTGGTCGAGACGAGTCAGGCGAACAACGCGCGCCTCGACATCACCGGTCTGCTGCTGCACCGATCGGGCTATTTCCTGCAGCTGATCGAGGGCCCGGATGACACGGTCGACGCGCTGATGACGCGGATCACCGACGACGCACGGCACACGGACGTGAAGGTGCTCATCAGCTATCCGATCGAGAGCAGGCAGTTCCCGAGCTGGACCATGGAGTTCGGCAGCGTCCCTCACCAGGGCGACGCCGACCGATCGGGCCACCTCGCCGAGCTCGGCGACGCCTTCACGTCCCCGATCGACAGCTATTCGACCTTCCTCCCGACGCTGCGGACGCTCATCCGCTGGTACGAGTCCCGCCAGGTCAGCACGAGCAGCTAGCCGGTCGAGTACAGCGGCCTATCGGACGTCGGCGGGCGGGTCCATGCTGTGCGCATGGCCGACCACGTCATCAGAGCGCTCACTCCGGAGACCTTCCCCGCCTGGCTCGCACTCGCCGAGAAGCACAACGGGGTCTGGGGCGGCTGCTACTGCAGCTACTTCCACGGTGACACCGTGGAGACGGTGAAGGACGACTACGACCGCGCGACCTTCAAGCGCCGGCTGGTCGACGAGGGCGTCGCCCACGCGGCGCTCGTCTTCGACGGGGATCAGGCGATCGCCTGGTGCCAGTACGGCAGCCCCGCCGAGCTGCCGGGCATCTACCACCGCAAGCAGTACGACGCGGGGGAGACCCGTCCGGCGCCGTGGCGCATCACGTGCTTCTTCGTCGACCGCGACCATCGCCGCCAGGGCGTCGCCCTCGAGGCGCTCCACGGCGCGCTCGACCTCATCGCGCAGGCGGGCGGCGGCGAGGTGGTGTCGTTCCCGAATCAGCTCGAGCCGGGCAAGCGGACGTCGTCGTCGTTCCTCCACAACGTCACGCGGAGCATGTTCGAGGAGGCCGGGTTCGTGTTCGAGCGCCACATCGGCACGAGCAAGACGGTGATGCGGACGACGATCGCGCCGGCCTGAGGTCGATCAGCCCGCCCAGATGGACGACAGTGCGGCGATCGACAGCCGACGCACGCGCGCCGACCCGCCGCGCACCGTCAGTGCGACACCGGGACGGCCGGAGAACCGGGCCGTCGTCGCGGACAGCTCGCCGTGGTTCGCGAACACCTCGATCGAGGCGACGTCGATCACCACGTCGAGGTGGCGGATCGGCGTCGTCGTCGCACCCGCGCCGGCGTCGCCGCCCAGCTCGGCGCCGCGCGCGGTGACGCGGGAGCCGTGCACCTGCAGCTCGAGCTCCGCGCCCGGGTCGAGCTCGAACTCCACCCGCACGCGGACCTGCGACGCGGTGGTGCCGGGCGCCCAGATCCCGCCGTCGGCGAGGGCGCGATCCATCCAGACCTCCTCGCCCTCGACGAGCGAGTCCAACTCGGCGATCGGCGCCCGCTGCAGGCGGAGGCCGTCCGCCGTGCGGTGCAGCGTGAGCTCGCACGGCAGGCTGACCTGCTGGCTGAACGGCATCTGCGGGAAGCGCGAGCCGCGCATCCACGCCACCTGCACCCGGCGGGCGGCCGGACCCGGGCCGGCGGCCCAGCTCTGGGTCGCGTAGAAGCTCGCGCCGACGTCCGGCTGCAGCTGCCCGGTCTCCTCGAGGAAGCCGTCGCCGTCGAAGACGCCGATCGAGTAGCGCCCGTCGCCCCGCACCAGCACCCAGCGCGTCGCGTCCTCGCCCTCGATCGGCAGCTCGAAGAAGTCGGGGCACTCGAAGCTGTCGTCGATCGTGGCGCCGGTGGCCCGCCAGTGCAGCAGGTCGTCGGAGACGAGGAAGTGGTAGCGCTCGTCGCCGTAGAGCACCATCGTCCAGCGTCCGCGCGCGTGATCGCGGAAGACCATCGGATCGCGCTCCGGGAACTCCATCAGCGGGTTGCCGGGCCAGTGCGACCAGGTGCGCCCGCGGTCGAGGCTGTACGAGACGCACTGCGTGCGGTTGTCGTTCCGCGACCAGAACGCGACCATCGGCGGGGTCACCCCATCGCCGAGCCCGGAGCTGTTGTCGACGTCGACGACGCAGCTGCCCGACTGCACGCCGGTCTCCAGCGCCTCCTCGAAGAACGCCGGCTCGAGCTCCGTCCAGTGCACGAGGTCCGCACTGACGGCGTGGATCCAGCACTTGTTCCAGCGCTGGGCGAAGAGGTGGAACTCGCCGTCGAACCACACCAGGCCGTTGAGGTCGTTGAGCCAGCCCTCCTCGCGCTCGGCCGGCTCGTGGCGGCGCATCGCCCACTGCCGGGCGGTGAAGTGCAGCTGCGGCCGGAGTGCCTCGCGATACAGGGGTGCACGGGTCAGATCGGCCTCGGACGCGTCGGTCTGGCGGAGGCCGGCGACGCTGATCCAGCCCCACTCGCGCTCGCGCTCGCCGATCGCCTCGTCCACGATCTCCACCTGCGCGGTGGCGCCGATATGCGCGGACAGGTCGAGCGCGGCGGGATGCGCGCGCTCGGCGCGGCGCCCGGTCTCGCTCTCGACGACCCGGCCGTCGACGAGCAGGTTCACCGCCGTCGAGAACTCGTAGTCGCCGCCGGCGACGAGGAACTCGAGCACCGGGGTCGTGACGACGAACGGCGCGGACCGGAGGCGGCCGCGATCGCCGGGCCGCTTGCCCCGGCTGCTGATCACCACGGCGCCCGGCGGGAAGCCCGCGTCGTCGTCGAGGTCGGTGCGAGGAGCTTCGCCGAACGCGGTGCCGTCGACGGACCAGGCCGCCCAGTCGGCGGCGCCCGGATCGAGGATCGGGCGGCCGGGCTGCGGCGCGGGCGCCGGCTCGGGTCCGGCGGACGGCTGACCGACCACGATGCTCCTTTGCAGACGGCGGCCCGGAGCAGTCGACCCGGACCCGGAGAGTCTGGCGTGCCGGTCTCCGGCTCACAACCGACCGCGGCGAGATCAGCGCACCGGAGACGTTCGCGGGTCGTCGATTCGTCCAGGTCGGCCGTCGTCCGACCCATGGATGCCGCAACCCTCGGGCGTCAGAATCGCAGCGTGTCAACGCCGAGCATCGTCGCCGCAGCCCCGACCCTCGACCTCAGCGGCGCCTGGACCGCGGTGCCCGATCCAGACCGCCGGGGCGAGCGCGACGGCTGGGCCGGCGTCGACCTCGCAGAGCGGACGGATGCGGCGACGCTCTCGCTGCCGGGCTCGGCGCAGACGCAGGGGCTCGGCTCGCCCCCCGACGCGTCGACCGAGTGGGTCGGCGGCGGACGCTCGAACGGCTTCTACGACGAGGAGCGCTACGCGCCCTACCGCGAGCCGGGCGCCTTCAAGATCCCGTTCTGGCTGCAGCCGGAGCTCGTCTACGTCGGGTGGATCTGGTATCAGCGCGAGATCGAGATCGGCCACGGGTTCGACGCCCGCGCGCTGCTCCTCTCGCTCGAGCGGGTGCACTGGGAGTCGACGGTCTGGCTCGACGGCGTGCGGATCGGGTCGGATCGCAGCCTCACGACGCCGCATCGCCACGTGCTCCCGGCGCTCGCCCCGGGCATCCACCGCCTCACGCTCCGGATCGACAACTCGATGATCGTCGACGTCGGACCGAACGCGCACAGCGTCTCCGACCACACCCAGGGCGGCTGGAACGGCGTCATCGGCGCCCTGACGGTCACGGCCGTCGAGCCGGCACGGCTCAGCGCGCTCCAGGTGCATCCGGATGCCGTGGCCCGGACGATCCGGGTGCGCGGCACGGCGACGGCCGACTCGCTGCACGGCGCGGACGGCACGCTGACGCTCGCCGTCCGGCCGCTGACCGATCCGGTTCAGACGACGCCGCCGACCGTGACGGTGCCGATCGACATGCCGTCGGAGAAGTTCACCCGCGGGCGCCCGTCGACGAGCACCCACTTCGACATCGAGGTGCCGCTCGGCGCCGACGCGCGGCTCTGGGACGAGTTCGATCCGTTCCTGTACGAGCTGACCGCGATCTACGAGGCGGCGACGGCAGCCGGGCCCTCCCGCGACGAGCAGGTGACGCGGTTCGGCCTCCGCTCGGTGGAGGCCGTCGGCACGCGCATCCGGGTCAACGGCCGCGAGGTCTTCCTCCGCGGCACGCTCGAGTGCTGCGTCTTCCCGCTCACCGGGTACCCGGCCACCGACGAGGCGAGCTGGGCGCGCATCTTCGCGACCTGCCAGGCGTTCGGCCTGAACCACGTGCGCTTCCACTCCTGGTGCCCGCCGGCGGCGGCGTTCGACGCGGCGGACCGGGCCGGCGTGTACCTGCAGATCGAGTCGCCGATCTGGGCGAACCAGGGCGCGACGATCGGCGAGGGCGGCGACGTCGACGCGTTCCTCTACGAGGAGTCGCAGCGCATCATCGCCGAGTACGGCGACCACCCCTCGTTCCTCCTCATGGCGCACGGCAACGAGCCGTCCGGCCGCGACACCGAGATCCTCGACGAGTGGGTCGCCTACTGGCGGCGCCGCGACGGCCGGCGTCTCTACACGAGCGGCGCGGGATGGCCCGCGCTCGCCGTCAACGACTACGACTGCATCCCCGGACCGCGCGTGCAGGCCTGGGGCGAGGGGCTGGACTCGCGGATCAACGGCCGCAGCCCGGAGACGACGACCGACTACTCGGCCTGGGTCGAGCGCACCCCGCGCCCGATCGTGACGCACGAG
The DNA here is from genome assembly GCF_058809295.1 of Schumannella sp. GW821-FHT10F01. Classification (NCBI taxonomy): domain Bacteria; kingdom Bacillati; phylum Actinomycetota; class Actinomycetes; order Micrococcales; family Microbacteriaceae; genus Schumannella; species Schumannella sp. GW821-FHT10F01. The sequence continues at coordinate 380,837 of NZ_JBXASM010000001.1, forward strand.
GCCGGCCAGTGGTGCGCGTACCTGAGCTTCGCCGAGATCGAGAAGTACACCGGGTTCATGAAGCCGCGCAACTTCGAGATCGCCCGCGACTTCCTCGAGCAGGGCGGCATGGGCCACCAGGCCGCGGACTTCCTCCACGCCTCCGGGCGGCTGCAGGTGCTCGCGTACAAGGAGGAGGTGGAGTCGGCGCTGCGCACGCCGGGCTTCGGCGGCATCCAGCTGCTCGGCCTCAACGACTTCCCCGGCCAGGGCACTGCGCCGGTCGGCGTGGTCGACGCGTTCTGGGAGGAGAAGGGCTACGTCGAGGCCGCCGAGTTCTCGCGGTTCTTCTCGTCGACCGTGCCGCTCGCGCTGCTGCCGAAGCGCACCTGGCGCGCGTCGGAGCCGATCACCGCGGACGTCCGGATCGCGCACTTCGGACCGGCCGCGGTCGACGCCGAGGTGACCTGGGCGGTGGTCGACGACGCCGGTGCGGAGCTCGCCGCCGGCACCGTGCACGCCGGGAACGTCGACCTCGGCAACGAGCGGGCGTACGGCTCGATCTCGGCGCAGCTGCCGCCGCTCGAGCGGGCGCAGCGCGTCCGCCTGGTGCTCGCGGTGCGGGAGCCGGGCGGTGTGGTCCACGAGAACGACTGGGAGCTGTGGGTCTACCCGGCCGTCGACGACACCCGGCTCGCGAGCCCCGAGGTCGTCGTCACCCGCGACGTCGACGACGCCCTCGCCGCGCTCGCCGAGGGCCGCACCGTCCTGCTCGCGCCGCCGTCGGACGCCGTCGTCTCGCCGGTCGAGTTCGGCTTCTCGCCGGTGTTCTGGAACACGTCGTGGACGGCCGGCCAGGCGCCGCACACGCTCGGCGTGCTCTGCGACCCGGCGCATCCGGTGTTCGCGGACTTCCCGACGGATGCGCACACGAACTGGCAGTGGTGGGAGCTCGCCCAGCAGGCGAAGGCGCTCGACCTCAGCGGCATCCCCGTGCTCCAGCCGATCGTGCAGGTGATCGACAGCTGGTTCGACGCGCGGCGGCTCGGTCTGGTCGTCGAGGCCCGCGTCGGCGCCGGGCGGCTGCTGCTCAGCACGATCGACGTGGTGAGCGACCTCGAGGAGCGGATCGTGGCGCGCCGGCTGCGGGCGAGCCTCGTCGCCCACCTCGCGAGCGAGGCGTTCGCGCCCCAGGTGGAGCTGACGCCGGACGAGGTGCGAGGCCTGCTCGGCTGAGGCGCCCCGTCGTCAGCCGTCCGCCGCACGTGCCGCGGTCGAGACCGCGATCTGGTCCTCGACGAGCACGCGGAGCGCCGCGAGTCCCGCCCACTCGTCGGGGTCGGCGCCGTCGTAGACGAGCGCGTAGGGGCCGGCGTATCCGCCGTCCTCGAGCGCGGCGATCGCGCGGCGGTAGTCGACCTCGTCGACCTCGGCGCCGTCCCAGTGCGCCTTCGCGTGCGAGGTCTCGGCGTAGTGCGCCACGCGCGCGAGCTCGTCGTACTTGTCGGTGCCGGCGAAGTTCGCGAGGTCGGCGAGGAAGCCGATCCGGCCCTCCAGCGGATCGAGGATCGCCGAGACGTCCGCGGCGGTCGCGGCCACCGCGAACCAGTTCTCGATCACGACGCGGACATCTACGGCACCCGCCGCGAGGCGGTCGAGCCGGCGCGCGCTGACCTCGAGCGCGTCCGGGGCGCGGGTCTTGCCGGCGATCACGCGGGCACGGGTCGCGCCGAGCGCCGCCGCATCGGCGAGCCAGCCGGCGACCCACGCCTCCCACTCGTCGCCCTCGTCCGGATGGGTCAGATCGCCGTCGTCGACGAGCACCGCGTCGAGGCGGACGCCGGACTCGGCGAGTGCCGAGCGGAGCTCCGCGAGGTACCCGCCGTCGCGGCTCGGCAGGTGGAAATGACAGAGCTGCACGGCGCCGTAGCCGCGGCGGCGCAGCTCGGCCGGCAGCGCGAGCAGCTCCAGCGCCCCCGCCGGATCGGTCAGCGTGCGGTTCAGCGCCCACGACTGGATGGCGATGCGGTCGTCGGTCACGGAGGTCCTCCTCGCGATGGCGGCCGCGGTGCCGGCCATCGTCGTCGACGCTACGGGGATGCGGCGGCGTCCGCGACCGGCGCCCGCCTCAGCGCGCCGCGAGCTCGTACGCCCGCCAGAGCGACGCATAGCGGCCGTCGAGCTCGAGCAGCTCCTCGTGGGAGCCCAGCTCGAGCACCGTGCCCCGGTCGAGCACGGCGATCCGGTCGGCGGACCGGGCGGTCTGCAGCCGGTGCGCGATGAGCACGGTGGTCCGGCCCGCCGCGACCCGCTGCATCGCGGCGGACACCCGGGACTCGGTCGCCAGGTCGAGGTTCGAGGTCGCCTCGTCGAGCAGCAGGATCGCCGGGTCGACGAGCTGCGCGCGCGCGAGCGCGATCAGCTGGCGCTGCCCGGCCGAGAGGGAGCGGCCGCGCTCCGAGATCGCCGACAGGTAGCCGTCGGGGAGGGAGGCGATGAAGGCGTGCGCCCCGACGGCGCGGGCGGCGGCCTCGATCTCGGCGTCCGACGCGTCCGGTCGGCCATAGCCGATGTTGTCGCGCACGGTGCCGCTGAACAGGAACGCCTCCTGGGGCACGTAGCCGAGCTGGGTGCGGTAGGCGGCGAGCTCGAGCGAGCGGAGGTCGTGGCCGTCGGCGAGCACCGCCCCGCGGTCGACGTCGTAGAACCGGGCGATGAGCTTCATCACCGTGGACTTGCCGGCGCCCGTCTCGCCGACGAGCGCCAGCGTCTCGTGCGGGCGGAGATCCAGGTCGATGCCCGAGATCGCCTCCGGGATCGGGAGGGCCGCGTCCTCGGTCGGGCCGAGCCGGGCGTCCGCCGGCCCCCGCCGCTCCGACTCCGCCGGGGGCTCGGGGGCGGTCGGGTACGAGAAGCGCACATCGGCGAGGGCGAGCGCACCGGACAGCCGTCCCGACTCGACGGGACGCTCGGCATCGGGCGTGAGCGACTCGAGCTGCATGAGACCGGCGATCCGCCGCACGGACACGGTCGTCTGCTGCCACGAGTCGAACACCTGCGACAGCTGCTGGATGGGGGAGAAGAACAGGTCGACGTAGAGCAGGAACGCGACGAGGGCGCCCGTCGTCAGCTCGCCGCGGAGGATCAGCGTCGCGCCGAGGCCGAGCACGATCGCGTCGGCCACCGCCGAGAGGAACTGCACGAACGGGAAGTAGGTCGCGACGAGCTTCTGCGCCGCGAGCCGCGACCGCAGGTACCGGTCGCCGAGCTCGCGGAACCGGGAGGTCGTCGCGGACTCGTGCGCGAACGCCTGCGCCTCGTGCACGCCGGAGAGGCTCTCCTGGAAGTCGGCGTTGACGATCGCGATCCGCTCGCGCGCCTGCTCGTACAGCCGGGCGGAGCGGCGCCGGAAGAGCACGGTCGCAACGGCCAGCGGGATCACCACGAGCAGGGTCGCGAGCCCGAGCTCGGGATTGACGATCACCAGGGCCGCACCCACGCCGAAGAACGTGACGATGGCGACGAGGGCGCTGAGCAGGCCGTTCTGCACCAGCTGCTCGAACTGGTCGACGTCGGTCGTCATCCGGGTCATGATGCGCCCGGCCATCTCGCGCTCGTAGTAGTCGAGCGACAGCCGCTGCAGCTGGGCGAAGATGCGGATGCGCAGGGTCAGCATCACGCGCTGCGCGACCCGGCCCATCACGAAGGTCTCCGCGATCTGGTCGGCGAGGTCGACGAGCGTCACGACGAGGAAGGCGGCCGCGGCGAGTGTCACGACCAGCATCGAGCCGTCCTGGATGCCCCCGTCGACGCCGTTCTTCACGAGCACCGGGCCGAGCAGCCCGCAGCCGGCGTCGATCACGACGAGCAGCAGCCCCAGCAGCAGGGGTCGCCGGATGCCGCGGATCACCGCGCCGAGGGAGAACTCCCGCTGCCGGCCGCCCTCCACCTCGACGTCGACGTCCGGCACGTCCCGCACCGGCGGCAGCGCGTCCACCCCCGCCATCAGCTGCGGTGTCGCGGCCAGCGAGCCGCGCACTCCGCCGCCCCCGCCGCCGAGCCCGGGACCGAGCGACGGGGCGCCGGGCGCCGCCCGTCGCGCGCCGTAGCCGCTGCCCGAGTCCGCGGGACGCACCCAGGCGGCGGCGGTGACGCCGTCGTCCACGGTGTGGTCCTGCTCCTCGTCGGCGTGGTCGTCCATGCCGGAGACGAGCGCGCGGTAGGAGGCATTCCGCCCCAGCAGCTCCTCGTGCGAGCCCTGGTCCGCGACGACGCCGCCCTCGACGAGCGCGATCCGGTCGGCGAGCAGCAGCGTGGACTGCCGGTGCGCGACGAGCAGCACCGTGCGGTCGTCGAGCACCTCGTGGAGGCCGTGGTGGATCGCCTCCTCGGTGCGCACGTCGACCGAGCTGGTGGCGTCGTCGAGGATGAGCAGCCGCGGGCGCGTCAGCACCGCGCGGGCCAGCGCGATCCGCTGCCGCTGCCCGCCCGAGAGCGAGAGCCCGCGCTCGCCGACCCGGGTGTCGTAGCCGCGGGGCAGCCGCTCGATGAAGCCGTCGGCCTGCGCGATGCGGGCGGCGGCGCGGATGTCGTCGTCGCTCGCGCCCGGTCGCCCGTACGCGATGTTGTCGCGCACCGACTCGCTGAACAGGAAGCTCTCCTCGAACACGACGGCGATCTGCGATCGGAGCGAGGCGAGCTCGGCGTCGCGCACGTCGCAGCCGTCCACCCGCACGACGCCGTGCTGCGGGTCGTAGAAGCGGGAGACGAGCATCGCGGCGGTCGTCTTGCCGCTGCCGCTCGCCCCCACCAGGGCCACCCGCTCACCCGGCGCGATGCGCAGCGAGAAGCCGCGCAGCACCTGGTGGCGCTCGTCGTCCGCGTCGCCGTAGCCGAAGCGGACGTCGTCGAACTCGACCTCGCCGCGCAGCTCCGGCAGGCGACGCGCACCGGGGGCGTCGGCGATGTCGGGCGCGGTGTCGAGCAGCTGGGTGATGCGCTCCATCCCGGCCCGCGCCTGCTGCACGATCGTGAGCATGCCGGCGAGCTGCCGCGCCGGTGCGAGCATCTGCGCGACGTAGGTCGAGAAGGCGAGGAACGTGCCCAGCGTGATCTGCCCGTCGATCGCGAGCCAGCCGCCGAGCGCGAGCACCGCGACCTGGCCGAACGACGGGATCGTCTCCAGCAGCGGCTGGAACCGAGCCTGGATGCGCGTCGCCCGCATCTGCGAGCCGTACAGGCGGACCGCCGATCGGCCGAGCCGCTCCAGCTCGCGGTGCTCCTGGCCGAACGCCTTCACGACCCGCACGCCCGCGATGTCCTCGTCGACGATCTGCACGAGCTCGCCCTCGCGCTGCTGCGCATCCCAGGTGGCCGGGAACACCCGTGACCGCATCCGGTACGAGACCAGGAACAGGGCCGGCACGATCGCGAGACCGACCAGCGCCAGCACCGGTGACAGCACGATCATCACGGTCAGCGACAGGGCGAGCATCACGAGGTTGCCGCTGACGATCGGCAGGAAGTTCAGCACCGCCATCACGAGCGTGGAGTCGGAGGAGGCCCGCGCCACGAGCTGGCCGGTCGGCATCCGGTCGAGGGTGGAGAAGTCGAGGCGCTGGAGGTGCGCGTGCATGTCGTTGCGGAGATCCGTCTGCACGCGGAGCGCCACCCGGCCGCCGTTGTAGCGGCGCAGCGCGGTCATGACGAAGGCGCCGGCGGCGAGGGCGAGCAGGAGCGCGATCCAGACCGGGAGCCCGCCGGCGCCTGCGCCGATCACCTGGTCGACGATCTGCCGCGCCACGAGCGGGGTCGCGACCTGGCAGGCGCCGCCGAGCAGTGCTGCGCCGAGCGCGATGGCGAGGCCGCCGCGGTAGCGGAGCACGTAGGCGGAGAGGCGCCGGATCCAGCCCGGCTTCCGACCCTCGCGCGCCGCCCCTGTCATCGGGCGCTTGCCGGTGCGGTCGGGTACCCGGCGGCGACGCGCTCCAGCAGCGGGATCACCGCAGCGAGCCGCTCCTGCTCGTCGGGTGCGAGCGCGGTCTCGATCGCCTCGCGCAGGGCGTCGACGCGGAGTGCGCGCACCCGCTGGACCGTGGCGCCGCCGAGCTCGGTCAGCCGCACGAGCACGTGGCGTCCGTCGTCGAGGGCGCGGGTGCGCCGCACGTAGCCGGCCGCCTCGAGCTCTCGCAGCGCCGCCGCGACGTTGGAGGACGTCATCCCGAGCTCCTCCGCGATCTCACCGGGGCGGATGCCGTCTGCGCGGGAGCACCGGCCGACCACGCCGAGCGTGCGCGCCGAGACCGGGGTGACTCCCGCGATCGGCGGGGTCGCCGCGCGGCCGAGCTTGTGGATGGCGCGCACCCGCGAGTGCAGCGCGCGGACCTCCGCTTCGTTCACATCAACTAACTTATATAGCTATCGGCCATAGTCAATCGGTCGCCGCCTCGGCCGCTCAGCCGAGCACACGAAGTCGATCGCCCGCCGGTCAGGCCGGGTGGTTCGCGATGAGGTCGTCGATGACGGACCCGGCGCCGTTGTCGTAGGACAGCACCCACCAGCCGGAGCCGAAGGCGTACTGGGCGATCCCGTCCGGCGACGAGTACCGCGTGACGTCGCCCGCCTGGACACCGGTGACGCCCTGCGACTCGAGCAGCGCCTGCTGGGCTGCGGCCTGGGCCGGGGTGATCGGACTCCAGGCGAAGGCCGTCGACCCGACGGTGTCGCGGCCGAGGCGTCGGCACACGATGCCGCCGTACTCCAGCATCGAGAAGAGCTGCGCCAGCTCCGGCTCCTGCTTCACCTTCTCCCGGAACGGCGTCCCCTCGTCGTAGATGTGATCCGCGGTCATCCGATCGCGGGTGGACTGGTCGAGCAGGCTGTCGCAGGTCGCCGGGCCGGCGTAGTCGGGTGGCAGCGACGGCGTCGGAGCCGGGGATGGCGCGGCTCGCGTCGCGATCGGCGACGAGCTCGCGCTCCACGGCCGGTCGACCGGCGCGTGGAGCAGGGTGCGCGTGCCGATGGGCGACCGGAGCAGGAGGCCGCCGCCGCCGATGACCGGATGCGAGGTGCAGTCGATCCGGTCCTTCGGGCGCGTGCTCCGGATCGAGATCGTGATGCTCGAGGTCGTCTCCGTGACGGCGGCGCCGAGGTGGTGGCCGCAGGCAGGCTCGTCCTCGACGGCCGCCGGGTAGGCGACGAAGAGCATCGCCGACCGGTCACTGCTGGCGAGAACCACCCACGGCACGCTGATGCCGCGATCGGCCTCGACCTGCTCGAGCGTGCGGCCGGCGCCGGCGAGGCCCGCGTACTCCTCGGCGGCGAGACGGCCGTCGTCGGGCGTGGCGGTCGCGTGCGACGAGGGCGGACCTCCGTCGGACGGCGTCGACGGGCCGGGCGCGGCGGTCGGGGTGCATCCGGCCAGGAGGGCGAGCAGCACCGCTGCCGCGAGTGCGGACGTGCCCCTCCTGGTGCCCATGACGATCCGCCTCCGGTCGCGGCGCGTCGCATCGTCGGGCCGTGGCGACATCCTGCCGTCAGTCGCCGACGCCGGAGACCGGGCTGTCCCTGAGGGCTACCAGCGGTCCCAGTGCACGACCTCGTCGAGCGGACGGCGCTTCGGCTGCGCCCACGAGCCGCGCTCCGGATAGCCGAGCGGCACGAGGCACATGGTCAGCGCGTCGTCGGGGAGGCCGAGCAGCCGCCGGACGTCGTCCTCGTGCCCCTGGTACAGCGTCGTGAGGCTCGAGCCGATGCCGTGGGCGCGCGCGGCGAGCATGAGCTGCTGCACGGCGCCGTAGATCGACGCGCCGAGCCGCGGGTTCGTCGACCCGGCCGCGCCGAGCGCGACGGCGATCACCCAGACCGGCGCATCCGCGAGGTGCTGGGCGAGGTGCTCGGCGCCGAGGAACGCGCGGGGCGACATCGGCACGGTGCCGGCCGGCGCGGTGAGGATCTGCTCGCGGCGCGAGCCGTAGGCGCGGTTCCAGCCCTCCAGGTACCAGGCCGCGATCTGCCGTTTGATCTCCGGATCGCGCACGACGATCCAGGCCCACTGCTGCGAGTTGCCACCGGAGGGTCCCCGCACGGCCGCGTCGAGCAGCTCCCGGATGACCTGCTCGTCGATCGGCTCGGGCGACAGGTACCGCCGCGCCGGCGTGCTGTGCAGCGCCTCGAGGATGCCGAGGTCGGGGTCGGTCATGCCGTGCTCCTCGTCTGCCCGGCTGCGGCGCCGGGTCGTCCGGGCCATTCTGTCCGAGGAGCCCGCGCGGGCCCCGAGCGCACGGCGCGCCGTCGACCCGCGGTGGGAGGATCCTCGCGTGGCGTCGGACGATGAGGGCGAGCTGGAGGCACTGCGTGCGCGCGCCTACGGTCGGGGCGCCGACATCCAGCGGGATCCGGAGGCCGTGCGGCGGCTCCGCGCGCTCGAGGACGCGGCCGCCGGCGGTGCCGTCACTGACCCGGGACTGCGGGTCGCACCGGTCGCGACGGAGGAAGGCCGAGCTGAGGTCGAAGCCGAGCCACGCGACACGGTGCCCGCGGAATCGGACGCGGCGCCCTCCGCCGTCGGCCCGCTCGACGACCTCGACTCCGCGGCGGCGACTGACCCGCGCAGGTCGCCTCGGCCGCGCAGGGTCCTCGCGGCGGCGCTGGTCGCGGCCGCCGTGATCGTGGCCGTCGCGATCGTGGCCGCGGCGATGATCGTGGCCGGACGCCCGGATCCGCGGGTCGCCGGGGGCCACGAGGTCGCGCGCCTCGACGTCGACGCCGGCTTCGACGTCCCGACGCAGCTCGCGGGCGACGCCCCGGGCCGACGCACGTACGAGGCGCTCCACGGGCTGCGGGTCGTCACGTTCGCGTTCCCCTCCTCCCGCCGCACGGACGCGCCGGACTGCGCGATCGTCTTCGCGCCGACGACCGGCACGGCCGACGCCGTCGGATCGTGGGCCGTCGTCGCGAACGGCTGCGCGGGCGGCCGGTTCCCCGCCACGGCGACCGTCGTGACCGACGACGAGGCCCTGCCGACGGCGGTGCAGCGCGCCTATCCCGACGCGACGGCGCTGCAGTTCGTCGTCGACGCGTCCAGCGACCAGATCGTGGTCTTCGCCGACCGCTGACACGAGCGCGGTCGGCCCCGAGCACGGTCGCCCCGAGAACGTCACTCCGGCCGCGAGCGGGACGCGCGCTGCGCGGCGCGACGGCGCAGCCCGCGCACCTGCACGAGCGCCAGCACGCTCGCCGCGACGCCGAGCACGAGCAGCACGACCGCGAGCGTCGGATCGGTGCCGCCGAGCAGGCAGCCGACGAGGTAGATCGCCGCGAGCAGGGCCAGCGCCGGGCCGAGCACGGCAGCCTGGACGGCGTTGTACCGGGCGAGGCTCTCCGATCGCCGATGCAGGAACGACGTCCGGCTCCGACGCGGCGTGCGGGCGTCCGGGTCCTCCGGCTCGGTCATCCGGCCACTGTCGCACCGGAGCGCCGGGCGCGGCCGCGGCTCACGGCGGACGCACCGGCAACGCCCTTCCGCGGCGGTCGCCATCCGCGAGAGGGTTGAGGCATGGCTGCAGCGGAGCGCGATCCCGGCATCGGCACGACCCCGGAGTTCCCGTCGGCGGCCGGCTCCGATCCGAGCGCGCCGCACCTCACTGCCGCGACGATCGACGTCGATGCCGCCGCGGCCGGCACCCCGATCGAGCGGATCTGGGAGAGCGTCGGCTACGACGAGTTCAACTGGACCTACACCCCGACCGGGCGCCGCCTGCTGTCGACCATCGGGGACTTCGCGGGGCGCCCGTTCCACATCCGCCCGCACTACGTCTTCATCAGCGGCACGGGGTTCGGGCTGCCGCACCAGGGCAGCGGCAACGTCTACCACGAGCGCGCCGACGGCACCCCGTTCTACGACTTCGCGCTCGTCGACCAGGCGTACGACGCGATCGTCGGCGCCGGGCACCACGTGCTGGTCGAGCTGGGCTTCACGCCGCGCGACCTCGTGCCGGCGCGCGCGCACGACGAGCTCACGGTCACCGAGAGCCCGACCGTCTACTCGGCCTACGAGGCCGGGCACTGGAGCTATCCGCCGAGCGACTACGGCAGATGGGGCGACCTCGTCGCCGCGCTCGTGCGCCACAGCGTCGAGCGCTACGGGGCCGACGAGGTGCGCGAGTGGCTCTGGGAGCTGTGGAACGAGCCCGACATCTTCTACTGGCGCGGCACCGTCCAGGAGTTCTGCGAGCTCTACGCCGTCACGGCACGCGCCGTCCGGTCGGTGCTGCCGGATGCGAAGGTCGGCGGGCCGGCCGTGACGGGCGGCTCCGGCGGTGCCCTGTTCCTCCGCGAGTTCCTCGCGTACGCGGACCGAGAGGACCTGCCGATCGACTTCGTCTCGTTCCACACCAAGGGATCGTCGTTCGCGCCCTGGCGCACCTACGGCCCGATCGGCACGGAGGCGGGGACGGCGGAGTCGCGCACGGAGCGGCAGTCGCCGTCCACCACGAAGATGCTGTTCGAGATCCGGAGCCTGCTGCGCGTGATGGCCGAGTTCCCGCGCTTCGCCGGGCTGCCGGCCGTGGTCGACGAGTGCGACGCGGGCGTGCCCGCGCACTGGGGCGTCTACGACAACCCGAACTTCGTGTTCCAGAACACCGAGTACTACCCGGTGTTCCAGGTCGCGCTGATGAAGAAGCTGCTCGACCTCAATGCGCAGGAGATCGCGACCGTCACCCAGGCGACCACCTGGAGCTTCTACTTCGAGGGCGAGCGCTACTTCGAGGGCACGCGCGCCCTGCAGACCGCCGGCCGCGTCGACAAGCCGTTCCTCAACGCCTACCGGATGCTCGCGCGCCTCGGCTCGACGCGGATCCCGGCCGACTCGGATGCCGCCTGGGCGATCGATCGCCTCGACGCGACGGCGCCCGGCAGCGTGCCCGAGGAGATCGACGCGCTCGCGACCCGCGACGACGCGGGTACGGTGTCGGTGCTCGTCTACCGGCACGTCGACGACCAGTACCACGGCACCGGCGATCGGGTGCCGGTGCGGCTCCGAGTCGCGGGGCTCGCGCCCGGGGAGTACACCCTCGAGCACCACCGGATCGACGACACGCACAGCAACGCGCACTCCGTCTGGCGCGGCCTCGGCTCCCCGCAGGACCCGACCGACGAGCAGCTCGACGAGCTCCACCGGCGGATGGGACTCGAGGAGCTCGAGCCGGCGCGCACCGTCGCGGCCGGCGGCGATGCCATCGAGCTGACCGTCGACCTGCCGCTCCCGGCGGTGTCGCTGCTCGTGCTGCGGCCCGCGTCCGCGGCGGGTGGCGCGAGCTGAGGGCGTCGTGCCGATCGAGCCGTTCGACATCGCGGTGCCGCAGTCGGCGCTGGACGACCTGACCGCTCGGGTGCGCCGCACCCGGTTCGGCACGGCCTCCGGCACCGAGCCGTGGGCCGCGGGCGCCGATCCGGGCTATCTCCGGCGGCTCGCCGAACGGTGGTCCGACGGCTTCGACTGGCGGGCGCGGGAGCACGCCCTGGCGCGGCATCCCCACGTGCTCGTCACGACGCCGCTCGGTGCCGTGCACGCGATCACCGCCCGGTCGGTCGGCGGCTCGACGCTGCCGCCGCTCCTGCTGCTGCACGGCTGGCCCAGCACCGTCGCCGAGTACCTGCCGCTCGCGGATCGGATCACCGATCCGGCGCGGTTCGGCGCCGATCCGTCCTCGGCCCGGGACGTGGTCGTCGCGTCGCTGCCCGGGTTCGCCTGGGGGCCGATGATCGAGGGCCGGTGGACTCGCGACCGCGTCGCCGAGCTGCTGTCCGCGGCGATGACCGAGCTCGGCCATGACCGCTACGTCGTGTTCGGCGGCGACATCGGCGGCGGCGTCGCCGCGTGGATGGCGGCCCGCCATCCGGAGCAGGTCGCCGGGCTGCATCTCATCCACCCGCCGTTCCCCTCGTCCTTCGAGCCGGCGCCCACTCCGGAGGAGCAGGCGTTCCTCGACGCCGAGGCGCGCTACGACGAGACCGACGGCGGCTACAGCGCCATCATGATCACGCGCCCGGACACCGCGGCGGCCGCGCTGCTCGATTCGCCCGTCGGCACCGCGGCGTGGATCGCGGACAAGCTGCGCGACTGGTCGGACTGCGGCGGCGACCTCGATGCGCGATTCTCGCTCGATGACGTGCTCGAGATCGCGACGATCTACTGGGTGACGGGATCGATGGGCACGTCCTTCCGGCAGTACTCCGACTACCCGCACATGCCGGCCCGGCCGCCGATCACGGTGCCGAGCGCGTTCACGCTGAGTCGCGAGCCGGTGATGACGGGATTCCCGAGGAGCATCGCCGCGCGCGCCTGCACCCGGATCGTGCACTGGTCCGAACCGGAGCGCGGCGGCCACTTCCTCGCCTTCGAGGAGCCGGACCTCGTCGCCGCCGAGCTCCGCGCGGTGTGGGGCTGAACCGGGCGCCTAGCCGAGCACCACCCGCACCCCGGCCTTCTCGAACGGCCGCAGCGTGATCCGCACGAGGCCGTCGCCGTCGACGGCGAGCTCCGTGCGCACGTCGCCGAGCAGCGTCGTCAGCTGCGCGGACGCGAGCGGGACCCCGAACCGGATGCCGAGCTCGAGCTCCTCGTCCGCGTACGACTGGAGCCGCACGATGCTCGACGCGCGGCCGTCGGCCGAGCCCGAGCCGGAGCCCGCGCCGGTCGCGTCGCCCGCGACCACCGAGATCACGGCGACGCGGTCGTCGTCGAGCTCGAGCATGGCGCGCCCGAGCGCGGCGGCCACCGCATCCGTCGAGGCCGACCTGGCGGTCGCCTCCGCGCCGCGCGGCCCGCGCGCCCCGACCGCGCGGAGCGGACGGGCGAGCGCGGCGGCGGTGCGGATGGCGGTGCCCTCGAGCGAGCGCTCCGCATCGTCGGGCACGCCCACCGCGTACGTGAACGTCATCTCGAACGCCTGCTCGATCGGGAAGTTCGTGTCCCAGACGTTGTTGTGCACCCACGACCAGATCGTCGCCGGCTGCTCCGGCGCGGTGCTCGCCGGGAACGGCGCGTAGGGCACGGCCAGCGTCGACGGCTGCACGAGCGGGGCGTCCTGGGTGGCCCAGGCGACCCCGCCGTCCGCGCCGTCGACCGTCACCCAGTGCCGCACGGCCCGCATGTGCCGCGGCGCGCCGGGCACGTGCTCGAGGTCGTCGCCGGCGACGCCGCCCGACACCTCGTAGCGCACCGTCGGCTCGGTGACGGCGAACGGGAACGCGAAGTACGCGCTCTCCTTCTCGTCGGTGAGCGGCTTGCGGATGCGGTTCTCGATCACGAGCTGCGGCTCGCCGGAGCGGAGCCGCAGCGTGGTCGTGATGCCGTCGGTGCCGGGAGCGGCGGACTCGTACGAGATGCGCTGCTCGACCGCGTCGGCGGTGTGCTCGAGCACGAACGACGGGCGCGCGAGCTCGCGGCTGGCGAGCATCTCGAGCAGCTCGGAGGTCGCGAGCTTGTTGGCGAGGTGGTTGTTGCGCGGCGCGCTCGCGTACCGGTCGTAGACGTAGCCGTTGAAGCCGACGACGGCGCCGGACTGCACGAGCTCGCGGCCCGTGCGCACCTCGACGATCGACGCGATCGTCGACGTCGACGGATCGATCCGCACGACGAGGTGCTCGTTGCGGATGGTGAGCGGCTCGAGCTCGGAGGGCTCGGCGGCGGAGGAGCCCGCATCGCCGGACCCGGCCGCCACCACGTCGAACCGCAGCAGCCCGAAGGCGGCGGTGTCGTCGACCCGGAACGACACCCACCGGCCGGCCTCGCGGTGCGAGCGGTTCTCCTGCTCGGCCACCGCGTGCGGCGTCGTCGCGCCGGTGCGGGCATCCACGATGGCGAACGGCTGGTCGAACGGCACGAGCGACTCCTTGAGGAACGCCCGCACGACGGCGGTGCGCCGCAGCGCCGCCTGCTCGACGACGAGGAGGGAGGCGAGGGCGCCCTCGGCGGGCACCACGGCATCCGACACCGCGGCCAGTGCGGCGTCGACCAGGCCGTCGGCGCGGTCGCCCGCGATGTGCGCCTGCGCGGACTTCCACTGCCACTGGCGCTCGCCGGAGTCGTAGCCGCGATCGCCGTGCAGCCACGAGTTGCTCGCGCCCCAGGTGTGCTCGTCGAACATCGTGATCGAGTCGTACGCGGCCTCCGCCTTCGCGGACTCGTCGCGCACCGGCGCGCCGCCGGCCCAGGCCACGAGCTGCGAGGTCGCGCGGCCGTCGGCGGCGCGGTCCTGCGCGCGGCGCACGACCGACATGGCCTGCGCGGCGGAGCCGACGCCCTCGACCCACCAGTCGCCCCAGTCGCCGGTGAAGGTCTGCAGCTGGTCGCCGTAGCGCTCCTCCGCCTCGGCGAAGAAGTCGGCGTTCGTCGACACCCGCAGCCGCGGCGACTCCCACGTCTCGTTCCACTCGCGCACGATCTCGGAGACCCGTGCGCGAGCCGGTGCGTTGTCCGCGATCCAGCCGTGCGTGCGCAGGTGCAGCACGTCCCACGGGTACGCCGTCGGCGGCTCGATGGTCTCGCCGTGCGCGCCGAACGCGCCGGGCGGGAACGGGTAGCCGCGGGTGGCCAGGTCCTCGAGGTACGCGGGGAAGTGCTCGTCGACCCACTCGATGCCGTCGTGGAAGCCGAGCATCGGCCCCTCCATGTAGGCGAGCCCGTGGGGCGAGTCCGTCATCCAGACGATGACCTCGCCACCGGCCGGGGTGCGCCAGCGGAACAGGCGCGGCAGGTCGAAGCCGCCGTTCGTGTGCGGCTGCGAGCGGCCCGCCCAGTTGTGCGCGACGGAGAGGTAGCGCACACCGACCTCCTGCAGCGCGTCGGGCAGGCCGACGACCTGGCCGGGCACATCCGTCTGCATCGCGGTCGGGAACGCGATGCCGTGCTCGTCGCGGAGCCGTCGCGCACCGGCCAGCAGCTCGTGCAGCTCCTCCGTCGAGCAGACGTCGGTGTGCAGGTTGAACGGCAGCGCGCTGAGGTCGACGCGGCCCTCGCGCACGCGGCGCAGCAGCTCCTCGACGCGGGCCTCGGAGCGGTGCGCGGCCCAGTCGGTGAATGCCCAGAGCGCCTCCGCGTTCCAGCGGAAGCGCGCGTCGTCGGGCCAGTCGTCGGTCAACTCGGCGAGCTCGAGCACCGAGTCGAGGTACGAGCGCTGCGCCTGGAAGACCTCGGTCTGCGGATCGGTGTAGCCGAAGTCGAAATGGGAGTGGTGCACGAGGTGCACCGACCAGGCCCGCTGGGGCAGGAGGGTCAGCTCGAGGCGGTCGTCGCCGGCCGTGATCGCGACCGGGGTCGGCCCCTCGACCCGGCGAACCAGCAGGCGGATCGAGCCCGCGGGGCCGTCCGTCACGGCGACGAGCAGGTCGTCGCCCGAGCCGTCGGCTCGCACGCCGTCGATGACGGGCCGGTCGCCGGCATCCATCACGACCCGCACCGCCTGCACCGGCACGCCGTCCTCCGTGCGCAGCAGCGGCTCCGGGATGACGCGGATGCTCGCGCCGCCCAGGGTGCCGCGAACGGCGACCGCGCGGTCGATCATGCCGCGACGCGCGTCGTCGTCGCGCCACGGGTGGGCGGAGATGAGTGCGGGAGTGGACACGGGAGGCTCCTGTTCGTGGATGTTCCGGTCGGGGCTGCTGGTCAGTCGTCGCGCTCGGTGCCGCGCACCGAGGCCTGCACGGTCGCGAACCGGGTCGCGCGCGCGCCGGGCGCGGGGCGGAGCTCGTAGCGGCCGACCGCGGCCGGCACGACGAACGTCTCCGCGTAGTGGATGACGTAGGGCTCGAATGCGCCGTCGGGGCTGACGACCTCGACCGCGTCGCCCTCGACGAGGTTGAGCACGTGGACGGTGCCGTGGGTGTCGCGAGCCGAGGCGCGGTCGAACCAGTGCCGGCGCACCTCGATGAACTCGAGCTCGTGCAGGCCGGTGCGCTCCTCGCGCTGCCCGCCGTCGTCGACGAGCACGTCGACCCGCCCGACGAGGTTCCGCTCCGTCCAGCCGGTGTCGCGATCCCACCGGATGTTCGCCAGGCCGTGGTCGAGGTGCACCGGCCGGGGCACGCCGTCGAGGCCGAGGCGCCCCCAGTCCCAGAGCTTGAAGGTGAAGATGAACGGGGTCGCCGAGATCTCGAGCACCATCGAGTCGGAGCCGCTGCAGTGCACGGTGCCGGCCGGGATCGCGAAGTGGTCGTGCTTCGCGGCCGGGAACCGGTTCACGAAGCGCTCCGTGTCGAAGGGTGCGCCGCCGGCCGCGGCCTCGCGCAGGGCCGCCGCCATCTCGTCCGGGTCGACGCCCTCGCGCAGCCCGAGGTAGACGCTCGCATCCGGCGCCGCGTCGAGCAGGTAGTAGCTCTCGTCCTGCGTGTACGGCATGCCGAAGGTGCGCTGGATGTAGTCGGTCAGCGGGTGCACCTGCAGCGACAGGTTGCCGCCGTCCATCGTGTCGAGGAAATCGAAGCGGATGGGGAACTCGGCCCCGAAGCGCGCGTGCGTGAGCTCGCCGAGCAGCTCGCGCGGCCGTGAGAGCACGAGATCCATGGCGGGGATCTCGACGACGGGCACGTCGTCCGCATCCGCGTCGCGACTCGGACCCGCCGCGGGCGCGAGCAGCAGCGAGTTCTCCTCCGGCACGCAGTCGAAGCACCAGGCGTAGTTCGCCGGCTCCGGGTCGAGGCCGAGGCGCTCCTTCATCCACTGGCCGCCCCAGACGCCGGGGTCGAAGAACGGCACGAGCCGGAACGGCGCGCGGGCGGCGGCCGCGAGCGCGTCGCGGAACGCGTCGCCGTCGACGGCGGTGAGGTCGCCGACGCCGCGGTTCGAGTCGAGCACGAGATCCACCCGGTCGAGCAGCCCGCGCTTGTGGTCGTCGGCGGTGCGCCACTCGACGAAGAAGCCGCGCTTATACTTGCGCAGCTGGTCCTCGTGCGGGTTGGCGGCGCGCCAGTTCGTGCCGCCGGCGCGCTGCCGGCGCTGGATCTCCCACCGGGCGAGATCCGCCAGCACGAGCAGGTCGGCGTCGGGTGCGACCCGCGCCGCGCCCCAGCCGACGAGCAGCGTCGGGCGGTCGCGGCCGTCCGCCTCGGCGCGCAGGCGCGACACCGCCACGGGGTCGAGGAAGACGTCGAGGTCGAGGTGCGAGAGCCATCCGAAGACCCGGTCGTCGGTCAGCGCCGGCGCGATCCGCGCGTCGATCTCGGCGAGCGGACGTGCGGTGGCCTCCTCGGCATCGCGCACGTCCCAGCCGGGGAGCGCGGCGGCGGCCGTTGCGACGAGCTCGGCGACCTCGACGCCGGGGTAGGCGTCGATCACGACGAGGGGAGGCGCGGTGCCGGCCGCGCGGTCCGCGGCCTCCGCGATCGCAGCCCAGACACCGGCGCCCTCGTGCACCGTCGACCCCGCCGGCAACGGGATGGTCGGGCGGGTCACGTACGAGCTGCCGCGGCGGCCGGTCATCGCGCGGCTCCTTCGGCGAGCACGGCGAGCCCGAGCGCGACGGAGAGGTCGGGGCGCTCCGGCACGACGATCCGGGGTCGCGGCAGCGAGCGCCAGAGGTGCCGCTCGACGTGCTCGCGGATCGGCCCGAGCACCGTCTCGCCCGCGCCGAGCACGCCGCCGGTGACGACGACGACCTCCGGATCGACGGCGTGGCAGAGCGACACGATCACGCTGCCCCAGACCCGGGTGAAGCGGGCGAGGAGGTCGAGGGCGACCGCGTCCCCGCCTCGCGCCCCGGCCACCAGGTCGGCGATGCCGGCGCGCCCGGCTCCCCGGCTCGCGAGCCCGGCGGCCCAGTCCGATCCGGCGGCACCGGGATGCTCGCGCACGGCCCGCGCGAGCGCCCAGGTGCTCGCGATCGCCTCCGCGCAGCCGACGTTGCCGCAGACGCACTCCGGGCCGTCGAGGTCGACCGTGACGTGACCGCCGAGCACGCCGCCGTGGCCGTGCGCGCCGCGGACCAGCTCGCCGCCGACCAGGGCCGCGGTGCCGATCCCGGTGCCGAGGGTCAGCAGCACCGCGTCGGAGGCTCCCACGGCGGCGCCGCGCCGGGTCTCGCCGAGCAGCGCGGCCCTGGCGTCGTTCTCGACGACGGCGCCGACGCCGAAGCGCGCTCGGCTCCAGGCGTCGAGGTCGACGCCGGTCAGCGTCTCGAGCTTGCCGTAGACGGCGCTGAGGCTCCGGCCCGCCGGGTCGACGATGCCCGCGACCGCGATGCCGACCCGGCCGTGCGGCGGGAGCGCTGCCGCCGCGGGCCCGGCCGCGCCCAGCACGTCGTCGGCCGCCCGCGCGACCGTGTCGAGCACCGGTTCGGCCGCGTCGAGTGCGGCTGTCGAGTCCGCGAGCCGAAGTCCGCCCGCGAGCACGGCGGACTTCACGGCGGTGCCTCCGATGTCGAGGCACAGCACCGGTGCGTCGTCGGCGACCGTCACGCTGGTAACGATACCAAGCCAGCGGCCGGCGTCAACCGGCGAGCGGGATGGCGTGCCTCATCCTTCGCTCCGTGCGCGCACCGGACCCCGTACCGAGCCCGGCCGGACGGCCGTCACGGACGTGGGGATCGTGATGAGCCGGGGTCCGTCGGGAGCGCGCCGCCCCGCGACATCGCCCGCCGGGTCGTCCGCCGCTCCGCCGCCGGGGCCCTGCTCGGCGAGTCGGTCGAACAGCAGCCGCCCCGCGGCGACGCCGAGCGCGCGGGGATCGTGATCGATGATCGTGACCGGCACCGGCATGAGCTCCGCCAGCTCGAACCGGTCGAAGCTGACGATCGCCGGCAGGGCGGCGGGCGGGGTGCCGTGCTCGATGCGCCGTCCGATCTCGGTCAGTGCTCCGATCGCGTTCCGGTTGTTCGCGCAGAACACGGCGGTCGGCGGGCGCTCGCGGTCGAGGAGCGCGGCCATCGCCGCGGCGGCGGAGTCGACATCCCGCTGGCTCCGCCGCACGAGCGCGGGGTCGATCTCGAGCCCGCGCTCCCGGTGGGCGCGCACGAAGCCCTCGTAGCGGCGCCGGCCGGTGAAGACCGACTCCTCGGTGCCGAGGTAGCCGATCCGCGTGTGCCCCGCCTCGAGCGCGGAGCGCGTGCCGTGCCGGGCGCCGTCGACGTCGTCGACGAGGACGGCATCCGCGGCGACACCCGCGACCAGCCGCGAGGCGAGCACGACGGGGAGGCCGCGGACGGCGGCGGGCGCGAGCGCCTCCGCCGATCCGGACGGCACGACCACGAGCCCCTCGACCTGCCGGCCGACGAAGTCGTCGAGCAGCTGGCGCTCGCGCTCCGGCTCCTCGTTCGAGCTGCCGAGCAGGATGCGGCGGCCGGACTGCGCGGCCACCTCCTCCACGCCGAGCGCGAACTGGCCGTAGTAGGGGTTCGCGAGGTTCGTGATCGCGACGCCGATGAGCCCGCTCGCCTGCCCGGGCCGGAGGCTGCGCGCGTTCTCGTTGCGGTGGTACCCGAGCTCGCGGGCCGCCTCGAGCACCCGCTCCTGCAGCTCGGGCCGCACCGACGCCCCGCCGGCGAACGTGCGCGACACCGTCATCGGGCTCACCCCGGCGAGCCGGGCGACCTCATTCACGGTCGGTGCGCGTCCGACCCGGCCTGCGCCGCCCATCTGCTCGCCTCCGCCGACCTCAGACCGCGAACCGGCTCACGCGGACGCGGATGACGCGGTCGGGGCCGAGCACCGTGCGCGCCGCCGCCGCGACCTCTGCCGCCACGTCCCCGGTGAGCCGATCGCTGTCGACGGCGACGTTGATCAGCGCGGCCGCGCCGTCGCTGTCGAGCGCCGTCTGCGCCAGAGGACGGTCGGCGAGCAGCTGGTGCGCCGACCGGACGACCGCCGGGTCGCCGGGGTAGAGCCGGTGCACGCCGGGCACGGCCCGCACCGCATCGTCGACGGCGAGCGCGAGCGCTCCGAGGTCCACCGCGTCGCTCATCGCTCGTCCTTCCGGGTCGGCAGGCGGATGTCGTCGACCGTCACGTCGATGGCTGAGGGCGTGAGCGGCGTCGAGCGCAGCAGGGTGGTGCTGATGGCCCGGCGCACCTCGTCGGCGACGACGTTGAGCGGCCGGTCGAACAGCACGCTGATCGCGACGTCGACCACAGCGGATCGGTCGTCGGCGATCTCGAGCCGCACACTCCCGACGAGCACGCCCTCGACGGCGTCCCCGGCCGCCCGAACGGCCTCCCGGATCGCCCCCTCGGTCACCGCCAGCGTGGTGGACTCGTCGGCGGCGGGGAACTCGACGTCGCGTCCGGCCCGGACCTCGCGGCTGATCGAGCCGAGCAGCTCGTCGAACCACGACTGCGCGGGCGCCGGCATGGTGGCCGCGCGCTCGTCGACGAGGGCGCGCTGGAGGGTGCCGAGCCGCTCGATCGAGTCGAGCAGCGCCTGGCACTCCGGGTTGTCGTCGATGGCGGCGATCGCCGGCGTGCGTCCCCGATCGGCGTACGCGGAGAGGGCGTCGAGGTCGTACCCCGATCCGCCGATACCGGAGCTGTCGGTCACGGGGTCCTCCACTCCATCATCCGCTCGAGCAGGTGCGCACGTGCTCGAGCGAGGCGGCCGCGCACCGTCGAGACCGGCACGTCGAGATCGGCCGCGATCTCCTCGTAGCTGGCCCCGGAGATCTCCCGCAGCGTCCACGTGATCCGCACGTCGTCGGGCAGCTCGGCGAGCGCGGCGTTCAGGGCCGTCATCTGCGATGAGAGCTCGGCCGAGCGCTCCGGCCCCGGGCTCTCCGTCGCCGCGTCGTGATCGTCGAGCGGGACGGATGCCGGTCGCCGCCGGAGCCGGTCGGTCGCCTTGCGCGCGGTGATCGTCGTGAGCCAGCTGCGCAGCTGCTGCGCGTCCCGCAGCTCCGGCAGCTTGTCCCACGCGGTGATCAGCGCGTCCTGCACCACGTCGTCGACGTCCGACGTCGATCGCAGCAGACCGGTGGCGAAGGCGCGGAGGTACGGCGCGTGCCGACGCACGATCACGGCGAACGCGAGCTCGTCGCCATCGCCGGCTCGGCGGGCGAGCAGGGCGTCGGCGGCGTCGTCGAGAGCGCTCACGCGTCCGCCTCTCTCAGCGATCTGCCAGCAAATGATCCGTGACGAAACCCCGTCGCGCAGCGTCTCCGTCGTGAACACCGTAGGGCAGGACACGAGGTCCGGCCCGCATCAGAAGGAGAACGCACATGGCGCAGGCAGGAACCCCCATTTCCGCCCCGATCACCCCGCAGGGCAAGACCACGATCGTCGACCCGGTCGTCGCGAAGATCGCCGGCATCGCGGCGCGCGAGGTGCCCGGCGTCTTCGCGCTCGGCGGCGGTGCGGCGCGACTCATCGGCACCGTGCGCGACGCGATCGGCAACACCGACCTCACGCAGGGCGTGAAGGTCGAGGTCGGCGAGACCCAGGTCGCCGCCGACGTGACCATCGTCGTCGAGTACCCGCAGCCGCTGCAGCTCGTCGCCGACGGCGTGCGCGCCGCCGTGGCCGACGCGATCACCGGTCTCATCGGCCTCGAGGTCGCGGAGATCAACGTCATCGTCAGCGACGTGCACGTGCCCGGCGAGGACGCGGAGCCCGAGGAGGCGCGGGTCCTGTGAACCCGGCCGTGATCGGCGGCGCCGCGGGCGTCGTACTCGCGCTCGCCGCGCTGGCGTTCGGGTTCTGGGGGTTCCTCCTCGTGCTCGTGCTCGGCGCGGCCGGCGCCCTGATCGGGGCGGTCGTCACCGGCCGCGTCGACCTGCGTGCGGCGCTGGGCGCCGCGCGCGGCCGCCGCGTCGGATGACCGCCGCAGGCCGCGTGACCGTCACGAGTCGCGCCATGTCGACGGTGCTCGCCGCCGTCGCGGCGAAGCAGCTCGGCGTGCGCGCGTCGCGCGTGCGGGTCGAGCTGGCCGATGACGCGAGCCGGCTCGGTGTCGCCGTCACCGGGCCGGCCCGCGTGGCCGAGCCTGCGCCGACGCTGCGCGAGCTCGGCGCGACCGTGCGCGAGGCCGTCCTCGCGGACGGCGCGCGCATCACCGGCGCGGAGATCAGCCGCGTCACCGTCCGGATCACCGGACACGAGACCGTCGAACGGAGGACACGATGACGGATCGACGCTTCACCGCCATGCTGGCGCGACGCGGACTGCACCGCTCGCGCTCCGTCGCGGTCTCGATCGCGCTCGCGCTGCTGGCGCTCGTCGGCCTGGCGGTCGCCGCGCTCGGCATCGCGCCGGCGGTGGGTCTGACGCTGCCGGTGACGCTGCAGTCGGTGCTCGAGGAGCTCGCCGCCGGTGCCGCGATCGCCTGGACCGTCGTCGGCGTGCTGGCCGCCGTCGGGCTGATCGCGATCATCTCCGCGCTGTCACCGGCGCGCCGGGCCCGGCACCGACTCGACGACGACCGATCTGTCGTGCTGGTCGATGACGACGTGCTGGCCGGCGCCGTGTCCGACCACGCGGCGAGGATCGCCGGCGTCGCGGACGACCAGGTGACGACCGCCGTCTCCATCCGCTCCCTCCGCACGATCGTGCGGCCGACCTCCGGGCACCCGCTCGACCGGGAGACGATCGCCGCCGAGGTGCGCGGCTACGCCGCCGGGCTCCGGCCGGTCGGACGGATGCACACGCGCGCCGACGTCGAGTCGTCGGGGGTGGTGGGCGCATGACCCGCACCAACCGCACCCTCAACCGCGTCGTGCTCGCCGTGCTCGGGCTGCTCGCGCTCGCCGCCTCGGCGGCGGTCGCGTCCGTCTCGCTCGCGAAAGCCGCCTGGATGCCGGATGCGCTCCGCACGCTGAGCGGCACTGCCGCGAAGATCGTCCGTGACGCCGGCCGGTGGGTCGACGAGCCCGCGAACGGGGCCATCGCCGGTTCGGCAGGCGTCCTCATCGCGGTGATCGCGATCCTGATGATCGCGACCCGCGGCCGCGGCGGCACCCCGATCGCCGACTCGGATGCCGACGTCGACATCACCATCGGCGCCGTGCGCGACATCGTCGCGGCGCGGCTGCGTCCGGTGCCCGCTGTGCTGGCGACGCGCGCCGACGCCCACCGGCTGCGCGGCCGCACCGTCATCACGCTGACGCTCTCGACCCGGCGCCGCGCCGACCTCGCGCTCATCCTCGAGCGCGCCCGCGAGGCGGTCGCCGCCCTCGACGCCGCGCTCGGCGTCGCACCGCCCGTCGTCATCCGGATCCGCTCCGGCTGGCGCTCGACCCTCGCCCGCGACCAGCGGGCCGAGTGAACCCCACCGGAAGGAGACCCACCATGGCACTCGACGACGACATCAAGAACGGCGCCCAGAACCTGGCCGGCAAGGCCAAGGAGGCGGTCGGCAAGGCCACCGACAACCCGAAGCTCGAGGCGGAGGGCAAGGCCGATCAGGTCGCCGCCTCCGCGAAGGGCGTGGTCGCCGACGCGAAGGACAAGCTCACCGGCAGGTGAGCGCAGACAGGCGGGGTGGTTCCCGCCGAGGGGCCTCCGGACAATCCCTGATCCGCGTCCGGAAGCTCCGCGCGGACGGCCCGGGCTCGCGCCCGGGCCGTCTGTGTGCCCGGAGCCGGGTCGTCCGGAGCGGGACACCGAGCCCGGATCCGGAGCCCCGGTCCGCCGGCCCCCGATCGGCCCGCGACGCTGCATGCCGCGATCCGTAGCCTCACGACCATGACGCACCTGCTGTTCTCGTTCGGCACCCTGCGGCAGGACCGCGTGCAGCGCGAGCTGTTCGGCCGCGCCGTGCCGACCGAGCCCGACTCGCTGCGCGGCCATGTGCTCGGCGAGGTGGTCATCACCGATCCCGAGGTGATCCGGATGAGCGGCAGCGACGTGCACCCCGGCCTGCTGCGCACCGACGTCGACGCGGATGTCGTGGAGGGCGCGGTGCTCGCCGTCGCCGACCGAGAGCTCGCCGCCGCCGACCGCTACGAAGCGGCCGCCTACCGCCGGGCGGCGGTCACGCTCGAGTCCGGACGCGGGGCCTGGGTGTACGTGCCGAAGTCGGCCGAGGACTGACGCGGGCCGGTCGCGCTGAATCGCTTCACCGGTCATGGCCCGCGGGTGCGAGAGTGGTCGCATCCCGCCCGCACCGTCCCGAGAGCACCCATGACCGCGACCCTGCTGCAGCGCCGCACCGCCTGCTTCAC
Source organism: Schumannella sp. GW821-FHT10F01 (assembly GCF_058809295.1). Lineage (NCBI taxonomy): Bacteria > Bacillati > Actinomycetota > Actinomycetes > Micrococcales > Microbacteriaceae > Schumannella > Schumannella sp. GW821-FHT10F01. The sequence goes on from NZ_JBXASM010000001.1 coordinate 404,958, forward strand.
GATCTTCTTCTGCTTCGGCATCACGATGGCGTCGTGGGTGACCCGCACCCCGGACATCCGCGACCAGCTCGGCGCCTCGACGCTCGAGATGGGCTTCATCCTGTTCGGCCTGTCGGCCGGCGCGATGACGGGGGTGCTCGCCTCCAGTCCGCTGCTGCTCCGACTCGGCGCCCGGCGGATGGTGCTGCTCGGCTCGTCGTCCGCGGCGACCGGCGCCGCAGTGGTCGGCATCGGCGCGTTCGCGTCGAACGGCGTCGTCATCGCGATCGGGCTGGCGCTCATCGGGCTCGGCATGGGCGGCGCCGAGGTCGCGATCAACGTCGAGGGGGCGGAGGTGGAGGCCGGTCTGGGTCGCTCGACGCTGCCGACGATGCACGGCTTCTACAGCCTCGGCACGGTGGCGGGTGCGGTCGTCGGCATCGCCGCGACCGCCGTCGCCTTCCCGGTCGGCGTCCACCTGCTCGTCGTCGCGGCGATCGATGCGGTCGCCATGCTGCGGGTCGTCCGCCGCATCCCGGTCGAGGTCGGCCTCCGCGGACGGGGCCTGCCGTCGGCGGCCCGGACGGATGCCGCGCCGGTACCCGCGCACACGGCCGCGCGGCCGCTCTGGCGCGACCCACGGCTCCTGCTCATCGGCGCCGTCGTGCTCGGACTCGCGCTCGCCGAGGGCGCCGCCGGCGACTGGCTGCCGCTCGTCATGGTCGACGGGCACGGCTTCGACCCGGCGCTCGGCTCCGCGGTGTTCGCCGTCTTCGCCGCCGCCATGGCGACCGGCCGGCTGCTCGGCGGCCGGGTCGTCGACCGGATCGGACCGGCCGCGTCGCTCTGCGCCAGCGCGCTCGTGAGCGCCGTCGGCATCGCACTCGTGAGCCTCGTCGACGACCAGATCGTCGCCGCCGTCGGCACCGTGCTGTGGGGGCTCGGCGCGGCGCTCGGCTTCCCGGTGGCGATGTCCGCGGCCGGGCAGAGCGGCGACCGCCCGCAGCTCCGCGTCGCGATCGCGGCCCAGATCGCCTACGTCGCCTTCCTCGTCGGGCCGCCCGTGCTCGGCGTGCTCGGGCAGCAGGTCGGCCTCCGCATGGCGCTGCTCGTCGTGCTCGGGATGGTCGTCATCGCGGCCCTCGGCGCCCTCGGCGCCCCGCGCCGGACGTCGGTGCCGACCGCGCCGCGCACCGCGACGGAGGTCGACGCGTGACCGCCATCGCCGCCAACCTCGTCCTCATGTTCTCGGAGGCGGGGCCTGCCCTGGCCGATCGGGTGCGTGCCGCGGCCGCCGCCGGCCTGACCGAGGTGGAGATCTGGGGCTGGCGCGACGAGGACCTCGACGCGCTCGAGTCCGCGCTGCGCGAGACGGGCGTCCGGCTGCGCTCGCTCACGGTCGACCCGCAGCTGCAGCTCACCGATCCCGCGGTCGTCGACGACTACCTCGTCGCGGTGCGGGAGTCGCTCGTGGTGGCCGAGCGGCTCGGCTCGCCGAACCTCGTCGTCGTGGCCGGGCAGGAGCGCGACGGCGTGCCGCGCGCGGAGCAGCGTGCCGCCGTGGTCGCGACGCTGGCGCGCGCGGCGGCGGAGCTCGAGGGCAGCTCGGTGACGCTGCTGCTCGAGAACCTCAACACCCGCGTCGACCACCCGGGCACGTTCCTGTGGTCCACGCGCGAGGGGCTCGACATCGTCCGGGAGGTCGGCTCGCCGCACCTCGCGCTGCTGCTCGACGCGTACCACTCGGTGATGATGGACGAGGATCCGGCCACCGAGATCGGCGACGACATCGCCCTCGTCGGGCACGTGCAGGTCGCCGACACCCAGGGCCGCCACGAGCCCGGCACCGGCACCGCGGACTGGGACGGCATCCTGCGCTCGCTGCGGGCGCTCGGCTATCGCGGCACGTTCGGCATGGAGTACACGCCGGCGGCGGAGACCGTCGCGTCGCTCGAGCGGATCACGGCGATCATCGACCGGATCGACGGGGCCTGACGGCGCCCGCGCGGCTACACCCATCCGGCCGCCCCGACCACCCCCGGCTACACATTTCTTCTCACACGGCAACATTTCGACACCCCTGAGACAGGGGCGCCCGCCGGTGCCGATGATGGCGGTTCACCGTCCGGGTTCCCGGACGTCCGCGCCCCCACCCGGGAGAGGTCATGCCCACGCCACGCATCCGTCTCATCGCCATCGCGGCCGCAGCCGCCAGTGCCCTGCTGCTCGGCGGCTGCGCGGGTGCCGCGGCCGGCGACGACGGCGGCAGCGCGAAGCCCGTCGCCGGCGGCGTGCTGCAGGTGGGCGAGAACGGCGACGAGCCGCCGCTGCTCGACCCGCACCAGCTGTCGACGACCAACACGACCACGATCCTGCGGCCGATCTTCGACACCCTCGTGTGGGAGACGCCGAAGAAGACGTTCGAGGGCCTGCTCGCCGACAGCTGGGACATCAGCTCCGACGGCCTGACGTACACGTTCCACCTCCGCAAGGGCGTCACGTTCCACGACGGCTCCGCCTGGAACGCCGAGGGCCTCAAGGCCAACTTCGAGCACATCCTCGACCCGGCCACCGCCTCACCGCTCGCCGCGTCGTACATCGCGCCGTACGAGAGCTCGACCGTCGTCGACGAGTACACCCTCGACGTGAAGCTGAAGACGCCGTACTCGTCGTTCCTCAATGTGCTCGCCCAGACGTACCTGTCGATCGTCTCGCCGAAGCAGATCGCCGAGGACCCGAAATCGATCGCGACGCATCCGATCGGATCCGGTCCGTTCGAGTTCGTGAAGTGGACGAAGGGCCAGTCGATCGAGCTGAAGCGGTTCGACGACTACGACTGGGCCCCGAAGGGGTCGAAGCACACCGGGGCCGCCTACCTCGCGGGCATCACCTTCAACTTCGTCGCCGAGGACTCGGTGCGCTACAACGGGCTCGCCGCCGGCGACCTCGACATCATCGAGTGGACGCCGCCCCAGCAGGTGAAGCAGGTCAAGGCCTCCAGCGAGCTGGCGTTCCAGTCGACGGACCGCCCCGGCCATCCGTTCTCGTTCTGGTTCAACACCGCCCGGGCGCCGTTCGACGACCAGAAGGTCCGCCAGGCGCTCGTCTCCGCGGTCGATCGCGCCCAGCTCGTGAAGACGGTCTCGTTCGGCCAGTGGACGACGGCCGACGGCTACATCACGCCGGTCACGCCCGACTACGCGGCCAACGCGACGAAGATCCCGTTCGACGTCGACGAGTCGGCGAAGCTGCTCGACGAGGCCGGCTGGGAGCAGAAAGACGCCGACGGCTATCGCGTGAAGGACGGCAAGCGGCTCACCGCCGTCTACAACGACGCCGGCGTGGTGCAGCAGACGACGCAGTTCGCCGAGCTGATCCAGGCCGCGGCGAAGAAGGTCGGCATCGAGATCACGATCAACAAGGTGACGGCGCAGCAGTCGTCCGATCTGTCGGCGGCCGGCGACTTCGACCTGTCGGCGGGCATCTGGACGACGAACACGGCGGACGTGCTGTGGATCCAGTACTCGTCGCAGAACATCACGACGCCCGAGCGTCGCGGTCAGAACAGCTCGCGCCTCAGCGACGCGCAGCTCGACGACCTCCTCGACCGGGCGCGCGAGACCACGGACGGCGCCGAGCGCGCCGACCTGTACGAGCAGGCGCAGGCCAGGCTCGTGACGCTCGCCCCGGCGATCCCGCTCTATGTGCGACCCGACCTCGTGTCGTCCCACCGCTACGTCAAGGACGTCACGTTCGAGTCCGCGTACGGGGCGCTGTGGTTCTACGACACCTGGATCGACGCCGCGGCCAAGTGAGGCCTCCGGTGCGGCGCGCGTGGTGGCGCGCCGCACCGGAGCGGCGACATCGGAGGAGACTGACATGAGACGCATCGGGCGGCACGTCGCGTTGCGCATCGCGACCGCGGTCGGGGTGCTGTGGGGCGCGGCGACCCTGACGTTCCTCGCGATCCAGCTCACGCCGGGAGACCCCGTCTACGCGATCGTCGGCGGACCGGAGGCATCGCCCACCCGCGCGGTGATCGACCAGGTGCGCCGCGAGTACGGCTTCGACAAGCCGCTCTGGCTGCAGTACCTCGACTACCTCGGCCGCCTCGTCACGGGCGACCTCGGGCAGTCGTACCAGCTCAAGTCGCCCGTGGGCTCGGTCATCGGCGCCCAGCTCGGCGGCACCGTGCAGCTCGCCGCGTCCGCCGCGGTCACCGCGATCGTGCTGGCGCTCGTCATCGCCCTCGCCACCGCCCGGCGCACGCCGGCGCTTCGGTCGACCGTGTCCGGCATCGAGCTGGTCGTCGCATCATCGCCGGGGTTCTGGATCGGCATCCTGCTGCTGACGGTGTTCTCGTACGGACTGCACTGGTTCCCCGCGATCGGCAATCGCGGCCCGGCGAGCCTCGTGCTGCCGACGCTGACCCTCGCCCTGCCGATCGCCGCAGTGCTGTCGCAGGTGCTCCGCTCATCGCTCGAGGACGTGCTCGAGCAGCCGTTCATCGTGACGGCACGAGCACGCGGCCTCGGCGACGCGTCCGTTCGCGTCGGGCACGCGCTCCGCCACGCGCTCGTGCCGTTCACGACGATGTCCGGCTTCGTGATCGGCGGACTGCTCGGCGGCGCCGTCATCGCCGAGACGCTGTTCTCGCGGCAGGGGCTCGGGCGCATCCTGCTCGCCGCGGTGAACGGCAAGGACATGCCCGTCGTGCTCGGCGTCGTGCTGCTGGCGGCCGCCGTCTACGTGGTCGTCAACCTGGTCGTCGACCTGATCCAGCCCGTGATCGACCCCCGACTGAGGAGGGCTGCCGCATGAGCAGCGGGACCGCCGCCGACGTGCTCGCCGGTCTCGACACCAGGGCGCCGGTGCGCCGGCGCGCGCGCACCCGCCGGCTCGATCCCGGGCTGGTCCTCGCCGCCGCGGGACTCGCGCTCATCGCGATCGCGGCGCTCGCCCCGGCACTGCTCGCACCGTACGACCCGCTCGCGGTCGACCCCGTGAACGCGCTCGCGGCACCGACCTCCGCGCATCCGCTCGGCACCGACGAGAACGGCCGCGACGTGCTGAGCCGCCTCATCTGGGGTGCGGGCGCGTCGCTGCAGCTCGGCTTCGGCGCCGTCGCGATCGCCCTCGTCGTCGGCAGCGCGATCGGCATGGCCGCCGGAGTCGGCAACCGCGTGCTCGACGCGATCCTGATGCGGCTGACGGATGTCGGCCTCGCCTTCCCGGAGATCCTGCTCGCCCTGCTCGTCATCGCCACGCTCGGCGGCGGCACCCTCAACGCGCTGCTCGCCATCGGCATCGCCGGGGTGCCCGGCTACGCGCGGCTCGTTCGAGCGCAGACCCTCGCCATCCGCCGTTCCGAGTACATCGAGGCATCGCGCGCGCTCGGCCTGCACCCGGCGGCCGTGATCGTGCGGCATGTGCTGCCGAATGCGGTGCGGCCGGTCATCGTGCTCGCGACCATCGGCATCGGGACCGCGACGGTCGCCGGCGCCGCGCTGAGCTTCCTCGGACTCGGCACCCCACCGCCATCGCCGCAGTGGGGCGCCATGCTCTCGACCGCGCGCAACTACATCGACATCGCTCCCTGGTACAGCGCGTTCCCCGGGCTCGCCGTGACCCTGCTCGTGGTCTGCACGACCGTGGTCGGCCGCGCGCTGCAGCGCCGCTCCGAGGGGCGGACCCGATGAGCGCAGACCCGAAGACCGTGGACCCCGGCCCGCTCCTCCGGGTCGACGACCTGCGGGTGTCGTTCGGCGGCGAGCCGGTCGTCGACGGCGTCGGCTTCCACCTCGACCGCGGCGAGACGCTCGCCATCGTCGGCGAGTCCGGCTCCGGCAAGAGCGTCACCGCGCGCACGCTGCTCGGGCTCGCAGGCGACCGCGCGCGCATCGAGGCCGCGCGACTCGAGTTCGACGGCACCGACCTGCTTCGACTGCGTCCGACGGACTGGCGGGCGCTCCGCGGCGGCCGGATCGGGCTCGTGCTGCAGGACGCGCTCGTCTCCCTCGACCCGCTCCGCCCGGTCGGACGTGAGATCGCCGAGACGCTGCGGCTGCACACCGCGCTGACCGCCGACGAGCGGGATCGTCGCGTGATCGAGCTGCTCGGATCAGTCGGCGTGCCGCTGCCCGAGCTGCGGGCGCGGCAGCTGCCGAGCGAGCTGTCCGGCGGCCTCCGTCAGCGCGCGCTCATCGCGTCCGCGATCGCGGCCGGCCCCGAGCTGATCATCGCCGACGAGCCGACGACCGCCCTCGACGTGACGGTGCAGGCCCAGATCCTCGAGCTGCTCGGACGGCTGACCGGCGGCGGCACCGGCCTGCTGCTCATCAGCCACGACCTCGCCGTGGTGTCGCGCGTCGCCGATCGCGTCGCCGTGATGCAGCGCGGTGAGATCGTCGAGACGGGCGGGACCCGCGAGGTCTTCGCTTCGCCGGAGCACGAGTACACGCGGGCGCTGCTCGCCGCGGTGCCCGCCGAGCACGCCCGCGGCACCCGGCTCGTCGACGGCGGACCCGCCGCGCCTCGCCCCGAGCGCGGCGAGCTCGTGCTCTCGGCCGCCGGTCTCTCGAAGTCCTATCGCTCGCCCGACGGCGACGCGCGCCTCGTCGTCGACGACGTGAGTCTCGAGGTGCGCGCGGGGGAGACGCTCGGCATCGTCGGCGAGTCCGGCTCCGGCAAGACCACCACGGGGCGACTACTGCTCGGGCTGACCGAGCCGGATGCGGGCGCGGTGCAGCTGCTCGGCGCCGACCTGCTGGCCGCGCGCGGCGCCGCGCGGCGCTCGCTGCACCGGCGTGCCCAGATCATCTCGCAGGATCCGCTGAGCTCTTTCGACCCGCGCTATCCGGTCGGACGGCTGCTCGGGGAGGCGCTCGGCGTCGCCGGGGTGCCCCGCGCGCGGCGCCGCGCCCGCTCGATCGAGCTGCTCGACAGCGTCGGCCTCGGGGCCGAGCACCTGCGCCGCCGCCCGCTCGAGCTCTCGGGCGGCCAGCGTCAGCGCGTCGCCATCGCACGCGCCCTCGCGCCCGAGCCGGCGCTCATCCTGCTCGACGAGCCGGTGTCGGCGCTCGACGTGTCGGTGCAGGCGCAGGTGCTCGACCTCCTCGCCGACGTGCAGGCCCGAACCGGCGTCGCGTACCTGTTCGTATCGCACGACCTCGGCGTCATCCGCCACCTCAGCGATCGCGTGCTGGTGATGGCCGACGGCCGTGCGGTCGAGACCGGCGACGCCGAGCAGGTGTTCCAGCACCCCGCGCACGCCGCCACCCGCGCTCTCGTCGACGCGCTGCCACGGCTCCGCGATGCCGAGCATCCGCATCATCCGACCGCGTCCGTCCCCAGCTGAGGAGACCAGCATGACCATCACCGACGTCCGCACCGAGGGCGACCTGCTGGCGCGGTTCGCGCCCGTCTTCGACGAGATCGCAGCCGGCGCCGTGGAGCGCGAGCGCGAGCGGATCCTGCCGTTCGAGCAGGTCGCGCAGCTCCGCGAGGCGCGGTTCGGCGCCCTCCGGGTGCCGGTCGAGCTCGGCGGACTCGGCGCCTCGGTACACGAGCTCGTCGAGCTGCTCATCGAGCTCGGCGCCGCCGACTCCAACCTGCCGCAGCTGCTCCGCGGCCATCTCGCCTTCGTGGAGGGGCGCCTCGCCGAGCCGGATCGCGATGCGCAGGAGCGCTGGCTGCGGCTCGCGGCCGAGGGGCTCCTGTTCGGCAACGCGCAGGCGGAGCGCGGACCCGCGACCGCGTCCGGCACGACGCTCGAGGAGGCCGGCGACGGCTTCGCGCTGAACGGCACCAAGTACTACAGCACCGGCACCCTCTTCGCGGACTGGATCTGGTCCACCGCGAAGCTCGACGACGACCACGTCGGCGTCGCGCTCGCGGCCGACCTGCCCGGCGTGGAGCGGCTCGACGACTGGGACGGCTTCGGCCAGCGCCTGACCGGGAGCGGCACCACGCATTTCCGGTCGGTGCCGGTCGGCGACGACGCCGTCATCCGCTTCGACCGCGACGGCGACGGCGGGAGCGCCCACGAGGCGGTGACCGCGTTCTACCAGATCGTGCTGCTCGCGACGCTGGCCGGCATCGGCCAGCGCGCGCTCCGCGACGCGGTCGAGTTCGTGCGCCCCCGCACCCGGACGTTCGGCGTGCCGGGCGAGTCGAGCCCGCGCGCCGATCCACTCGTGCAGAGCGTCGTCGGCCGGATCTCGAGCCAGGTCGCCGCCGTGCGCACGATCGTCCTCGGCGTCGCCGACGCCCTCGATACGCTGCACGCGAAGCGCGAGGACGGTCGGGCGCGGCCCGACGACTTCACGGCGGTCGAGATCGCCGCATTCCAAGCGCAGCAGGTCGTCATCCCGCTCGTGCTCGACACGGTCACGCGGGTGTTCGAGGTCGGCGGCGCCTCCGCGACGAGCGAGTCGCTGCGGCTCGACCGGCACTGGCGCAACGCCCGCACGGTCTCGTCGCACAACCCGCTGATCCAGCGCGAGCGGGCGATCGGCGACTGGGAGCTCAACGGCACTCGACCCGCCGGCTGGCGGGATCCCGCGAAGCCGGCCAGCACGGACGCCGCCGCGGCGGCGGGAGAGGAGCGCACGCGATGAGCGGACGCGACCGGCCCCTGATCCTCAGCCTCTTCGAGATGGCCTCCGTCGGCCACCTCGCCCACGGGATGTGGCGGCATCCGCGCGATCAGCGCACCCGCATCCACGACCTCGACTTCTGGCGCGAGCTCGGCGGGCTGCTCGAGCACGGCACGTTCGACCAGGTGTTCCTCGCCGACGTCGTCGGAGCGTACGACACCTTCGGCGACGGGCTCGCGACACCGGTGCGCGAGGCGTTCCAGATCCCCGCGCACGATCCGCTCATCGTGCTCGGCGCTCTTGCGGACGCCACGGACCACCTCGGGCTCGCCGCGACCTTCTCGACGACGTACGAGCATCCGTTCCCGTTCGCCCGCCGACTCGCGACCCTCGATCACCTGTCGAGGGGCCGGATCGCCTGGAACGTCGTCACCTCGTACCTCAGCAACGCCGCCCGCAACTTCGGGCTGCCGGAGCAGCTCGACCACGACGACCGCTACCGGATCGCCGACGAGTTCCTCGATGTTGTCTACAAGCTGCTACTCGGGTCGTGGGAGCCGGGGGCGGTCGTGGACGACGCCGAGCACCGGGTCTACGCCGACCCGGATCGCGTGCACTACATCGACCACGTCGGCGACCGCTTCGCCGTGCAGGGCCCGAGCCTCGTCTCGCCGTCGCTGCAGCGGCTGCCCGTCATCGCGCAGGCGGGCAGCTCGCTGACCGGTCTCGCGTTCGCCGCGCGGCACGCCGAGCTGGTGTTCGTCGGCGGCGGCAGCCCGGAGGAGATCCGCGACAACATCGCCGCGATCCGCCGCCAGGTCGCCGAGACCGGACGCGACCCGCAGAGCATCGCGTTCATGTTCGGCATCGACGTGATCGTCGGTCGCACGACCGAGGAGGCGGAGGACCGCGAGCGCGAATACCGCCGCTACGCCACTCCGCCGGGCGTCATCGACCACGCGAAGCGCGGTCCGGACCTCGCTCGCTACGAGCCCGGGGAGCTGGTGGAGCACATCATCGCGCGGGAGGACGAGGGCTTCCGGATGCTCATCCGCGGCTGGCGCCCGGGGCAGACGGTCGGCGACCTCCGGGCCGCGCAGGCCGAGGGGCGTCGACGGCCGTTCTCCGTCGTCGGCTCGCCCAAGGAGGTCGCGGACGCGCTGGAGAGCTGGGCGGAGATCACCGGCGCCGACGGCTTCAACGTCGGCCAGCGCGTCTCGTTCGAGTCGGTGCGCGACTTCGTGGAGCTCGTCGTGCCCGAGCTGCGCCGCCGTGGTCTGGTCCGCGAGTCGTACCGCGACGGCGAGACGCTGCGCGAGCGGCTGCTCGGCCACGGTCCGCTGCCGCACGCGACCCATCCGTCCAGCCGCTACCTCGACCCCGCGCAGCTGCGGGCCGCCGCACGCGGCGCCGCGGTCGCACCCTGACGGGCGGATCGACGGGATGCGCCGCCATGCGCTGCTGTTCGGAGCCGGTCCGGCGTTCGGGTTGGAGGTCGGGCGTCGTCTCGCGGCCGAGCGCTTCACCATCCACCTGGTCGGCCGGACGCCGTCCCGCGTCGCCGCGACGGCGACCGTGCTCCGCGAGGCCGGCGCCGGGGTGACCGAGCACGTCGTCGACCTCGCCGACCACCGCGCCGCGGCCCGCGAGACCGCGGATCTGCAGCGCTGGCTACCCGGCATCGACGCTGTCGTCTACGCGCCGGCGGACGCGCATCCGCAGCAGGTGCCCGCCGTACAGCTCGACGGCGACGAGCTGGAGTCCGAGCTCTCCGTGCCGTTCGTGACCCCGGTGTCGATCATCCACGAGGTGCTGCCGGGCATGCGCGCCCGCGGTTCCGGCTCGATCATCGTCGCCCAGCGCGGCCCGGTGCGGACGCCCTCGGATGCCGCCTCCCGCGACGCCGACGCCCAGGCCGCGCTGCTGCGCCACCTCATCGACCTCGACGCGAGCCTGCGCTGCGAGGGCAGCCGGGTGCGCGTGGCGAGCCTGCAGATCGACGGCGTGATCGACCGCAGCGCCGCAGCCGAGCTGCTCGAGACGACGCCGCTCACCGAGGCCCAGCGCGCCTCCATCCGCCGGGTCGCGCCGGAGCAGCTCGCCGAGCTCGTCTGGCGCATCATCACCGGCGACGAGAAGCTGCTCGAGGTGCGCGCCTAGCGGCTGCGCCGACCCGGCGGTGATCAGCTCCGCGCGGGGCCGGGAGCGTCGACGAGCCAGTCCGCGTCGTCCGGGGGGCCGGGCTCGTAGGGGCGGTCGTCCCCGCGGGCGTACTCGATGTGGCCTTCCTCGACGGGCCCGACCAGGCGGTAGTCGGTGACGCGCGACTCGCCGCTCTCGTCCTCGTAGCGGAGGCGCACGCGCGCCACGGGCGAGCCGTCCTGCTGGAAGAAGACGCCCGGGTACACCGCGCGCGCTTCCGGGTCGTCGGGATCGCTCAGCACTGCGGTGTAGGTCTCGGCCACATCGCGACGGTAGCGGCTGCCGCAACGGCCGCGTCCGACCGTGCCCCGCTTCCCAGCCGGTGTCGAGCGTCCGACGCATTGCCGAGCGCCATATTCCACTTGTAGATTAGTGGTGACCCGATCGATGAGGATGCGGAGACCATGGGCGATCCGCCTGCGTCCGGCTCAGCCGCGCTCGGCCACCATCCCGGCCAGCCGCAGCTCCGCGATCTCCAGCCAGGTGACGAGGCTGCCGACCATGAGATGGCCGCGGTCCTGCTGCAGGAGACCGGCCTCCCGCATCCACGCCCGCTGCGCGTCGGGGGCGTCGTCGGGCAGCAGCTCCGCGACGCCGCGGTCGATCGCGTCCGACTCGTGGACGCGGGCCGCGGCCTCCGACCGGCGCCGCTCGGCCAGCTCGATGCGCACGAGCTCGAGCAGCTTGCCGGGTCCGCGCACCGCGCTGAAGCGCAGCCGCACCTGGAAGTCCGGGTCGAGCGGCCGCGGCGAGGGCACGTAGGGGGAGTCGATCCACTCCTCGAGCCGGGCGATGCCCTCCTCGGTGGCCGAGTAGACGCGCGCGTCCGGCCCGGCATCGCGCTGCTCGACGGCGGAGCGGGTGAGCCCGCCGTCCTCCATCGCGCGCATCTGCCGGTAGACCTGCGAGGTCTGCGCCGAGTACCCGACGAACGGCCCGGCCGTCTCGAGCCACTTCGCCACGTCGTAGCCGGTGCGCGGCCGCGCGCGCAGGAGGCTCAGCGTCACGACCTCGAGGCGGTTGATCATCGGGCCGAGACTAGCGAACCGCGCCATCCCCGCCGTCGACACCACGGCACCGCCCCCGAGAGGACCGCCGCATGAGCGCCCGCCCGAACATCGTGATCCTGCTCGTCGACGACATGGGGTTCTCCGACGTCGGCTGCTACGGCGGCGAGATCCCGACGCCGAACGTCGACCGGCTCGCGGCGCGGGGCGTGCGGCTCAGCGAGTTCTACAACACGGCACGCTGCAGCCCGTCGCGCGCGTCGCTGCTGACCGGGCTGCATCCGCACCAGACCGGCATCGGCGAGCTCGTGAACGACGACGGCGAGGGCGGCTACCGGGGGAGTCTCAACGAGCGCTGCGCGACCATCGCCGAGACGCTCGGGGATGCCGGCTACCGCACCGGCATGGTCGGCAAGTGGCACATGTCGGCGGAGCGCGAGACGCCGTCCGCGTCGTGGCCCACCCGCCGCGGCTTCCAGTCCTTCTGGGGCACGATCGGCGGCGCGGCCAGCTACTTCCGGCCGACGACGCTCCACGATCAGGAGACGCCGATCGACGCGGCGGACCTCCCCGCCGACTTCTACTACACGGACGAGATCGGGCGCCGCGCGGCGGACTTCGTGACCGAGGCCGCGGCCGGCGACGAGCCGTTCCTCGCCTACGTCGCGTTCACGGCGCCGCACTGGCCGCTGCACGCGCTGCCGGAGGATGTCGAGGCCGTGCGAGGCCGCTTCGACGAGGGCTGGGACGCGCTGCGGAGCCAGCGCCGCGAGCGCCAGGTGGCGGACGGGCTGCTGGACGGCGACGCGACCCTCGACCGCCGCGACCCGACCGTGCCGGCGTGGTCCGACGAGCCGGAGCAGGCCTGGCAGCTCGAGCGGATGGAGGCATACGCCGCGCAGGTGCATGCGATGGACCGAGCCGTCGGCCGGGTGCTCGACGCGCTCCGCGACGCGGGCGCCGAGGACGACACCCTCGTGCTGTTCCTCTCCGACAACGGCGGCTGCGCCGAGGAGCTGTCGGCCGAGCCGGCGCACCAGGAGGAGTTCCGCGGGCACCGCCTGATCATCCCGCCACACGCGGAGGACGGCTCGCCGATCAAGGTCGGCAACGCTCCGCACATCCATCCCGGCACCGAGGACACCTACTCCAGCTACGGCATCGCCTGGGCGAACCTGTCGAACACGCCATTCCGGCTCTACAAGCGCTGGGTGCACGAGGGCGGCATCTCGACGCCGCTCATCGTGTCGTGGCCGGCCGGCGGCCTCCCAGCCGGGCGGCTCGCCGCCGGCCCGAACCAGCTGACGGATGTCGTGCCCACCCTGCTCGAGGCGGCCGGCGTCGCCGCCCCCGTCGAGCGCGCGGGTACGCCGCTGCCCGCGCCGCCCGGGCGCAGCATGCTCACGCTGCTGCGCGGTGCGGCGGCCGAGCCCACCCGCGACCTGTTCTGGGAGCACATCGGCAACGCGGCCTTCCGTCGCGGCGACTGGAAGCTCGTGCGCGAGGACGGTTCGGCGTGGGAGCTCTACGACCTCGCGGTCGACCGCAGCGAGTCGCACGACCGCGCGGCCGAGCATCCGGAGCTCGTGGCGGAGCTCGCGGCGGCGTGGCAGCGGCAGGCCGACGCGGTCGGCGTCATCCCGTATCCCGACGTGCTCGCGGCCCGCGCCCGCGCCGCCACCCAGCTGCTCTGAGATCGGGAAGGATCCCACCATGTCGACGACGACGCCTCGCAGCATCCTCTACGTCCTGACCGACCAGCACCGCGTGGACACGCTCGGCGCCTACGGCAGCTCGGTCAGCACGTCCGCGCTCGACCGGCTCGCCGCTTCCGGCACCCGCTTCGACCGCTGGTACACCCCGACCGCGATCTGCACGCCCGCTCGCGCGAGCCTGCTGACCGGTGCGGCCCCGTTCCGGCACCGGCTGCTGGCGAACGCCGAGCGCAACGTCGGCTACCTCGAAGACCTGGCGGACGACCAGTTCACCTTCGCTGGTGCGCTCCAGGATGCCGGCTACCGCCTCGGGCTCATCGGCAAGTGGCACGCCGGCACGCACAAGGCGGCCGCCGACTTCGGCTTCGACGGGCCCGACCTGCCCGGCTGGCACAACCCCGTCGACGCGCCCGAGTACCTCGCCTGGCTCGAGGAGCACGGGCATCCGCCGTACGCGATCACCGACCTGATCCGCGGCACGTTCCCGAACGGCGGGCCGGGCAACCTGCTCGCCGCGCGGCTGCAGCAGCCGGAGGAGGCGACCTTCGAGCGCTTCCTCGCCGACCGGGCGATCGCGCAGCTGCGCGAGTACGCGGCCGGCAGGCGGGAGGACGGCCGTCCGTTCTTCCTCGCCCTGCACTACTTCGGGCCGCACCTGCCCTACCTGCTGCCCGACGAGTTCTTCGACCTGTACGACCCGGACGAGATCGAGCTGCCCGCCTCGGTGCAGGAGACCTTCGTCGGCAAACCGCCGGTGCAGCGCAACTACTCGGCGCACTGGACGTTCGACACCATCCCCGAGGACGTCAGCCGCAAGCTCATCGCCGTCTACCACGGCTACGTCACGATGATCGATCGCCAGCTCGGCCGGGTGTTCGACGCGCTCGACGAGCTCGGACTCGAGGACACGGCCGTGTTCTTCTCGAGCGACCACGGCGAGTTCACCGGCGCCCATCGGCTGCACGACAAGGGCCCGGCGATGTACGAGGACATCTACCGCACGGCCGGGATCATCCGCGTGCCCGGGATGCCGGAGGGCCAGGTGCGCGACGAGTTCGTCACCCTCACCGACTCGACGGCCACGATCCTTGCGCTCGCCGGACTCGATCCGTCGCCCGCCGTCGACTCCCGCAGCCTGCTGCCGCTCGTCGCGGGGGAGCAGCCGGAGTGGTCCGACGACGTGCTCTGCGAGTTCCACGGCCACCACTTCCCGTACCCGCAGCGGATGCTCCGCGACCGCCGCTACAAGCTGGTCGTCAACCCCGACTCGGTCAACGAGCTCTACGACCTCGAGCTCGACCCGGACGAGCTGCACAACCGGTACGCGCACCCGGAGCTGCGCGAGGTGCGGGACCGGATGATGCGGCGGCTGTACACCGCGCTCCGCGACCGCGGCGACAACTTCCATCACTGGATGACGTCGATGTACGACGTCGGCGGCGTCGACTACGACCCGAGCATGAGCGGCCTGGACGACGGGAGCTACGCGTGAGCGGCGAAGATCCGATGGCTGAGGAGGCGCGCCAGCGCCGTCTCGAAGCCACGCCGTCCGAAGCCCGCCGCCCGAACATCCTCCTCATCTGCACCGATCAGCAGCGCTGGGATGCGCTCGGCGCGTCCGGCAACCCGCACATCTCGACGCCGAACCTCGACCGCCTCGCCGCGGAGGGGGTGCGGTTCTCGCACTGCTTCGTGCAGTCGCCGGTGTGCGCGCCGTCGCGCGCGAGCCTCATGACGAGCCGCTACCCGCGCAGCCACGGCCTCTGGGCGAACGGCGTCGACCTGCCGCCGACCGAGCGGCTGTTCACCGCGGCCCTCCGCGACGCCGGCTACGACTGCGGACTCGCCGGCAAGCTGCACCTCGGCGCCGCCTGGGGCGGCCGCACCGAGCCGCGCGTCGACGACGGCTTCCGGGTGTTCGAGTGGGCGCACGACCCCTACGTGCGCAGCCCCGACAACGCGTACCACTCGTGGCTCGAGCGCGAGTTCCCGGGGCTGCTCGACGCGACGCTCGAGCTCGGCGGCAACGATGCGATGGACCGGCTGCCGACCGAGTCGCACTACAGCCACTGGGTGGGCGAGGAGGCCATCCGCTTCCTCCGCGAGACGCGCGAGCCGGATGCGCCGTTCTGCTTCGTCGCGAACTTCTTCGATCCGCACCACGGCTTCGGCGCCCCGCCCGAGTACCTGGAGCGCTACGACCCGGCGACGCTGCCGCGGCCGAGCGGCGACGAGCACGACCTCGACGACAAGCCCGCGATCTACCGGGAGGCGTCGGCGCGGTCGTACGCGGGCCATCTGCCGGGCTTCGAGGAGTACACGGCGGACGAGATCCAGGGCATCGTCGCCGAGTACTACGCGATGGTGACGCTCGTCGACGACGAGGTGGGCCGCATCCTCACCGCGCTCGACGACCTCGGGCTCGCCGACGACACGATCGTCGTGTTCACGAGCGACCACGGCGAGCTGCTCGGCGACCACCGGATGCTGCTCAAGGGCCCGATGATGTTCGACTGCTCGGTGGGCGTGCCGCTCATCGTCCGGTGGCCGGGCGAGCTGCCGGCCGGCGCAGTGCGCGACGAGCTCGTGCAGTGGATCGATCTGGCCCCGACGCTGCTCGAGGCCGTCGGGGTTGACCTGCTGCCGCGGGCCCAGGGCACGAGCCTGCTCGGGCTCGCGCGCACGGGGGAGTGGGCGGAGGAGCGCGGCTGGGTGCTCAGCGAGTACCGCAACGCGTGCATCCCCTATCCGGAGCCGGTGTTCACGACGATGCTGCGCACCGAGGACTGGAAGGTGGTCGTGCACCACGGTCCGCCCGCGACCGGGCGGGAGCGCGACGGCGAGCTGTACGACCTGGCCGCGGATCCCGGGGAGCACGTGAACCTCTGGGCCCGGCCGGAGGGTGCCGCGCGCCGGCTCGCGATGCAGGAGCAGCTGCTCGACGTGCTGGTGGCGACGGAGGACCGGACGCAGCCGAGGCTCGCCGACTTCTGAGGCCGCCCTTCGTGAGGCTTCGAGACGCGCCGTCGACGGCGCTCCTCAGCCAGCGGATTCGGCGTCGAGGCTTCGACAGGCTCAGCCATCCGAAGGGGGCTCAGCCATCCGAAGGGGGCTCAGCCATCCGACGCGATGAGGAGCGTCACCGAGTGCGCCGGGAACTCCACGTCGCCGTTCCGCACGTCGATCCGCTCCTCGGCCGAGAGCACCACGCGCGCCGGGTCCGAGAGCCGGTTCACCGCGAACAGGTCGTCGACCCCGGCGCCGAGCGTGCGCCGCGTCACCGCGCCGGACAGCGGGCCGTCGGGCAGCTCGAGCCGCGCCGTGATCGCGTCGGAGGGCGAGCGGTTGATGACGGCGAGGCGCAGCGATCCGTCATCCGCCGTCGTCGCCGACACGTCGAGCATCGCCGAGGTGTCGGGCATCGTGCGCAGGTCGGCCGGCGCATCCACCGCGCCGAGCCGCAGGTCGATCGAGCGCGACGGCCCCTCGACCTCGGCCGACAGCGGCACCCGGCCGAGGTGGTTCTGATACAGGTCCCACACCGCGTAGGTCGCCGAGCGCACGACCCCGTCCGGCCGCACCTCGAGCAGCCCGTTCGCGTTGACGAGGTTGACGGTGTTCGCCATCCGCACGGGCACGGCGCGGCCGGCGGCGCGATGCAGCGCGTGGAACACCCCGGCGGAGAAGAGCGCGTCCGCGAGCGTGCGGGAGCTGTATCGGTTCACCCGCCAGCGCGGCACGTCGAACGCGGATGCCGGGCCCGTCGTCGGGGTGGAGCCGCCGTCGTCCGCGGGCTCCGGCTCGGCGCCCGCGGCCGGCTCCAGGTGCCGGATGTTCCACTCGTCGAGCGCGATCGCCAGCGCCCGCTTCGCCCCGTGCACCGTCGGCGTCGCCGCGATGAGATCGGATGCCGCCGCCAGTTCCGCCTCGACGTACGCGGGCTGCGCGGCGATGGCCGCGAACTCGTCCGCCCGCGCGTCGGCGGCCTCCGGCCCGGTGCCGAGCATCCGGTGCAGGGCGGCGCCGTAGAGGTGGATCGAGACGAAGTCGACCACGTCGCCGAGTCCGGCGACCACCGGCTTCAGCCACGCCTGATCGGTGTGCCCGACCGCGACGATCTCACGGGGCCCCGCGACCTGGTCGAGGAACCGCGCATGCTCGCGGGTGTCGGCGACGTAGCGCTCGACGGGGCGGTGCCCGTGCTGCCACTCGCCGTAGACCTCGTTGCCGAGCCCCCAGAGCGGCACGTCCCAGGGCCGGTCGCGGCCGTCGGCGGCACGTCGCCGGGTGAGCTCCGTGTCACCCGGGAAGAGCACGTACTCCGCCCACCGCACCGCGTCCTCCACATCGTCGCCGCGGTGCGCGAGGTACGGGGTCGTGCCGACCTCCTCGCACCAGGCGAGGAACTCCGGCGTGCCGAACCGGTTCGACTCGACGCTGCCCCAGGCGAGCTCGAGCCGGCGCGGCCGGTCGTCGCGCGGCCCGGTGCCGTCCTGCCAGCGGTAGCCGGAGGTGAAGTTGCCGCCGGGCCAGCGCACGACCGGCAGCCCGAGCTCGAGGCAGGCGTCGATCACGTCGCGTCGCGCCTCCGCCAGCGGACCGTCGCCGCCCACCGCGAACCGCGAGCCCGCGTCGACCACCCCGCCCTCGATGTTGCGGAAGAACGCGGACTCGAGGAAGTGGCCGTAGATGCGGTCGTCGATCCGGGCGGGCGTCGGCAGGGGGCGGATGCGGATGCGGGCGTCGCTGCTCATCCCGTCCATCCTCGCGCGGCGGCGACGGGACAGGGAAGGATGAGCCCATGCGCAACTGGTCTGGCAGCTACGAGTTCACGGCACCGGAGATCGCGGCGCCCGACAGCATCGACGCGCTGCGGGACGTGGTCGTCGCCCACGACCGGGTGCACGCGGTCGGCTCGGGGCACTCGTTCCACGACATCGCGGAGAGCTCGGGTGTGCTCGTGTCGACGGCGTCGCTGCCGGCGGCGATCGAGGTCGACGCGGAGGCCCGGATCGTGCGCGTCGGCGGCGGGGTGCCGTACGGCCGGCTCGCGCCCGAGCTGCACCGCCACGGGCTGGCACTGGGGAACCTCGCCTCCCTGCCGCACATCTCCGTCGCCGGCACGATCGCGACCGGCACGCACGGCTCCGGCGACCGCAACCGCACGCTGAGCGCGGCGGTCGCGGGTCTCGAGCTGATGACCGCGGACGGCGGGCTGCGCTGGATCCGCCGTGGCGACCCCGACTTCGACGGCGCGGTCGTGTCGCTCGGCGCGCTCGGCATCGTGACGCGTGTCGAGCTCGACGTGGTGCCGGGCTTCGAGCTCGCGCAGACCGTCTACGACCGGCTGCCGCTCGACGCGTGGCTCGACGGCTTCGACGACATCACCGCGCTCGGCTACAGCGTCAGCGCCTTCACGGCGTTCGAGCCCGGGGTGATCGACTCGCTCTGGGTGAAGCGCCGCGTGGAGGACGGCGCGGCGCCGGCCGCCGTGCTGGGCAGCCCGGCGCGCACCACGCAGCGCCACATGATCATGGAGATCGACGCCGCCTCCACGACGCAGCAGGGCGGGGTGCCCGGTCCGTGGCACGAGCGGCTGCCGCATTTCCGGTTCGAGTTCACGCCGAGCGCCGGCGAGGAGGTGCAGAGCGAGTACCTGCTGCCGCGCGAGCGCGCCGGCGAGGCGATCCGCGCGCTGTACGGCCTGCGCGAGACGATCGCGCCGCTGCTGATGATCTCCGAGGTGCGCACGATGGCGGGCGACGACCTCTGGCTGAGCCCGGCGCAGGGCCGCGACACGGTGGGACTGCACTTCACCTGGCAGCGGCGGGTGCCCGAGGTGCTCGCGGTCTGCGCCCGGCTCGAGGACGTGCTGCTGCCGCTCGGCGCCCGGCCGCACTGGGGCAAGCTGTTCGCCACCCCCGATCCGCTCGCCGCCTACGGGAAGGCGGACGAGTTCCGCGCGCTGGTCGCGCGGCTCGACCCGCAGCGGAAGTTCCGCGGGCCGTTCCTCGAGCGGTACCTCTAGGACTTCCTCGCCCTAGGCGGTCGTCGCCGGGATCAGCGTGTACTTCGTCTCGAGGTACTCGAAGATGCCCTCGGCGCCGCCCTCGCGGCCCATGCCGGACTGCTTCACCCCGCCGAACGGCGCGGCCGCATTCGACACGACGCCGACGTTGATGCCGAGCATGCCGGTCTCGATCGACTCGATGAGCCGGTGCGTGCGGGCGAGGTCCTTCGTGTACGCATAGCCGACGAGCCCGTACTCGGTCGCGTTCGCAAGCCGCACGGCCTCCGCCTCGTCGCGGAACGGCACGATGCCGACGACCGGCGCGAAGATCTCCTCGCGCACCATGCGGGCCTCGGACGACAGCCCGCTGATGACGGTCGGCTGGAAGAACGTGCCGTCGCCCTCGATGGCGTCGCCGCCGGTCAGCACGCTCGCGCCGCGGTCGCGGGCGTCGGCCACCAGCTCGGCGGTGTTCTTCACGGCCTTGCCGTCGATGAGCGGGCCGATGGTCACGCCGTCGTCGGTGCCGCGGCCGACCTTCAGAGCGGCGACGCGCTCCGCGATCTTCGCGCCGAAGGCGTCCGCCACCGACTCGTGCACGAGGAACCGGTTCGCGGCGGTGCACGCCTGGCCGATGTTGCGGAACTTGGCGAGCATCGCGCCGTCGACGGCCTTCTCGAGGTCCGCGTCCTCGAAGACGAGGAACGGGGCGTTGCCGCCGAGCTCCATCGAGGTGCGCAGCACGCCCTCCGAGGCCTGCTTGAGCAGGGCGCGGCCGACCGGCGTCGACCCGGTGAACGACAGCTTGCGCAGCCGCGGGTCGGCGATGATCGGCTCGGACACCTCGCTGGTGCGGTCGGTCGGGATGACGTTCACGACGCCGGCGGGCAGGCCGGCGTCGATGAGCAGCTGCGCGAACGCGAGCGTCGTCAGGGGGGTCAGCGCCGCGGGCTTCACCACGGCCGTGCACCCGGCAGCGAGGGCCGGGGCGATCTTGCGGGTCGCCATCGCGAGCGGGAAGTTCCACGGCGTGATGAGGAACGACGGCCCGACCGGGCGGTGGCTCACGACGATCTGGCCGGTGCCCTCCGGATTCGGTCCGTAGCGGCCGGAGATGCGGACGGCCTCCTCGGAGAACCAGCGCAGGAACTCGCCGCCGTAGGTGACCTCGCCGTCGGCCTCGGCCAGCGGCTTGCCCATCTCGAGCGTCATGAGCAGCGCGAAGTCGGCACGGCGCTCCTGCAGCAGCTCCCACGCCCCGCGGAGCAGCTCGCCGCGCTTCCGCGGCGCGGTGGCGGCCCACTCGGCGGCGGCGTCGACGGACGCGTCGAGCGCGCGCATCCCGTCCGCGGCGGAGGCGCTCGCCACCCGCGCGATCACGGCGCCGGTCGACGGATCCTGCACGTCGAACTCCCGGCCGTCCGCGGCGTCGACCCAGTCGCCCCCGATCAGGAGCCGGTTCGGGGTCCGGGCGAGGAGATCGGATTCGGCGGCGGCGCTCATGGCACGATCCTGACACGATCGGGTCGGGTGCGCCGAGCCGGTCGGCGTGCGCCGTCGCGGTCGCGATCCGCCCCGGCGCCGGACTCAGACCGGGTCGGCGAGCGGCTCGTCGCGCACGCGGGCGAGCGCGTCCGCGCGGGTGCGGAGCGCGGCCGCATCGATATCCGGCACCTCGCCGCCCGCCTCGCGGTGCGCGAGGCTGCCGAGTGCGGTCATGACGAGCGCGACGGCGAGCTCGGCGTCCTCACGGGTGGCGGCGCGGGTCGCCGCGAGATCGATGAACGAGCCGCGCAGCGCGATCATGCCCTGGGTCAGCGTCGGCAGCAGCTCCGGGCGCCGCGTGACGAGCCCCTTGAGCTGCGCGTGCCGCGCGGCGCCGCCGCTGCCGCCGGCGATCACGTCGCAGAGGGCGTCGACGAGGGAGCCCTCGGCCGTGCGGAAGCGCTCGGCCTGCTCCGCCTCGACGGCCGACTCCGGCAGGTCGAGCGCGGCGGCCGTCTTCGACGGGAAGTAGTTGAAGAAGGTGCGCGGCGAGACGTCCGCCGCGGCGCAGATCTGCTCCACGGTGGTGGCGTCGAGGCCCTGCTCGTCGATGAGGCGGAAGGCGGCCTCGTGCAGGGCGCGCCGGGTCTGCAGCTTCTTGCGCTCGCGGAGCGACGGGGCGTCCGCGTCGGTGATGGTCATGTCGGGTTCGCTTCTCCTGCGGATGGGCGAGCCGGGCGGCGCCCGAAGGCGCCGCCCGGCTCTGACCTCACACGCTCTGCGTGCGGATCGTGCCCGTGTCGGTCATGCCGGCGGCGTCGGCCTGCTCCTGCAGCGCCGAGCGCTGCCGCAGCGGCGGCACCTTGAAGAACAGGCTCAGCACGAAGGCGAGGAGCACCACGCCGAGCGCCACCCAGTAGATGACGATCGTGGACGCGTTGAACCCTGTCAGGAACGGCGCGGCCAGTCGGCGGTCGGCCCCGTTGAGGAACGAGGTGTCGCTCGTCGACTCGGTGGAGCTGCTCGACGACGAGGTGTCGGCGTCCGCGATCTTGTCGGCGATCTTCGGCGCGAGCTGGTCGGTCCAGTACGAGCGCTGGCTCGCATCCGTCCAGTCCACGGCGAGCTTGCCGTCGATCACGGAGGCGTGCGCCTTCTCGGCGGCGCCCGCCAGGGCCTGGTCGACGACCTGCGCCGGGGCGCCGGCGGTCGCCGCCGTGACCTGCTTCGTGACGCCGTCGAGCGTGGTCTGGATCTGCTCCTCGATCGGGGTGACGATCGGGGTCCAGATCTGCTTCATGATCGCGGCGTTCTCGCGCTTCTCGGCGACGGCCGGGTTCAGCGCGGCGTTGAGCGCCGGCTTCAGCAGCGACTGGTCGGCCGTGGCGGTCGAGATGTTCGTCGGCAGCAGCGTGAACAGCACGGACAGCAGGATCGCGGTGCCGAGCGTGCCGCCGATCTGGCGGAAGAAGGTGGCGGCGCTGGTCGCGACGCCCATCTGCCGCGGCTCGACCGAGCCCTGGGCGGCGATCGTGAGGGTCTGCATCAGCTGACCGAGCCCGAGGCCGATCACGAACATCCCGATCATCATGTACCAGAGCGGCGTGTCGATCGTCATGAACGTCAGCAGCAGGAAGCCGACCGCCATGAGCGCGGTGCCGGTGATCGGGAAGATCCGGTAGTGCCCGGTCTTCGACAGGATCTGACCGGACGCGATCGAGGCCGTCATGAGGCCGGCGACCATCGGGATCATCGCGAAGCCCGACTCGGTCGGATTCAGCCCCGTGACGATCTGCAGGTAGAGCGGGATGGTCAGCATCGCGCCGAACATGCCGAAGCCGACGAGCACGCCGAGGATGGTCGACATCGAGAAGACGCGCGAGCGGAAGAGGCGCAACGGGATGATCGCGTCGTCCTTCATCCACGTCTCGATGACGATGAACGCCACGAGACCCAGGGCGCCGATCACGTAGCAGGCGATCGAGCCGGCGGAGGCCCAGCCCCAGACGCGGCCCTGCTCGGCCACCAGCAGCAGCGGCACGAGGGTCACGATGACCGCGGTGGCGCCCCACCAGTCGATGCGGGGGGCCGTGTTGCGCTCGAACTTCGGGAGGTGCAGGAACGTGATGACCATGAACAGCGCGACGACGCCGATCGGGAGGTTGATCAGGAACACCCAGCGCCAGCCGTCGACGAAGAGGATCTGGGAGGCCCCGGCGAACAGGCCGCCGACGAGCGGGCCGATGACCGACGAGATGCCGAAGACCGCGAAGAAGTAGCCCTGGTACTTCGCGCGCTCGCGGGGGGCGAGGATGTCGCCCATGATCGCGAGCGGCAGCGACATGAGCGCGCCGGCGCCGATGCCCTGCACGGCACGGAAGCCGGCCAGCATGAGCATCGAGGTCGAGAAGGTCGCGAGGAGCGAGCCGAGCAGGAACACCGCGATGCCGAAGATGAAGAGCGGACGGCGTCCGAACAGGTCGGAGAGCTTGCCGTAGATCGGCGTCGCGATGGTCGAGGTGATCAGGTAGGCCGTGGTGACCCAGGCCTGCTGGTCGAGCCCGTGGAGGTCGTCGCCGATGGTGCGGATCGCGGTGCCGACGATGGTCTGGTCGAGGGCGGAGAGGAACATGCCGGCCATGAGGCCGTAGATGACCAGCAGGATCTGCCGGTGAGACATGATCGGCGCGCCCCCGGGGGCGGTCGAGGGCACCTGAGCCGGTGCGGTGGCGGTGGACACGAAGACCTACGATTCGGTGTCGGGTCGGCGCCGCGCGCGCGTGCATCGACGGCGCTGAGGCGCCGGCGATGGCGGATCTTGCAGGACTGCAACAATACACTTCTGCATTCCTGCGTCAAGTGCACCCAGCGGTCCCTCTTCGGGGGTGATCCCGACGGAGGCCGTCCGTAGGGTGTCGGCATGGATATCCAGTACGTGGCGGGCTACGGCCCGATCGGCCGCGCGGGCGAGATGCCGGACTTCTGGTCCGGCGTGCTCGGCCTCGAGCTCGAGGAGATCGCGCCCGACTACTTCCACGCCAAGCACCTCGGCGGCGCGAAGGTGTTCGGGCTCTGGCCGCTGAGTCAGGCCGCGGAGGCCACGTTCGGCACGAGCGACTGGCCGGCGGAGCTGCCGGTGCCGCAGTCGTGGCTCGAGTTCGAGCTGCCGTCGCGGGAGGCCGTGGCCGAGGGCGCCGCGGAGCTCGCGGCCGCCGGCCAGCGGATCCTCGCCGGGCCGGCGACGGAGCCGTGGGGTCAGGAGACCGCCCGGTTCCTCAGCCCAGAGGGCATCCTCGTCGGGCTGTCGTACATGCCGTCGTTCCACGAGGAGGAGTGAGCGCGGCGGAGACCCCGCTCACCGGCGGCAACGCCACGGCCGGGGTCGTGCGGGTCGGCGACACCGTCCGCAAGCCCTGGCTGCCCGGCACGCCCGCAGTCGCCGGGTTCGTGGAGGCGATCCGCACTCGCGGCGTCGACGCCCCGCGGCATCTCGGGCGCGACGAGCGGGGCCGCCAGGTGATCGAGTTCGTCCCCGGCGTCCTGGCGGACGATGTCGACGCGCTCGCCGATCGCACGCTCGTCCGCGTCGGACGCGCGATCCGCGCGATCCACGATGCGAGCGAGGGCCTCCCGTGGCCGGCCGGCGGGCCGGCGGCGCTGATCCCGGATCCGTCGGGCGCGGCGGACCTCGTCTGCCACGGCGACCTCACCCCGTGGAACCTCGTGCTCGGCGATCGCGAGGTCTTCATCGACTGGGACGGCGCCGCCCCGAGCACGCGCCGCTGGGACCTCGCCTACTCCGCCCAGGCGTTCGCGGGGCTCCGGCCCGGGCAGCCCGTCCCCGTCGGCGCGCGTCGGCTCGCCGCGGTCGTCGACGGCTACGACGCGGATGCCGCGCTGCGGTCGGCCCTCGTCGAGACGCTCGCGGCGCGGGCGGCGGCGATGCACGCGATGCTCCGGGACGCGCACGACGCCGGCGTCGAGCCGTGGGGCTCGATGTTCCTCGACGGGCACGGCCCGTACTGGGCCTCGGTGGCCGAGCACCTCGCAGCGAACCGCTCGGCGTGGGCCGCCGCGCTCTGCGTCTGACTCAGCCGAGCGCGGCGTCGGCGGCGCGACGCCCGGAGACGAGCGCCCCCTGGATCGACGGGGTGTCGCGCCAGTCGCCGGCGACGAGCAGACCGGGAGCCAGTCGCACCGGCCGCCGCAGCGGACTGCCGCCCGGGAGCGCGGGCAGCGCGGCCGGGATGCGCGACACCGCGACGACCTCCCAGTCGTCGACCGCGCGTCCCCACAGTCGTGCGAGCTCGCGGCGGAGCACCGGCTCGGGCAGCGGGTCGGCGCCGAGCGTCGAGGTCGCCACGAGCGACCGGCCGGGCGGCGCGTACGACGGCGCCGCGGCGGACAGCACGACGCTCGACGTGATCGGGCCGCCGTCCGCGTCGAGCGCGAGCACCGGGCGGCGCACCGGCGGCTCGGACGTCGTGTGCCAGACGGTGGTCGCGGCGCGCATCCGCGGGGCCGGCATGCCGAGCAGCCGCGCGGCCGTGGCCGGATCGGCCGCCACGATCACCTCGCGCGCGGCGAGCGTCGTGCCGGCGACGTCGACCTCGCCGGGCCGGACGGCATCCACGGCCGCGCCGTAGGAGACCGCGTCGCCGAGCCGGCCCGCCAGCGCCCGCGGCACGGCGCCCATGCCCTCGCGCGGCACGACGACCGCGCCGCGCACGAACGAGCGCAGCACGAACTCGGCGAACCGGCTCGACGTCTCGAGCTCGCCGTCGAGCAGCACGCCCGACAGGAACGGACGGAGGAACGACGCGGTCGGGCCGCCCGCGATCCGGCGGCGCCGCAGCGTCCGGGAGAACGGCTCGTCGCGGCGGGCCCGGATGCGGCCGGCGGGCTCGGCGGCGAGACCGGCCAGGAACGCGCCGAGGCGGATGCGGTCGCCGACCGAGCCGAGCGGCGCCCGGAGCAGTCCGGCCGCAGCGCCCGGCATCCGGCGCGGATCGCCGACCGGGATGAGCGCGTCGCCATGGCGCAGCAGCGCCCCGGAGACGAACGCGCCCACCGGCACACCCCGCAGCGCACCGAGCCGTCGCACCTCGGGGTAGGCGGTGTTGAGCACCTGGAAGCCGCGGTCGATCATGAAGCCGTCGACGACGTCCGAGCGCATCCGGCCGCCGGGGGCGTCCGACGCCTCCAGCACTCTTACGGCGCGGCCGGCCTCGCGGAGCCGCAGCGCGGCGGACAGCCCCGCGAGCCCCGCGCCGACCACGATGACGTCCTCGCGCTCGCCCACCGTCCGAGGCTAGCCCGACGGCCCGCGACCGCTAGGAGAGACCGGGGATGGCCGGCCAGTCCTCCACGCCCGCGAGCCGCTCCACGAACCAGATGAGCCCGATCACGACGACGAGCCCCGCGACGATGCCGGTGACCCAGAGCGCGGCACGGTGGTTGCGGCGGCGGAGCAGCATGAGCGGCGGGAACAGGATCAGGATGAGTCCGATCTGCACCGCCTCGATGCCGACGTTGAACACGAGCAGCGACCACAGCAGCTGCCAGGAGAACGACTCGCGGATGCCGAGGGCGCCCGCGAACCCGAGACCGTGGATGAGGCCGAACGCGAACACGATCGCGAGGCGCAGCCAGCCGGCGCGGTCGAGCGCGAAGTGGCTGCGCGACTCGACCTCCATCCGGTCGGCGGTCGCGCGGTCGCGGATCAGGCGGAACACGTACCAGCCGGCGACGGCGGCGATCGAGAAGGCGATGGTCGGCTCGACGATGATGCCGGGCGGGCTCACGACCCCCAGCGCGGCGAGGATGAACGTGATCGAGTGCGCGATCGTGAACGAGGTCGCGACGAGCACCACCTCGCGCAGACGCCGAGATCCGGCGATGAGCGCGAGCAGGAACAGGATGTGGTCCGGACCGGTGAGCAGGTGCTCGGCGCCGAGCTTGAAGAACTCGAGGAACCGCTCGTACCAGGCCTGCTCGGTCGAGAAGCCGGTCTGGTCGGCGTCGAGCGTGGCCGAGCCGGACCGGCCGTCGAGGTCGTAGACGACGATCGTCGTGGTGCCGCCCGTCACGAAGTCCTCCGAGGCGGGGAACAGCGTCGAGGTGATGCGGTGCCCGTGCTCGGTGGCGCCCATCGGCGGGCAGTCGTAGTCGGCCACGACGGTCGCGTACGGCACCTGCTGGGCGTCGTCGACCGCCACCGTCACCGTCGTCTCGAGCGTCGGCGTGCAGGCGGCGCCGCCGTACGCCTCGACGGTGAAGCGGTCGGCCACGTAGTCGCGGATCGAGTCGAGATGGTCCTCCGCCGCGGTGCGCATCCCCGCGAGATCGCCGTCGTCCCACGCCGGCTGGCCCTCTCGGTAGAACGGGTCGTCCTGCTGGCTCGAGGCGACCGACACGACCAGCAGGTCGTACTCGAGCCCGAGCGTCACGCGCACGCCGTCGTCGCCGGCGGACCTCGCGTCGGCCCGCACGACCGAGGTGAAGCCGTGCGCCTGCGCCGTCGCCGCGCTCGAGAGCACGCTCGCCGCGACCGCCGTCAGCAGCAGGACCGCGGTCAGGATCGCCCGGGCGGTGCGGGGCAGGAGGGCGGAGTGCTCGGACATCGGCGCCACCGTGTCCGGTCCAGGCGGCGCGCCGGAGAACGGAAGGCGTCCGGCGTCTGAACGCGGCCGCTTCGCGCCGCACCGCACCTCAGTCCGGCGTCACGCCTCCGCGCCGACCGCGACCGGCCGCGAGTCGTCCTGCGACCACTGCGACCAGGAGCCCGGGAACAGCGACGCCCGGATGCCGGCCAGCTCGAGTGCGAGCACCTCGTGCGCCGCGGTGATACCGGACCCGCAGTACACCCCGACCTCGGCGTCGTCCGCGCCGAGCGCCGAGAACCGAGCCCGCAGGGCCTCGGGTGCGAGGAAGCGTCCCTCGGCGTCGAGGTTGTCGGCCGTCGGGGCGGACAGCGCGCCGGGGATGTGGCCGGCCCGCGGATCGATCGGCTCCGTCTCGCCGCGGTAGCGCTCGCCGGCGCGGGCGTCGAGCAACACGCCGCGCGCGGGCAGTGCGGCGGCCTCGTCGATGGTCAGCGCGGGCGCCGAGCCGGGGGCGACCACGGCGTCCCCGGGCGCCGCCGGCGACGGCTCCCCGGACTCGGCGGGCTCGCCGGCTGCGACCCACGCCGCGAGGCCGCCGTCGAGCACCTGCGCGGCGATGCCGGCATCGCGCAGCAGCCACCAGAGCCGGGAGGCCGCGAAGCCGTGGCGCTGGTCGTAGGCGACCACCGTCGATCCGGTGCGCAGGCCGGCGCGCCGGAGCGCCTCCTGCAGCACGGCCGGGTCGGGCAGCGGATGCCGTCCGGCCTCCGACGGCGGCGCCGCGAGCTCGGTGTCGAGGTCGATGAAGCGGGCGCCCGGGAGGTGCGCTTCGAGGTACCGGTCGTGTCCGTCGGTGCGGCCGAGCGTCCACTGCACGTCGAGCAGCACGAGGGCGGGATCCTCCCGCAGCAGCCGCGCGAGCGCAGCGGCGTCGATCAGCGGGCTGGTGGTCTCCGTGTCCGGCATGGCGGCACCTCCGTGGGGTCGGCCTCCATCATCCCGCCCGCGTGCGCCGGCGTCGTCGCGGGGCGTCATGGAGCGCCCCACGGATCCGCCGGACGGATGCTGGACGGCCCTCGCCCGGGTCGGGGAGGTCGGCGTAGCCTCCGTGCAACAGCACCATCCACCCCCGACGGAAGGCGGCTCGCCATGATGACGATGGCCGAGATGATGAAGTCCATGCCGATGCAGGACATGGGCATGGACGCGATGATGATGCAGGAGTGTCTGGAGTCGTGCTCCGCCGCGGCGATGGCCGCGACGATGTGCGCGGATGCCGACGCGGGCGACGGCATGGGCCGCTGCGCCTCGATGTGCATGGACATGGCCGACGTGGCCACGACGATGATGCGCATGATGATGCGCCCCGCCGGCATGGACATGACGGTGATGCGCTCGATGTTGCAGGCGTCCATGGACATGTGCGCCGCCTGCGCCGCCGAGTGCCGCATGCACGACACCGACCACTGCCGCATCTGCGCCTCCGCGTGCGACGCGATGATGGAGGCCTGCGGCCGCATGATGTCCGCGATGGCCGCCTGAGCCGTCCGCTCGGAGCACTGCACGCCGGCCGCCGAGGCGGTCGGTTCCGGCCGGGAGGCCGTCGGTTCCGGCCGTGAGGCCGTCAGGCGATCGGACGCGCCGGGATGCGGGCGCCCTGTGCCGCGAGGAGCTCGGCGGCGCGGTGCCAGGCGACCGGCTCGCCGAGGGCGATCGCCCGTGCGCGCACGGTGACGAGCGATCCGTCGAGCAGTGCGATGGTGAGGCGGCCCGCGGCTTCGGCGAGCACGATGCCGTCGCGCCATCCGGTCGGGGAGGCCGCCGCGATCGCCAGCTGCATCGGCAGCGCACTCGTGGTCTGATCGTGGTTCATGGGGGCCTCCTCCCGGGGTTCCAGCGACGATAGGCGCGTCGGGAGGACCCCGCGAGGGGTGCCGTCACACGGCGTCACGGACAGGGGGCGGCCGCTCTCAGGCTCGACGGGACCGCAGCGGATGCGGCGACCAGCGGGAGATCTGCACGCAGGCGAGCGCGAGCCAGAGCCACTGCGCCAGCACCGCGAGCCAGAGCAGCGGCGTGCCCGCCGGCGTCTGGCCGAGGGCCGCGCCGGCGACGAAGCCGACGAGCACGACCAGCCCGAGCAGGAGCGAGACGAGCCCCATCCGCCGGTCGCCGATCCGCCGGCTCCAGCCCGAGTGCGCGAACGCGGCGGCGGCGATCGCGACGAACCCGATCGCGCCGGCGAGCAGATGCAGGATGCCGCTCGTGCTGAACGCGCCGCCGGTCGAGCCGGGCGGGAACCCCGCCACGGCATCCGGCGGGAAGAACGACGCGGCGATCAGCGCGGCGCCGTCGACGATGGCGAGCGCGCCGATCACGAGTCCGCTGCCGTCGCGGATCGCCCGCAGCACGCCGACGCCGGCGACGATCACCATGAGGCCGGTGAGGATGAGGTTGCCGCGCTGCAGCCAGCCGAGGTCGCCGAGCGTCAGCAGCGAGAGCGCGTGCCTGGTGAGGTCGAAGCCCGGGCGGGTCAGGGCGAGCACGAGGCCGACCACGACGTAGAACGGCCCGGCCACGACGCCCCAGCCGAGCAGGCTCCTGGTGACCGCCGCGCTTCGGTCGAGCTCGTCGTCCGCCATGCTCTCTCCTGCACTTGAGAGTGCAGTAGTGCACTCGCGGGTACACTATGTGCGACGGCGCGCAGGACACAAGCCGCGCCGCGATCAGCCCGGGAGGCGTCGATGCCGGCAGCGGAGGATCCGCGGGCCACGCGCTCGCGGGCGTTGATCCTCGACGCCGCGGCGGCGGTCTTCCTCGAACGCGGGTACGAGCTCGCCACCGTCGACCACGTCGCGGAGGCCGCGGGCGTCGCGAAGCGCACCGTCTACAACCTCTACGGCGAGAAGGAGGCCCTGTTCCGGGCGACCGTGATGAGCTCGATCGCCACCGCCGAGCGGTTCAGCGCGTTCCTCGCGGACGAGGTGCGCGCGGTCGAGGATCCGGTCGCGGAGCTGCCGGGCGTGGGGGAGCGGCTGGCCGAGTCCGTGCTCTGCGGACCGGTCCTGCCGCTGCGCCGCCTGCTCGCCACCGAGTCGCGGCGCTTCCCCGACCTGGCCACCGACTACCGGGACGGCGCGCCCGAGGCGGTCATGCGGGCGCTCGCCGACCTGTTCACCGGGCTCGCGGCCTCCGGCTCACTGCGCGTGCCCGACGCGGAGATCGCGGCCGAGCACTTCGCGTTCCTCGTCATGGGCGCCGACCTCGACCGCGGCATGTTCCGGCCGGACGTGCCGAGCCGCCGCCGGGTGCGTGCCCGTGCCCGCGCCGGCGCCGAGGCGTTCCTGCGGGCCTACCGCGCCTGAGACGCCGCACCACCCGACCGGACACGGCCGCAGGCCCGTGGATCCGGGACGTGATCCGCGGGCCTGCGTGCCGGTCCAGGTGCGGCGGACGAGCGGGAGCGCTGGGGGGTGCGGTCTCGGTCGTCCGCCGCGGTCCCGGCCGTGCTCCTCCGCTCAGGGTCGCGGAGGGTTCGGGTTCCGGCCGGGGGTCCGGGAGCTTCCAGATACAGGGATACTCCTGGCCGGACCCCGCGGTCTCCGGGTTGAGCCTGATCGGGGCAGGGTCACCCCTGAACGGCGGGATCCTCCTCGGCGGGCCCGAGCAGCAGGAAGGCGCCCGCGTAGGGCTCCAGGTGCACCGGGAAGCTCTGCAGGTCGTCGACCCGGCCGATGGTGTCGCCGGTGGCCGCGTCGATCACGTCGCGCTGCACGGGGAGGGCCTCCGAGCGCACCGTGCCGTCGACGACCTCGTCGCTGAAGTTCAGCACCGTGATCTGGATCGGGGCGTCCGCGATGCGGGGGTCGCCGTCGTCGAGGCGGTGCACGAGCACGAGCATGCCGGGGTGCGCGACGTCCGGGATGTCGACCTGCGTCGCCGACGCGATCCCGTGCGTGCGGCGCAGGGCGATCACGTCGCCGAGTCGCGACGCGAACGAGTCCGGGTCCTGCAGCTGGTCGGGCAGCGGGCCGTAGAGGGCACGGCCGCGGGGCATGCCGGCGGCCGAGCGGGAGGCATCCGGATCCGCGCCGAGCAGGTCGTGGGCGCCGCGCTCGATCCAGCGGGTGTCGCCGGTGGCGATGAGCTCCGCGACCTCGTCGCCGGGCAGGGTGAGCATGCCGACGAGGTCCCAGCCGGAGAGCGCGAACACGCCCGGCTGCCAGGCGTTGTAGCGGGCGAGCAGCAGGTGGGCGTCGCGGATCGCCGTGATGTCGTCCTCGCCGATGTCGTCGAGCGTCGCGTGCCCGCGGGATGCCGCGATCACGGACGCCGTCGTGCAGGCGATGCCGTTCGTCGTGAACACGCGGTTGTAGTCCGCGCTGTCGACGAGCGCCGCCGTGAGATCGGCCCGGATCTCCTCCGCCAGCTGCCCGCCGGTGATCTCGCGGTGCCGGAACGGGAACAGGTCGTCGCGGTGCACGGTCGCCCAGTGCACGAGCTCGTAGGTCAGCTCGTCGTGGTTCTGCATGCCGTGCACCAGACCGACCGGCTCGACGCCGATGCGCAGCGACTCCTTCAGGGTGAGCCGGAGGAACTCGGTCTGCCCGGTGGCGAGCGCGTGCTGGTAGCCGGGACGGCTCACGAAGTCGTACGACAGGTCGGCGCCGACCGCGCCGGTGTCGCGGATGTCCTCGATGGCGAGGTTCAGCTCCTGGAACGTGAAGCCGCCGACCTTGCGCACCGTGCCCGCGATGATGTGGTTCGCCGCGTGCGAGAGCGGATGCCCCTCCGACCAGGCCGGCAGGCCCTCGGCGCTCTTCTCGACGCCGAGGAAGCCGTTCGCATCGAGTCGCAGCGCGCTCGAGCCGAGGTCGCCGAGCGAGTGGAGCGCGTCGCCGATGACGAGCCGCATGCCGGCGAAGGTCGGGTCGAGCCAGTTGATGGAGGGCTGCCCCTCCTTGAAGTAGTGCAGGTAGACCCAGCGGCGCTGCACGCCGTCGACGCCGGTGACGGCGTTCGTGGCGCTCCAGTTCGTCTCCTTCACGCCCGGCATGTAGAAGATGACGCGCTGCAGCTCGCCGATGATGTAACCGGCGTCCGCGAGGCTCCGCTCGGTGACCGGGTCGAGGTTGACCGCGTCGCGGCCCTCCGGCACGTCCGGCAGCAGGTGCCAGTCCTCCGGCGGGATCTCGATCATGTGGTAGACGCCGGGGTAGTCCTTGAACGCCATCTCGGCCAGCCGGAAGTCGGCGCCCTTGCCGGTGTGACCCGGCACGATGTCGTCGATCACGCTGCCGCCGTGGGCGTCGGCGACATCCGCGAGGCGCCGGAACGCCTCCTCGTCGCCGAAGATCGGGTCGATCTGGGTGCTGATGCGGTCGAAGTGCCCGTCGACGCTCGGGGTCTCCTGCCATCCGCTGATGCCGCCGGCGCGCTTCACCGGGCCGGTGTGGAGGCCGTCGATGCCGATGCGCTCGAACGCCTGCCAGAGCTCCTCGTCGCCGAGTGCGCCGAGGAACGACTCGCCGGGACGCGTGATGAACGAGATCGGATAGGCGGTGAACCAGACGTCGGCGGTCGCGATCGCGCGGCGGGCATCCGGTCGGGCGTAGGGGTTGCGCCACATGCTCGGCTGCCCGGACAGCTGGCGGCTCAGCACGTCCGCGTCCTTGAGCATCGACTGGCGCACGAGCCACTCCACGTACGACGGGTTCGTGCCCTGGGCGGTGCGGGGATCGGTCGTGATGCGGCGCAGCGTGCCGCGGCGCAGCTGGTCGCGCGGGCGGAGGCGTCGCGGGCGGGCCGGGTAGAGCTGCTCGTCGTACGTGATCTCCGGCGCCGGCTCGAGCACCTCGGCCGGATCGGTGCCCGCGATGGTGGGGTCGTCGGCGAGGCTCGCGGCGGCCGCATCCGCCGCGGTGGTCTCGGCGTCGATTCCGGTGGGGGTGGCGTCGTCCTCGGTCACGGGATCAACGCTAGTGACGGCCGGGCCGATCCGTCAGGAGCGCACACCGGGCGCACACCCGGCTCGGAGGCGAGGGGCGGGTGGGACGGGTGGGTCGGTGCGGGGCTCGGGACGGGCCGGACACCTCGCCAACTCATCCGACCCGGCGAGGGAAGCACTCCCTCGCCGGCCGGTCTCGGTCGGGGTCGTGCACGCTCGGCGCGCATCACGACGGTCGTGAGCGGTACCGCGTCGACCAGGACGGCGGAGGATCCGGAAGCTCGGCGTCGCCAGGCTGCCGAGGTGCGGGATTCTCCGCCCGGGTGCCCGCCGGCGGATCAGAACGGGAGGAGGCGACGGGGCGACGGGCGGCCGGCGAGGCGGCGGAGCACGGTGATCGCGTCGTCCGCCCGGGACGAGGGCACGAGCAGGTGGTCGTGGTGCAGCCCGGCGATGACGTTGCAGCCGATGCCGTGCTCGGCGAGCTCCGCGGCGACGGTCGCGGTCAGTCCGACGGTCTCCAGCGACGAGTGCACGGTCAGCGTGATCCACGACCCGACGAAGTCGTACGACAGCCCGAGGCGGTCCGCATCGCGGCGGGCGACGACGGCCGACATCCCCTCCGACTCGCGGACGCTCGCCTCGACCGCGACGTCGTCCGGCAGGTGCGATCCGTCGACGAACACGAACTCGCCCGCGCGGAACTCGGGCCGCATGGAGCGGATGAGCACCTCGAGGTTCGCGATCGACACGCGTCGATCATCCCACTGAGGAGGCCGATTCGGAGGGACACGGGTCGCGCTGATATAGTCGTCCGGTTGCCTCCGTGTTCCGCACGGGAGGACATGCGCCCGTAGCTCAACGGATAGAGCATCTGACTACGGATCAGAAGGTTGGGGGTTCGAATCCCTCCGGGCGCACTGAAACACTAGACGGAGCGGGTCGCCTGAGGCGGCCCGCTCCGTTTTATCTCCGGAGTTGCACGGCGCTTCTGTAGATCATGCGTTGGCCCAGTCTTCGGGCACGAGCTTCTCGCCTCGCCAGTTGTGCACGACGCGATCCTGGAACCACTCATCGTGAAGGTTGGCGTGATCCACGACGATGATCTGAAAATGAGGCGCCATGCGGTTCGCGACCTCCTCGATTAGGCGGAACATGCGGTCCACCGCCTCTCGGTCCGCATCGTTGCGCGGCTCTCCATCGTCCGTGGCTTCCTCTGAGGGGTAGTACGCCTGCGACGGCTGGTCGATCATGAGGAAATGAGGCACCGGGCGGTCGCGCGTGACGAAGAACTCGTGCAGCGCGAGGAACGTTGCGAGATGGTATCCAACGAGGTTCGACGCGCTCCCGACAGCCGACAGCGGCACCGGAGCGTCGAGTGAGTCTGCGTACACGGTCAGGCGCTCTACGTCGAGGCGGACGGAGGTTTCCGAGTGCTCTAGCTGCAGTCTTCGGGCGTGCGCAGTCATGAGTTCACTGATGGCGGCGAGGCGAGAAACGAGGCGAGCCCGAGTCGTCTCGTCGTCGACTTCCCTCTCGAGCGACGAGACCTGGCCCTCCGCAGCGTCGAGTGCGGCACGGAGATCGCGAGATGGGGCGGCCTCGACAGATCCGAACCTCGCCAACGTGGCGTCGATGCGACCGCGAACGAAATCTCGGCTCTCAGCTGCAGACATCGACCCTTGGTCGCCGCGTAACCCATCTGCGCTCCCGTCTAACTGACGGATCTCCCGCCGGGTGCGCACGATGTCTTCGTCGATCGCTTCCAGGGCCCGCCGTCGCGCCGGCAAGCCGGTGGTAAGCCCCTCGAGCTCCGATCGGAGTGCCATCAAGCGTGAGCTGAGGGCCTCGATCGTCGGATCGTGCCGTCCGGTTCTGCAGCCGCACAGCGGACATTCGTCGACGCGGGTGTCGGACGATATGGGCGGCAATAGCTCGAGGCTGGAAAGACGCCCGATCTGCTCGGAGAGCGCACCTGAGTAGTCGCCCTCCTCGTCTCGCTCCTGAGTTAGCAGGTCGCGCTGCGCGACAAGCTCACGGAGGCGCGAACGGGCTTCGCTCGCTGTCCGCTCAAGCTCTCGCTGGCGCTCAAGCGACTGGACATCAGCGGACTCTGTCGCTTCGTCGCCGCCGGACGTCCTAAGGCGGTGAAGGATTAAGAACGCCTCCGGCGGGCTCGCGTTCCGTACACCGGTCATGCCTGCTGCATACGCCTCGCCCAGCAATGACTGAAGGGT
The DNA here is from genome assembly GCF_058809295.1 of Schumannella sp. GW821-FHT10F01. Taxonomy (NCBI): domain Bacteria; kingdom Bacillati; phylum Actinomycetota; class Actinomycetes; order Micrococcales; family Microbacteriaceae; genus Schumannella; species Schumannella sp. GW821-FHT10F01. The sequence goes on from NZ_JBXASM010000001.1 coordinate 440,742, forward strand.
GTCCCCCAGGTTCGCCTCGGCATCCTCGGCTTCCGCTAGTTGGCGCCGGAGCCGAGTCGCTACGCGTCTGGCCTCGCGCAGGCGAGCTCGAAGGTCGGCCTCGTCGCCCGCAGTGGCACCGAGAAAGAACGGGAAAGAGTCGCGCAGGTTGCCGGATATTCCGCCCTCGCCTTGTCGGTGGAAGAGGTGTTGGCGGCTTGCTACCTCATCCTGATCCTGGAAACAAAATAGGGCGGCCGTGCCGAGGCCGACCGAAAAAGGTAGTGCAGAAATCGACTCGGGTTGTAGGCGTACGTCACCGAGACCGATGCGAGCCCCCACGAGTTCGCGCATCGCTTTTGAGTTAGTATTCGCTCGCAACGAGTCCAATTCGGGCGCCCCGAAGTCGTCGCTGCCGAACTCGACCATGGCCGTGCTGTTCTCGTCCGCGCCCGGCTTGAACGCAGGCCTCGCCATGAACACGCGCCCGCCGCGAGGCAGGCTCCACAACGTTCCATACCAGGCCACCGAGGAAGAGATGATGCCAGCCGGCACTCGAGCTGAGTCTCGCCCCAAGCAGTAATCAACGATGGTCAGCATTGCCGACTTGCCAGTCTGTGACTCGCCGGAGACAATGTTCAATTGGCCAGGACGGAACTCGACAACTCGCGTTCGCCCATCAGGGTGATAGAGCGTGATGCTGAGGAGTTGCACGGGCCTATGGTGCCACGCCGAGAAGCGCATAGATGAGAGCGGCTCGCTCCGTTTTCGCGAACCATCGCCCGAGGAGACTCGACCGGGACACGATGGGTTCCAACTGCTGGAAGTCGCGGATGTTGGCCTGACCAGCAACCCGACCTGCTATCCCACCCTCCGAGACCTTGAGAACGCCGCTTCGGAGGCCATAGCGCAGCCCCGCCTGCACGAAGGGCTTGAGCTCTAGTGCGCGGCGGGGGAATGCCGCGTGCAAAACCGGCTGCTCTGCAATCCATTTCGTAAGGAGTGCATTCGTATTCCTTGGCAACGCATCGCGCGTCGGCCGGTGTAAAACGAGCGGGACAACGATGAACGCTAATTCAAACGGCAGGTCTTTGCCTCTCGCCGCTCGATAGGCGTGGGCGCAATCGGCGATGATTAGCGATACCAGCGGAGGGTTGAGCATCGCGGATACGACTGGCGACTCACCCGCCGCTCTTGCGGAGTCGGTCACGAGTCGACCCGCTCGATTGTTAGGCGGGCAAGCATGGCCTCGAAGTCAGGGTGCCACCCGTGCCGGCCTCGGTTCGCAAGTTCGTGCCGCTTCCCGCGAGCGAAGAACGGTTCGTTGTACAGGGCCCGAATCGTCACTGTCGTCGAATCGTTCAAGGCGCGGAAAAGGGTCCGGCCGGCCCTTGTGCGTTCCTCCTCGGATGACCCTTCGCCCAGGTCTTCGACCATGTCCGCGAACGCGCGCTCCCACTCGTCGGTGAGCTTCGTCTCGAAACGGCGAATCTCGTCGATCCCGATCAGAGACTCGTCCAGCCAGCGAACCGACTGCGTGACCGCTCGGTAGTAGTCGATCACGGCCTTTCCGAGGTTGGTTTCGTTTACGTTGACCCATCGCAATTGGTGCGCGAAGACGTGGCCCGCGTAGTCCGCACGCAGCTGCTCTTCGTCTAGGTCGTCTATCGCGATGGTGGTTGGGAGGTTATCGGGACTGAACCAGTCGCGTATCTCACTAAGTTTCGAATGGAGTTCCAGCGCGGTGATTCCGTCGCGTTGAGTTGTAAGCATCTCGATCGCGACCGCGTACCACCAGCCCGTGACTAAATCGGTGTACTGATTTCCGTGCCGCCAAGGCGCGCCAGACGCAAGCTCCCGGGTCAGGATTGCGCGTACCCCCGAGATCTCCGGCGCTCCGTCTAGCACCCAAATCCGGTTAGCCAACTCAAGACGCTCGGGGTCAGTCATCCTCAGCCAACGGCGTCGTGCCGACTCCGTTTTCGCGTTGTTCGACGCAAGGGCTGCCTCATTCAAGAGATTTGTCGCGCCCTGAGGGTCTCGAGCGAACGGACGTAGTAGAGAAGCTGCTGAAGACTCCGGCGCCGCCGACGTAGTGATCAAGGTGAGGGCGGCACCCACGATCGCGGCCTCACCATCCATCCAGACGGCGAGGGTCCTCCATACGTCGACACTCGCGTCCGTTAGAGAGCCAGAGCCCTCTCCGTGGTGCTTCAGTTGGAGTAGCTCTGTCGGTGATCCTGTGGAGTCGAAAGCAAGATCGTCGATGGATTCCATCGTCATCCTCTGGTCGGGCCGCTCTCGAAGCGCGCGAAGGAGTAGCACGAGCGCCCACTCCACCTGATACAGATAGCCCACCGCGCTGGCCGAAGCATCGTGGAGATTACTCAACGTGGTCCTTCCTCGCTTCCGATCAAAGTAGAGCTAGCCACTGAGATTCGATACGCAGGACTCGCTGTCATAACCGATAGATCGGAGAGTTCGGGCGCGGTGGGTTTGCCTGCTCCAGCTCGATTTGGCGCATCGACGGGATGTACTACTTGCGCGGAGATGCGTGTCGCCCACGGTCGGCCCAACGCTGTCCCCAGTTCTGGTCCGAGCGGGTTGATCCATCGGCACCTAGCTTGGATCGCGGAGGTGAGCATGCTTCGAACTGATCCCGACCAAGCGGTTGACGAGTTTCGCGCGTTCGGTCTTGAGCCCTCTCGACCGTTTCCGGGCACGAACAAGCCGTGGCCAGCTGTCCACCTCGCTTGCGGCCGCTCGGTCTCGCCGAGTCTTGCAAACGTCCGGAAGCGCGGCGGAGGCGGCTGCCGACCCTGCGCAACTATCGCGCGCGGCGCAGCCCGTCGGGCCGGCATCGCGGATAGAGCTGCAGCTGACCTGCGCTTGAAAGGGTGGGAACCGGAGGGACCATACCCGGGTAGCGACAAGCCATGGTTGGCCGTCCACACCCCGTGTGGGACCAAGCGTGAAGTCACGCTCAATCAGGTCCGCGGGAAGAGCACCTGCCGCACTTGCTTCCGGGCGGCGCGAGGCCACCACACCTGGACAGCGGAGACGGCAGAGGCGCACTTCCGATCGGTCGGCTTGGAGCCGTTGGCTGCGTGGCCAGGATCATCGACGAAACCGTGGCGTGCACGTCACGCGTGCGGAGCGGTCGTCGCTCCGCGGCTCGGGAACATCGCCGCAGGGCAGGGCCCCTGCCAGAAGTGCGGTCTCGAAGCTGGGAAACAGAAGCTGATGCTTGATCCCGTCGAGGCTCGGCAGGTCCTCGAGTCAGCCGACCTCGAAGCGATCGCGGCGTATCCCGGAGTCGACCGCCCCTGGCGGAGTCGTCACCGACGCTGTGGCCGCGAGACGGCGCCCACGATCACTAACCTGAGGCGCGGCCAGGGTGGCTGCGGGCCATGTGCAGACGAGGCCGCTTCGATCCGACTCCGGATGCCCGAGGACCAGGCCCGAGCGATCATGATCTCGAAGGGTCTCGATCCCCTTGACTCCTACCCTGGCAGTGCAACGCCGTGGCGCAGCCGGCACGAATGCGGACACATCGTCGCCCCCACGCTCTCCAACGTCACCGTCGGGCGCGGCATCTGCCGGTACTGCAACTCAGCGTTTCCGTTCGACGGCCCGGCCGACGTGTACCTCGTTGCCGACCGCAACGCGATGAAGATCGGTGTCGCGGCTTGCGGGAGCGATCGGGTACCAACACACACCCGACGAAGGTGGGTCGAGTGCTGGCGGATCCGCGTGAAAACGGGCGACGCTGCATACGCCATCGAGCAGGAAGTACTTCGATGGTGGAGAGACGTCCTCACCGCATCGCCGTACTACTCACACGAGCACATGCCCCAATGGGGGTTCAGCGAGACAGTGGCGTGGGACACCGAAAGTCCGACCGCGGTCGCGACCCGAGCGGTGAAGTTCGCATTATCGAGCGGTTTCGAGAACGAGCTCACGCTTCAGAAGGACTGTGACAACCGGCCCCAGCTCGCGTCGAGCCCGGATGGCCCTCGTCGGCGTCGCAGGGCCCGCCCGGCTCATCCGACGCTATTCGACCTCAACTAGTCCTTGACGCGGATCTCGAGCGTTCGCTCGAAGAATCCGTTGCGGATCCGGGTGCGGATGACTTCCCGCGCGTAGTCATCCGGTTCGACGCGGGAATCGCGTGCCGCGACCAGGTGAGCTCGGTTGGTGGCGATGGGCTCTAGCGGGCTTTCGATTGAGACGCCGGTGCTCGCGATGTAGAAGACGACGAGCGCCGAGTACTCGACGTCGAGGAGTCGCATGCCGCATTCGACCTGTCCCGGCAATTCCTGACGGTTTCTCTTGGTTGATCATGCCGCGGAGGCGGCGGGGGTGTGAAGGCATCGGTGCGGTCACGAATGCCCCGCCCGAGGAACCCGGCGGCTTCACCGCTTCCGACGCCCCGTCACCGTCCGGCCCATCGCCGCCCCGACGTCGCCGGGCAGCGCGTGGAGCCCAGCGTCAGAGATCCACCTTGCCGGTGTCGATCTCCATCGGCTCGCCCGTGACCTTTGACTTCACGAAACTGATCACCGAGGCGACGGCCGCGCCGGGCGTGTCCCAGTACTCGGCGCTGTCGGCGTGGACGATGAGGGCACGGAGCCGCGGGTCGTCGCGGCCGTCGGGGAACCAGGCCTCGACGCTCGGATCCCACATCGCGTCGACGTAGTGCCGCTCGGCGGCGAGCTCGGCATGGCCGGTGATCGACGCCCAGGAGTCACGCGAGCTGAGCGCCAGATTCACCAGCGGCTGCTCAGCGATGCGCCGCGCTGTCGAGGAGTCGACGGTGGTGAGGAACCAGAGGTCGCCGTCGAACGCGTGGTGCTGCTGCTGCATCGCCAGGGGCTGGGCGAGCGGCCGGCCGTCGGCATCGATGGTCACCACCATGGCGATCGGGAATCCCTCGAGCACCTGGGCGAGCTTGTCGTGGTCACGTGCATCCGTCATCGGACTCTCCTGTCGTCGGCCTCCGGCGACAGTACGTCGGCAGGCGGAGGAGAGCCTCCGTTCCGAAGGGCTCCCAGCCGACGCCGGGTTCGGCGCCCGAGCTGCCCCTGACGGCGCGTCGCTCGTGCTGACGGACTCCGGCCTCAGACTGGTCGCATGGTGGCGACGGTCCGGGACTGCGAGCGGACGCAGACGGCATGGTTCCGCTTCCGCGCCGATGCCGCCGGCGCCGCGGTGCTGCACGACGGCCCGCTGATCTGGGTGCCGCAGCCCGACGCGCTGCACCTCATGTTCCCCGACCGGCTCACCGCCGCCGAGGCGGCGCGCGGCCCGACGATGGCGCGTGAGCTCGGGCTGCCGCTGGTCGGAGCCTGGCTGGGGCTCGAGACGGATGCCGCACCGCTCGCGGCGGCGGGATTCGAGCCGGGATGGTCGCCGACATGGATGGCGCGCGACCTGTGCCCGCGGGATGCGGCGGTACGGGCGGACCGCGGTGTCGTCGTCGTCGACCACGGCGCGGCGTGGCACGCGGTGGCCCACGATGACGACGGCGACCCGATCGGGGGTGCGTGGTCGTTCCGCGAGGGGGAGACCGCCGGCGTCTTCGACATGGGCGTCGAGCCCGCGCACCGCCGGCGGGGCATCGGCACGGCGCTGCTCGCAGCAGTCTGCGCCGCAGCGGCTCGCGCCGGAGCCGAGCGGGTGGTGCTCAATGCCACGCCCGATGGCGAGCGCCTGTACGCCGCCAGAGGCTTCGACCACGTGGGCGAGGGCATCACCTGGTGGTGCCGTCTCCGTCCGTGACGGCGAGGCTGCGGCGGGCGCCCGGCCCGCCGCAGCCTCGCGGCGCGGACGCGCTCACTCCGCCGACGGCACGACGACGACCTTGCCGTGCACCTCGCCGGCGTCGGCACGACGGTGCAGGTCCGGCAGCTCGCTCAGCGGCACGCGGTCCGCGATCTCGACGCGCAGCGCTCCGGCGTCCACCCGGCGCACCAGCTCGGCGAGCACCTCGCGCGAGGGCTCCACATAGATCGTGATCGCCCGCACCCCGCGTGACTCGTCGCCCGGGGTCGGCACCATCGGCGTCGTCGAGACCACCACGCCGCCGTCGCGCACGAGCGGCACGAGCGCCGCGAAGCCCTCCGGGCTGATCGGCGCGAGGTTGAGCAGCACGTCGACCGGCTCGGTCACCGCGTCGAGCAGCGGGACGGCGGTGTGGTCGACGACCTCGTCTGCACCGGCTGCGGCTACCGAGGCCGCACTGCGCGGGCTCGCCGTGGCGATGACGTACGCGCCCACCTGCTTCGCGAGCTGCACGGCGTAGCCGCCGACCGGGCCGCCGGCGCCGTTGATCACGATCCGCTGACCGGACCGGAGGTCGCCCGCGTCGAACAGCGCCTGCCAGGCGGTGAGTCCGACCGAGGGGAGGCCGGCGGCATCCGCCAGCGGGATGCTCGTCGGCGCGGTCACGAGCGCGTCGGCCGGGGCGACCACGAACTCGGCCGCGGCGCCGTCGGCGGCCATGGGGAGGAAGCCGATCACGCGGTCGCCCGCTGCCAGCCCGGTCACACCGCCGCCGACGGCGTCCACGGTGCCGGACGCGTCGTAGCCGGGCGTGTGGGGCAGCGTGATCGGGATCGGCAGGAAGCCGCCGCGGATGCCGCCGTCGGCGGGGTTGAACGCCGAGCCGGCGACCCGCACCCGCACCTCGCCGGCGCCGGGCGCGGGCACCTCGGCGTCCTCGTACCGCAGGACGCCCGCGTCGCCCGTCTCGTGGAATCGCACTGCCTTCATGGTGATCTCCTTCGTCAATGTGCTTCGAATGCGAAGCAATTGCGACGACGCTAACACTGCTGCGAACTCGAAGCAAGTGCTTCGAGTTCGAAGTGCCCGCTAGAGTGAGCGGATGAACGCCACGCCCCCGGATCCGGTCGAGCTCGGCGCCTACTTCGCGCTCATCGAGGCGAGCAGCCTGCTCCGCCACGCGATCGAGCAGCAGCTCCGGGAGGCGGGCGACCTCAGCTACGTGCAGTTCCAGCTGCTCGCGACGCTCGGCGATTCGCCGACGGGCAGCCGGCGGATGACCGACCTGGCCGACGGCGTCGTCTACAGCCGGAGCGGCCTCACCTACCAGGCGCAGGTGCTCGAGACCCGGGGGCTGGTCGAGCGCGGTCCCTCGGTCGACGACGAGCGCGGCATCACCGTCACGATCACGGACGAGGGCCGCGCGGTGCTGGCGCGGGTCTTCCCCGGGCACCTCGAGCTGCTCCGCGGCATGCTGTTGAGCCCGCTGAGCCGCGCCGACATCGAGTCGCTCGCCGACGTGCTGGGCCGGGCGCGGGACCACATGCGGCAGTCGCCGCCGCGGTCGGCCGCCCCGCGGACGCGTCGGACGGGCGCGGTGCCCGGTCGCTCCTGATCTCTCTCCGCGCTCCGGCCCGGTCCTAGGGTGTGCGCATGAAGCAGATCGTCTCGACCGCGGGAGCGCCCGCATCGCCGCTGTTCAGCCAGGGCGTCGCGGCGGGCCCGTTCGTCTTCGTCTCGGGGATGACGGGCCTGGACCCGGCACGCGGGCGGCAGGCGGGCGACACGATCCAGGAGCAGACGCGCCAGGCGATCCGCAACGGGATCGCGGTCGTGGAGGCGGCCGGCGGGTCGGCGGCCGACATCGTGCAGGTGACGGTGCTGCTTGCCCGACCCGAGGACTTCGGGGGCATGAACGAGGCGTATGCGGAGCTGTTCGCCGTCGAGCCGCCGACCCGCGCGGTCACGCGGCTCGGCCCCGACCTGCCCGGCGTGCTCGTCTCGATCTCGATGATCGCCGTCGTCGCCCGACGCCCGCCCCGTCGGACCGTCGATCCGTCGGACGCGCGGACTCAGCCAGAGACCGGGTAGGGGTACTCGGCCGTCCGCCCTTGGAACTCGAGGATCGCCTCGTTGCGGATCTCGCCGTCCGCGATCTCGATCGCGCGGCGGATCGTCTCCGAGGTCTGCCAGGAGTCCGGTCCCTCCATCACGGTCCGGAGGAATGGCATGAGCGCCTCGCTGATCTCCCAGGTGGTCGAGTTCCAGAGCAGCGACGGGCTGTGGTCGACCGCGTAGTAGTTGGTCGAGGCGCCGACGGTGATCATCGGCTCCGCGAATGTCGTCGCGCGCGCCCACTCGAACCCCATCCCATCGTCGACGGAGACGTCGACGATGAGGCTGCCCGGGCGGAACGCGTCGAGATCCGAGGTGCGCAGGTAGGTGAGCGGTGAGTTCGGATCCTGCAGGGTGCAGTTCACGACGATGTCGTTCGCCGCCAGGTACGGCGCGAGCGCGACCGGCCCATCCGGGGTGTCCACCGTGCTCTCGGACGGGTCCCCGTTGTGCTGGAAGTGGTGGATGTCGACGGAGGGGATGGGCGAGCCCACCGCCGCGGTGCCGCGATTCGTCAGCACCCGCACGTCGTGGATGCCGTGGGCGTTGAGCGCCGTGACCGCTCCGCGCGCCGTGGCGCCGAATCCGATCACGGCGGCGGTGAGCCGGCGACCGTAGTCGCCCGTCGACCCGCAGAGCTGCAGCGCGTGGAGCACCGAGCAGTAGCCCGCCAGCTCGTTGTTCTTGTGGAACACGTGCAGGCCGAAGCCGCCGTCCGACTGCCAGTGGTTCATGGCCTCCCAGGCGATCAGCGTCAGCCGCTTGTCGATCGCGAGCTGGGTGATCTCGCGATCCTGAACGCAGTGCGGCCAGCCCCACAGCACCTGCCCGTCGCGCAGGTCCGCGAGGTCGGACGGCTGGGGCTTGGGCAGCACCACGACATCGGCGCGCTCGAGGATCTCCGCTCGGTGCGCCATCTTGACGATCGGCTCGAGCTCCGAGTCGCCGACGCCGAAACGCGCCCCGTAGCCGTGCTCGAGCAGCATCGCGGCACGCAGGTCGGGGTCGATGCGCTCGAGGTGCGCCGGATGGATCGGCAGCCGCCGCTCGTCCGGCTTGCGTGAGGCCGCGAGCACGCCGAGCCGCAGCAGCGGCGGCGTCGACCGCGGTGCAGCGGTCACTCCCGGAACGCGGTCACCCCGTCCGTGAGCGGATCGTCGTCGACGCGGTTCGGGCCGGGCGCCGATTCGTGCTGCTCCACGTGCTCGTCGTGCTGCTCCACGTGCTCGTCGTGGTGCTCGACGTGCTCGTCGTGCTCGTCGTGCTCGTGGACCGTCGGCGATGCCGGGTCCTGATGCTCCGGGTGCTTGGCGAGATGATCGGTGATGTTCTGCTCTGCGTCGCTCATGATGAGCCTCGTCCCTGTAGGCGTCCGACCGTATGCCGCGAACATGTTCCCGTTCACAGGCGGCCGGGCTCCATGAGTCAGATCGCGGCCGTCCGGATCCGGACCTCGCGCTCCATCCGCTTCTCGTGACGCGCCCGGCCCTTGATCGCCTCCGCCTCACGGGTCTTCGGCGGCGCCGCGGTGACCAGCTGATCGAGCATCCGCCGGGTCGCCTCGGCGATCTCGTCGATCGCCTGCTCGAACGCGGGCGTGTTCGCGCGCGACGGGTGCGTCGAGCCACTGACCTTGCGCACGAACTGCAGCGCGGCCTCGCGCACCTCGTCGTCGGTGGTGGCGGGCTCGAAGTTGTGGAGGCAGCGGATGTTGCGGCACATGCCGCGACGATAACCCCGGGTCAGCCGGCTGCGGGAGCCCCTTCGGGCGCGGGCTCTGCGCCGGGGGCCGGTCCGCCGAGCGCCGTCGCGCAGGCCGCGAGCCCTGACGACAGCGCCAGCCGCTCGTCGGCGCCGAGCCCCGCGAGCATCCGCTGCTCCACCGCGTCGATGGCGACCTGCGCGCGCACGAGCTCGGCGACGCCGGCGGCGGTGAGGGATACCGGGAGGGCGCGGCCGCTCGGGGCGGCCTCGGCGCGCTCCACGAGCCCTCGGTCGCGGAGGGTCTGCAGCAGCTCGTTCATCGACTGGCGCGTCATGAACGTCGCGCGCGCCAGCTCGGAGGCGGAGATGCCCGGCTCCTGCCGCAGGCGGAACAGGCACGAGTAGTGCGACACGGTGAGCGCCTGCGGCCTCAGCGCCTCCTCCATCCGCAGGCGCAGCAGCGACTGCACGGTCTTCACGAGGTAGCCGACGGCGGGAGTGTCTGCCATGTCAGAAGCCTGACATAGTGTGTGCATGTCAGAAACCTGACATGCCACGAAGGAGCAGATCATGACCGTCACCGGACCCGACTTCATCGCCCTGCAGGTGCGCGACCTCGAGGCCGCCGCCGCGTTCTACGAGGGCGTCGTCGGCCTGACCCGCGCCGCCGTCGCGCCGCCGCACGCCGTCGTCTTCGACACCACGCCGACGTTCGCGCTGCGCGACCCGCTGCCGGGTGTGGACCTCGACTCGATCGCCCAGCCCGGGCTCGGCGTCGTCGTCTGGCTGCACGACCCGGACGCCGTCGCGCTGCACGCGGCGATCGTCGCGGCCGGCGGCACGATCCTGCAGGAGCCGTTCGACGGGCCGTTCGGCACGACGTTCGTCTTCCGCGACCTCGATGGCTACGCCCTCACGGTGCACGACCGGCAGTAGGCCGCTCAGCCTCCGAGCGCGCGGCGCCCCGCGTCCGTCATCCGCCCCTCGGCCTCGAGACGGGCCGCGATGGCGCGGTTGCGCTCGGAGACGGTGCCGGGCCTCCGGCGCGGCGAGAAGCGCTGCAGGTACGACTCGGCATCGAACCCGCGGCGCGAGCTCTCGCTCCAGCCGTAGGCGAGGCCGGCCTCGAGGAGGTCCTCGAAGCGGATCGACTGCCGAGCGGCGCCGGCGCGGAACACGCGGACCCAGACGCCCGGATCGCCGGAAGCCGATGCGTGGTCGACCGGCCGCGCGTCGGTCCTGGCGGCGAGCCACGCCCACAGCTCGTCTGCCGTCGCGAACTCCACGATCGGGGGCTCGACGAGCTCGCTCATGGCGACACGGTAGCCGGACGCTGCCGATTCGGCTCCGACTCGGCCGGTCACGTGGGGTGTCACGACAGCTCGGCGATCTCCCTCCTCGCGGCCGCCACCAGCTCCTCGTTCGTGTGCGCGTGACCCCAGAGCCCCCAGCCGCCGGCGGGCGCCTCCGTCAGGAGCACCCAGGTTCGGTCGGCCAGGTCGGGGTCGCCGGCCGCGTCGGCGATCAGCGCAGTGAGCTGCTCGACGACGGCGAGCTGCTTGTCGCGGTCCAGCGCGCCGGCGTTCGTGAGCACCTGCACCCGCACGTGGCGGCCGTCGCCGTCGACGTCCGAGATGGCGGCCGCGGGCAGCTCGTGCACGAACGCCGCGGTGTTCCGGCGGAACATCGGGATGTCGGGCACCTGCTCGACGCGCATCACCGTGGCGGCGGCGCGGGTGGCGAGGTCGTGGGGGTCGGCGAAGGTGCCGGCCGGGGCGTAGACATCGATCATGGGCATGGATCCTCCTCGGTGGTCCTGTCCTGTCCGGTCCGGTCCGGACTGGTCAGGTCGTGTCGGTCTCGGGATTCAGCGCCCGAGGAACTCGAGCAGGGCGGGGTTCACGACCTCGGGGTGGGTGACCCCGATGCCGTGCGGGCCTCCCTCGACCTCGAGGATGGTGGCGCCGGGCACATGCTCGGCGACGCGGCGGGCGCCGACGTCGATCGGGATGTTGCTGTCCTCGGTGCCGTGCAGCACCAGCAGCGGCACGTCGATCTTCGCCAGGTCCGCCCGGAAGTCCTCCTTCCAGGCGGCGACGCAGGACAGCATCGCGAGGGCGCCTGCGGCCGCGCCGGTGGCCGTGTTCGCGCGCAGCGTCGCGGCGCTGACCCGCGTGCCGAGGTTCTGCTCCGCCCGGTAGTGCTGCAGGAAGTAGTTCTCGACGTACCGGTGCCGGTCGGCGCGGATGGCGTCCTGGATGCCGCTGAACACCGCCTCCGGGAAGCCGACGCCGTCGTCGCCGGCGAGCAGGCCCGGGCCGAAGGTCGCGATGGTCACGGCCGAGCGGAGGCGGCCGGTGCCGTGGCGCCCGATGTACCGGGCCACCTCGGCCGTCCCCATCGAGAAGCCGACGATCGTGACGTCGCGCAGGTCGAGGTGGTCGAGCAGTGCCGCGACGTCGTCGGCGAGCTCGTCGTAGCCGAACGGCGCGCCGACGCGGCTGGAGCCGCCGAAGCCGCGCCGGTCGAGGGCGACGACACGGTAGCCCGCATCGAGCAGCGCGAGCGTCTGCGGCTCCCAGGCGGCGCCGTCGAGCGGGTAGCCCTGCAGCAGCACGACCGGACGTCCGGACCCGTGGTCCTCGTAGTACAGCTCGATCGGGCTCTCGTTCTCGGATCCGGTCGTGACGAACGGCATCGCGTCCTCCAGGTTCAACGGTCAGGCAGGTTCGACTGTCAGGGGTGAAAGTTGTTAGAGCCTGTCTAGTGCGAACGCAGCCGCCGGGTCAAGATCCGGCCGCCCGATCGGCCGTACCCTGAGCGGATGCCGACCAGCGCGAACGAGCGATCGCTGGCGCTGCCCGCGCCCGACGGCCTCGAGCTCGTGCAGGAGCTGCTCAACACGGCGCCGTCCGGAGCGTCCGCGCCGACGCCCGACCTGCTCGCCGACGCGGTGTCCGGTGCCGACTGGATGGCGGGGCGCGCCGAGCTCCGCGCCGTGCCCCGGCTCCGCCTCGACGAGGCGGGTGCGGGGCGGCTGCGCGACCTCCGCGACAGCCTCCGCGCCGCGATCCGACTCCGCGACGGCCGGCCCGAGGGTGCCACCGACGTGGCCGGGGTGGCCGGCACCGTCACCATCGCCCTCGACGCATCGGGCTCGGTGCGGGTCGCGCCGGGTGGCGACGGGGATCCGCTCGTCGGCCTGATCCTCGGCGAGGTGCTGCTCGCCGAGGAGCGCGGCGACTGGTCGCGGCTCAAGCTCTGCGCACTGGCTCCCTGCAGCGTCGCGTTCTACGACCGCACGAAGAACGGCGCCGGGCGCTTCCACACCGAGCGCTGCGCGAACTACGTGCACGTGCGCGCGTCGCGAGCGCGGCATCGCCCGGACTCCGAGTGACCGTCCCCGCCCGCCCGGTCGGCAGATCCTCCAGGCACTCCCCACGATCCGCCATGTCGGCGGTCTGACCCGTTCGCTAGCGTCGAGCACGGCGGCCCGGAGCACCGGCGGCCGCCGCGACCTCCGCCGACGACGCCGACAGGACCCGGAATGACCGCACCCGATCTCGTCCACCTCCGGCGCGGCGGCACGAGCGCCGTGCTCGACCTGTCCGACGCCCGGCTGCCGCGCATCCTGCACTGGGGCGCCGACCTCGGCGACCTGACGGCCGACGAGCTCGCCGCGCTGCGGGCCGCGTCGAAGCCGCTCGTCGGCGACAGCGCCGTGACGTATCCGCAGCCGGTGCCGATCCTGCCGCAGCTGGCGGAGGGGTGGCTCGGGCGTCCGGGCCTCGTCGGCAGCCGCGCGGGTCGGGCCTTCGCGCCGCTGTTCCTCGTCGACGCGGGCGACGTGGAGGACCGGGCGGACCGCGCGGTGCTGCGGGTCGAGGCCGTCGACGACGCCTCCGCGCTGGGGCTGGTGCTGACCGTCGAGCTCTCGGATGCCGGCCTGCTGCGGGTGGCCGCGACGCTGACGAACGCCGGGTCCGAGCCGTATCGCGTCGACTCGCTCGAGCTGACACTGCCCGTTCCCGACACCGCGGGCGAGCTGCTCGACCTCACCGGGCGCTGGTCGCTCGAGCGGGTGCCGCAGCGGCATCCCTTCCCCGTCGGCGCGTGGGTGCGCGAGAGCCGTGGCGGCAAGCCGGGACTCGACGCGCCGACCGTGCTCGTGGCAGGCGAGCCGGGGTTCGGCTTCCGGCACGGCCGGGTGTGGGGCGTGCACCTCGGCTGGAGCGGCAGCCAGTCGGTCGCGGCGGAGCGGACGCCGGCCGGCACCCGGCTGCTGCGCGGCGGGGAGCTGCTGCTCTCCGGCGAGCTGGAGCTCGCCCCGGGCGACGCGGTGACGACGCCGTGGCTGCACGGATCGTGGGGCGACGGGCTCGACGCGCTGGCCGGCCGGTTCCACGACGAGCTGCGTGCCCGGCCGGGGCATCCGCGCCGTGCGCGTCCGGTGCTCGTGAACACCTGGGAGGCCGTCTACTTCGACCTCGACCCCGCGCGGCTGCTGCAGCTGGCCGAGGAGAGCGCGGCCGTCGGCGCCGAGCGCTTCGTCGTCGACGACGGCTGGTTCCTCGGCCGCCGGGACGACCGCACCTCGCTCGGCGACTGGATCGTCGATCCGGCCGTGCTGCCGGACGGACTCGGCCCGCTCGCCCGGCTGGTGCACGAACTCGGGATGGAGTTCGGGCTCTGGTTCGAGCCCGAGATGGTGAACCTCGACTCCGAGCTCGCTCGCGAGCATCCGGACTGGGTCTTCGACGGCGGACACGGCCCTGGCCTCCCGTCGCGCTATCAGCACGTGCTCGACCTCGGTCACGACGCCGCATACGACCTCGTGCTCGCGCGCATCGACGGCCTCGTGACCGAGCTCGGCATCGACTACATCAAGTGGGACCACAACCGCTTCCTCACGGATGCCGGCCACACCCCGGACGGCACGCCGGGGGTGCGGCGCCAGACCCTGCGGGCCTACGCGCTGATGGATGAGCTGCGCGCTCGGCACCCGCGCCTGGAGATCGAGTCGTGCGCGTCGGGCGGCGGCCGCATCGACCTCGGCGTGCTCGAGCGCACCGACCGGGTGTGGCCCTCGGACTGCAACGACCCGGAGGACCGGATCGACGTGCAGCGCTGGACCGGCCTGCTGCTGCCGCCGGAGCTGCAGGGCACGCACATCGGCGCGGAGCGATCGCACACCACCGGACGCGTCGCCTCCCTCGACTTCCGCGCCGCCGTCGCGATCTGGGGCAGCCTCGGCATCGAGACCGACCTGACGCGCGCCGACGACGGTCTCAAGGCCGAGCTGGCGCGCTGGGTCGCGCTGCACAAGGAGCTGCGCCCGCTGCTGCACACCGGGCGGCTCGTGCACGGCGACCTCGACGACGAGCTCCGGCTCGACGGGGTGGTCGCGCAGGACGGCTCCCGCGCCCTGTTCCACTTCGCGGTGCTCGGGCGGCCCGCGGTGTGGCCGCCGCAGCGCCTCCGGCTGCCCGGACTGGCCGCGGAGCGCCGCTACCGGGTGGGGCTGCTCGAGGGCGCCGGGCACCCCGATGCCGGGCAGCTGCCGCCGTGGCTCCGAGACGGCGGTGCCACCCTGTCAGGCCGCGTGCTCGACGAGGTGGGGCTGGAGGCGCCGTCGCTGCGGCCGTCGACGTCCGTCATCCTCGACGTGCTGGCGGTGTGAGGGCGCGTCTCCGGCGGCGTCAGCGGCCGCGGACGACCTCGAGCGCGAGCTCCGAGATGCGGTCCTCGAGCTCCTCCTCGTGGCCGGTGATGGTCACCGCCGTGTCGCCGTCAACGATCACGAACTGGCCGTAGCGGCCCTCGAAGCGCCAGCTGCCGGCCGGGCCGCCCCAGGTCGCGAGGCCGTAGCGGTCCATCGGCACGGGCCTGCCCGTCTCGACCCAGTCCGCGTGCATCCCGTCGATCCAGTCCGCGCTGACGAGCTGCCGGTCGCCGGCGCGGCCGCGATCGACCAGCACGTCGGCGATGCGGGCCAGCTCGCCGGTGCGGAGCTCGAGCCCGGTGCCGCCGATGATCCAGCCGAGCGGGCAGCGGTGCCACTGCGGGTTGTCGATGCCGAGCGGATCGAACAGCCGCGGCAGCAGCCAGTCGCGCACGTCGCCCACGATCGCGCCGAGCATCCGCATCGCGACGTAGGTGCTCGCATCCGAGTACTGGGTGACGCGCCCGGCCGACGGCCGCGACAGCATCTCGGCGGCGAGGTCGGGCCACGGCACCGGCTCGTGGCCGAACCACGCGAAGTCGATGCCGCTCGTCATCGTCAGCAGGTGGCGGAGGGTGACGGACTCGACGCCGTCGCCGAGCTCGAACCGCGGAAACGTCTCGCCCACGGTCCGGTCGAGGGTGAGCAGCCCCTCGTCGACGGCGATGCCGGTCGCGATCGCGCACACGCCCTTCGAGACGGAGTAGAGGTTCTCGCGGTCGTCGCTGCGCCAGCGGTGCACGGCGCGCTCGCCGCCGATCCGGATCTCGACGCCGTAGACGCCGAGCCGCTCGCGGTCCACGGCGGCGATGAACGACTCGAGAGCGGCGGACGCGGTCGTCATGATCCGATCCTCTCGACGCCGGGTGCTCGGCGACACGGGCTCCCGGCATCCTCGGAGACGGCGGGTGCGCTCATTCGAAGTCGACGGCGATCACATCCACCAGCGCGCCGGACGGCGCCGGGGCCGGGATGACGAGCTCGCCGAGCGGCTCCGCGCCCGGCATGCCTCCGCCGTTCGACGGCGTGTACTCGAGCGCGGCGCCGGTCGCGAGCAGCCGGACACCCGTGATCCGGCGCACCGGGAGGCCGCGCACGATCACCGACTCGACCGGTCGGGCGAGCAGGTGGAGGTAGAGCGTGCCAGGCCTCGCCGTGCTCGGACCGTAGTAGTCGACGCCGACCGTCGGGGCGACGCCGATGACGCTCTCCGCGTGCGCGTCCATCCAGCCGCCGATCTCGCCGAGGGTCTCGACCTGCGACTCGTTCAGACTGCCGTCGCCCTTCGGCCCGATGTTCAGCAGCAGGTTGCCGCCCCGGCTCGCGACCTCGATGAGCGTGGACACGAGCGAGCGCGAGCTCTTGCTGATGGTGTCGTCGGGGCGCCAGGCCCACATCTGCCCGATCGTGAGGCACAGCTCCCACGGACCCGACGGCGCGGTGAGCGGGAAGCCCTGCTCTGGCGTCGAGTAGTCGCCCTGGCCGGTGAGCCGGTCGTTGATGACGACGTCCGGCTGCAGCGACTTGATCATCGCGCGGAGGCCGGCGGTGTCCCACTCCTCCTCGGATCGCTCCCAGTCGCCGTCGAACCAGAGCAGGTCGATCGTGCCGTACCCGGTGAGGATCTCGGTCAGCTGCCCGCGGAGATACGCTAGATACCGCTGCCACTGCTCCGGCGTCGCACGGCGGTGCCGGTCGTCGGCGAACTCGGTGCCGGCGTACTCGGGCTGCCCCGCCCACGGCCAGTGCTCCTCCGCGTACGGGCGGTCCTCCATCGTGAAGGCCGGGTAGTCCTGATGGTTCCAGTCGGAGAGGCTGAAGTAGATGCCGACGCGGATGCCCTCGGCGCGCACGGCCTCGACGAACTCGCGGGTGACATCGCGGCCGAACGGCGAGTGCTCGATGCCGAAGTCGGAATACGCGGTGTGGAACATCGCGTACCCGGCATGGTGCCGTGCGGTGAAGACGACGTACCGCGCGCCGGCGCGCTTCGCCAGCCTTGCGAGCGCGACCGCGTCCCACTCGACCGGATCGAAGGTCGGCGCGGTGGCCTGGTACCCCTCGACCGTCACCGGATCCTCGACGCCGTCGGTGCCCGGGATGATCGACCGCCCCACGAGCGGCCAGGAGATCTCGATGCCCTGCTGGCTGGCCTGATCCCAGTGCACGAACAGGCCGAGCCCGGCCCCGAGGAACCACTCGCCGCCCGGCAGGTCGAAGTCCCGGGGCCGCACGAACGAATCGGTGCGGGGTCGGATCGCGTCCACGCGGCTCAGCCTAGAGGCGGCTCATCGCGCCCCGGGGGCGCCCGACCACGCAGACCAGAGGCGGGCGTACAGGCCGCCCTCCGCCAGCAGGGAGTCGTGGTCGCCGAGCTCGACGATCCGGCCGTGCGACATGACGGCGATGCGGTCGCAGGCGCGGGCCTGGGTCAGCCGGTGGGCCACGACGAGGGCGGTCCGGCCCTCGAGCAGCTGCACCGCGGCGCGCTCGAGCTCCCGCGATCCGGCGCTGTTCGCCTCCGCCGTCGCCTCGTCGAGCACGACGACGGGGGAGTCGCGCAGGGCGATGCGGGCGAGCGCGAGGTGCTGCTCGTGCGCGGGGGTGAGCGCGTGGCCGCCGGCCCCGACCACCGTGTCGAGCCCCTGCGGGAGCGCGCGCACCCAGACGTCCGCATCGACGGTCTCGAGCGCGCCCCAGAGTCGCGCGTCGTCCGCGGACGGGCGCGCGAGCAGCAGATCATCGCGCAGCGGCCCGGCGAACACGTGGCTCTCCTGCGACACGAGCGTGACGCTCTCACGCAGCTCGTCCGGATCGAGGTCGGTCACCCGGCGGACGGGGGCGGGTGATCCGGACCCGCCGCCGGCATCCGCGCCGGAGGTCAGCTCCACGTCGCCGGACGTCGCCGGGAACACGCCGGCGATGATCGCGGCGAGCGTCGTCTTGCCGGCGCCGCTCTCGCCCACGACGGCGAGCGAGGTGCCGGCCGGGATGTCGAGGTCGAGCCCGTGCAGCACCGGCCGGCCGTCGTCGTAGGCGTGCTCGACGCCCCGCACGCGGATGCCGACCGAGCGCGGCGCGGCATCCGGCTCGACCGACGGCGTGGCGGGCAGGGTGGCGACCCCGACGATGCGGGCGAGCGCGGCAGCGGCGCGCTGGATCTCGTCCACCGACATGAGCAGCCAGCCGAGCGGGCCGAACAGCCGGTGGAACAGCAGCGCGGACGCCGTGACCGCGCCGACGGTGGTCTCGCCGCCCGAGACGAGCAGGAAGCCGCAGCCGATGACGGCCGACAGGCCGACCCCCTCCGCGGCGTTCATGAACAGGCCGAACGTGGCGCCGAGCCGCTGCGTGCGGAGCCCGGTCTCGAGCGCGGAGGCGGACGACTCCTCGACGCGCCGCGACTGCAGCGCGCCCATGCCGTACGCGTAGACGGTCCGCCGCCCGTGCACCGACTCGAGCAGCGTGCGCGAGCGGCGCGATGCGCGGGCGCGCTCGGTCGAGTAGAGCGGTCCCGCCTTCGGCAGGTAGTAGCGCACGCCGATCGCGTAGACCGGCAGCACGGCGAGGAACGCGAGTCCGATGCGCCAGTCGAGGGAGACGAAGCCGGCGAGCGAGACGAGCACGGTCACGAGCGAGGTGACGACGCCCGAGATCACCGGGATGGAGAGCGTGAACAGCTCGATGTCCTCGGTGACGCGGGTGGCGACGTCGCCGGTGCCGGCGCGCTCGAGCAGGCGGGAGTCCATCCTGAGCGACCGCTCGACGACGAGCTCCCGGAGGTCGGCGGCGATGGCCGCGCCGAGCCGCTCGGTCTGCTGGAACGCCCAGCCGGTCGAGACGGCGGTGACGAGCACGGAGGCGCTCAGCGCGACGAGCAGCAGCGGCAGCCCGCCGAGCGAGCCGTCGCGGGAGACCGCCGCGACGACCTCGTCGACGACCCGGCCGAGCAGGATCGGCGTGGCGACGGTGGCGAGGGCCGCCACGATGGAGGCCGCGACGCTGGTCGCCAGCAGCCCGCGGTGCCGGCGGGCGGACTGCGCGACCGCGGCGGCGGTGGCCCGCCCGGAGGCGATCGGGAGCGCGTCGGCGGTCATCGCACCACCACCTCCCGATACGGCTCGAGCTCGAGCAGCTCGGCGTGCGGGGCGATCGTCGAGCTGCCGTCGGCGTCGACGAACAGCACGCGGTCGCAGCGGTCGAGGAGCAGCGGCGAGCTGGTGAACACGACCGTGCGGCGGATGCCCGCGCGCAGCTCGTGCAGGCCCGCGGCGATCTCGTCCTCGGTGACGGCGTCGACGGCCGACGTCGGATCGCGCAGGATCAGCACGGCCGGGTCGGCGTGCAGCGCGCGGGCGAGCGCGACCCGCTGCCGCTGCCCGCCGGAGAGGTTGACGCCGCGATCGAGCAGCTCGATCGCGGCGAGTGCCTCGCCCTCGCCCGCGCCGAGGTCGGCGAGATCGACGGCGGCGGCGCGAAGGGCGCGGTCGGCGCCGACCTCCGAGGTCCTGCCGGTGTCGAGGGCGTCCGCGAGCGAGCCGCCGAGCAGATGGACGGCGTGCGGCTCGGCCAGCACTGACGTGCGCCGGTCGGCCGCGCCCAGCTCGGACACGGGACGGCCGCCCAGCTGCGCGGTGCCGCGCTCGGGCGCGCGGGTGCCGGCGAGCACGTCGGCGAGCTCGTCGGCCGCGCGGCGGTCGGCCGTCACGACACCGAGCAGCTCGCCCGCGCCGACGGTGAGCGAGAGCGGCGCCGCGTCGGCATCCGCGACCCCGTCGAGCACGAGGTCGCCGTCGAGGCGCGTGCCGGCCGCGTCGTCGCGAGGCGGCTCGGCGCCGGCGGAGAGCAGCTCGGCGACGCGGCGGCTGCTCGCCCGCGAGATCGCGAGGTCGCGCACCGACCAGGTGATGTGGGTGAGCGGGTCCATGAGGAAGGCCGCCATGCCGATCACCGTGACGAGCTCGGCGAGCGTGATCGTGCCGGCGACCGCGTACTGCGCGGCGACGGCCGCGGTCAGCACGACGAGGATGCCGGTGGCCGCGCCGCTGACGCCGGTCACGACCGCGGTGGACGACGCGGCGCGGATCGTCGCGGCCAGGCTGACGCGGCTGGCGTCCCGGTACCGCTCCACGGCGACCGGCACGCCGCCGAAGCCGCGCAGCGAGCGGAGGCCCGCGAGCAGATCGGTGGCGACGGAGGCGGCGAGTCCGACCGCCTGCTGACGTGCGGTGAGGCGGCGCTCGAGGTACGGGCCGAGCAGCTGCACGATGACGACGAGCACCACGAGTGCGCCGAGCAGCCCGAACCCGAGCGTCAGGTCGATGCGGAGGAGCACGGTCGTCGCGACGCCGAGTCCGACCGTCGAGGCGACGAGGGCGCCCGCGGTCTCCATGACGGAGGTGGTCGCGCGCGTGTCGGAGCTCGTGATCGACAGCAGCTCGCCCGCGTGCCGACCCGAGGTGCCGGCCTCGCCGCCGAGGATGCGGCGCACGGCCTCGATGCGGAGCCGGTGCGCCTCGAGCAGCGCGGCGCGTCCGGTCAGGTAGCCGCCGAGGCCGCCGCCGAGGGCGAGCACCGCGAACAGCGCGAGGATGCCGACGATGCCGAGGATCGCCGCGGCGCCGTCGCCGGTCGCGACCGCCTGGCCGATCACGAGCCCGGCCGCCACGGGCACGAGCGCCTCGCAGATCTGGTGGACGATCCGGAACAGGTAGCCGGCGGCGAGCATCCGCCACCGCGCCCGGAACAGTCCGCGGATCACCGCACCGGCAGTCACGGTCGCACCACGCCCTCGTCTTCGAACTCGACACCTGCGACCGAGCCGAGCGCTCAGCAGATACGGCAACGCTAATCGCTCGGCGGGGCCGCTGGTGCGCGCGGGACCGCCGCCGTCGGATGCGGGCGTCACGTTCCGACCGTCCCGCTAGCGTCGGATGATGACCGCGAGCGCCCGGAGGACCGTCGTCGGCCTCGGCGCGATCGCCGTCGCCACCTTCGTCGCCGTCACGAGCGAGTTCCTGCCGGTCGGCGTGCTGCCGCAGCTGTCGTCGGGCCTCGAGGTCTCGACGGCGGTCGCCGGGCTCTCGGTGTCGGTGTTCGCGACGATCGTCGCGATCCTCGCCGTGCCGATGACCGCGCTCACCGAGCGCGTGCCGCGCACGACGCTGCTCGTCGCGGCGCTCGCCGGATACGCCGTCGCGAACACCCTCGCCGCGGTCGCACCGGACTTCGCGGTGCTCTGCATCGGCCGGGCGATCGGCGGCCTGTCGCACGCCGTCTTCTACTCGGTGGTGACCGCCTACGCGAGCGCCCTGGTCAGCCCCGAGCGGGTCGGGCGTGCGATGTCGGTCGCGTTCACGGGCGCCTCGCTCGGCATCGTGCTCGGCGTGCCGCTCACGGCGCTCATCGGCCAGCAGGCCGGATGGCGCGCCGCTTTCGCCGTCGTCGCGGTCGCGGCCGGGGCGCTCGCCGTGCTCGTGCTGGTGGCGGTGCCCCGCGTCGCGAGCCCGCCGCACGAGACGGGAGCGACGCGCTACCGGCGGGGGCGCGGGCTCGCCGGCGTGCTCGCGGCCGACATCCTCGTCTTCATCGGGCACTTCGCCGGCTACACCTACATCGCCCCGCTGCTCGGGCTCGCCGGCATCGCGGGCGGCGGCCTCAGCGGCGCGCTGCTCGTCTTCGGCATCGCCGGCTTCGGCGGCGTGCTCGTGGCCGGCGCGTTCGGCGACCGGCACCTGCGGGCGGCGTTCGCGGCCAGCGCCGCCGGCATCGCGGCGGCGCTGCTCCTGCTGCCGGTGATCGTCGAGAGCGTGCCCGCGACGCTGGTCGCCGCGGCGGTCTGGTCGCTCGCGTTCGGCGGCATCTCGCCGATGGTCGCGACCGCGGCGATCCGCACGGGCGCGGTGTCGACGTCGATGGCGGGTGCGGTCATCAACGCGACGGGCAATGCGGGCATCACGATCGGGTCGCTGCTCGGCGGCGGCGTGATCGCCGCGGACGCGCTGCCGGCCCTGCCGTTCGTCGGCGGCGGGATCGCGGCGGCCGGCGCGGTGCTGACGCTCCTGGTGCGCCGCGGGTTCCGGCGCGCTCCCGGCGCCTGACCGTCCCGCTGCCCGGCGATCCGAGATCCCGCCGTTGCGCGAACCCGGCGGCCTCATGCATACTTGCCTTACCGGCTAATTAGCCGGTAAAGAAACTAAGGAGATGGGATGGACGCGCTGAGTGCGACCTTCTCGGCTCTCGCCGATCCGACCCGGCGGGCGATGCTCGCGCGGCTCGCGGACGGCGATGCGACGGTCGGCGAGCTCGCCGCACCGCACGCGATGAGCCTGCCGTCGATCTCGAAGCACCTCAAGGTGCTCGAGACCGCCGGACTCGTCTCGAAGAGCCGCGACGCCCAGTGGCGGCTCTGCCGGCTGGAGTCGGAGCCGCTGGAGAGCGCCGACGCGTGGCTGGAGCCCTACCGCCGCTTCTTCACGACGCGGCTCGCCCGACTGGACCGCCAGCTGCGGGACGAGGCCGCCGCGGAGGCGGCCGCCGAGCACGACACCACCCCGACCGAGGAGGAAGAACGATGACCGACGAGACGACGACGACCGCGCGCAGCGGTTTCACCCTGAACTGGCGCTTCGACGCCCCGCGCACGCGGGTGTGGCGCGCCTGGACCGACCCCGCGCACCTCGGCTGGTTCTACAACGACGAGTTCCCGGCGCCGCCCGAGCCGATCGAGCTCGACCTCCGGGTCGGCGGGGCGTGGCGCCAGATGATGGTCTACAACGCCGACGAGCGGAAGTACGCGGGCGGCATCTACCGCCGCATCGAGCCCGAGTCGCTGCTGGAGTTCGCGTTCGGCGCCGTGGGCGGCTGGCCGGAGCTGGCGGACGGCGGGCTCGACGACGCGGCGATCGTGCGGGTCGCGCTCGACGAGTCGGACGGCGGCACCGGCCTCCGCCTCGACGTCGACCTGCCCGAGCGCATCGATCCGGCCTCCGTGCGCGACCTGCTCGCCGCGATGCGCGCCGGCTGGATCCAGACCGTCGACCGCCTCGCGTCCGAGCTCGGCGGCGGGCGGGTCTGACCGTGCCGCAGCGGCCGCGCGTCTCCGCCTACTGGTTCCCCGACTACCACCCGGATCCGCGCAATGCGGCCTGGTTCGGCGAGGGCTGGACCGAGTGGGACCTCGTCCGCGGTGCGCGGGCGAGGTTCCCCGGCCACCGGCAGCCGCGCGTCCCCGCGCTCGGCTACCAGGACGAGTCGCTGCCGGAGGTCGCGGCCGAGCACATCCGACTGGCCGCCGAGCACGGCATCGACGGGTTCGTCTTCGACACCTACTGGTACGACGACGGGCCTTACCTCGAGGGCGCGCTCGAGCGGGGCTTCCTCGCGGCGCCGAACTGCGGCGACGTCGAGTTCTCGATCATGTGGGCGAACCACGACCTCGTCGACATCTTCCCGTCCGCCGATCCGCACGCACCGCCGCGGACGCTGCAGCACGGGGCGATCGACCGGGCCGCGTTCGAGCGGTTCGCCGAGCACGTGCTCGCCGAGTACTTCCCCCGGCGGAACTACACGCGGATCGACGGCCGCCCGAGGTTCTCGATCTACGAGATCGGCCGGTTCGTCGAGGGCCTCGGCGGCGTCGACGCGGCCCGCGACGCGCTCGCCTGGTTCGACCGGCGCTCCCACGAGCTCGGCCTCGGCGGGGTGCACGTCGAGGCGGTGATCTGGGGCTTCGCGGTGCTGCCGACGGAGGTCGCGGTGCAGGATCCGAACGCGCTCATCGCCGAGCTCGGCATCCGCTCGGCGAGCTCGTACGTCTGGATCCACCACACGGATGTCGGGGTCGAGGACTTCCCGCTCGCGGCCACCTGGGACTCCGCACGGGCGAGCGCGTTCGCGGCGTACGAACGCTACGCCGACGAGCTCGACGTGCCGTTCTCCCCGAACGTGTCGGTCGGCTGGGACTCGAGCCCGCGGACCGATCAGGACCGGCCGTACCAGCGCGGCACCTACCCGTGGGGTCCGTCGTGGGCGCCGTCGGTCGAGGTGTTCGCCGCCGGTCTGCGGCAGGCGCTCGACTTCTGCGCCCGGCATCCGACGCCGCATCCGGAGATCACGATCAACGCCTGGAACGAGTGGACGGAGGGCTCGTACCTGCTGCCCGACACGGTCGACGGCACGGCGTACCTCGAGGCCATCCGGGACGTGCTCGGGATGGCGGGCGACGCGGAGCCCGCCGGCTGAGGAGGGCTGGCGCGCCTCCTCAGCCGGCGGGTCTGCGCCCAGCTACGCGTGGGCGCGCGGGCGGCAGCCTCCGCCGTGCCCGGGCTGGTGGTGCCCCGAGCCGGATCCGTGTGCGGGCCGCGCGGCCGTGACCTGCACCGGCCCGAGCGTGAGCCAGCCCGCGCGGACGCTGTCCTGCGCCGCGTTCGCGAAGCGGATCGGCGCGCCGCCGGGGAGCGGGTTCACGCCCTGCGCGAGCACGCGGTACGAGCCGACCGCGAGTCCGGACAGGTCGAGCGAGCCCGTGAACGTGACCGCGGCTCCGCTCGCGACGTCGGCCACGTGCCACGACGTGGTCGCGGTCCTCACGGCGGTGCCGCTCGCGTCCACGACCGCGAGCGCGATCGGCCAGTCGTAGTAGAACGGGGCGACGCCGAGATTCTGCACCGTGAGCCCGACGCCGACCGCGGAGGCCGTCGTCGACGCGGGCAGCTGCACCTGCGTCGCGCGGAAGGAGTAGCCGAGCGACCTCGAGCCGGCCAGCGCCGCCGGCTTGTCGGCCGCGGAGTAGCCGGTCGCGAACGCGTAGTGGTTCATCATCCAGCTGACGTGGGTCTCGGCGACGCTGCCCGGGAAGTCGTTGTCGCCGCCGTCCTCGAGCACCGGGCAGCCGGCGGTGCTGAAGATGCAGGGCTGCAGCTCGGGCCGCAGCTCGCCGCCGATCGACCGGGTCCTCCACTTGTCGAGCGCGCCGGCCGAGGCCATGTTGTCCATGAAGTGCCAGCCCAGCGAGCTCGCCTTCGTCTCGAGCGCGAACGAGTCGTCGTGGTAGCCGATCGGCAGGGCCGCGTTCGCCGTCGTCGGGTTGCGCACCTCGAGCTGAGTGGTGGGGAACGCGGCGACGAAATCGTCGAGCACCTCGGCCTGGGTCGCGTCGGAGGGCATCCAGTTCTCCGGCTGCGCGTCGCCGTTGTAGGGGTAGGTGTGCCACTCGCCCCAGAACCCGATGAGGCCGGCCTGGAGGAAGCCGATGCGCGGATCGCCGTCGTAGCGGGCGCCGAGCGCGGCGATGAAGGAATCGAGCGCGGCGCGGAGCGCCGGATCGTCGTAGTCGGGCGAGACGCTGATGCCGGCGTTGCCGTAGTCGTCGTAGGCGTGCGTGGCGAGCCCGCCGTCGAGCAGGTACTGCGGCACGCCGGTGGGCTCGCCGGGGTAGTCGAGGTAGAACCGCAGCGCGGTCTGGTGACCGCGGGCGGCGACCTCGTCGAGCGCGGCGTCGAAGCCCGTCCAGTCGAAGCTCGACGGGCCGGTCATCACCGAGTTCAGCGGGAAGTACGACCACTCCATCGTGTACGGGAACGCGGTGTAGGCGCCCGTGAATGGGATGAAGCCCTTGAGCGGGTTGGAGTCGGGCTCGTCGCCGGGGGCGAGGGCCGTCCATCCCGCGGCGGCCGTGGTGGTGTGGTGGGAGCCGGTCGGCGTCGACCGGGGGGATGCGATGGCCGGGCTGACGGCCGTCGCGATCATCGCGAGGGCTGCGACCGTGGCCGCGAGTGCGCGTTGCATGCTTCGCCTTTCCGTGTGGTGGGTGGTGCGGAAGGTCTCGGTGCCCCCGGCGCTCGGTGCCCCGGATCTCAGTGCTGGGGGATGGCGGCGGGCGCGGGCGCGCCGACGGCGGCGCGGAGATCCACCAGGCGGCCGTCGACGCGGTAGACGAACCGGTCGAGCCGCTCCACGACGGAGGTCTCGTCGAGCCATCGGCGCAGCTCGTCCCGCTCGTCCGGACGCAGCCAGGCGATCGGGTCGGACGTCGATCGGAACCCGAGGATCGCCGCCACGTCGCGAAGCTGCTGCCGCTGATCGGGGTCGAGCAGGTTCCGCTCGCTGCGGAAGTACACCGCGTCCGGGTCGAGCTCGTACAGCCCGCGCAGCCAGGCGCGGTTGATGCTCGCGTCGATCGAGTTGCGGGCCCCGACGCCGGACGGGTCGTCGGGCCCGTCGACGCCGTCCCAGTGCGGGCCGACGTCCGGGCCGACGCGGACGCCGTCGAAGACGCCGATCGAGGGGAGCATGGGCACCCCGCTGCCAAGCAGGTAGGTGGTCTCGCCGACCGCCTCGCGGATGAGCTGCGCCGCCTCGCGGTACACCTGCTCCCGCGGCAGGTCGACCGAGCGGACGCCGGCGACCGCCCCCGCGTAGAGGAAGTCGAGCTTGAGGTAGTCGAAGCCCCACTCGACCGCACGGCGGAGGGTGCCCGCGAGGTGGTCGCGGGCCTCCGGCAGCGTCGTGTCGAGCGAGAAGTAGCCCGAGCCCCAGTTGTGCCCGGTGACGAGCGGACGCCCCTCGCCGTCCTGCACGAGCAGGTCGGGCCGGGTGCGGGCGAGCTCGGAGTCGGGCAGCGCGATGAGCGGCGCGAGCCAGAGCCCGGCGCGGAAGCCGGCGTCGCGGATGCGGGAGGCCGTGGCGGCCATGCCGGACGGGAAGCCCGGTCCCGCCATCCAGTCGCCGACCCGCGGCTCCCAGCCGTCGTCGAGCTGCACGACGTCGAACGGGTAGCCGCGGAGGTCGTCGACCGTGCGCGCGATGAGACGCTCGTCGATGTCCTCGTAGAAGCAGTACCAGCTGCTCCAGACCTTGCCCGCGCGGGTGGAGCGCGAGCCGAGGCGCTCGCCGAGGTGCCGCACGTAGGCGGCGAACACCGTCTCCTCATCGCCGTAGGCGACGAACCACTCGGCCTGGTCGGCCTCCGAGCGGCCCCAGAGCGTCGCGACGTCCGCGCCGACGCGCGGGGTGCCGACGCCGAGCGAGCCGAGCAGCAGCACCTGCCCGTCCGGCCCCTGCAGCGCGCCGACCCCGGCGCCGCTGTGCGCCCAGGGCGTGTCGTTGCGGGCGTCGTCGGCGGTGAGCAGCCGGTCGGGGGAGTCCTTAATGCCGATGGTGCGTCCCGTGAGCCGCGCCCACCCGCTCGGGCTCCAGGAGTTCCAGCCGTGCCGGTAGAACTCGGTGTCGCCGAAGGGGTGGAGCATCGCGACCGGGCCGGCCGGCAGCAGCCAGCCGTCGTCGGTGCGCCGCGGGGCTCCGGCGGAGCTGACGGCGACCGCGAGCCGGTCGAAGGTGAGCACATCGGGCATGGCGGAGCGGTCCTCTCGGAGGAAGTGGATGGGGTGCCGGAGCAGGGCGGACGGGCGGAGGGGCCGGGTGTCCGGCCCCTCCGCCGGGCCTCACTTGAAGAGGCCGTTGACCTTGTCGTTCGCCTTCGTCAGCGCGTCCTTCGCATCGCCGCCGAGCGCGACGCTCTGGATCGCGTCCTGCACGATCTGGCTGATCTCGGTGCCGTGGTAGCTGATCGGGATGATGAAGGTGCCGTCCTCCGCCTGCTGCTCGTCGAGGAAGACCTGTGCGTCGAGGCCCTGCTCGGTGCGCACCTGTGCCGCCTTCTCGCCCGCGGTCTTGATGGCGGGGAAGACGACGCCGGTCGCGGCGACGGTGTTCTGGCAGTCGGCGGAGGCGAGGTACTCGACCCACTTCCAGGCCTCGTCCTTATGCTTCGACCCGCTGTAGATCGCGTCGGACAGGCCGTTGATGGCCGACTTGCGGCCCTCGGGTCCGATCGGCAGCGGCGCGAAGCCGTACTGGTCGACGACGTCCTTGTACTCGCCCATGTTGAACGAGCCGAGGGTCGTGATCGCGCCGCCGTTGTTCTTCAGAACCTCGGAGCGCGCCAGCGTCGACTGGGCGTCGAACTTCGGCGCGTAGCCCTTGCCGGAGAGGCCGGCCATCCACTCGATCGTCTCGACCAGCTTCGGGTCGGAGTAGTTGAACTTCTCGCCGAACGGGTTCTTGTCGGCGTAGGTCCAGCCGGTCGAGGCGGCGAGGTTGCCCCAGCCGTTCTGGCCCTGCGAGCCGTCCGCCCACTCCGGCAGGAAGCCGTAGGTCTTCACGTGGTCCTTGTCGAAGGCGGGGTCGAGCCCGTTGTGCCCGGCGTCGTCCACGGTGAGCTTCGCGATGGTCTCCTCGAAGGTGCCGCCGTCGTCCGGGTTCCAGGTCAGGTCGGAGAGCGCGGCCTCGTCGATGCCGGCGGCCGCGAGGTCGGCCTTGTTGTAGACCAGCCCGATCGTGTCCCAGTCCTTCGGCAGGCCGTAGCGCTTGTCGCCGACCTTCCAGAGGTCGGCGAGCCCGTCGACGTACTGACTGAAGTCGATGTCGGACTTGTCGACGTAGGGCTGGATGTCGACGATCTGCTCGTCCTTCACGAACTGCGGGTAGTACGAGACCTGGTCGGTCCAGACGTCCGGCGCGGTGCCGGCCGCGATCTGCGTGGTGAGGTTCGTCCAGTAGTCGCCCCAGGCGGACTGGCTGATCTTGACCGTGATGTCGGGGTTGGCCTTGTGGAAGTCGGCGGCGCACTGCTCGTAGGCGGGCTTCTGGGTGTCGTCCCACAGCCAGTACTGCAGGGTGACGGCGCCGCTCGAGCCGGAGCCGGCGGAGCAGGCGGACAGGGCGGCGACCAGGGCTGCGGCCGAGGTCGCGGCGACGATGCTGCGGATTCTTCTCATGGGTCGTGCCTTCTCTTGGTGGTGGTGTTCGGGGTGGTGGGTGGTGGGTGGTGCCGGGCTACTTGATGCCGGAGAAGTTCAGGGACTCGACGATGCGGCGGCCGAGGAAGAGCAGGATGACCACGACCGGGATGACGGAGAGCGTCGAGCCCGCCATGAGGCCGGTCCAGTCGGGCTGGGTGTTCGGCGACTGCTGCAGGTAGACGCCGAGCGCGACCGTGAGGGTGCGCACGCTGTCGTCCCGGCCGACGAGCAGCGGCCAGAGGTAGTCCTTCCAGGCCCACACGACCGTGATGAGGCCGATGGTGATGAGCGGGCCGCGGCTCATCGGCAGCGCGACCTGGAAGAAGACGCGGGCCGCGCCGGCGCCGTCGATCCGCGCCGCCTCCTCGACGTCGGCAGGGATGTTGAGGAAGAACTGGCGCAGGAAGAAGATCGCGAACGGCGTCATGAGCAGCGTCGGCGCCACCATCCCGGCCATCGTGCCGAGCACGCCGAGGTTGCGCACGATCACGAAGTTCGGCAGCAGCGTGAAGATGCCGGGCACCATGAGCGCGCTGATGAGGATGCTGAAGAGCAGGTTGCGACCCGGGAAGCGCAGCCGCGCGAACGCGTAGCCGGCCATGGCGCAGAAGAAGGTCTGGAAGGCCCCGATGAGCGCGCAGTAGACGACCGAGTTCCAGAGGTAGAGCGCGAAGTTGATCGTCGCGCCGGAGCCGCCCGCCGCCGCGTTCTCCTCCGGCGACACGAGTCCGAGCACCCGGGCGAAGTTGATGAGGGTGGGATGCGAGGGGAACAGCGCGCCGGAGTCGTGCACGATGTCGGCCGCCGGCGTGAGCGCGGACCGCACCATCCAGTAGAACGGGAACAGCGTCAGCACGAGCGCGACGATGAGGATGGTCCAGCCGACGACGCGGCCCGGGGTGATTCGCCTGGTCATGTCGTCCGCTCCTAGGCCAGCTGCGATTCGGAGGCGCGCAGCAGCCGCAGCTGTACGAACGTGAGCACGCCGAGCACGAGCGCGAGCAGGATCGCCATGGTCGCGGCGTAGCCCATGTGGAAGAAGTTGAAGGCCTGCTGGTAGATCGCGTAGTAGATCACCCGGGTCGCGCCGACAGGCCCGCCCTTCGTGGTGATCGCGACCGTGTCGAAGACCTGGAACGAGCCGATCAGCGACACCACGAGCACGAGGGCGAGGATCGGCCGCAGCAGCGGCAGGGTGATGCGGGCGAACATCCGCAGCTCGCCGGCGCCGTCGAGGGAGGCGCTCTCGTAGAGGTCGCTCGGCACCTGCAGCATGCCGGCGTAGAACAGCAGCGCGGTGTAGCCGGTGTAGGCCCAGACGTTGACGCCGGCGACGGTCGGGATGCCGAGCAGCGGATTCGTGAAGAACCCGACCGCCGGGAAGCCCATCGACTGGATCAGCTGGTTGACGAAGCCGAGGTTCGTGTCGAGCAGCCAGAGCCAGACCAGGCCGACCGTGACGTTCGGCACGAGCCAGGGCAGCAGCAGCGTCGTGCGCAGCACGACCGAGCGGGTGAGCCGGTGCATGAGCGCGGCGAGCAGCAGCGCGAGCCCGGTCTGCACGACGACGTTGAGCGCGACGTAGTAGAGCGTCACGCCCATCGAGCTCCAGAAGTCGGGGTCGGCGAGCACCGCCTGGTAGTTCTTCAGGCCCACGAACGTCGGCTGGCCGACGAGG
This sequence comes from Schumannella sp. GW821-FHT10F01, assembly GCF_058809295.1. Taxonomy (NCBI): domain Bacteria; kingdom Bacillati; phylum Actinomycetota; class Actinomycetes; order Micrococcales; family Microbacteriaceae; genus Schumannella; species Schumannella sp. GW821-FHT10F01. The sequence continues at coordinate 471,526 of NZ_JBXASM010000001.1, forward strand.
CTGAAGTCGGTGAACGACCAGGAGACACCGAGCACGGTCGGCACGAGGTAGAAGGTGCCGAAGCCGACGAGCACAGGGGCGAGGAACAGCCAGGCGATGCGGCGGTCGTCTCGGCGGCGACGGGGCGGGCGCTTCGCGCTCACCGCCTCCGTTTTTGCAATCGCGCCGGGGAGCGCTTGGATCGACGTCATCGTCTCGTGCCTCGGTTCCGCGGGTCGGAGTGGATTATTTCTGCAACTTGGCGATATAAAAGCGGTGGAGGTGCGCGATGTCAAGAGAAGGACTGGTCGAAGTGATCGGTTCGGCCACCGGCGGCCGGTCGCTCCTGCGCCGGATGAACACGCTCGGGATCCTCGGGCAGATCATGGATGCGCCGAAGTCGATGGCCGAGCTGGTGGCCGCGAGCGGGCTGTCGCGCACCGCGGTCGACGGCGTGATCGGCGATCTCGTGGGGCTCGGCTGGATCGAGGCGGGCGAGAGCGCGAGCGGACGTCCGGGCCGGCCCGCGGCGACCTTCGGGCTGCAGCGCGGGCTCGGCGCTCAGGCCTCCATCGACATCGGCGGTCACCACATCTACGCGGTGCTCGCGGACCTCGCGGGCTCGGAGCTCCGCTCGGCGAGCATCCGCGTCGAGGAGACGGACTCGGCCCAGGCCCGGCTCGAGGCCGCGACCGGGCTGCTCGACTCACTGCTCGCCGACGCCCGGCTCGGTCGCGACGACCTCTGGATCGTCGGCATCGGCTCGCCGGGCACCATCGACGCGGGCGTCGTCGGCTACTTCGGCGGCGAGGGCATGCCCGGCTGGACCGGGCTCGACCTGCGCTCGTGGTTCTCGGAGCGCCTCGGCACCGCCGTGCTCGTCGAGGGCGACGTCGCGCTCGGCGCGGAGGCGGAGCTCGCGGTCGGCGCAGCGCGGGGCCGCCAGGACGTCGTCTACGTGCTCTGCGGCGTGCGCACGAGCGGCGCGGCGATCGTCGGCGGGCGGGTGCACCGCGGCGTGCACGGCGCGGCGGGCATCATCGGCGAGCTGCCGCAGCTGCGCTGGGCCGAGCTCGAGTCGGCCTGGAGCCGCGGCCGCTTCGGCGACGAGCTGCCGAGCCGCGAGGACGTCTTCGCGCTCGCGCGCCGCGGCGACCCGGCCGCGATCGCGGCCACCGACGAGTTCGCCGACGCGCTCGCGACCGGGGCCTCCGCGCTCATCCTCGCCCTCGATCCGGAGCTCGTCGTGGTCGGCGGTGGCAGCTCGCCGTCGGCCGATGTGTTCCTGCCGCGGATGCGCGAGACGATCGCGCGGCTCTGCCCGATCGCGCCCGAGGTCGTCGCGTCGACCCTCGGATCGGAGGCCGTCGCGCTCGGCGCGCTGAGCCTCGCCGGGCGCCAGCTGCGCTCGGTGCTGACGGCGACGGTCGGCGGCGGCGAGGCCTTCCCGACGCCGGCTGATGCGCGACGGATGCTCGTCGCCTGAATCCGCTCCGAGATCCCGCTGGCTGAGGAAGGCCGTCTCCGGCCTGTCTCGAAGCCTCGCGCTTGCAGACCTGAGGCTTCGAAGCCGCGCGAAGCCGGCGTGGGCCTGGCGGCCCTCCTCGGCCGGCGGGTGGGTGCGATACTCGGATCTCGAACCCAGGGGGACCGCGCATGTCCACACGCCGCGAGGTGGCCGAGGCCGCCGGGGTGTCCACGCGGACGGTGTCGTACGTGGTCAGCGGGTTCGAGCGCGTCGCGCCGGAGACCCGGCAGCGCGTGCTCGACGCGATCGAGCGGCTCGGCTACCGGCCGAGCGAGCTCGCCCGGAGCCTCAAGGCCGGTCGCTCCGGGCTCGTCGGCCTCATGCTGCACAACATCGACAACCCGTACTTCGCCGAGCTGACGCAGGCCGTCATCGAGGAGGGTGCGAGCCGCGGCCTCACCGTCGTCATCGACCAGACCGACGGCGACCGGGATCGCGAGCTCGCGATCATCGAGCGCACCGCCCGCGGCGGCCTGTTCGACGCCCTCATCCTCAACCCGCTCGCGATCACGGCGGCCGATGTCGGCGACCTCGCCGGGGCCGGCCCGGTGATCATCATCGGCGAGGAGGAGTTCCCGGGCTTCGACAAGGTGATGATCGACAACTTCGCCGCGGCACGCGACGCCGTGCGGCACCTGCTCGACGGCGGCCGGCGGCGCATCGCGGTGCTGGGCGGCAACGGCGCGACGCACGGCACGGCCGCCCAGCGGCTCGGCGGGTATCTCGCCGCGCTCGAGGAGCGCGGCATCGCGCACGACGACGTGCTCGTGCCGCGGGTCGTCGACTTCACGCGCTCGGCGGGGGCGTCGGCGATGTCGTCGCTTCTGGACCTGCCGGAGCCGCCGGATGCCGTGTTCGCGTTCACGGACCCGCTCGCGCTGGGCGCCATCCGCACCGCCCACGAGCGGGGTGTCCGGATGCCGGACGACCTCGCCGTGATCGGCTTCGACGACATCGAGGACGGGCGGTTCTCGACGCCGAGCCTGTCGACGGTCAGCCCCGACAAGCGCTGGATCGCGCGCACCGCCCTCGACCGGATCGTCCGGCGGCTGGACGGGGGGGCGCCCCCGGTCGAGACGCTGTGGGCGCCCTACGAGCTCGTGGTCCGGGAGAGCTCGGTCTGATCGCGCGACCCCGTCGCTGAGACCGGTTGCATCGGTACCGCGACGGCGCACTCCAGTATTTCATCGATGCAACGTCTTGTTTCATCGATGAAATAGACGTATGGTCGTGCTCCAGCGGCGGACGCCGCATCGTTTCGAGGAGGAGACGAGCGTGACTTCACCCCGGGTCGAGGCGGAGGCCTCGGCGTCGACGACCCCGACGCGCACGGCCGGCGGCTCGGCTCCGACGCCGACGCCGACGTCCCGGCCGCGCGCATCCGCCCGTCAGCGGTTCCGCCGCGACCGGTCGCTGCTGCTCATCGCCCTGCCGGGGCTCGCGCTCGTGATCCTGTTCCATTACGTGCCGTTGCTCGGCAACGTGATCGCGTTCCAGGACTACCTGCCCTACCTGCCGCTGAGCGAGCAGAGCTGGGCCGGGCTGCGCAACTTCGAGGTGCTGTTCAACGGCGACCCGCAGTTCCTCAACGCCCTGAAGAACACGCTCGTCATGACGCTGGTGCAGGTCGTGCTGATCTTCCCGGTGCCGATCGCGCTGGCGCTCGTGCTCAACTCGATGGTCTCCGAGCGGCTCAAGCGGTGGGTGCAGAGCATCCTCTACATGCCGCACTTCCTGTCGTGGGTGATCGTCGTCGCGATCTTCCAGCAAGTGCTCGGCGGCGCCGGGCTCATCAACACCGCGCTCCGCACCAACGACCTGCAGACGCTCGACATCATCGGCAACCCGGACGTGTTCCTGGCCCTGCTCACGAGCCAGGTGCTGTGGAAGGACACCGGATGGGCGACCATCCTGTTCCTCGCCGCGCTCGCCCAGATCGACCAGTCGCTCTACGAGGCGGCGAGCGTCGACGGCGCCTCGCCGGCCCGCCAGCTCTGGCACGTGACCCTGCCCGGCATCCGCGGCATCATCGTGCTCCTGCTCATCCTCCGCCTCGGCGACTCGCTCAGCGTCGGCTTCGAGCAGTTCCTGCTGCAGCAGCCCGCGGTCGGGCTGAAGGCGGCCGAGGTGCTCGACACCTACGTCTACAACAACGGCGTCGTCAGCGGCCAATGGGGCGTCGCGGCGGCCGTCGGGCTGGTGAAGGGGCTCGTCAGCGTCGTGCTCGTGCTCGTCGCCAACCGCGTCGCCCACCTCTTCGGCGAGGCGGGGATCTACCAGAGGGAGGCCCGATGAGCAGGGTCCAGAGGGAGGCGCGATGAGCGCGACCGCCGTCGACACCGGGAGCCGCACGCCGGCGCCCGTCAGGGTGCCGCGCCGGCGGAAGCGGCTCACACCGGGCGCGATCGTCGTGAAGGCGCTCAAGTTCGTCGTGCTCGGCATCGCGGTCGTGCTGGTGATCGCGCCGTTCCTCGGCGTCATCTCCACGAGCATCGCCTCGCCGGACACGCTCAACGCCGCGGGTGGGTTCGTGTTCCTACCGACGAGCTTCTCGCCCGACGCCTACGTCGCCATCTTCTCCGGCGGCGTCGTCACGCAGGCGCTGCTCGTCAGCGCCGGCGTCACCGCGGCCGGCACGGGCATCAGCCTGCTCTGCTCGACGCTGCTCGCCTACGCGCTGAGCTTCCCCGGCTCGTTCGGGCACAAGCCGATCCTGTTCACGGTGCTGTTCACGCTGTTCTTCGTGCCGGGCATCATCCCGAGCTACCTGCTCGTGAAGGAGCTCGGGCTGCTCGACTCGTACTGGGCGCTCATCCTGCCGACGGCGGTGAGCGGCTTCAACGTGATCGTGCTCCGCGCGTTCTTCATGGGCATCCCGCGCGAGCTCATCGAGAGCGCGCGCATCGACGGCGCCGGCCAGCTCGCCATCTTCGGCCGCATCGTGATGCCGCTGTCGAAGGCGGTGCTCGCAGTGGTCGGGCTGTTCTACGCCGTCGGGTACTGGAACTCGTTCTTCACGGCCCTGCTCTACATCTACGACTCCGGCAAGTGGCCGCTGCAGCTCGTGCTGCGCACCTACGTCGTCAACGGCACCACCCTCGGCGGTGCCGACCTCGGGGCGCTCGGCGAGGCGCTCCCGCCGCAGAACTCGATCCAGATGGCGACGCTCATCATCTCGATCGTGCCGATCCTGCTCGTCTACCCGTTCCTGCAGCGCCACTTCGCCAAGGGCGTGCTCACCGGCGCGGTCAAGGGCTGACCGCGCTCCACCCCATCTCCCACATCCACCCTCACGGAGGCACACACCATGTCGCACGAACTCAGTCGCCGATCGCTGCTGATCGGCGCCGGCTCGATCGGGGCGCTCGGCACCCTCGGTCTGCTCGCCGGCTGCACGCCGAGCAGCGGCGGCGGCTCGAACCCGACCGGCCCGGGCGGCGTGAAGCTGCCCGACTACGTCCCCTACAAGGGCGTCAGCGCCGACATCGCCGGCACCGACGCCGGCATCCCGAACGTGTTCCTCAAATACCCCGACGAGGTGGTGCGGGCGGTCAAGGGCGTACCGGGCGACGGGTCGAAGGTGGCCGGATCGGTGCCGTTCGGCAACACGATCCCGGCCATGAACGACGGCAACGCGTTCTGGGTCGAGCTGAACAAGCGCCTCGGCGTCGACCTGACCCTCGCCATCACCTCGGCCGCCGACTACCCGGCGCGCTTCGCCACCGCGGCCGCCGGCGGCGAGCTCGGCGACATGTTCAACGTGCCGCCGGGATTCAACGGCCTGCCGCAGTTCCTGAAGTCGCAGGCCGCCGACCTCACGCCCTACCTGTCCGGGTCGGCGGTGAAGGACTACCCGTTCCTCGCGAACCTGCCGACCACCTCGTGGAAGGGCACGGTCTACAACGACGGCATCTACGCTCTGCCGATCTCGCGCGGCGTGCAGAGCTCGAACGTGCTCTACGTGCGCGGCGACCTCATCGAGGAGCAGGGGCTCAGCAGCACCCCGAAGGACGTGGACGCGTTCGTCGAGCTGGCGAAGGAGCTCACCGACGCGGCCCGCGGACGCTGGGGTCTCGCGTCCGTGCCGCTCGGCATCCTCCAGGGCATGTACGAGATCCCGAACAACTGGGGGAAGGACGGGAAGAAGCTCGTCTCGAACTACGAGTCCGATGCCTTCCAGGACATGCTCGCGACCGGCGCCGAGCTCATCAAGAAGGGCTACGTGCACCCGGACAGCATCGCCACCGCCCCCGCGAACCAGAAGGTCTGGTACTACGGCGGCTCGGCCGCGATGATCCAGGACAGCTACACGGCCTCGTACGGCTACTGCCTCAACCTCACCGCCGGCGACCCGTCGACGATCGGGGTCGCGACGCTGCCAGGCCGGATGTGGCTCGGCTCGCCGAACAACTCGATCGCGGCCATCAAGAAGGGCGACGAGAAGCGCGTGACCGCCCTCCTCGAGCTGGCGAACTGGCTCGCGGCGCCGTTCGGCACCGAGGAGTACGAGTTCCAGCACTACGGCACGGAGGGGCAGCAGTTCGAGAAGAAGAACGGGGAGCCGGTGCTGACGCCGACCGGCAACGCGCAGATGGGCGGCGTGTTCCCGATCGAGTACCTCGGCGCCGGGCCGCGGCCGCTCTACCTGCCTGGATTCGGCGGCGTCTCGCAGCGCCTCCGCGACCACATGGACGCGATCGTCGACGACGCCGTTGCCGACCCGACCTACGGGTACTACTCCGACACCGCCTCCCGGCAGGGCGCGACGATCGCGACGAGGATGGCCGATGCGATCAACGCGATCCTCGCCGGTCGCGAGCCCGTGTCCAGCTGGACCGCGACCGTGAAGACCTGGCGCAGCTCCGGCGGCGACGTCATCCGAGGAGAGTTCGAGAAGGCCCTTGCTGACAAGTGACACCGGCGGCACCGTGCCCGCCACCGGGACGTGGAACGACCCGGGCACGCCGCGGCTGCTCGGCGAGCCCTGGGCTCAGGAGCCGTCGACGCGCGGGGTGCCGTTCTCCAAGGACCCGTCCGTCATCCGGTTCGGCGGCCGCTACCTGCTCTACTTCTCGCGTCCGCCGGCGTCGCGGGAGGCGCTGCGCGGCTGGACCGTCGGCGTCGCGGCGAGCGACGACCTCGTCTCGTGGGAGACCGTGGGCGCCGTAGGGTCCGCCGGCGGGTACGACGATCGCGGGATCGCCGCGGCCGGCGCGGTGGTGATCGGCGACACGGTGCACCTCTTCTACCAGACCTACGGGCAGTGGGAGGGCGACCGCATCTGCCACGCGACGAGCACCGACGGGATCGAGTTCACGCCGAATCCGCAGAACCCGGTGTTCGGCCCGACCGGCGACTGGACGATCGGGCGCGCGATCGACGCCGACGCCGTCGTCTTCGGCGACCGGCTGCTGCTGGCGTACGCCACCCGCGACCCGAAGATGCGGCGGCAGATGGTGGGGACGGCGTCGGCGGCGCTGGACAGCGGCTTCGGACCGGATGCCTGGACCCACCACCACGACGACGGCCCGGCACTCGAGCCGGAGCTGGCGTGGGAGACGGACTGCATCGAGGCGCCCGCGCTCCGGTTCGACGGCGAGACGCTGACGATGTTCTACGCGGGCGGCTACAACAACGACCCGCAGCAGATCGGCTGGGCGACGAGCACGGACGGCGTCCGCTGGACGCGCGGATCGTCGCGGCCGCTGCTGCCGAACGGCGATCCGGGGGAGTGGAACAGCTCCGAGAGCGGGCATCCCGGCTACTTCGAGGACGACGACGGGCAGGGCTACCTGTTCTTCCAGGGCAACGACGACCACGGGCGCACCTGGCGCATCGCCGGCACCCGGGTCGCCTTCGTGGACGGCATCCCGCACCTCGATACGGTCTAGGCCATGGACCTCTGGGTGCTCGCCGGGCAGTCGAACATGGAGGGCGTCGGGCTGCTCGACGACCCGCGCGCCGGCTGGGCGGTCGATCCGCGGCTCTCGGTGCTCACGATGGCGGGCGACTGGGCCGACGCGACGGAGCCGCTGCATCCGCTCTGGGAGAGCTACACCCCGGTGCACGCCGCGCTGCTGCGGCCGAACGTCCCCGCCGAGCAGGCGTCGCTCGCCGACGAGGAGCTCGCGATGCTCGCCCGGTCGCGGCGCACCGGCGCCGGGCTCGGACCGGCCTTCGGCTCCGCCATGGCGGATGCGACGGGCGAGGAGATCGGGCTGATCCCGGCCGCGCACGGCGGCACGTCGCTCGAGCAGTGGTCGCCGGGCGCCGGGGGGCACTCGCGCGCCTCCACCTCGACCCTGTACGGCTCGATGCTCGACCGGGTGCGCCGTGCGCTCGAGCGGCCGGGCACCCGGCTGGCCGGCGTGCTCTGGTACCAGGGCGAGTCCGACTCCACGGCCGTGCGGTCGGCGGACTACGGCGCGCGGCTGGAGGCCTGGATCGCCGCCGTGCGCCAGGACCTCGATCGACCGGACCTGCCGGTGCACCTCGTGCAGCTCGCGCGGTTCGCGACCCCGATCGGCGGGGGCGGCGAGATGGACGAGCGATCGTGGGACCGCGTCTGCGAGGCGCTGCGGACGCTGCCGTCGCGCGTCCCGGGCACGAGCGTCGTCGGCGCCGTCGACCTCGAGCTCTCCGATCCGATCCACGTGAGCACGGTCGGGCTGCGGCGTCTCGGGCGGCGGCTCGCGGCCGTCGCGGCGTCGGGGGAGCCCGGCCCCGACGCCGTCGCTGCGGAGCTGATCTCGCCGAGCCCGAACGGCCTCCAGCGCGTGCGGATCAGCTGCACCGGCGTCGCCGGCGGCTGGAGCCCCGCGAGCCGGCTGCCCGGCTTCGAGCTGGTCGACCGCGACGGGGTGCCCGTGCCGCGGGTGCGCGTCGTCGACGCCCATCCGGATCCGGACGACGAGACCGCCATCGTGGTCGTCACGGGCACCGTGATCCCGGCCGAGCTGGCCGGCCTCGCGATCTCGCACGGCCGGGGCTACGACCCGGTGTGCCTCGCGGTCGACGGCCGCGACCTGCCGCTGCCGAGGTTCACGGCGCTGCCGATCGCCTGACAGCGACTCGATAGCCTGGCGGCATGGAGCACACCCAGCTCACCATGCTCGTCGTCGTCGGGGTGGTGCTCGTCATCGGCCTCGTCTCGTTCTTCGCCGGGCGGATCGGCGTGGCCGCGCCGCTCGCGCTGACGCTCGTCGGAATCGTGGTGGGCGCGATCCCGGGCGTGCCCCACCTCGAGATCGAGCCGGATCTCGTGCTCACGGTGATCCTGCCGCCGCTGCTCTACGCGGCCGCCCGGCAGGTGCCGTTCGTCGACTTCCGCCGCAACCTGCGGGTGATCGGCTTCCTCGCGATCGTGCTCGTGGTCGTGTCGGCGGTGCTCGTCGGCGTCGCCGTGCACCTGATCTGGATCGCGACCGTGCCGCTGGCGCTCGCGATCGCCCTCGGCGCGGTCGTCGCGCCGCCGGATGCCGTCGCCGCGACGAGCATCGGCAAGCGGCTCGGGCTGCCGCCGCGCATCGTGACGATCCTCGAGGGCGAGGGCCTGGTCAACGACGCGACCGCGCTCGTGCTGCTGTCGACCATGCTCACCATCGCCGACGTCACGTCCGCGACCCCGAGCGGCGGCATGATCGTGCTCACGTTCCTCTGGGCCGTCGTCGGCGCGCTCGTCATCGGCGTGGTGCTCGGCGCGCTGAGCGTGCAGCTGCGGAAGTTCATCACCGACAGCGTGCTCGACATGGCCGTCTCGCTCGTGGTGCCGTTCGTCGCCTACCTGCTCGGCGAGCTCGTGCATTCGTCCGGCGTCGTCGCCGTCGTCGTGGCGGGCATCATCGTCGGCAACCAGGGCCCGTACCGCATCCGCGCCTCGTTCCGGCTGGCGGAGGCGGGCACCTGGCGCGCGGTCACGCTGCTGGTCGAGAACGCCGTGTTCCTGTTCATGGGCTTCCAGCTCTGGCCGATCGTCGCGACGGTCGCCGCCGAGCACGAGCTGCCCGGCACGCTCGGGGTCGCCGGGCTCGTGATCGTGCTGCTGGTCGGGGTGCGGTTCGCCGCGATGCCGCCGCTGCTCTGGACGATCCGCCGCCGCTACCGCAAGCGCTCGGCGCAGGCGGACCGGGTGAACCAGCGGTTCGAGAACGTCACAGAGGAGGACTTCCAGCGGCGGGCGGCGAACTTCCAGCAGCTCGGCATCCGGCAGTCCCCGCTGAAGAGCTTCACCCGCGGACTCCGGGCCAGTCTCGGCATCGTGACGAAGGGCGACCGAGCCCAGCGGGACCGCATCGCCGCCCGCATCGCCGAGCTGGAGGCGAATCCGCCGACCGCGCCGATCGAGATCGACGAGCGGACGCGCAGCCGGTTCACGCAGTCGTTCCAGAACTTCCGACGACGGCTCGAGCAGCAGAACAACGACCTCACGGCCGAGCGCGACCAGGCGCTGAGCTGGCGCGACGGCGTGATCCTCGGGCTGTCGGGGATGCGCGGCGTGGTCACCGTCGCGGCCGTGCAGACCATCCCCGACGACCTGGAGATGCGCGAGTCGCTCGTGCTCGTCGCGTTCGCGGTCGCCATCGTGACGCTCGTGGTGCAGGGGCTGCTGCTGCCGCCGGTGGTGCGGCGCCTCCGTCCCGTCGGCGACACGGCGGGCGGCGAGCGGGCCGAGGTCTACGCGCTGCGGAAGGAGCTCTCCGCGGCGGGCGATGCGGCGGTGTCCGGCGCGGTCGAGGCGAGCGTGAGCGCCGGCGTGCCCGTCGGCGACCGGGTCGTCGAGGAGGTCAACGCGAACACCGAGACCTGGCTCGGCCGGATCGAGCTGTGGGCGAGCGCCGACCTCGACGATCCGACGAACCCGGTGGTGCAGTTCCAGCAGCTCCGGCGGGTGCAGATCGTGGCCGAGCGCGCCGCGCTCCGCGACGCGTACGAGCGCGGCGCCTACTCGTCCGAGACGATCGAGGTCATGCGCACGGCGCTCGACTCCGAGGAGATCTCGCTCGACAACATCGACGGCCGGCTCGGCGAGGCCTGAGCCCGGTCCCCGCCCAGTCGAACCAACCCCATCGATTCGTGCCATCGGGGCGGTCTGAGCCGCTCGAAGCGCCCCGATGGCACGAATCGATGGGGTTGGTTCGGTTCGGCCGGCGGGGTCGCGGCTAGCCCGCGACCTGCGCCTCCCGGGGTTTCGCCCTCGCCCAGCGGGCCGGGGTGTCGGGGCCGTCCCAGACCTGGGTGACGCCCCAGACCACCGCCGTGATCGGCACGGCGAGCACGGCGCCGACGATGCCGCCGACCGCGGTGCCGACGGTCAGGGCGACCAGGATGACGAAGGCGTGCAGCTTCATCGACCGGCCCATGAGCACCGGCTGCAGGAAGTTGCCCTCGAGCTGGTTCACCAGCACGACCACCCCGACGACGAACAGCGCGTTGACCCAGCCGTTCGACACGAGCGCGACGAGGGCGGCGACCGCCCCGGCGAGCGTCGCGCCGACGATCGGGATGAACGCGAGCAGGAAGACGAGCACCGCAAGCGGCACCGCCAGCGGCACCTGCAGGATCAGCAGCCCGATGAGGATGCCGAGCGCGTCGACGAGCGCGACCGCGGCCGTGCCGCGCACGTACGAGCCGAACACGGTGACCGTCTTGTCGCCGATCCGGCGGCCGCGCTCGTAGCCCTCGCCGCGGAACGGGCGGAGCAGGAACTCCCACATCCGGCGGCCGTCCTTGAGGAAGAAGAACAGGATGACGACCATCAGCACGAAGCCGGTGACCACGTTCGCGACCACGCCGACGCCCGCGATCGCGCCGGAGCCGAACTGGGCGCTCGTGAGGAACCCGGTGACCTGGTCGAGGAGGTCGTCGATCTGCTGGTCGGAGGGGAAGAACGGAAGGTGCTGCGCCCAGTCCGCGAACGACTTCACGCCGTCCTCCGCCTGGTCGTAGAGGTCGCCCCACTGGTCGCGCACCGCGATCACGACGAGCCAGCCGATCCCGCCGAGCACGACCACCACGGCGAGCAGCGCGAGGAGGGTCGCGATCACGGACGGGAGGCCGCGGTCGCGCAGCCAGCGGACGATCGGCGACAGCGCGCTCGCGAAGATGAGCGCGAGCACGAGCGGGATCGTGACCAGCGTCAGGTACTGGATGACGAAGATGATGCCGGCGGCCACCGCCACCACGATGAGCGCCTGCAGCGCGCGGGTGGCGAGGCGCCCGAAGCCGTCGGCCCAGAGCGGACCGGGGGAGGTCAGCGCGGGCTTGCCGGAGCCCGCCGACGCCGAGTGCGGGGGCCGATCGGAGCGCGCGCGGAAGAGTCCCATGCTCCGACGCTAGACGACGCGGGTCATGCGACCGGTCCGTAGAACGACTCCACGTCGGCGAGCTCCATCTCGGCGGTCGCCTGGATGAGCTTCAGCAGCGAGGCGTCGGCGCCCGGAGCGAACTCCTCGAAGCGCTCGCGGGCGATGGTCGACGGCACGCCCTCGGGCGCCTGCTCGGTGGCGGAGAGCTCGGTGCCGTCGTTCGACGGCGAAGCGCCCTGGAAGATGCGGCCGGCCTCCGACTGCCCGGCGAGATCGAACGTGTACTGCTTGCTCTGCAGCCCCGCGTCCACGAGCTTCTTGACCTCGGGGAACCGCTCGGCGTTCGTCTTCGGGATCGGCAGGGTCGTGCTCCAGTCGACGCCGAGCGTCTCGAGCGCCTTCGCGAAGGCGTTCTCGTGCGCCTGGTCCCGCACGATGAGGTAGGCGAGCGTGGCGCGCGCGGTCGGGTTGTCGGTCATCTCGTAGATGCGGCACTTCTGCAGCCGTCCGGTCGACTCGAGCATGAGGTTGTAGAGCAGGTCGAGCACGAGGTTGCCCGAGTTGTAGACGTAGCTGCCGCTCCACGGATTGCCGGCCGCGTCGACCGGGAGGGCGCCCTGCGCGCCGACCAGGTAGTGGTGGATGTTGCCGGTGTCGAGCGCGATCGAGAGCGGCGTCGCTCCGGCCGCACCGGGCTTGTCGACCGGATCGGTCTTCTTGCCGGCGTACTCCGGCGCTCCGTCGAGCAGGCGGGAGATGGTGGTGCCGATGAGCTCGACGTGGCTGATCTCCTCGGTGCCGACGCCCTGGATCAGATCGCGGTAGGGCTTGGCGGCTGGGCCGCGGAAGTTCATGGCCTGGAACAGGTACTGCATCATGGTGCGCATCTCGCCGAACTGGCCGCCGAGCCCCTCCTGGAGGGCGTTGGCGGCGGCCGGATCGGGGTCGCCGGGCACGATGTCGTTGATCAGTCGCTGCACGTGGAAGAACATGGGGCCTCCTCAGCCTCGGGCCCGCGACGCCGCGGGGAGCGGCGATCCGGCGGGATCGGTGTCGACCGAGGTCTAGGGGCGACTGCAGCGACGGTACGCCGCGTCCGGCGATCGGCCGCCGGAGTCGTCGCATCGCCAGTCAGCGCCCAGGTCGCATCGCGCCGCCCGTCCGGCCGACACCGAACCCGTCGGTGCGGCCGACCACTCAGGTCCGTGCCGGATGCGCCGTGCCGGCGAGCGCATCGGCGAGGTCCTCGATCCGGAAGCTGCCGGCTCGCGATGCCGCGGAGAGCGCCTCGTCGAGGATCCGCCGGTCGATCGCGACTGCGTCCTCGGACGAGCTCTCGAATCTGAGCTCCGAGGCCGGTGAGATCCAGACGGCCGTCCTGCGGCCGTCGGCGGTCCAGCTGAGCAGAAAGCCCTCGTTCCGACGCAGCTTCGACACGGTGAGCAGCTCGAGATGCCGCAGCAGCCGATCGTCGAGCTCCGCCGCGTCGCCTCGTGTCCCGTAGTGCAGTCGTCCCATGTCGCCATCCGCCTTCGCTCACTCGGAGAGAGGGCCGGGTCCGGGGCCTGCCGTCACGATAGCGCGCTAGCCTGCCACGCGATGCGGATCAGCCACACGATGACGGACGGCGCCGTCTCGGTGCTGCTCGACGGCCGACTGCTCGCCCGGTACGCCGACGGCGCCGACCTGCCGCCCCGCGAGTCGCCGAAGCCGTTCGTGCACCCGCTCCACGCCGTGAACGACACGGTCGTCACGGACTTCCGGCCCGACGACCATCCCTGGCACACGGGTCTTGCCCTGACGCTGACCGACGTCTCGGACGTCAACTTCTGGGGCGGGCCGACCTTCGTGCGCGACGCGGACGGCGGTGCCGGCGGCTACGTCGAGCTCGACGACGTCGGCCGTCAGGTGCGCACGGCACTCGAGGTGGAGGATCCGGCGGACGGCGGGGTCGACCTGCGCGAGCGCCTCGACTGGGTCGGTCCCTCCGGTCGGCGGATGATCGCCGAGGAGCGCACGACGCGGTTCGCCCTGTCCGAGACGGACGACGGCGTCTGGTCGCTCGACGTCGACACCCGGCTCGTCGCGGTCGCCGGCGAGCCGCTCCGCGTCGGCAGCCCGACCACGCGCGGCCGTCCGGACGCCGGCTACGGCGGGCTCTTCTGGCGCGGCCCGGTCTCCTGGCGCGGCGCGGACGTGCTCGCGCCGGACGGCCGCGGCGGGGTGGACGTGCTCGCCGAGTCCGTCGTGCGCGGCAGCGCGCGCGAGTGGATCGCGGTGCGGAGCCCGGCGGGGACGGGAGGCGGCGCGGACGCGGGCGCGACCGTGCTGCTCTCGGCGGTCGGCGGGTTGGAGCGGCGGCAGCCGCGCTGGTTCGTGCGGACCGCGGACTACGTGGGCGCGGCGTCGAACCCGGCCTACGACGAGGAGCTCGAGCTGGCGGACGGCGCCGTGCTCGCACTCCGGCACCGGGTGCTCGTCATCGACGGGAGGCCGGACGCGGCCGCCCTCGCGACGATCGCCGCACGGCACGCGGTCGGAGGGCGCAGCACACCGGACACCGGAGGCTAGCCGAGCGGTGCGGCGCGGGAGCCGTCGGCGTACGGCGCGAGCCAGTTGCGCGGGTCGGTCTTCGGCGGGTAGCCGCCCGGCACCACCGGGAGCGGATCCTCGGCGCGCATCTGCCAGACCGCGAGCCGCCGCAGCAGGTCGGCGCGCACGTCGCCGAGGTCCGGGTCCGCCCAGCGGTCGACGAGCTCGAGCGGGTCGCTCGGCAGGTGGTGCAGGCGCGCGTCCCCGAGCACGTCGACCTGCAGCGACCAGTCTCCCGCCCGGATCTTCCGGCGCCGCCCGCTCAGCGTCACCGCGTTGAGCTCGTCGAAGCGCGGCGCGCCCTCCGGCCCGTCGTGGATCAGCCCCGGGGCGCCGGCGGCCTCGGCGTCCTCCGCCGTGTACGGCAGGCCGCCCATGCCCTGCTCGGTGTAGGCGCTCGCGAACTCGCCGTGCGGGTCGCCGCCGGTCGTGTCGCCGTCGGCACCGCCGTCGACCAGCAGCGGCCACAGGCTGCGGCCCTGCACCCCGGGCGGCGTCGCGGCACCCATCGCCTCGCACAGCGTCGGCAGCAGGTCGGCGATCGACACGTGCGCCGGATGCGGCTCGGGGCGCGGCCCGATGCCGTCGCCCGAGACGAGCAGCGGGATGCGCGCGAGCACGTCCGGGATGCCGGCCCCCTTGCGCACGAGGCCGTAGTCGCCGACGTAGTCGCCGTGGTCCGCCGTCATCACGAGGACCCGCCGCCGTGCGCCGCGACGGTCGCGGAGCCCGGCGTCGAGGCGGCGCACCTCGTCGTCGATCAGCCGGAGCATGCCGTAGTAGTTGGAGCGGGCGCGACCGACGACCTCGTCGTAGTCGGGGAAGGCCTCCCGCCCGATGCGCTGCAGGTGGCGCCAGGCGAACGGCAGGACGTCGAGCGCCTCGGCTCCCGCGCCGACCGGGGGCAGCGAGGCGGGCGGGAACAGGTCGAAGTACGGCGCGGGCACCTGGTACGGGTTGTGCGGCTCGGGGAACGAGACGATCAGCGTCAGCGACTGGTCGGCCGGCACCTCGGCGGCCCACTCGAGCGCGGCGTCGACGATCCGGTGCGGGTTCTGCACCTCGAGCGGGAACGGCGTCGGCTCGTCGACCGTGCGGTGACGGAGCCCGGCGAGCCAGTCGTCGAACGCGGCGGCCCCCTCCGACGCCGGGCGCTCGACGCTGCCGTCATGGGTGAAGTCGACGAACCGGTCGACATCGTCGGGGCGGAGGTAGGTGTGGTTCTTCCCGACCATCGCGGTCGCCCGCCCCGCGGCGCGGGCGGCCCCGTACAGGTCGCTGGAGAAGACGGCCAGGTCGACGGCGGGATTCTGCGTCACCCGGTGGGCGCTCGGCCAGCGTCCGGTCAGCAGGCTCGTGCGCGCGGGACAGCAGAGCGGTGAGGTCGTGTACGCGCGGTCGAACCACACGCCGCCGCGGGCCAGCGAGTCGAGGTACGGCGTCGTGTCGAGCGGGAAGCCCTCGCGGGCGCTGGCATCCGCCCGGTGCTGGTCGGTCATGACGATGATCACGTCGCGATCGGTCGGCCCGGCAGCGGCTCTCGTGACGTCGTCGTCCATGCCCTCGAGGGTAGGTCAGGCGATTCCGGGGAGGCTGCGCCGCGTCCGCCAGCCGGACCGCGTCAGCCGGTACTGCCGGAACCGGATGCCGTCGAAGACCGCCTCGCCGTCGGGCAGGAAGCCGAGGCGCTCCATCACGCGGTCGGGACGCCGCGAGAACGGCAGCTCGGCGACGACCGCGTCGAGGCCGAGCTCGCCGAAGCCGCGATCGAGCAGCGCCGCCGCGATCGCCGCGCCCTCGCCCCAGAACGACGGGAGCAGCACGAGCGCGAGGTCGGCGCCCGCGTCCTCGCGCTGGAAGCCGCCCCAGCCGGCGAGCACGCCGTCGAGCAGGATCGCCTCCGGCCCGTAGCCGTGCACCGCCCACTGGGCGTCCTTCGCGCGCACCCAGTCCGCGACGGCCGCCGCGTCCATCGGCCCGGCGAGCGGCATGTGCCGGGCGTTGCGCGGCTCGTTGAGCAGGGCGGCGAGCTCGTCGAGGGGCGCCGCCGGCAGGCGGACGAAGCGGATCGCGGGGCCGTCGCTCATCGGGACGAGTGTCGCACCGCCCGGAGCCCGAACCAGCCGATCCCGGCGACGAGCAGCGTCTGCACGACCTCGCTCGCGATCATCGCGGGGCGCCCGAGCAGCTCGAGCGGCAGCGCGATGAACGCGACGAGGTAGGCGATGCCGGCGATCGAGAACCAGCGCGGCATCGCCCGCGTGACGAGCGCGACGACGAGGAACACGAGCATCGCGAGGGCGATCGCCGCCTGGGTGCCGAGGATCGCCGGCGCGAGCATCGGCAGCATCCGGTTGAAGTCGTCGAAGAGCGCCCGGGAGGCGTCGTCGGCGATCGAGGGATCCGCGGCGAAGGCGAACGGGAGCGCCTCCGCCGTGATGACGAGCGCGAACACGAGCCCGGCGATCCCCGCGACGAAGGCCGTCGCGACGGTGACCGCCGCCGTGCGGCCCCGGGCGAGCGACGCGATGAAGACGGCGGTCGCGATCCAGGTGAGGGCGAAGCACGGTCCGGCGACGGCGAGGTGCGCCGTCCAGTAGACGTCGCCCAGGGGGCGGATGTCGTCGAAGTGGATCGCGCCGTCGAACGGCGGCTCCCAGGCCAGGAACGCGAAGCGTCCGGCGAGGGCGGCGAGCAGGACCGCGAACAGGGCGGTCGCGGCGCCGCGCCGCGCCCCCGCGGGATCGGGCGCGGGACGGGCGGCGGGGCGGGCGGGAGTGCGGACGGGGGACGGAGCGTGGGCGGACATGGTCACCTTCCGGGTCGGACGCCGAGCGGCGTGCCACCACGGTGCCCGGACGGGCCGCGCCCGGGCATCGGTGCTGAGGCCTAATCCCGTGCGGCCGACCCCGACGACGCGGATCCGGCGGACGCATCGAGCCACCGGCGGGCGGCCTGGACGCGACGGTTCGCGCCCGCATCCGGCCGCAGGTCGAGCTTCGTGAACACCGATCGCAGGTGGGCGTCGACGGTGCGCTCGGACACCACGAGCTGCGCCGCGATGCCCGCGTTGCTCGATCCGTCGGCGAGGAGGGCCAGCACCTCCGACTCGCGGGCCGTGAGCTCGACCAGGCGCGCGGGAGCGGAGTCAGGGGAGACCGGTGCGGCTGCCGGCAGGGCGTTCGGCTCGCCCATGGCGTCCGCCAGCCGGCCGCCGCCCCACCACGCACCGGCGGCCAGCGCGACGGCGAGCGCCGCGACGAGCAGCGCGACCGCGGTGGGCGGCAGCTCCGCGGCCGCGACGACGGTGCCGACCCCTGCCGTGACGAGCGCCGCCACCCCGAGGGCGGCGGCGCGGAAGGCCGCGGCGAGCCGCGCCGGCTCGACGGGCCCCCTGGCGGCGAGCAGTGCGCAGACGGACCCCGCCGCCGCGCCGGCGGCGACCGCGACCTGGAACGCGACGGAGCCGACCGCCGGATCCACGTCGCCGGGATCGCGGGCGACGGCCAGCAGCAGGCAGAACGCGACCGCGAGCGGCGCCGCCGCGGTGCCGGCGGCCGCGATCGCGAGCCGGGTGCGGCTGCGGTCGCGCGACCCGAGCGCGGCGCGCAGCAGCACCGCGGGGAGCACCAGCAGGCCGAGCATCCCGACCCCGCTGACGACGTCGCCCACCACCGCGACGCGGGTCGGCCAGCCGTCGGGGGCCATCGTCGCGACCCCGGTGAACGGCGCGGCCGGGCGCCAGAGCAGCGCGCCGCAGACCACACCGGCCGCGCCGGTCGCGAGCACGATCGCGTGCGCGGGGAGGCGGCCGTCGTCGGCCCGGACGGCGGACGACGCCAGCAGCTGCGACAGCACGAGGGGCGGGATCCAGCTGACGCTCCAGAGCGCGACGACCACCGCGCCCGCTCCACCGGCGCCGGCGGCCGCGACGGCCGCCGCCGAGAGCAGCAGTCCGGCGAGCAGGGCGATCGTGAGGGCGGCGGCCGACCGCGCGGCGCGGAGACGTCCGGCGGCGGAGAGGTGCGTCCTGGCGACGTCGGCCAGCACGGCGGCGGCGGCCCACGACCCGGTCGCCAGCGGATCCGTCGGGAATCCGTCCGCTCCGCCGAGCCGCTGGGCGAGCAGCGCGGCGACCGAGGCGGCGCCGATCGACCCGACCAGCACCGTGGAGACGGCCGGCCGTCGCGGCACCGCCAGCGTCGACATGGCGTCACCCTAGCGACGGCCCGAGGTCGCGGCATCCGGGTCTGCGCCGACGGGGTCGGAGGAAGGGGGTGGCCGGCGGCGTCGGGACACCGCCGGCCCGCACCGTCCGCACCGCGGCAACCGACCGCGGGTTCGAGCCGGATCAGGACGCCTCGAGACGGTGCGTCTCCGACGACGTCGTGGCGCCGCCGGAAACCTGTCCGATGCGCCCGGGGATCCGGGACGACTCGCGGCACGAGGAGCCTCGGCGGACGCATCCGTGCTCGCCGATGGCGAGCGAGCCGGGGTCCGGGGCTCGTCGTGAGCCTAGGCCCTCCGCGACCCCGTCGGGAAGGAGATCACGAGCGGGTGCGCGACCGGCGGGCCCCCAGGGCGTTGCCGAGCGCCCAGACGCCGGCGGCCAGTGCGAAGAACCCGACGAGCAGCACGAGGCACAGCAGCGCGACGCCGCCGTAGCCACCGGACGCGGCCGGGTTGTAGAAGGGATACGGGTAGAAGCCGTCCACGGCGCCGCGGACGAGCGAGAACACCGAGTAGACCGCCGGCCAGATCAGCCAGACCAGGGTGATGCGGAACGGGAGCCGGCGTCGCGGCGGCCAGATCACCCAGTCGAGCACCCCGGCGATCGGCAGCAGGAAGTGCACGATCGCGTTCACCCACGGCAGCAGGTCGCCGAGGTCGACGTCGCGCAGGAGCGTGTTGAACACCAGTCCGACGAAGGCGATGTAGACCACGGCCGCGCCGCGGATCGCGACGTCGGTCTCCGACGGGTCGGAGCGGCGCCGGATCAGGCGCACGGCGCTGACGATGAACACCGCGGAGATGAGGATGTTCGAGAGGTTCGTGAAGTAGACGAAGAAGTTGACGACGCTGTAGCCGAGCGGGATGTGGACCGCGAACAGCTGGACCGACATGGCGATGATCGAGAGCGCCGCCATGACGAGGCGGAAGACGATGGCGGCCGCGCGTGAGGTCATGGCCACACGGTAGACCGCACGGGTCTCCGCGCGAGCGCGTCAGTCGCCGGACGGCGTGGCGCCGGAGCGATCCGTCGCGGCATCGACGACGCGTCTCGCCACGTCCGTCAGCAGGGTCCCCGTGGCCCGCGCCTCGGTGCGGAGGGCGGCGAAGGCCTCGTCCATGCTGAGGCTCTGGCCGTAGGCGAGCACGCCCTTCGCCTGCTCGATCAGCACCCGGCTGTCGAGCGCGCCCTGCAGCTGCGCTCGCGCGGTGTCGCTCGCGGTCAGCAGTCGGGCGTGGATGATGCCGATCGTCGCGACGTCGGCGAGCGCCTGGGCGGTCGCGGCGTCGGTCTCGTCGAGGGTGCCCGGCCGATCGCGGTACAGGTTCAGCGATCCGATGATCTCCGACCGCAGTCGGAGCGGGATCGCGTGGGTCGACGAGTACCCGAGGTCGGCGGCGCGCGCCGCGAAGCGGGGCCAGCGGTCGCGGGTCGATTCGATGGTCTCCACCGTGACCAGTTGTCCGGTGCGGAACGCCTCGACGCAGGGGCCCTCGTCGGCGGCCAGCTGGAGGAGCCCGATGAGCCGGCCGCGCTCGCTGGTCGATGCCACCACCTCGAGCGCGCCGTCGACGTCAGGCAGCAGGATGCCCGCGTCGGTCGCGTCGAGGAAGTACGCGCAGCGCTCGACGAGCACATGCAGCAGGTCGACGACGTCGTAGCCGCCGACCAGCGTGTCCGCCAGCTGGACGAACGTGGCGGCGAGCTCGCTCTCACGGTTCGACCCCGTCATGCCCTCAGCATACGGACCGGCGTCGCCGGTCACGCGGGAAACTCGATCCGGCGGGCGACGAGGTCGGCCGCGACCTCCTCGACGGGGCGGCCGAGTCCGAAGGCGTGCGCTCGGAGGATGAGCAGCGCCTCGTCCGCCGGGACGCCGAAGCGCGCGACGAGCATCCCGGTCGCCTGGTGCACGCGGCGGCGGCCGGTGCTGCCCGGGGCGGGATCGTCCGCGTCGGCGTCGACGATGCGGGCGAGCTCGCGGTGCAGGATGAGGACCGACAGGACGCCGGCGAGCTCGACGGCGTCGGCGAGGTCCGCCCGTCCCATCGAGCCGGGCTCGTCGGAGTGCAGGTCGACGGCCCCGATGCCGAGCGCGCCGACGGCGAGCGGGAACGCGTAGACGGCGCGGATCCCCGCCGCCGCGATCGAGGGCATGAGCAGCGGCCACTCGGCGACGTCCGCGAGATCCGGCAGCAGCACGGGCGTCCTCCGGTCGAGCGCGCGCCACGACGGCCCCTCGCCGAGATCGATCTGGAGCCTCGCGAGCTCAGCCGCCGACTCGTCCGTCGCGCCGATCACCTCGACGTCGAACGGGCCGGCGAGCGTCGAGATCGTGACCGACCGCACCGCCAGCGCGGCCGCGAGGGGGGCGCTCAGCCCGGCCGGGTCCTCCGCGGCGGACGCGAGCTCCGCGGTGACGGCGATGACGCGCTCGGACGTCGGCATGTCCGGCCTCATTCCCGCTGATGCGTGGTGGCCTGAGTCCAGGACATCGGCACGAGCCTAGTGGGCGCCGACGGCGTCCGGCGATCTGGGGCGCCGGCCGCCGTCGACGGGATCGTGACCGGTCAGGCCGGCTCGGGTGCTCCGCCGGACGCGGTGTCCGCGCCCGTCTCCGGGTCCGCTGCGCCGGACGGGTTGCCCGCCGGCGAGTCGTCGGGCGTCGACGGGCTGCCGTCGGGGTCCGTGGTCACCGGCTGGTCGGTGTCCGGGTCGGCCGGTGCGGTGGTGGGGTCGCTCATGGGGTGCTCCTTCTCGTGCTGTGCCGCCGATCCCGGCGGCGTGGTCGCAGCGGCTCGGCGAGCCGCTGACGTGCTCCCTCAGCCGCGGAGACGGTGGAGCAGTCCCGCGAGGGGCCGCTGCTGCTCGCCCTGCTGCGCGCCGAGCACGATCAGCACGGCCGTGAGCGCCGGGGCGATCCACTGCACGACCCGCTGCTGGCGCTGGGCGGAGGCCAGCTCGACGGACGAGTCGGCGCCGGGCTCCGTCACGCCGTCGGCGCCCTCGTCGGAGCGCGCGCTGATGCGGCGCCCGAGGAGCGCCGAGTAGAGCGTCGCCCCGCCGGCCGCGACGGTCACGGCGATCTTCACGACCGTGTTGGCGCGTCCTTCGGGCTGGGCGGCGAGGCGGGCCGTGTTGGCGCCGATGAGGCCCAGTCCGCCGACACCGTGCACGGCGAGCGCGGCGAGCTGCACCGGGGCCCATCGCGCCCAGCCGATCGAGCTGATCCGAAGACGCTCGGACGGCTCGAGCGCGTGAGTGGCGGCGCCGTTGAGGCCGACGACGCCCATGAGGGTGCCGCCGAACCAGGCGGCGAGCCCGAGGTCGTGGAGACTGCGGATGACGGTGTTGCGGGGGGACACGGGAACTCGTTCCGTTCGAGATGGGGAGCCGCCGATGCCAGGGAGAGGCGGATGGCGGCGGGCCACCGGGAGGCGGTGCTGACGATCCGTGCGCACTCCGACGGGACGCATCCGGATCATCGACCGGGGTCCTGGGGCGATGCTCGAAAGCTAACACCGGAGTCCACGCCGTTCCCCGGCTGCCGGTCATGCCCAGGCGGTGCCCAGCGTCCGCGCCCCGGTCAGTCCGCCGCGGCGCCGATCGCCCAGCGCCCGTCCTCCACGGTGATCAACGTCGTGCCGAAGTCGTTGACGACCGCGCGCAGGCGCTCGAGCAGCCGGCCGGCCATGCCGAGCGGCACCGGCACGTCGTGCGCGGCCGCGGCGCGCACGAGCTCACCCGAGCTGAGGCGCTCGCCGCGGCGCTCCGCCAGCTCGCGGAGCAGCGCGATCTCGAGCGACGACAGCGGCAGCCGATCGGCGCCGCGCCAGGCCGCGCCCTCCTGCACGTCGAGCACGAGGTCGTCGACGCGGCGGCTGGATGGCGCGAGCCCGAGCTGGCGGCGGTGCACCTCAAGGTGGTCGACGACCTCCTCGACGCCGAACGGCTTCGTCAGATACCCGTCCCCGCCGGCGGTGTAGGCGGCGATCCGGTCGTCGCGGTCGTCGCGCCCGGTCAGGAAGATGATGTGCGCTCGCGAGCCGCTGCGGCGGAGCTCGGCGACGACCTCGGTGCCGAGGCGGTCCGGCAGCATCATGTCGAGCAGCACGATGTCGGGGTCGAAGTCGCTGGTGATCGCCTCGGCCGCGGAGTGCGCGACCGACACCTCCCAGTCCTCCATCTCGAGCGCCAGCGTGAGGATGTGCGTGATGGGCTCCTCCTCGTCGACGACGAGGACCCGCAGGGGGCGGTCCGTCTCGCGCGGGCGGGCGGTGCTGATCGGTCGGTCGGTGTCCATGTTCCAACGCTCCGCCGGGCGCGAGCGCTCCGCGTCATCCCGCGGGAGTAGTCGGCTGGGACGGGGGTGGGAGATCGCCCGGCGCCGGCCGCACGCGCTCCGCTAGCGTCGGACGCGTGTGCCCGGCGACGACGCGGGGCGGAGCGGGAGAAGCATCGTGAGCACCATCCTCGTGACCGGTGCGTCCGGCGTCGCCGGCCGCGCGACCTCGCGCCTGCTCGCCGCAGCGGGGCACACCGTCCGCCGCGCGGACGTGGCGCCGTCGCCGGATCCGCTCGACGACGTCGGCGAGTTCCTGCGGGTCGACACCCGCACCTACTCGGACGTGCGCGAGGCCGTCGAGGGCGTCGACGCCGTCGTGCACCTGGCCGCGTGGCACAACGCCCATCGGCCGACCGTCAGCGACGCGACGATCTTCGCGGTCAACGTCGACGGCACCTTCAACGTGACGCAGGCCTGCCGCGACGCCGGCGTGCAGAGCGTCGTCTGGGCCTCCTCGATGGCGTACGGCTGGGGCAGCGTCTACAGCGTCACGAAGGTGCTCGGCGAGGACCTCTGGAAGATGTGGCACGAGGTGACCGGCGGCTCGGTGGCCCTGCTCCGCTACCACGGCTTCGTGCCCGAGCCGTATCTGCGCTGGGGCGAGCGGCTGCTCCGGAACGGGGTCGACGTGCGCGACATCGCCACCGCGACCGCCGCCGCGACGGAGGCCGTACTCGCGCGGCGCCTCGGCGTCTTCCGCACGATCGTGCACAGCGACCACGGGATGCCGGAGGACGTGCGCAGCGCGTTCGGCACCCGCGGCGCAGCGTGGGTCGAGGCGCAGGTGCCCGGGGCGACCGCGCTGCTCGAGAAGCACGGCGTCGCGTTCCCCGACGAGGTCGAGCACCACGACCTGTCCGAGGCCGCCGACGTGCTCGGGTGGCGGCCCGAGCACGACTTCGTCGAGTTCGTGCGCGACCTGCAGCGGCGCGACGCCGCCGGCGAGGACGTGGCATCGCTCCGGGCGCCGGGGCGCATCCCGGAGTAGACCGCGTCAGGAGCCGGCCGCGAGCTCCGGGTAGAGCGCGGTCAGCGGCGCGGACAAGGCGGCGCGCACGTCGGCGCTGACCTGGTCGGCGAGCACCTCGTGCTCGCCGGCCTCGAGCGCGTCGAGGATCGCCGCGACGATGTCGGCGGGATCGGCCTTCGGCACCTCCGGCGGCAGCCACGCGGTGAGCGGGGTGTCGGTGTAGCCGAGGTGCGCGCCGAGCACCTGGGTGCCCTGCGGCCGCAGCTCGAGGCGCAGCGTGTTCGTCAGCGACCACAGCGCCGCCTTCGTGGCCGAGTAGACGCCGCCGGTCGCGAGCCAGCTCAGCACGGAGTGGATGTCGACGAGCGCGCCGCCGCCGTTCGCGGCGAGCACCGGCGCGAACGCCTGCGCCACCTGGAGCGCGCCGAACACGTTCGTCGCGAACAGCCGCTGCACATCGTCGGGTGTCTGCGCGAGCAGCGGACCGCGGGCGCCGCCGATGCCGGCGTTGTTGATCACGATCGAGGCGCCGTCTGCGGTGCGGACTGCTGCGGCGATCGAGTCGGGCGAGGTCACGTCGAGCGCGAGGGGCACGATCCGCTCGTCGTCCCAGCCGCGCGGCGTTCGGGCGGTGGCGTAGACGCGGCGGGCGCCGCGGGCGAGCGACTGGCGCACGAACTCGAGCCCGAGTCCGCCGTTCGCGCCGGTGACGAGCACGACGGAGTCGGCGATGGCGGTCATGGTGATGTCCTCTCGTGGGGTCGTCCGCCGGCCGGCGGACGCGGTCGGTCCGCCGGTCAGCGGACGGCGACGGGTCCGGTGGCGGTGCGCGCCCGGCGCCCGATGACGGCGAGCACGGCCGCGGCCAGGGCGATCGCGAGCAGGGCGACGGCGCCGAGCTCGATGGCGGTGAGGAGCCCGGCGGACGTGGCGATGCCGCCGAGGCCGAGCGCGGCCGCGGCCTGCACGAGGTAGCCGACCGTGTACGCGGCGGAGATGACGGCGCCGCGGTGGTGCGCCGGCGCCGTGGACGTGATCATCCCGAGGCCGCCGGAGAACAGGAGGCTGTAGCCGGCGCCGGTCGCGATCGAGGCGGCGAGGAACAGCGGCAGCGAGTGCAGCGACCCGGCCGCGATGAGCGCGCCGAGGCCGACCAGCAGCGCAGCCGGGCCGGCGGTCAGCGCCCGCGGCGGTGCGAGCCGCCGCGCGAGCACCGCGGTGACGCCGATGGCGACCGCCGAGACGGACAGCACGGCGCCGTCGACCAGGGCGTCGGAGGAGCGGACGAGGTCGCGCGCGACCTGCGCCCCGAGCGCGAGGAACACCGATCCGACCGCGTACGCGCCCGCGATGCCGAGCGCGCCGGCGGCGAACGGGAGGCGGAGGCCGGCCGGCACCCGCGGCGCCCGCGGACGCCACCGCCCGGCGAGCGGATCGCGCGTGCGGGGGAGGAGCGCGGCGACCGCGGCCACTATCGCGATCACCCCGAGGAGCACCCAGAACGTGAGGTGGAGCGGATCCGGCGCGTGCTGCACGAGCGCGCCGCCGACGAGGGTGGCCAGGGCGAGGCCGCCGGCGGTCGCGGCGGTCGTCGTCGAGCTGGCCCTCGGTGCCCGCTCGGCGCCCCCGAACTCGATCATCGCGGCGGTCGCAGGACTCAGCGAGAGGCCGACGCCGACGCCCATCAGCGCGCGGCCCACGAGCACCTGCGGCAGCCCGGCGGCGAGCCCGAAGGCGAGGGTGCCGGCGGCGAGGGCGGCGAGTCCGAGCAGGATCGCGGCGCGGCGCCCGAGGTGATCCGACAGGTTGCCGAGCAGCAGCAGGGTCGGCACGAGCGCGATCGGGTACATCGCGAAGATCAGCGTCGAGGCGGCGTGCGTGAGGTGCCACCTCGACTCGTACAGCGGGTAGACGATCGACGGGGCGCCGCTCGCCCAGAGGGCGAGTCCGGCGACCGCGGCGGCGGTCCAGAACGAGGCGCGAGGGCTGAGAGCGGGCATGCAGAGGACAGTAGCGCAACTGAGTAGGAAAAACAGATTCAGGATAGGATGAGGGCATGAAGACGCCGACGCCCGTCAACCAGCGCTGCTCGATCGCCCGCTCGCTCACGGTGCTCGGCGAGAAGTGGGCGCTGCTGATCGTGCGCGATGTGCGCTTCGGCATCGGCCGCTTCAGCGACCTTCGCGCGCGGCTCGGCGTCGCGCCCGACGTGCTCGCCGACCGGCTCGCGAAGCTCGTCGAGCTCGGCGTGCTCGAGCGGCGGGCGTACCGCGAGCAGGGCGCGCGCGAGCGCGAGGAGTACGTGCTGACGGTCGCGGGGGAGGAGCTGCTGCCGGTGCTCGCCGCCCTGACCGAGTGGGGCGACCGGCACGTGCCGAGCGAGCACGGCCCGGCCACGCGCTACGTCGCGGCCGACGGGCGCCCGGTGCATCTCGCGTTCGTCGACGAGCAGGGGGCGCCGGTCGGGATCGACGGCGTCACCACGACGCGCGGACCCGGGGCGCTGCCCCGCGCCTGATCGGCGGGCACCGGCCTGATCGGCGCGTTCCGGCCAGCATCCGGTCGGCTTCGGCCAGCGGTCCGCGAGCCGCCGGGTGGACCCCGCGCGGCGGGTCTGCGCGTCGCTACGCTGACGCCGGACCGGGCGTCGGCCGCGAGCGCGGCGCCCGGGCGATCGAGGCTCGCGAGAGCCGCGCGACGGGGCTGGAGGCGGCGGGATGACGCGACGGGGCGTGCTGCTGTTCCTGGCGCTCGGCGTCGCCTGGGGCATCCCGTACCTGCTCATCAAGGTCGCCGTCGGCGAGCTCGACCCGGCGGCGGTCGTGCTCGGCCGCAGCGCCCTCGGCGCGCTCCTGCTGCTGCCGCTCGCGCTCGCCCGGAAGCAGCTCGGCGTGGTGCTGCGGCGCTGGAAGCCGCTGCTCGCCTACACGATCGTCGAGATCGTGCTGCCGTGGTACTTCCTGTCGAGCGCCGAGACGCGGCTGCCGAGCTCCACGTCGGGGCTGCTGCTCGCGGCGGTGCCGATCGTCGGCGTGATCGTCGCGCTGCTCTCCGGCCGCCCCGAGCGGATGACCGCCGGCAACTGGTCGGGGATGGTCGTCGGCACCCTCGGCGTCGCCGCGCTCGTCGGGCTCGACGTCAGCGGATCCGATCTCGTCGGCGTCGCGGAGATCGCCGTCGTGGTCGTCGGCTACGCGGTCGGACCGGCGATCCTGGCGCGCTGGATGTCCGACCTGCCGGGCGTCGGCGTGGTCACGGCCTCGCTCGGCCTCGCGGCACTGATCTATGTGCCGATCGTGCTGCTGACGGGCGCCATCCCGACGTCCGTGCCGTCGGGCGAGGTGATCGGATCGGTGATCGCGCTCGGCGCGATCTGCAGCGCCCTCGCCTTCGTGCTCATGTTCGCGCTCATCTCGGAGGTCGGGCCAGTGCGCGCGACCACCATCACCTACCTCAACCCGGCGGTCGCGATCGTCGCCGGGGCGCTGGTGCTCCACGAGCAGATCACGGTCTGGACCGTCGCCGGATTCGCCCTCGTCCTGCTCGGCTCGTACCTCGTGACGCGCCGCCGCATCAGCCGGCGAACGGACCCCGCAGCACCGCCCACTGCAGCAGCATGATCGTCTTCGCGTCGACGATGCCGGTGCCGATCGCGTCGAACGCCGCGTCGATGCCGAGCTCGACCGCCTCGAGCTCCTCGCCCTCCTCCGCGACGCCGCCGCCCGCCGAGGTGCGCGTCGCGGCCGAGTAGGGCGCCGCGAAGAAGTGCAGCCGCTCGGTGACCGACCCGGGGCTCATGTAGATCGACCAGAGCGCCTCGGGCTCGCCGATGTCGTGTCCGGACTCCTCCTGCGCCTCCCGGCGGATGGCGGAGGCCGCATCCTCGCCGTCGAGCAGCCCGGCGACCGCCTCGATGAGCAGCCCGTCCGGATGCCCGTTCACGTACGCCGGGTAGCGGAACTGCCGGGTGAGCAGCACCGTGCGGCGCGCGACGTCGTAGAGCAGGATGACGGCGCCGTCGCCGCGGTCGTACGTCTCGCGGGTCTGCGTCGACCACGAGCCGTCGCGGCCCCGCACCTCCAGCGTGGTGCGGCGCAGCACGTGCCAGGCGCTCGCCAGCACCTCGACGTCGACGACCCGGACGTCCGGGTTGCCGGCGAGGTCGCGGCCGATGCGGTCCAGCCCGGTGCGGCCGCGCGCATCCGGTTCGTCGACTCCGAGTGCCATGCCGCGACCGTAGCGCGGCCGGCGGTGTCGCCTACCAGGCGTAGGCCTCCGGCGCGGATCCGCCCGGGCCGGGGAACAGCTCGTCGAGGCGCGTGAGCACGTCGTCGCCGAGCGTCACGTCGACGGCGCCCGCGGCGTCCTCCAGCTGCTCGAGCGTGCGGGGGCCGACGATCGGTCCCGTCACGCCGGGCTGGTGCAGCAGCCACGACAGGCCGAGCTGCGAGGGGGTGCAGCCGACCTCCGCCGCGACCTTCTCGTACTCGGCGAGCTGGTCGGCCTTCTCCGCGCGGAGCTCGGCGTTGCGGCCGCCGCCCGAGCGCGAGCCCTCGCCGGCGGGCGGTCCGCTCAGCGCACCGCCCTTCAGCGGCGACCAGGGGATGACGCCGAGGCCGTAGTGCCGCGCGGCCGGCAGCACCTCGAGCTCGATCGTGCGGTCGAGGAGGTTGTAGAGCGACTGCTCCGACACGAGGCCGAGGTAGTGCCGCTGCTGCGCCTGCTCCTGGGCGCGCGCGATGTCCCAGCCGGCGAAGTTCGAGCTGCCGGTGTAGACGACGTCGCCGGCCGAGACGAGCCGCTCGACCGCCTGCCAGGTCTCCTCCCACGGGATGTGCCGGTCGATGTGGTGGAACTGGTAGAGGTCGATGCGGTCGGTCTGCAGACGCCGCAGCGAGGCGATCGACTCGCGGCGGAGCTGCCAGGCCGAGACGCCGTTGCCGTTCACGTCGCCCTCGCGCATCGTGCCGTGCACCTTCGTGGCGAGCACGAGGTCGTCGCGCACACCGGGCCGCGCGGCGAGCCAGCGGCCGACGATCTCCTCCGTGCCGCCGCGGCCGGCCTTCCCGCCGTAGACGTTCGCCGTGTCGAAGAAGTTGATGCCGAGCTCCAGCGCCCGGTCCATGATCGCGAAGGAGTCCTCCTCCGTCGTGCGATCGCCGAAGTTCATGGTGCCGAGCACGATGCGGGAGACCTTCGTGCCGGTTCGTCCGAGGAATTCGTAGTCCATGAATCCATTCACCTCCCCTTCCGCCCGAGAGGCAACCGAACAGTTCCTGGGAGCCGGATCCTGCGGGCCTGAGCGCCGGAGACCGGATCGCGACCGCTAGCGTGGCGGGATGGCAACGCTGCTGCGGCTCGATTCGTCCGCCGACCTCGCCGGATCGCGAACTCGCCGGCTGACCGGCGCCTTCGCGGAGGCGTGGAGCGCGCTCGGCGCCGACCACGCGGTCGTCGCGCGCGACCTGCACCGCGATCCGCTGCCGCACCTGGAGACCTGGGCGCTGCACTGGCCCGAGGGGCAGCGTCCCGGGCCGGTGCCGGCGGAGGCCGCCGCGCTGCAGCGGGAGATCGTCGACGAGCTGCTCGCGGCCGACGTGCTGCTGATCGGCGTGCCCGTCTACAACTTCTCCCTGCCGTCGACCCTGAAGGCCTGGGTCGACCGCGTGCACGTGCCGGGCTGGACGTTCGCGGGCCCGCAGCCGCTCGCCGGCCGTCCCGCGGTGCTCGTCACGGCGAGCGGGATGGCATACGACGCCGGCACGCCCACGGCGGGCTGGGAGCACGCGGTCGCGGCGCTCCGCGTGGTGCTGGAGGAGTCGTTCGGCATGACCGCGCACGTGCTCGAGGCGCGCTACTCGCCGGATGATCCGGATGCCGATCACGCCGACCGGGCGCGCGCCGACCTCGACGCGGCGCTGGCCGCCATCCCGGAGCTCGCCGCGCGCCTGGGTTGATCCGCCCGCGCCCGGGCTGACCGCCCGCTTCGGCTGCGCGCGTCCGGAGCTATAGTTGTGCAACAGAGAACAACGTTGCGCAATGCGCGCGGGACGGAGTGGCGTGGCCGAGCGGGTCGGGAGCGGATGGAGCCGCTCCGCGCTCGCGGTGGTGCTGCTCCACAGCGCGGCGATCCAGATCGTCACCTTCTCGCTCCGCCCGACCATCTCCTATGCGGCACTCGACGCCGGCCTCGACCCGGCCTGGCTCGGCGTCTTCTCGGCGGCCTTCGCGCTGCCCGGACTCGCGCTCGCCGTACCCACGGGCCGGATCGCGGACCGCGTCGGCGAGCGGACCATCGCCGCGGTGGGCGGTGCCCTCGTGCTCGCGGCGTGCGCCGTCGCGCTGCTGGGCAGGGGGTCCATCCCGGCCCTGCTGCTGTCCGTGGCGTTCTTCGGCTGCGGCCAGCTCGTCTCGATCGTGGCCGACCAGGCCGTGCTGGCGAACCGGACGACGGGCGCCGCCCGCGACTCCGTGTTCGGCGCGTACGCCTTCAGCATCTCGGCCGGTCAGGGCGTCGGCGGGGCGCTGCTCCTGCTCGGCGGCGACGCGACGACGCCCGACATCGGGCTCCAGCTCGCCATCAGCGTCGGGCTCGGGGTGCTCACGCTCGCATCGGCGCTGCTGCTGCGCTCGACGCCGCGCGTCGTGCCCGCCGAGGGCACGAGCTCCCGCCGCGGCCTCGGGATGCTGCGGGAGCCCGGCATCGCGCGGGCGCTTGCGGCGAGCTGCACCGTGATCGCGTCCGTCGAGATCCTCACCGTCTACCTGCCGGCGCTCGGCGTCGCGCGTGGCCTGCCGTCCGCGCTCGTCGCCGCGATGCTCGTCGTCCGCTCGCTCGCGGCCATGGCCTCCCGGCTCGGGCTGGGCTGGCAGATCCGCCTCGTCGGCCGGCGCCGGCTCATGGTTGGCGGCATCGGGCTGTCGGCGGTGGCGATCGCCGCGCTCGCGATCCCCGCGCCGCCGTGGGTGCTGCTCGCGATCTGCGTCGTCTTCGGCTTCAGCAACGGCGTGTGCCAGCCGCTCACGCTGTCGTGGCTCAGCGAGATCGCCCCGCCGGGCCGTCGCGCGACCGTCATGTCGCTCCGCATCGCCGGCAACCGGGTCGCGCAGTCCGCCCTGCCGGTCGGGGTCGGCCTGCTCGCGGGCGTGGCCGGCGCCGGAGCGGTGCTCGTCGCGATGGGCGGGCTGGTCGGCGTCGCCTCGTGGCTCAGCACGGCGATCGGAGAGGCCGGCGCCTCGGCCGCCGGAGCGGAGGAGGCGGCGTGAGCGCGCGGCCGCATCCCGCCGCCGCGACCGGCGCGCTCGCCTCGACGGCGCTGCTGGCCTCGTTCCTGCAGACGATCATGACGCCGCTGGTGCCGGAGCTGCCCGCCGAGTTCGGCACCTCGGCGTCCGCCGTCTCGTGGGTGCTGACCGCGGCGCTGCTCGCGGCCTGCGCCAGCGCGCCCGTGAGCGGGCGGCTCGGCGACCTCGTCGGCAAGAAGCGGGTGCTGCTCGCGCTGCTCGGGGTCATCGTGATCGGCTCCGTCGTCGGCGCGCTGAGCGTCTCGCTGCCCGGGGTGATCGCCGCACGCGCGCTCCAGGGCGTCGGCCTCGGCGTGATGGCCCTCAACGTGTCGACGCTCCGCGATGTGCTGCCGCCCGCGCGCGTGCCCGGCGCGATCGCGTTCGTCAGCGCGAGCAACGGCATCGGCGGCGGGCTCGGCCTGCCGCTCTCCGCCGTCGTCGCCCAGCGGCTCGACTGGCACTGGCTGTTCTGGCTCGCGGCCGTGCTCGCGCTGATCAGCGCCGGGCTCGTCGCCCTCGCGGTGCCGTCCGTCGCCGTCGAGCGCAGCGGACCACGGCCCCGCTTCGACGTCGTCGGCGCGCTCGGCCTCGGCGCGGGGCTGGTCGGCGTGCTGCTCGCGATCAGCCAGGCCGAGACATGGGGCCTCACGAGCCCCGCGACGCTCGGCTGCGGTCTCGGCGGACTCGCGGTGCTCGTGCTCTGGGTGCGCCACGAGCTGCGGGTCACCTCGCCGCTCGTCGACCTGCGGCTCATGACCCGGCGGTCGGTGCTGCTCGTCAATCTGCTCTGCATCGGCGCGGGCTTCTGCTGGTTCGCCGTGCCGGGTGCCGTGACGCGGCTGCTGCAGGCGCCCTCCGGCAGCGGGGTCGGGCTCGGCTTCGACATGATCACGACGAGCCTCGTCGTGGTGCCGACCGGCGCGCTCATGCTCGCGTTCTCGCCCGTCAACGCTCGGATCGTGCGCTCCCGCGGGCCGCGCTTCGCCATCCGCCTCGGCGGCGTGCTGCTCGCCACGGCGTTCCTCGTCGCCGCGCTCACGGGCACGGCCTGGTGGCAGCTCGCCATCGTCGCGGGGCTCGTCGGCGTCGGATCCGGGATGGTCTACTCGGCCGCGCCGATCGTGATCATGCGCTCCGTGCCGGCGACGGCCACGGCCTCCGCCAACGGGTTCAACGCGGTCATGCGCTGGTTCGGATCGACGCTCGCGAGCGGCATCCTCGGCGCGATCCTCGCCGGCATGGCGACGCAGGTCGGCGCGCATCCCGTGCCGACCGCACCCGCGTTCCACCTCGCGTTCGCCATCGCCGCGGGCACGGGCGCCGTCGTGGTGCTGCTCGCGAGCCTGCTGCCGGCGCCGCGCACGGCCGGGTCGCCCGCGACCGGCGCCATCGACACCCGGAGCGTGCCGACCTCCTGAGCCGGTGCGCGCGCGTCCGTGCTCGGCCTCGGGCCCCTGTCGCTCATCACGGCCCAGTTCCGGCGCTTCCGGACGGGCGCGCGTGGCCGCAGGCGCCGAACAGGTCCGGGCCGAGCGGATGGGAACGCCGTCGACCGGGTCAGGCCGCGGCGTCCTCCGGCAGCTCGGGCGGGGTCGGCGAATCCAGCTCGCGCTCGTCGTAGACGATGCCCTGCTCCGCGCGGATGCGGTCGAGCACCCGCAGCACCGCGAGCGTGCCGTCGAGCGGCATGATCGACGACTCGCGACGTCCCTCGAGCACGAGCCGCTCGATCTCGCGAGCCTGGTACTGCATGCCGCGCGGCTCGGCCGGATTGATGAAGCGCTCCACCTCGGCGCCCTCCCCGTCGAGCAGCGAGAAGTCCGCCCGGCCGTACCAGGTGCTGTCGATCTCGATGCGGCCGGCCGTGCCGAGGATGGTGGCGCGATTCGGTCCGGCGACGTCGATCGCGGCATGGCCGAGCGCCTGCGCGCCGCCGGGGAACCCGAGCGCGACGGAAGTCTGCAGGTCGACGCCCTCGGCCGAGAGCACCGAGACGGAGCGGACCGACTCCGGCTCGCCGAACAGCTCGAGCGCGAACGACACCGGGTAGACGCCGATGTCGAGCAGCGCGCCGCCGGCCAGGTCGCGGCGGTGGAGGCGGCTGTCCGCGGGCGCGCGCTGGCCGACGTCCGCGATGAGGGTGCGCGGCGTGCCGATCGCGCCGTCCGCGAGGAGCGA
Organism: Schumannella sp. GW821-FHT10F01; assembly: GCF_058809295.1. Classification (NCBI taxonomy): domain Bacteria; kingdom Bacillati; phylum Actinomycetota; class Actinomycetes; order Micrococcales; family Microbacteriaceae; genus Schumannella; species Schumannella sp. GW821-FHT10F01. Next base: position 504,940 of record NZ_JBXASM010000001.1, read on the forward strand.
GCGGATGCGCGTCATGTGCGGCAGGAAGCGGGTCCACATGGCCTCCATGAGCACGAGGCCGCGCTCGCGGGCGAGGGCGACGAGCGGCTGGGCCTGCGCCGCCGAGAGGGCGAACGGCTTCTCGAGCAGCACGTGCCGCCCAGCCTCGAGCGCGAGGCGGGCGTCGGCGGCGTGCTGCGTCGCCGGCGTCGCGATGTAGACGACGTCGACATCCGGGTCGTCGACGAGCGCGGCGTAGGAGCCGTGCGCGCGCTCGACCCCGACCTCGTCCGCGAAGGCGCGGGCGCGCTCGGGCGTCCGCGAGCCGACCGCGGTCACGCGGGCCCCGTCGCGCAGCAGGTCGCGCACCTGCAGGTCGGCGATCCAGCCGGTGCCGAGCACGCCCCAGCCCGGGGTCCGTGCGCCGTGATCCAGGACGTCCTCCGTCATTTTCGCAACAGTACACAACACGTGCGCGCGTACCGAAGACCCTGATGCTCGGCCGCCGCAGAGCCCGGGGCGTCGCAGCGGCGGCCGCCTCGGTGTCACCGGACGTCACCTGGCAGCCGTGTCGTGCGCGCATTGCGCAAAACCGAGCCGTCGTCGGGCAGAATGGAGACGAGCCGGCGCGGTCCCCGCCGCACGGCCTCTGCGCCGCCGCTGACCGCATCCGCGTCGCGCACCGACAGCTGGAGGAACGCATGGCGGGTCCCGCCCCCGAGGTCGCCGACCGGAGGCCCAGCCTCCACGACATCGCCGAGAGCGCGCAGGTCGCGGTGTCGACGGTCTCGCGGTTCCTCAACGGCCAGCTGCCGCTGAAGCCCGACACCGAGTCGCGCGTGCTGCAGGCGATGGAGGAGCTCGGCTACTCCCGCCCGCCGAAGTCGTCGCGCACCCGCGGCACGGGTGCCGGCGTGATCGGCCTCGTCGTGCCGCAGATCGGCAACATCTACTTCGCGCGCATCGCCGAGCAGGTCGTGGCCGCGGCCGAGGGCCACGGGCTGTCGGTGCTCATCACGTCGACGCTGAACCACTCCCGCAAGCAGCTCGAGTACGTCGACCTGCTCGAGGCGCGCGACGTCGCCGGCATCGTCTACGCCGGCAACTACACGTCGAACCGCTCGCTGTCGACCCTCATCGCGAGCGGCAAGCCGGTCGTCGTCATCGACGAGGCGCTCGTCGGGGCGCCCGAGGTCGACACCGTGCTCGTCGACGACTACGCCGGCGCCTACCAGGCCACGGCGCACCTGCTGGCGCTCGGCCACCGCCGCGTGGCGCTCGTGACCGGGCCGGCGAGCCTCAAGTCCGTGCAGGAGCGCACGCGCGGCTACCGCGACGCGATGAGCAAGGCGGGGCTCGACCCCGACGCGCAGCCGCCGCTCTCCGGCGCGTTCAGCGAGGAGTTCGGCGTCGGCGCCCTGTCGCACCTGCTCGCCGCGCCCGAGCCGCCGACCGCCGTCTTCGCCGCCAGCGACACGATCGCGCTCGGCCTCATCATGGGCGCGCGCAACCTCGGCGTGCGCATCCCCGACGACCTGTCGCTCGTGGGCTTCGACGACACCCCGGGCTCGTCGTACGTGACACCGCGGCTCACGACCGTGCGCACGCCGGTCGACAAGATGGCGTCGAGCGCCGTCGCGATGCTCGTCGACCGGATGGACAACCCGGCCCGCCCGCCGCAGCACTCGGTGACCCCGGTGGCGCTGGTGACGGGCGACTCCGTCAAGCAGCTCGGCTGACCCGCCCGCTCCGCTCGTACCGCCCGCCCCGCCTTCCTGATCCGTCGAGGGGTCGCGACACGCCGTGACGGCCCGCGCCCGCGCGACGGGTCGCGACCCCTCGACGGGACGGGTGCGGGCGGATCCGCCGTAATGCGCACGAAACAGGTGTGTCAGTATGGTGATGCGCAACGTAGCGCAAAATTGCGAAGAGGAGCCCTCATGCGTATCGGCATCACCGGATTCGGCCACGAGTCCACCATGTTCGCCACCTACCTCACGCCGTACGAGTACTTCAACATCACGCGGGGCGACGACGTGCTGAAGCTGTACGACTTCGACGCGGCCCTCGGCGCCGAGAACCGCACCGGGAACGCGGATATCGAGTGGGTGCCGATGATGCGGGCGCAGGGCGCCGCGGGCGGCCAGGTCGATCCGGCCGCGTTCGACCGCATCGAGGACGAGCTCATCGAGCGACTCGAGGCCGCCGGTCCGCTCGACGGGCTCTACGTCGACCTCCACGGCGCCGCCCACGTCGAGGGACGCGTGCACGCCGAGGAGCACCTCTTCCGCCGCATCCGCGAGGTCGTCGGCGACGCCTGCGTGATCAGCGTCTCGATGGACCCGCACGGCAACTTCAGCGAAGAGCTCGCCGGGCTCGTCGACCTCGGCAGCCCGCACCGGCACTCGCCGCACATCGACAACAAGCTCACCCGCGAGCGTGCGATCCGCAACCTCGTGACGGTGCTGCGCCGCGGCGAGAAGCCGCTGAAGTCGTGGGTGCGCGTGCCGATCCTGCTGCCCGGCGAGCGCACCTCGACCACGGTGGAGCCGGGCGCGAGCGTCTACGGCGCCGCGCAGCCGGCCTCCGAGCGCGAGGGCATCCTCGACGCCGGCATGTGGGTCGGCTTCGCCTGGGCCGACGAGGACCGCAACGGCGCCGCCGTCATGGTCACCGGCTGGGACGCGGAGGCCGTGGAGGCCACCGCCGCCGAGCTGGCGCAGCTGTACTGGGATGCCCGCGACGGCTTCCAGATCGTCACCGACCACTCCGGCGACTGGTCCGAGGCGCTCGACTTCGTCGAGAGCGGCACCCCGACGCCGGTGTGGATCGCGGACGCGGGCGACAACGTGACCGCCGGCGCGTCCGGCGACATCACCTTCGCCGCGAGCGAGACGCTGGCCCGGCCCTCCGCGACGGACGGACGGAAGTGGCTGTTCGCCGGCATCGTCGACCCGGACGCGCTCGACGCGGCCGTCGAGGCCGGCGTCGGCGGCGTGCTCGACCGGGCCGTCGGCGCGCAGCTCGACGACCGCTACGCCGCACCGCTGCCGGGCCCGTGGACGGTGCTCGAGATCATCGACGGCGCGCTCGGCGAGGGCGTCGTCGGCGCGGTCGTCGACGACGGGACGATCCACGTGTCGCTGCACCGCATCCGGATCAAGTTCACGCCGCCGCAGGACCCGACGCACATCCCGCGGCCGGGCAACGTCTGGCACGACCTCAGCCCGTATGACGTGGTCGTCGTGAAGAACGGCTACTTCTTCCCGGGCCAGACGGCGCTCGCGGCGAGCACCTTCATGGCGCTGACGCCCGGCGGCACCGAGCTCGACTTCTCGCGGCTCGAGTTCACGCGGGTGGACCGCCCGATGTTCCCGCTCGACCGCGGCTTCGAGCCGGACCTCGCCCCGCGGTGGATCCCGAGCGCGGGCGCGAACGCCACCGCGACCCCGAGCGCCTGATGCGCATCGCGATCGCGGCCCTCCACGGCGAGCAGAGCGGATTCTCGGAGCACCGCGCCGGCGACGGCTTCTTCTTCGTGCAGCGCGGCGAGGAGATGCTCGCGCAGTACGACTTCGCGAACCGGCTCGGCGCGGACGTCATCGAGGGCGTCGAGTGGGTGCCGACGGTGCGGCTCATGGGCGCCTCGAGCGGCCCGATCCTGCACGGCTACATCGATCCGCTGCTCGACGAGACGATCGCAGCGCTGCGCGCGGCCGGTCCGGTCGACGGCGTCTACCTCGAGCTGCACGGGGCCGTCCACGTCGACGACCGCGACCGCATCGAGGAGGAGTTCGTGCGCCGGGTGCGCGAGGTGGTCGGGCCGGATGCCGTCATCAGCGCCTCGATGGACACGCACGGCAACCTCAGCCGCGAGCTCGCCGGCCTGCTCGACCTCGCCGCCGCGCACCGGCACGCCCCGCACATCGACAACCTCGCGACGCGCGACCGCGCCGTGACGAACCTCATCTCGGTCCTGCGCTCCGGCGTGCGCCCGACCCGTGCATGGGTGCGCATCCCCGTGCTGCATCCGGGCGAGCGCACGTCGACGGCGGTCGAGCCCGGGGCGACCGTGTTCGGCGGCCTGCTGCCGGCGATCGAGCGCCACGGCGTGCTCGATGCTGGGCTCTGGGTCGGGTTCGCCTGGGCCGACGAGGATCGCAACGCGGCCGCCGCGTTCGTGACCGGCGACGACCCGGCCGCCGTCGCGGCGTGCGCCGAGGAGATCGCCGGGTGGTACTGGCACGCCCGCGAGGACTTCGTGATCGTGATGGACCACTCCGGCAGCTGGGAGGAGGCGCTCGACTTCGTCGTGGACGGCGCCGCGCGGCCGGTCTTCGTCTCGGACGCGGGCGACAACGGCCGCGCCGGCGGCTCGCAGGACACGACCGGACCGCTCGCCGCGACCCGGGCCGACCCGAGGATGGCGGGCATCCGCTCGATCTTCGCGGGCATCGTCGACGTCGCCGCCTTCGAGGCGGCGGTGGAGGCCGGCGTCGGCGCGGTGCTCGAGCGCGCGATCGGCGCGGTCGTCGACTCGCGCTACGCCGAGCCCGTGCCCGGCCGCTGGGAGGTCGAGGGCTTCGTCGAGGGGCTCTACGGCGAGGGGCTGACCGGCGCGATCGTGCGCGACGGCGACACGACGGTCGTGCTGCAGCGGCAGATCGCCCCGTTCGTGGGACCGGGCGACCCGTCGAGCCCGCTGTTCCCCTGGTACGGCGCGATCCACCTCGACGTGTCGGGCTACGACGTGGTCGTGGTGAAGAACGGCTACCAGTTCCCGAGCCAGCTCGCGGTCGCCGGCAGCTCGTTCATGGCCCTCACCCGCGGCGGCACCGACCTCGTGGTCGAGCGCCTCGCGTTCGAGAAGGTGCAGCGGCCGATCTTCCCGCTCGACACCGACTTCGAGGCCGACCTCACCCCCGTGGTGCTCGCCGCCGGCGAGCGCTGACCAGCGCCATCACGAAGGACCGCTCCATGCGCATCGCCATCGCCGGCTTCGGCACCGAGTCGAGCACGTTCTCCCGCCACCGGATGCTGGCGGAGCACTTCAGCATCCACCGCGGCGACGAGCTGCTCGGCCTCTACGACCTCGCGTCGTGGATCCCGGACGGCGACGACATCGAGTGGCTGCCCGTGTTCCGCGCGCACGGCGGCGCGGGCGGTCCGCTCGATCCGGCCGCGTTCGAGGCGTTCCGCGACGAGATCGTCGACGGCCTCCGCGCGCTCGGCCCGGTCGACGGCGTCTACTTCGACCTCCACGGCGCCGCGCACGTCGCGGGCCGCGACCACGCCGAGGAGGAGCTGCTCCGCGGCGTCCGCGAGGCGGTCGGGCCGGCGGCGGTGATCTCCATGTCGATGGACACGCACGGCAACTTCAGCCGGGAGCTGGCGGAGCAGGTCGATCTCGCCGTCGCGTTCCGGCACGCGCCGCACATCGACGCCTGGCCGATCCGCGAGCGCGCCGTGCAGAAGCTGGTCGAGGTCGTCCGCTCGGGTCGGAAGCCGCTCAAGGCGTGGGTGCGCGTGCCGGTGCTGCTGCCGGGGGAGCGCACGTCGACACTGGTCGAACCGGCGAAGACGGCGTTCGGGGCGCTCGAGCCGATGCTCGAGCGCGACGGCATCGTCGACGTGTCGATGTGGGTCGGGTTCGCCTGGGCGGACGAGGACCGCAACGGCGGCGCCGTCATGGTCACCGGCTACGACGAGGCGGTCATCGCGGCGACCGCGGAGGAGCTGGCCCACCACTACTGGGATCCGCGGCACGGCTTCGTCGTGGTCAGCGACCACTCGGGCACCTGGGACGAGGCGCTCGACTTCGCGCTGACCCGCCCGGCCGCGCCGCTGTTCCTCAGCGACGCCGGCGACAACGTCACGGCGGGCTCGGCCGGCGACATCACGCTGGCGCTGACCGCGACGCTCGCGCGGGAGGACGTGCTCGCATCCGGGCTGCGCATCCTGTTCGCCGGGATGACCGACCCGGCGTCCGTCGCCGCGGCCGTCGAGGCCGGCGTCGGCGGCACGCTGTCCCGCGGCATCGGCGCGGTGGTCGACGACCGGTTCGGCGCGCCGGTCGTGCGCGACTGGACGGTGCTGCGGCTCATCGACGGGCTGTACGAGGGCGAGGGCGTCGTCGGCGCGCTGCTCGAGGCCGACGGCGTGCACGTCATGGTCCAGCAGGGCCGCTCGTACTTCGTCGACCCGGCCGTGATCGGCCCGATGACCGGCCGGCGGCTGCCCGGCCACGCCTGGATCCCGGTCGAGGGCTACGACGTCGTGGTCGTGAAGAACGGCTACCTGTTCCCCGACCAGCAGACGAAGGCCGGGTCGTGGTTCATGGCGCTGACGCCGGGCGGCACAGACGTGACCATCGAGCGGCTCGACTTCGAGCGGGTCTGGCGCCCGATCTACCCGCTCGACGACGACTTCGAGCCCGACCTGACGCCGGTGATCCTGCCGGCGATCGGCTGAGCGCCCGCAACCGGAGGAGCACCATGCGCATCGCGATCGGCGGCATCCACCTCGAGTCGAGCACCTTCACGCTGCAGACGACCGGGATGGACGACTTCGAGGTCCGCCGCGGCCGGGAGCTGCTCGACGCGTTCGAGGTGGCGGAGTGGCTCGGCGCGGAGCGCGCGGCGGCGATCGAGTGGGTCCCGACCGTGCACGCCATCCGCGGGGCCTCGGGCCCCATCGAGCGCGGCACCTGGGACGCGCTGCTCGAGGAGCTGTGCACGACGCTCGCGGCGGCCGGGCCGGTCGACGGCTTCTATCTCGCCTTCCACGGCGCCGCGAACGTCGAGGGCCTCGACGACGCCGAGGCGATCCTGGCCGGCCGCATCCGGGAGATCGTCGGCCCGGACGCGATCATCTCCGCCTCGATGGACCCGCACGGCAACCTCAGCCGTCCGCTGGCCGAGACGCTCGACCTCGCGGCCTGCCACCGGCACGCGCCGCACATCGACAACGTGCTGACGCGGCGGCGGGCGGTGCGCAACCTCGTCGACGTGCTGGAGCGCGGCATCCGCCCGGCGAAGGCCTGGGTGCGCATCCCGATGCTGCTGCCGGGGGAGCGCACCTCGACGGTCGTCGAGCCGGGGCGCAGCGTGTTCGGCGCGCTCGAGCCGGCGATCGAGCGCCACGGCGTGCTCGACGCGAATCTCTACATCGGCTTCGCCTGGGCCGACGAGCCGCGCAATCATGCCGCCGCGTTCGTCACCGCGGAGGACCCGGAGGCGGCGCTCGCCTGCGCCGCCGAGCTCGCCCGCTCGTACTGGGACGCCCGCGACGACTTCGACATCGTCGTGGAGCACTCGGGCACGTTCGCTGAGTCGCTCGAGCTGCTGGCCGCCGGCACCGCGACGCCCCTCGTCGTCAGCGACTCGGGCGACAACGTGACGGCGGGAGCCTCCGCCGACGTGACCTACTGCCTGCACGCGCTCGCCGAGCATCCGGAGGCCTGGGCCGGGCGCACGGCGCTCGTCGCGGGGCTCTACGACCCGGCCGCGCTCGCGGCCGCGATCGCCGCCGGCGAGGGCGCCGAGCTCGAGCTCGCGGTCGGCGCGCACACCGACGCCCGGTACGCGCCGCCGGTGACGCGCACCTGGACGGTGGCGCGGCTCATCCCCGCCGAGGACGGCGACGGCATCGCCGGTGCGCTGCTCGAGGACGGGCCGCTCGCCGTGAACGTGCAGGCCGCCCGCGTCGCGTTCGTGGCGCCCGGCGACCCGGCCATCGGCTCCGGCCTCGCCGCCGGACGGGCGTGGATCGACCCGAGCGGCTACGACCTCGTCGTCGTGAAGAACGGCTACCAGTTCCCGACCCAGGTCGCGGTGGCCGGCACCTCGTTCCTCGCCTTCACGCCGGGCGGCACCGACCTCGACGTCGACCGGCTGCCGATCCTCCGCTGGTCGCGGCCGATGTTCCCGCTCGACCGCGGCTTCGAGCCGGATCTCGCTCCCGTCCTGATCTGACCGCCCCCGCCCCATCCGAACGGACCCCGACCCATGCGCATCGCCATCGCCGGCATCTCCGGAGAGTGCTCCACCTTCTCGCTCGACGTCATGCGCGAGTCGATCTTCGAGGTGCTCCGCGGCGCCGACCTCCTCGAGCACTACGACTGGCCGGGACGCCTCGGGGCCCTCGTCGACGGGGTGGAGTGGGTGCCGGTCGCGCGCGCCGCGACGGGTGCGGGCGGTCCGGTCGATCCGGAGTTCTACGACCGCTTCGAGGCGGAGGTGATGTCCGGGCTCGCGGCCTGCGCCCCGTACGACGCGGTCTACCTCGACATGCACGGCGCGCTCGCCGTGCTCGGGCGCACCCGGCTCGAGGAGCGCTTCGTCGGGAAGGTGCGCGAGATCGTCGGGCCGGATGCCGTGCTCGCCATCTCGATGGACCCGCACGGCAACTTCAGCGAGGAGCTCGCCCGGCTCATCGACGTCGCCGCCTGCTACCGGCACGCGCCGCATATCGACCGGCTGCAGACGCGCGACCGCGCGGTGACGAGCCTGCTCGAGGTGCTGCGCTCCGGCGTCCGCCCGGCGAAGTCGTGGATGCGCGTGCCCGTGCTGCTGCCAGGCGAGCGCACCAGCACGCTGTTCGAGCCGGCGACGAGCATCTTCGGCGACCTGATCCCGTCGATCGAGCGCTTCGGCGTGCAGGACGTGAACCTGTGGTGCGGGTTCCCGTGGGCCGACGAGGACCGCAACGCGGCCGCCGCCTTCGCCACGGCGTCGACGCAGGAGGCCGCCGATGCCGCCGTCGCCCACATCGGCCGGCAGTACTGGGACGCCCGCGCCGACTTCGGCATCACCAGCCCGAACTGGGGCACCTGGGAGGAGGGGCTCGACTTCGTGCTCGCGGGCAGCCCGCGGCCGGTGTACCTCAGCGACGCAGGCGACAACGTGACGGCCGGCGGCTCGGGCGACACGACCTCCGCCCTCCACGCGACGCTCGCCCGCGACGACGTGCGCGAGGCGGGCGTCGAGTTCCTGTTCGCCGGGCTCGTCGACGCGCCGACGCTCGAGGCGGCGATCGCCGCAGGGGTCGGCGCCGTGCTCGAGCGCGGCATCGGCGCGGTCGTCGACGCGCGCACCGGCGGCCCGGTCGAGGGATCCTGGACGGTCGAGCGGCTCATCGACGGCGTCTACGGCGAGGGGATCGTCGGCGCCGTGCTGCGCGACGGCACCGTTTCCGTCAGCGTGCAGCGGTTCCGCCAGCGCTTCGTCGGCGGGCTCGACGACGCCACCCCGGCCTTCGCCATGATCGGCCTCGCCTTCGTCGACATCGCGCCCTACGACGTGGTCGTCGTGAAGAACGGCTACCTGTTCCCGAACCAGCGGGCCATGGCCGGCAGCGAGTTCCTCGCCACCACGCCGGGCGGCACCGATCTCGACTTCGACCGGCTCGAGTTCACCCGGCTGTGGCGGCCCACCTTCCCGATGGACCGCGACTTCGAGGCCGAGCTCGTGCCGCTCGCGCTGCCGGTCGCGCCCCTCCCGCCGCTGCTCTCGGACCGCGGCCCGTCCTCCGAGCGCGGCGCCTGATGCGGCGTGATACCGGGCGGATGACGGTCGCCCTCGCCGTCGGCACGACGATCGCGGGCAGCATCCCGGTCTTCCTCCTCGGCGCGCTGTTCGTGCAGCTGCGCGGGGAGGTCGCCGCGCCCGCCTGGGCGCTCGGCGCCGCCGTCGCCGCCTACTGGGCGGCCGCCGCGCTCGTGTCGATGGCCTCCGGCCGCGTGATCGGCCGGATCGGCAGCCGCACCGCGACGATCCTCTCGATCTCGATCGCCGTGATCAGCGTCGCCGGCAGCGCGCTGCTCGTGCCCGCGTGGGGGTGGCTGCTGGTCTGGGGCGCCGTCGGCGGCGCCGGCAACGGCCTCGGGCATCCGGCCTCGAACCACCTCATGGCCGTGCGCGTGAACCCGGGGCGGATGGCGACCGCGCTCGGCATCAAGCAGGGCGCGGTGCCCTTCGCGGCGCTGCTCGCCGGACTCAGCGTGCCGGCCATCGCGCTCTGGCTCGGCTGGCGGTGGGGCTTCGGGGTCGCGGCCCTGCTCTGCGTTGCGCTGCTCGTCGCCTTCCTCCGCTTCGGTCCGCACCGGGTCGCTAAGCGCGACCGCAAGCCGCATGTGCCGATCACCGGCTCCCTCGCCCGGTACCTGCTGTTCGTCGCCTCCGTCACGACGCTCGGCGCGGGCGCGGCCGGCGCGTCCTCGTCGTACGCCGTCACCGCCGGCATCGACCGCGGCATCGACGACGGCTGGGCGGGCATCCTGCTCAGCGCGGGCAGCCTCCTCGGCGCCTGCTTCCGCATCGGCGCCGGACGCCTCGCCGACCGCACCGGCGGACGCATCGCCCTCCCGCTCGCCACCGTGCTGCTCGGCGTCGGGGCGATCGGCACGGTGCTCATGTCGGTCGGCTCGCCCGTCGCCTACGCGATCGGCGTGCTGCTCGCCCTCGGACCCGGCTGGGGCTGGACCGGCCTCACCCACTTCGTCGTCACCCGCGTCGCCGGACCGGCCACCCCGAGCGCGACCGGCATCGTGCAGACCGGCTCGTACCTCGGCAGCGGGGGCGGGCCCCTGCTGTTCGGGCTCGCGTACGCGAACTCGCACGCGCCGACCGACTGGCTCGTCGTCGCGGGCGTGCAGGTGGTCGCGACCGTGATCGCCATCCTGCTGAGCCGTCGTCGTCCGCCCGCCGTCCCGGGTGCCCCGGCGCCGGCCGCGACGGCGGTCGCCTCGGCCCCCGCGACCTGAGCTTCGGCGCCGCCCCTCGGATGCATTCCGTCCGGGCATCCGTGGCGGATGCGGCGCGCGAGCCTCAGGGGACGCATCCGCACCAGCCTCCCGGACGGACTGCATCGGGGTCGGACTGCATCGGGGTCGGACTGCATCGGGTCGGACCGCATTCGGATGGACTGCGTCCGGCTGGAGCGCATCCGGCTGGACATGAAACTGAATGACGTTTAGTATCTAAAACCTACCGTTGTTCAGTTCAGGGGAAGCGAGGCGAGCGCCGTGACCGCGCAGCGCGTCCAGCCCGGCCGGCTCGTCCAGATCAACTTCGCCCTGCTGGCGTCGCTGACCATGATCACGTCGCTCACGCCGTACACGACCGACTCGTTCCTGCCGGGGTTCCCGAGCGCCGCGCGCGAGCTCGGCACCTCGGCCAGCACGATGCAGCTGACGCTGACGGCCTTCCTCATCGGCGTCGCCGCCGGGCAGCTGTTCTTCGGCCCGCTCTCCGACCGCGTCGGCCGCCGTGGGCCCCTGCTCGTCGGCACGGCGGTGTGCGCCGCGGCGGCGATCGCGGCCGCGCTCGCGCCGACCGCGGGGGTGCTCATCCTCGCCCGGCTCGTGCAGGGGCTCGCCGCGTCGGCGGGCATGGCGATCGCGAAGGCGATCATCCGCGACCGGACCGCGGGGGCCGACACCACGTCCGTGCTCGCCGTCACGACCGTCGCGAGCGGCGCGCTGAACCTGCTCGCGCCGTTCGTCGGAGGCCAGCTCACCGCCGCGTTCGGATGGCGCGGGCCGCTCTGGTTCATCGCCGCCGACGCGATGCTGCTCCTGATCGTCATCGCGGTCGCCGTGCCCGAGACCCACCCGCTCGAGCTGCGCGACACCGGGCCGAACCGCTTCCTCGGGCTGCCCGCCGTGATCGGCCACCTCCGCAACCGCTCGTTCCTGGTCTACGTCGTGATCCAGGCCGGGTCGTACGGCACGCTCATGGCCTACGTCGCCTCGTCGCCGTTCGTCTACCAGAACGTGCTCGGGTTCTCGGCGGCGGAGTACGGGCTGCTCTTCACGGTCAACGCCGCGTGCGCGGTCGCGGTCAACTTCGTCACGAACCGCTGGCTGCGCCGGTTCGGCTCGAAGCGGCTCGTGATGTGGGGGCTCGGGCTCTCGATGGTCGGCACGGCCCTGACGGCGGCGGCCTGGGGGCTCTCGCTGCCCGCCGGCGTGATCGCCGCGTGCATCACCGCCTCGATGGCCCCGCTCGGCCTCAACGGGCCGAACCTCATCGGGCTCGCGCTGAACCAGGTGACGCGCTCGACCGGATCCGCGTCGGCGACGATCGGCTTCGTGCAGTTCTGCACCGGCTCGATCGTGTCGCCCGTCGTCGGGCTGTTCGGCGCGCACACGCTCGCACCCCAGCTCGTCGCGATGGTCGTGCTCGCGGGATCGGCGATGACGTTCCTGCTGCTCTCGAACCGCAGCGAGCGGCAGATCCGCCGGGCCGAGGAGCTCGCGGCGGGGCCGTCTGCGGCCGCGGGCTAGCATCCCGGTATGGCCAACCCCGGTGTCGTCGCGAAGGGCGAGGCCCGTCGCGAGGAGATCGTGCAGGCGGCCCTGGAGGTCTTCTCGACCTCGGGCTACCGGGGCACGTCGCTCCGCGAGGTGGCCGAGCGCACCGGCCTGACGCAGGCCGGGCTGCTGCACCACTTCGGCTCGCGCGAGAACCTGCTCGCCGAGGTGCTGCGCCGCCGCGAGGAGCTCGGCCGGGCGGACAACCCGGAGGCCGGCACCGCCCGCGGGCTCGCGGGCGCGCTGCGCCGCAACCTGTCGACCCCGGGTCTGATCGAGCTGCACAGCGTGCTCGTGACGCAGGCGGGCGATCCGGCGCATCCGGCCCACGAGTTCTTCACCGAGCGCTACGCGCGGATGCGCGCCCGCATCGCCGACGACCTGCGCCGGCGGCAGGAGGCGGGCGAGCTCGACGAGCGGGCCGATCCCGAGGTGCTCGCCACCGCCTTCATCGCGCTGGCCGACGGGCTGCAGGTGCAGTGGATGCTCGATCCGGAGCTCGACATGGCCGCGCACCTCGAGCACGTGCTCTCGCTGCTCGAGCGCTGATCGACCCGCTCCCTCCGAGCCCGCGACCTGCCGACCCTCGATCACGGTCCGATAACGACGCAATCGTGTCCACAGCGTTGCGCAACACTTTCGTGTCGGATTCTGCGCGTCCTACCCCCGCGGTAACCCTGCAAACGTAGGAAACTTAACACCAGTTGGTTTCGACGGACGCTCGATCCCTGCAATTACAGGGCTCTCGGGCGGTCGCAGACTTAACGCTCCGGAAACAAAACGGTGCACTCGGACGAAACACGCGCTACCTTGAATGAACGCAACGTAGCGCAACAGCATCGGGACTCCGGTTCCGGGCTGTCCGACCAGATAGGCATCCCATTGGTCCGACTGATCCTGTCCCGGGTGGCATTCGCCATTCCCGTGCTGTTCATCATGACGTTCCTGACGTTCTTCCTCGCCTCGCTCATCCCGGGCAGCGCGGCCATCGTGATCCTGGGTCAGGACGCGACGCCGGAGAAGATCGCGGCGCTCGACGCCCAGCTCGGCCTCGACAAGCCGATCCTCGTGCAGTACGCGAACTGGATCGGCGGCGCCATCAAGGGCGACCTCGGCACGTCGATCTACAGCGGCGAGCCGGTGACGAAGATCATCGGCCAGCGCTTCCTGCCGACGCTCTCCATCGGCCTCCTCGCGACGCTGGTCGCCGCGGTGGTCGGCATCTCGATCGGCGTGCTCGCGGCCATCAAGGGCGGCCCGCTGAGCCGGGCGCTCGACGTCGTCGCGATGCTCGGCCTGGCCCTCCCGAACTTCTGGGTGGCGCTGCTGCTCATCGTGGTCGTCTCCGGCAAGCTGCATCTGCTGCCCTCGATCGGCTACACGCCGCTCACGGAGGATCCCGGCGACTGGCTGCGGCACATGATCCTGCCGGTCGGCTCGCTCGGCCTGGCCGGCACGGCTCTCGTGGCGAAGCAGGCGCGCAACGCCTACTCCGACGCCCTGAGCCGCGACTTCATGCGGTTCCTGCAGGCGAACGGCATCCCGCGCCGCTCGCTCGTCTTCCGGCACGGGATGCGGCACGCCTCGGTCACGATCGCGGCCGCCGTCTCCGTGAACTTCATCAACCTCTTCGGGGCCACCGCGGCACTCGAGCAGATCTTCGCGATCCCGGGCCTCGGCTCCGCGGTCGCGAGCGGCACCCTGACCCACGACCTGTCGATCGTGCAGGGCTCGGTGCTCGTCTACACGCTCGTGATCGTCGTCGTGACCCTCCTCACCGACGTGCTCTACGTCTTCCTCAACCCGAAGGTGGCAGCCCGATGACCGCGACCGCTCCGACCGCGTCCGCCTCCGTGGCCGTGACGGCGTCGACGACCACGACCGCGCGCTTCCGTCGCGCCCGCCTCGGCCGCCGGATCACCGGCGGGATCGCCGCGATCTGGCTGCTCGCCGTGCTCGTCGGCGTGATCTTCGCGAAGTGGCTCGCGCCGTACGGCCCGACCGAGCAGAACCTGCTCAACTCGCTCCAGGGTCCGAGCGCCGCGCACCTGCTCGGCACCGACTCCCTCGGCCGCGACGTGCTCTCCCGCCTCATGTACGGCGGCGCGCCGACCCTCGCCGGGGTCGGCACCGCGATCGTGATCTACCTCGTGCTCGGCGTCGTCGTCGGCCTCGTGGCCGGCTACGCGGGCGGGCTCACCGACCGGGTCGTCATCGCCCTGACGAGCATCGTGATCGCGCTGCCCGGCCTGGTGCTGCTGTTCGTGGTGCTGTCGGTCTACCGCAACAACACGGTGATCGCGATGGCCGTCTACGGCGTGCACGCGGCGCCGTCGCTGATCCTGCTGGTCCGCTCCACCGCGATGTCGGTGCGCAACGAGCTGTTCGTCGATGCGGCGAAGGTCAGCGGCCTCTCGCCGGCGTACATCATCTTCCAGCACGTGCTGCCCCGGGCCCGCGGCCTGATCATCGTGCAGCTCGGCATCTTCGCCGCCACCTCGATCGTCGTGGAGAGCACGCTGAGCTACCTCGGCTTCGGCGTGCAGCCGCCGCAGCCCAGCTGGGGCAACATGGTCAACGAGGCGGCGCTGCGCATCTCGCAGAACCCGTTCATGCTCTACCCGACCGGCCTCGTCATCGCGCTCACCGCGCTCTCGATCGGCGTGCTCGGCGACCTCGCCCGCGACCGCCTCGCGTCCGGCTGGTCGGCCTCGAAGCTCACCGCCGGCGTCAAGTCGACCGGCGACCCGATCCGGCGCACGATGCCGGAGGGCACGCTGCTCTCCGTCGAGGGCCTCGACGTCGGCTACCACGCGCCGGGCGGCATCGTGCCGATCGTCAAGGAGGTCGGCTTCTCGATCGGCCGCGGCGAGGTCGTCGGCCTGGTCGGCGAGTCCGGCTCCGGCAAGACGACGGTCGCATTCGGCATCCTCGGCGTCGTCGGCGAGGGCGTCGCCGTGACCGGCGGCCGGGTGCTGTTCGACGGCGTCGACCTCTCCGCCCTCGACGACCACCGCCTCGCGGCCTACCGAGGCAAGCGGATCGCGTACGTCGCCCAGGAGCCGATGGTCGCGCTCGACCCGAACTTCAAGGTCGGCCGTCAGCTGCTGGAGGCGATCCGCGTGAACGACGGCGGGCTGACCGGACCGGCCGCCCGCACCCGGATGCTCGAGCTGCTCACCCAGGTCGAGCTGCCCGACCCCGCCGGCGCGGCCGGGAAGTACCCGCACGAGCTCTCCGGCGGCATGGCGCAGCGCGTCTCCATCGCCTTCGCTCTGGCCGGCCGCCCCGAGCTGCTCGTCGCCGACGAGCCGACCACCGCGCTCGACGTCACCGTGCAGGCCGGCATCCTCGGCCTGCTGCTCCGGCTCCGCGAGGAGACCGGCATGTCGATGATGATCATCACCCACGACTGGGGCGTGATCGCCGACGTCTGCGACCGGGTCGTGGTGATGTACCGCGGCGAGATCGTCGAGCAGAACGAGGCGGAGGAGATCTTCCACCGTCCGGCCCACCCGTACACCCGCGCGCTGCTGGAGTCGAACCCCCACGGTGCGACTCCCGGTGAGGACCTGCCGGTCATCACCGGCACGTTCCTCACCCCGTCGCAGGAGCGCGAACTCGCCACGAGCGGAGCAGCATCATGACCGAGCCCCTGCTGAAGATCGAGGACCTCGCGGTCACGTACGGCCGCGGCCGCAAGGCGTTCACCGCCGTGACCGGCATCGACTACGAGATCCAGGCCGGCCGCACGCTCGGCGTGGTCGGCGAGTCCGGCTCCGGCAAGTCCACCGTCGGCCGCGCCATCCTCGGGCTCGCCCGCGCCACGCAGGGCCGGATCTGCTTCGACGGCGAGGACATCACCAAGATCGGACGACGTGCCCGCCAGCGCATCAGCTCCGACCTCCAGGTCGTCTTCCAGGACCCGCGCAGCTCACTCAACGAGGCGAAGAAGGTCGGCGAGATCCTCACCGAGCCGCTGGTGGCGAACCGCACCATGTCGCGGGCGAAGGCCCGCGACCGCGCCGTCGAGCTGCTCGACAAGGTCGGCCTCGGCGCCCAGGCGCTGACGCGCTTCCCCGGCAGCTTCTCCGGCGGACAGCGCCAGCGCATCGCCATCGCCCGCGCGCTCATGTCGAGCCCGCGCCTCGTCGTCTGCGACGAGCCGGTGTCGGCGCTCGACCTGTCGGTGCAGGCGCAGATCGTCAACCTCTTCCGCTCGCTGCAGCGGGAGACCGGCGTCGCCTACCTCTTCATCGCGCACGACCTCACCGTCGTGCGCCTCCTCAGCGACGACATCGCGGTCATGAGCCGCGGACGCGTCGTCGAATACGGCACCGCCGAGCAGGTGTACGAGCACCCGAGGGAGCTCTACACGAAGCGTCTGCTCGCGGCCGAGCCGTACCCGGACCCCGCCACCCAGCGTCAGCGACGCCGAGCGTGGGACGCCCTCGCGGCCGAATACCGCGAGGACGCTCCCATCGCAGGAAGGGAGACGGCGCCGGACGACCTGACCGTCCCGGCAACGGCGCTCTAGCGCCGCGCACCACACCGCTCACACCACCTCTCACGATGGAGAACCCCATTATGCACAGCACCCCCCTTCGCCGGGCCGTGCGCATCCGTGTGCTCGGCGTCGTCGCGGCGGTCGCCGCCACGACGGTCGCGCTCGCGGGCTGCGCCGGCGCCGCCACGGACGACAAGACCGTCGCGGCCGGCGACCCGACCGAGACGCTCACCGTCGCCGTCCCGTCCGCCCCGGTCAGCCTCGACCCGGCTCTGCAGAACGTCGACCCGGCGAACAACCAGTTCATCGGCATCCCCTACGACACCCTCATCCGCCTCGACAAGGACGGCGAGTACCAGCCGGACCTCGCCACGAAGTGGTCGTACAACGACAAGAGCACCGAGTTCACCCTCACGCTGCGCAAGGGCGTGAAGTTCTCCGACGGCACCAAGATGACGGCGGACTCGGTCGCGAAGTCGATCGAGTACATGATCGCCAGCGGCGTCAACGGCGGCACCTGGCTCGGCAAGGACACCACCGCCGAGGCCACCGACGACTCCACCGTCGTCGTCTCGCTCTCGAAGCCGAACAGCACGCTGCCCTACCTGCTGAGCCAGCGCACGCACCTCGGCGCGGTCATCAACCCGAAGGGCCTCGCCGACCCGACCGCGCTGAAGAGCGCGTCGTACGGCGCCGGCCAGTACGTGCTCGACACGGCCAAGACGGTCGCGAACGACACCTACGTCTACACGCCGAACAAGTACTACTGGGACAAGTCCAAGATCAAGTGGGCCGAGATCCACATCAAGGTCGCGGGCAGCGCGGCGGCGGCCCTCCAGGCCGTGCAGAACGGCGACGCGGACATCCAGCTCCGCGCCGACGTGCCCTCCGCCATCACGGCCGAGTCGTCGGGCCTCGAGGTGCACTACTCGCAGGCCGGCCTCTACGGCGTCGGCTACCTCGACCGCGACGGCGAGATCTCCAAGCCGATCGGCAACGCGAAGGTCCGCGAGGCCCTGAGCTACGCCATCGACCGCAAGAGCATCACCCAGGCGGTCTGGAACAAGTTCGGCAAGTCCGGCAACAACCTCACCATCGAGGGCTTCCCCGGCTTCTCCAAGGACGTGTCGAACTCCGACGCGTACGACGTGAAGAAGGCCAAGAAGCTGCTCGCGGAGGCCGGCTACCCGGATGGCTTCAGCTTCGACATGCAGACGACGAACATCGGCGGCGCCGACGTGCCGGCGCAGGCGATCGTCGAGAACTGGAAGGCCATCGGCGTCACGGCGAACCTCACCGTGTACAGCGACACCACGCAGCTGATCAACGACACCCTCGCGAAGAAGTACGCCGTCGGCGTCTACTACTACGGCGCCCAGCAGCAGTACCTGCAGGCGAAGTCGTTCTTCAACGGCGGTGCGAACCAGTACAACCCGTTCGACAGCCAGGACTCGAAGATCCTCGGTCTGCTCGACGACGCGGCCGCCGAGCCCGACGCCGACAAGCAGAACGACCTCTACGAGCAGGTCATGCAGCGGGCCATCGTCGATGAGACCTGGTTCAGCAACGTGGCGTACACGCCCACCACCACCATCGCCCGCACGGGCCTGACCGGGCTCGAGTTCGGAGCGCTCCTCGCGGCGCCGGACATCGCCTGGCAGGTGGCCCCCGGCGCCAAGTCCTAGCGGACCGGCTCGCCGACTCAGGAGGGGCCGCGTGCGCGGCGCGCGGCCCCTCCGCACCACCTCCGTCGTCCCGGGCTCCAGCCCCGAGGCACCGGCGCCGTCGCGCCAGAAAGAAGCATCATGAGCACCGTCACCAGCTGGGGCGTCGAACTCGCCGAGATCGAGCTGCCCTCCATCGAGCTTCCCCGGGACGTCCCGCAGATCCCGGCCGAGACCTACCGCGCCCGCGTCGACGCCCTGTATGCGGCGATGGAGCGGCGCGGCCTCGACGCCGCCGTGGTGTACGGCGACCGCGAGCACTTCGCCAACACGGCCTTCCTCACCGGGTTCGACCCGCGCTACGAGGAATCGCTGATGGTGTTCGTGCCGGGGCGGACGCCCCGCATGCTCGTCGGCAACGAGAGCGTCGCATACGCGGGCATCACGCCGTACCCGGTGGAGATCATCCGGCAGTCGAAGTTCAGCCTCACCGGCCAGCCGGACCCGGACGACATCACCCTCGCCTCGCAGCTGCGCGACGCCGGCCTCGACCGCGCGAAGCGCATCGGGGTCGTCGGCTGGAAGTCGTTCCGCGGCACCGGCACCGAGAACTGGATCGAGGTGCCGCACTTCATCGTGCAGGAGCTCGCCGCGCTCGGCGCCGAGCTCGTCGGCGCCTCGGACATCTTCGTGGCCGACCAGGACGGGCTGCGCATCATCAACGACGTCGACCAGATCGCGTACTTCGAGTTCGCCGCGTCGCACACGTCGGAGGCGGTGCTCCGCGTCATCCGCGGCATCCGCCCCGGCATGACCGAGCTGGAGGCCTCGGCGCTGATGGCGCCGATCATGCTCCCCTTCAACTACCACCCGACGATGCTCGGCGGGCAGCTGCACACCTCGTGGGGCGTCGCCAGCCCCGGCGGGCGCGTGCTCGAGGTCGGCGACCCGGTCAGCACCGGGCTCGGGCTCTGGGGCAGCAACACCGCCCGCAGCGGCTTCCTCACCGCCTCGGCCGATCAGCTGCCCGGCGACGTCTCCGACTACGTCGAGCGCCTCGTCGCGCCGTACTTCGCGACCGCGGCCGCCTGGTACGAGACGATGCGGATCGGCCTCACCGCGGGCGAGCTGTACGAGGTCACCGCGAGCCGGATCGGGGAGCCGTTCTACGGCGTGTTCCTCAACCCGGGTCACTTCATCCACCTCGACGAGTGGCCGTCGTCGCCCGTGCGCCGCGACTCGGAGACCGTGTTCCAGTCGGGCAACGCGATCCAGATCGACATCATCCCGGGCACCGGCACGCAGTACCACACGTCGCAGATCGAGGACGGGATCGCCCTGGCCGACGCGGACCTCCGCGCCGCGCTGCAGGCGAAGTACCCGGCGACGTGGGGCCGCATCCAGCAGCGCCGCGCGCAGCTCGCCGACGTGTTCGGCATCACCCTGCACGAGGAGGTGCTGCCGCTCTCGAACACGGCCGGCTACCTCCCGCCGCACTGGCTCGCGCCCGAGCTGGCGATGCGCCGGGCCTGAGTCCGCACGACCCACGGGACGGACGCGCAGGCCGCAGCATGAGGATCGCCATCGCCGGCATCAGCTCCGAGTCGAGCATGTTCTCGCTCGCCAGGACGGGTGCCGACCGGTTCCAGGTGCTGCGCGGGGAGGAGCTCCTCGCGCAGTACCGGTTCCCGGAGCGGCTCGGCGACGAGCTGCTCCGCGGCGTCGAGTGGGTGCCGGTGATGCGGGCCGCCGGGCAGTCCGGCGGTCCGATCGATCCGGGCTTCTACGACGAGTCGGTCGCCGAGATCCTCGCGGGTCTGGAGGCCGGACTCGCGGGCGGCGCGTACGACGGCGTCTACCTGGACATGCACGGCGCGATGCACGTCGACGGCCGTGAGGATGCGGAGGAGGGCTTCGTCCGCCGCGTCCGGGAGATCGCGGGCGAGGATGCCGTGCTCGCCATGTCGATGGACCCGCACGGCAACCTGTCGCGCGAGCTGGCGTCGCTCGTCGACCTCGCGGCCGCCCACCGCCACTCGCCGCACATCGACGCCGCGGCGACCGTGGAGCGCACCGTGACGCACCTCATCGGGGCGATCCGCTCCGGACGCCGCCCGCGGAGGGCCTGGGTGCGCGTGCCGGTGCTGCTGCCGGGCGAGCGCACCGGCACCTTCGTCGAGCCGGGTCGCACCATCTTCGGCCTGCTCGAGCCGGTGGCCGCCCGGGACGGCGTGCTCGACGCGAACCTCTGGGTCGGCTACGCCTGGGCCGACGAGCCGCGCAACGCGGCCGCCGTGCTCGTCACCGGCGACGACGCCGCCGCGATCACGGCGACCGCCGAGGAGCTCGCCTCGGCGTACTGGGCGGCGCGCGAGCGCTTCGTCATCACGGCGGAGGCGCACGGCCCGATCGACGCCGCGATCGACCACCTGCTCGCGGGGGCCGCGCGTCCGCTGTTCATCAGCGATGCCGGCGACAACTCGACCGGCGGGGCGGACGGCGACGCGACCGTCGCGCTGCACGCCCTGCTCGCCCGCGACGACCTCGGCACGACCCGGGTGCTCGTCGCCGGCCTGTACGACCCGGACTCCGTCGACCGCGCCGCCGCGGCGGGGGAGGGCGGCGTGCTCGACGAGGGCGTCGGCGCCTGGATCAGCGCGCCGCTCGCGCCGCCGGCGCCGGGGCCGTGGCGGGTCGTCCGGCTGCTCGACGGGCTCGTCCTCGTCGACGGCGCCGAGACGACCGGGCTGGTCGCCGCGCTGCTGCGCCGCGAGACGCCCGGCGGCGGGGCGATCGACGTGACCGTGCAGCGGCGACGCGCCGTGTTCACCACGCCCGACGACAGCGCCTACTTCCCGCGGCGCATTCCGGGCCAGGCGTGGCTCGACCCGTCGGCCTACGACGCGGTGGTCGTGAAGAACGGCTACCTCTTCCCCGGCCAGGTGGCCGCCGCCGGCTCCGAGTTCATGGCCCTGACCCCGGGCGGCACCGACATGGACTTCTCGCGGCTGCCGTTCGCGCGCGCCGGACGCCCGATCTTCCCCCTCGACACCGACTTCGACCCCGACCTCCGCGCCCGGCTGCTGCCGTCGCGGTCGTCCATCCCCTTGGAGGCATGAGCCATGCGCATCGCGATCGCGGGCATCCACAACGAGGCATCGACCTTCTCGATGCACCGCGCCGACCGCGGCTTCTTCGAGCTCACGCGCGGCGCCGAGCTCGTCGAGCACTACCGCTTCGCCGAGCGGCTCGGCGCGGACGCGATCCGCGACGTCGAGTGGGTGCCGATCCTCCGCGCGACGTCCGGGGCGTCCGGGCCGGTGCTGCCGGAGGCCTACGACGCGTTCGAGTCGGAGATCCTGGCCGGGCTCGCCGCGGCGGTCGCCGAGGCGCCGCTCGACGGCGTCTACCTCGACGACCACGGCGCGGTCGCCGTGGAGGGACGCGACGGCGCCGAGGAGCGCTTCGTCGGCCGCGTCCGCTCGATCGTCGGGCCGGACGTGCTCATCTCCGCATCGATGGACACGCACGGCAACCTGTCGCGGGAGCTCGCGTCGTACCACGACCTCGTCGCCGTGCACCGGCACGCGCCGCACATCGACCTGCTCGAGACCCGCGACCGCGCCGTGCGGAACCTCATCGACGTGATCCGCCACGGCGGCCGCCCGGTTCGGGCGCACGTGCGCATCCCGGTGCTCTACCCGGGGGAGCGGACCTCGACCGCGGTCGAGCCGGGTCGCACCGTCTTCGCCGGGCTGGAGCCCGCGATCGAGCGGCACGGCGTCATCGACGCGGGCCTCACTGTCGGCTTCGCCTGGGCCGACGAGCCGCGCTGCGCGGCCGGCCTCGTCGTGACCGGCTGGGACGAGGACGCGGTCGTCGCGTGCGCCGCGGAGATCGCGCAGTCGTACTGGGACGCCCGCGCCGACTTCGCGATCGTCAGCGACCACGGCAGCTGGGACGAGGGGCTCGACCTCGCCCTCGCCGGCGCCGCCCGGCCGGTGCTGCTCAGCGACTCCGGCGACAACGTGACCGCGGGCGGCTCGGGCGACCTGACCGTCGCACTCGAGGCCACCCTCCGGCGCGACGACGTCGCCGGCCTCCGGATCCTGTTCACCGGGCTCACCGACGCCGACGCGCTCGACGCCGCCGTCGCTGCCGGGCCGGGCGCGACCATCGAGCGGGCGCTGGGCGCCGCCGTGGACTCCCGGTACGCCGGCCCGGTCGCCGGCGCCTGGGAGGTCGTGCGGACGATCGACGGCGTCGCGGCGGGCGAGGGGGTCACGGGCGCGCTGCTGCGCGGCCCGATCGGCGCGCCCGTCGTCGTCGACGTGATCGTGCAGCGCGAGCGCACCGCCTTCGTGGCGCCGGACGACCCCGGCTTCCCGCCCGGCGTCATCCGCGATCTCGCCTTCCTCGACCCGTCCGGCTACGACGTGGTCGTCGTGAAGAACGGCTACCTGTTCCCGAGCCAGGTCGCGATGGCCGGCACCGGCTTCATGACGCTGACCCCGGGCGGCACCGACCTCGACATGGACCGGCTCGACTTCGGCCGCGTCGAGCGGCCGGTCTACCCGCTCGACCGGGACTTCGAGGCCGACCTCGCGCCGGTGGTGCTCTGATGCGGATCGCCATCGCCGGCCTCCACAACGAGGCCTCCGGCTTCTCGCTGCACCGCGCCGACGCCGCGTTCTTCCGGATGCTCCGCGGCGACGAGCTGCTCGGCAGCTACGACCCCGTGACCCGGCTCGCCGCCGAGGGCGTCGAGTTCGTGCCGGTGCTGGTCGCGATGGGCGGCGCGTCCGGACCGGTGCTGCCGGACGTGTACGACGCGATCGAGGAGGAGGTGGCGGCGGGACTCGTGGCCGCGCTCGCCGCCGGCCCGCTCGACGGGGTCTACCTCCACATGCACGGCGCCGTCGGCGTCGAGGGCCGCGAGGGCGCCGAGGAGGCGTTCGTGGGCCGGGTGCGCGCCGTCGTCGGCGACGGACCCGTCATCGGGATGTCGATGGATCCGCACGGCAACCTCTCGCGCGAGCTCGCGGCGCTCGTCGACCTCGCGAGCGTGCACCGCCATTCGCCGCACATCGACAACAAGCTCACCCCGGGCCGCGTGCTCGACGGCATCGTCGAGTCGATCCGCCGCGGGGTCCGCCCGCACCGCGCCTGGGTGCGCGTGCCGGTGCTGCTGCCGGGGGAGCGCACCTCGACCGTCGTCGAGCCGGGCGGATCGGTGTTCGCACGGGTGGACGCGGAGCTGGCGTCCGCATCCGACGTCGTCGACGCCGGCCTCTGGGTCGGCTTCGCGTGGGCGGACGAGCCGCGCAACGCGGCCGCCGCGCTCGTCACCGGCTGGGACGCCGACGAGGCGGCTGCGATCGCCCAGCGGCTCGCTCGCGCCTACTGGGACGCCCGCGAGGACTTCGCGATCGTCTCCGACCACGCCGGCAGCTGGGCCCAGGCCCTCGACTTCGTGCTGAGCGACGACGCCGTCGCGCCCGTCTTCGTCAGCGACTCCGGCGACAACGTGACCGCCGGCTCGACGGGCGACATCACCTTCGCCCTCGCCGCGACGCTGGCGGACGAGCGGATCGCCGCCGGAATCCGGATGCTCGTCGCCGGCCTCCACGACCCGGAGGCGGTCGCCGCGGCCGTCGCCGCGGGACCCGGCGGCGCGATCGACCGCGCGATCGGCGCGATCGTCGACACCCGGTACGCCGGCCCGGTCGCGGGGCCGTGGTCGGTGCTCGAGATCATCGAGGGTCAGCAGGGCGAGGGCGTCGTCGGCGCGCTGCTCGCCTCCGTCGCGGTGCCCGGCGTGCACGTGACCGTGCAGACCACGCGGCAGCGCTTCGTCGGCGCGGGCGACCCCTCCGCGTCGCACAACGGGGCGCCGTTCGCCGCGATCATCCCGGTCGAGGGCTACGACGCCGTGATCGTGAAGAACGGCTACCTGTTCCCGACTCAGGTCGACCAGGCCGGCAGCGCGTTCATGGCCCTGACCCCGGGCGGGACCGACCTCGACTTCGACCGGCTGCTCTTCACCCGTCGCGCGGCGCCGCTGTTCCCGTGGGAGCGCGACTTCGAGCCCGACCTCACCGCCGAGCTGCTGCCGGTGCGACCGTGAGCGCGCCGGACGCCTCGGGCGCGCCGGACGCCTCGGGCGCGCCGCGTCGACCGCGCATCGCCGTCGCCGGCATCTCCCACGAGTCGAGCATCTTCTCCGAGCACCGCACCGGCGAGGCCGACATGACCGTGCTCCGCGGCGACGCGCTCTGGGCCGCGCTCGACCTCCGCGCGAAGCTCGGCGAGCTCGGCGGCCTCGTCGACGAGGCCGAGTGGATCCCGATCGTCCGCGCCACCGGCACGCCCGGCGGCCCGGTGGACCCCGTCTTCTTCGACGCCATCACGGCCGAGACGGTCGCCAGGCTGCGCGACGCCGGCCCGCTCGACGGCGTCTGGCTGTTCCTCCACGGCGCGATCACGGTCGACGGCCGCGAGGACGCCGAGGAGTCCTACGTGCGGGCGGTGCGCGAGGTCGCCGGCGACGGCGTCGTGATCTCCGCGTCGATGGACACCCACGGCAACCTGTCCGCGGAGCTCGCCGGGCTGCTCGACCTGGCCTGCGCGCACCGGCACGCGCCGCACATCGACACGGCCGAGACGCACGCGCGCGCCGTGCGGAACCTGCTCGAGGTGCTCCGCCGCGGCGTCCGCCCGGCGAAGGCGCACGTGCGCATCCCGGTGCTGCTGCCGGGCGAGCGGACGTCCACCGTCGTCGAGCCCGGCCGCACCGTCTTCGGCGGGCTGCTGCCGGCGATCGAGCGGCACGACGTGCTCGACGCGAACCTCTGGGTCGGCTTCGCGTGGGCCGACGAGCCGCGCTGCGCGGCTGCCGTGCTCGTGACCGGCTGGGATGAGGGAGCCGTCACTGCCTGCGCCGCCGAGATCGCGACGGCGTACTGGGACGCGCGCCGCGAGTTCGTCATCGTCGCGGACCACTCGGGGTCCTGGTCCGAGGCGCTCGACTTCGCGCTCGGCTCGCCCGCCGGAGGCGCGCGTCCCGACGCGCCGCTCTACGTCTCCGACTCCGGCGACAACGTCAGCGCCGGGTCGACCGGCGACCTGACCGTCGCGCTCGCCGAGACGCTCGATCGCGCCGACGTGCTCGCCGCCGGACTCCGGATGCTGTTCACGGGTCTCGTCGATCCGGTCGCCGTCGCGGCGTCCCGGGCCGCGGGCGCGGGCGCCGAGCTCGACGCCGGCATCGGCGCGCATGCCGACGCCCGCTACGCCGGACCGGTGCGCCGGCGCTGGCGGGTCGTCCGCCTCCTCGAGGGGCTGTCGGGGGAGGGCGTCGTCGGCGCGCTGCTGGCGGCGCCGGACCACGCACCGAGCGCCTCCACGATCCACGTCATCGTGCAGACGACGCGGCAGTACTTCCTGCGGCCCGACGACCCGGCCTTCGTCACGCAGCGGATGCCCGGCATCGCGTGGGTCGACCCGCAGGACTACGACGTCGTGGTCGTGAAGAACGGCTACCTGTTCCCGGGTCAGGCGGCCGAGGCCGCGAGCTGGTTCATGGCGATCACGCCCGGCGGCACCGACCTCGATCACGACCGGCTCGCGTTCTCGCGGGTGGAGCGGCCGATCTTCCCGCTCGACGCGGACCTCGACCTCGACCCGGCCGTCGACCTCGCGCCGGTGCTGCTGCCCGCGCGGGACTGACCGCCGTGCTCGCCCCGCGCGACCGGCCCGGCCGCGTCACCGTCGTCTTCGCCGTCACCGCGACCGTCGTGGTGAGCCTGCCGGTGTTCCTGCTCGGCGCACTCGTGATCGGCATCCGCGACGACCTGCAGCTGCCGGACTGGGGGCTCGGCTCGCTCGTCGGGCTGTTCTGGATCTCGGCCGCGCTCGCGTCCACGCGGGCCGGGGAGCTGGCCGACCGCTTCGGCCCGCGCACGCTCACCGCGCTGTCGATGGGCGCGGCGGGCGCGGCGCTCCTGCTGCTCGCCGTCGCGACGCCGTCGTGGTGGTGGTTCGCGCCCTGGACGGTGCTCGGCGGGCTCGCGAACGGCGTGCAGCATCCCGCGACGAACGCGCAGATCAGCACGCGCGTGCGCGCGGGCCGCCGCGGGCTGGCCTTCGGCCTCAAGCAGGCGGCCGTGCCGTGCTCGACGCTGCTCGCCGGGCTCGCCATCCCGCTCGTCGTGCTCACGCTCGGCTGGCGATGGGGGTTCGGCTTCGCCGCGCTCGCGGCGGCGCTCGGCATGACGGCGTACCTCGTCGAGGTGCGCGACGTGCGCTCGCTCACGCCGGGCCGGCGTGATGCGCCGCCGCTGCCCGCCGACCAGCGCCGGATGTTCCGCATCCTCGCGGTCGTCGCCTTCGCGGGTGGCGCGATGGTCACCGGCAGCACCGCGTTCCTCGTCAGCGCCGCGACGCTGCGCGGGGTGGACGCGGTCGGCGCCGGGCTGCTGCTCAGCGGCACGAGCATCGTCGGCATCCTCACCCGCATCGTGCTCGGCGTCGTGGTCGACCGGATGCGCGACGGCGGCCTCGTGCTCTCGTCGTCGATGGTGCTCGTCGGCGGCGTCGGCGCGGGCCTCATCGCGCTGCCGGCGCTCGGCGCGGGCGAGGCCGTCGGCGCGTTCCTCGCCGGGGCGGTGCTGGCCTCCGGGTTCTCCGGTGCCTGGGCAGGGCTCATGCACTACTTCGTGGCGCGCACGGCGGGCCCCTCGACGCTGCGGGCGACCGCGCTGACGCAGACCGGGTCGTACATCGGCTGCGCCGCGGGCCCGGTGCTCGCCGGCGTGCTCTCGCCGATCGATCCGCTCAGCGCACCGTGGACGCTGCTCGCGGCGATCGGGCTCGTCGGCGGCGTCGTCGGGCTCGCGGTCGAGCGCGGACGCCGCGCGGCGCGTCCGCTCGCCTGAGCCCTCAGCCCTCAGCCCGCAGCCCTCAGCCCCGCGAGACCGCCATGCCCTCGGGCGCCTGCACGCTCACGTCCGCACCCTCGGCGCTCACGGCGAGCGGACCGAGTGGAGTGGGGATCGTCACGGCGAGCCGCCCGATGCCGCCCAGCGCCGGCACGACCTCGACCGCGGCCATCCCCGGCGCCGTCGGGCGCACCCCGAGCACGGTCGCGACGAGATGGAACAGCGGATGCGCGCCCCAGGCATGGCAGTCGCTGCGCGTCGGCTCGGGCTGCTCCACGATCGTGCGGAGGCCGGATCCGACCTGCTCGGCCCAGAGGTCGAGCCGCTCGACGATCACGTCGGTGCGGCCGATCCGCCCGAGCGCCTCGAACAGGTAGTGGCTGAAGTAGACGGTCGTCGCGATCACCTCGCCGTCGCCGTCCGCCGGCGCGAGCACCCGCTCGAGCGCCTCGACGCCGTGATCGGCGCCCGCGAGCAGGGCGAGGCTCTGCGCGTGCTCGCTGTAGGTGGCGCGCCCCGGCTGGTCGGCGTAGAGCCCGCGCCCCGCATCCCAGAAGGTCTCGGCGCCCGCGAGCGCCCGGCCGCGGAGCGACTCGTGCGCCCCGGCCAGTTCCGGCTCGCCCGCCCAGCGCTCGAGCTCCGCGGCGAGCCCCGCGACGAGTCCGAGCTGCAGGTTGCCGACCGCGGACGGTCCCCACTGGCCTTCGACCGGCGCCCCGGCGTGGAAGCCCTGTGCCCAGTCGACGAAGGTCCAGCCGGGCAGCGGCGTCAGCACCCCGCGCTCGTCCAGCCCGCCGCGGAACGCGTCGAGCACCGACCGCACGCCGGGCAGCAGCCGTCGCACGAAGTCGAGGTCGCCGCGCCAGGCGGCGAAGTCGTGCACCATCGCGACCCACCACAGCGAGAACGGCGGGATCAGCTGCCGGATCGCCGACGGCGTCCGCGACTTCGTGAGCCCGGTGGTGTCCCGGCTGCGGTCGAAGGCGAGCAGGGTCTGCCGGGCGAGCGCGTCGTCGCCGGTCGTCACGTACGCCACCAGCAGCTGGAGGCGCGAGTCGCCGGCGTACTGCAGCTGCTCGTAGTAGGGGCAGTCCATCGTCGTCTCGTGCGAGCACATCTGCAGCGTGCGGAAGGCCAGCCGCTCGATGCCGGCGAGGCGCGCGTCGTCGGACTCGAGGTCCCAGCGCAGCTCGTAGGGGTAGCGGCTCTCCAGGAACGCGAGGCTCCGCAGCG
This sequence comes from Schumannella sp. GW821-FHT10F01, assembly GCF_058809295.1. Classification (NCBI taxonomy): domain Bacteria; kingdom Bacillati; phylum Actinomycetota; class Actinomycetes; order Micrococcales; family Microbacteriaceae; genus Schumannella; species Schumannella sp. GW821-FHT10F01. The sequence goes on from NZ_JBXASM010000001.1 coordinate 533,575, forward strand.
TCAGCGCCGTGTCGTCGGTCTCGACGGTCACCTCGACGTAGCGCCCGGCCTGCCACCACAGCGGCGAGGAGGTCTCGACGCCGCCGCCCGCGATGAACAGATCGCCGACCGGGATCTCCGCCTGCGCCGCGTCGGCGACGGGACGGAACAGCCGGCCCTCGATCGCGTCGCGGTCGCCCTTCCCGCCGTCGGCGTCGAGGAGTGCCTCCTGCCACGAGATCCGCACGCGGGCGCCGCGGCCTCCCTCCAGCGTCAGCACGGGATACGCGCACACGTACTGGTCGAGGTCGACGAGCACGCGGCGCCGCGTGCGCGGCGGGATCGTGAGCGCGGAGCCGCCCTGTACCGGACCGCCCTGTGCCGACCCGTCGACAGCCGACCCGTCGAGCAGCGCCTGCCAGCCCGCCCGCTCGTCGGCCAGATCGTCCGCCGCGAGCACCGGAGTGCCCGCCGTCGGCTCACCCGACCAGTCGGCGACCAGGCGCACGACCGCGCCGGCGTGCAGCGACTCGGACTGCGCCGGAAGGATCGCGGGGATCAGCTGGTGGCCGGGCCGGAGGTCGTTGGCGAAGCGGGCGCCGCGCGCCCGCTCGCCCTGCTCGGCGGCCACCCAGTCCAGGCGGTCCTCGCCGCGCTCCCATCCCCACGGATAGCTGCGGCCGTCGATCACCGTCTTGCGGCCGGTGCCCCAGGCGGCACCGTTGGGCAGCGTGGCGTGACCGGGCAGCGCGGCCGCCTCCCAGGCGGCGACGCCGGTGTCGAGCCCCGGGCGGCTGTCGGAGGCGAGCAGGAACCCGTGGCCCGCGCTGAGCTGCGCGAACGGCGCGCCCTCGCCGAGCGACCAGACGCGGGCGGCCAGCAGATGGCGGCCGGCGGTCAGCCGCAGCTCGTAGGTCGCGAAGCTCCAGTGGTCGGGATCGCTCCGGTCCGGCCCGCGGCCGATCAGCTCGCCGTCGAGGTGCAGCTCGTAGCGCTCGTCGGCGGAGACGTGGATGCGCACCGTCTCGTCGGCGGCGGCGTCGACGGCGAGGCGGTAGCCGACCACGAGGATCGCGTCCGCGCGCTGCGCCTCGCCGTGGATGCCGCGGCCGCGCGGGTCGTCGACGCGCGGCTCGTCGGCACCGGGCAGGCGCACCCAGTGCGCCGGCCAGTGCCCGCGGGAGTGCCACTCACCGCCCGGGGCGAGGAACGGGTCGGAGTCGATGGTGATGCGGGTCGCCGTCGATGCCACTCGGACAGCCTCTCAGTCCTTGATGCCGGACATCGTGATGCCCTGGATGAACGTCTTCTGCGCGAAGAAGAAGAGCACGATGACCGGGATGAGGATCAGCGTCGAGATCGCCATCAGGGGTCCGGTCGCGGTGTCGCCCTGGGCGCCCTGGAAGAACGTGAGGCCGAGCGAGAGCGTGTAGGTGCGGGTGTCGCCGAGGTAGAGCAGCGGCCCGAGCAAATCGGACCACGACGCCAGGAACTGGAACAGCGCGACGGCCGCCAGCGCCGGCTTGCACAGCGGCAGGATCACGGTGAAGAAGATCCGCAGCTCGCCGGCGCCGTCGACGCGCGCCGCGTCGCTCAGCGCGTCCGGGATGCCGAGGAAGAACTGGCGCATGAGGAAGATGAAGAACGGGATGCCGAAGAACGTCGGCACGATGAGCGGCAGGTAGGTGCCGGTCCAGCCGATCGACCGGTAGGCCGTGAACAGCGGCACCATCGTCACGTAGAACGGCACCATCATCGTCGCGATGAGGATCGTGAAGATGCCGTTGCGCCAGGGCCAGCGGATGCGCGACACCCCGTAGCCGACCATGGCCGACGAGAGCACGGCGCCGAGCATCGACGGCACGCAGATGAGCAGCGTGTTGAACAGGTACAGCCCGAACGGGAACGCCTGCAGCCCGTAGACGAAGTTGCCGATCGTGATCGTGTCCGGGAACCAGTTCACCGGGAAGGCGCCGATGTCGGCCTGGGTCTTGAACGACCCGGTGACCATCCAGACCAGCGGCAGCAGGAACACGATGCTCATCACGATGAGCAGGGCGTGCTTGCCGAGCGCCTGCGCGAGGCGCGGCCAGGTCATCCGCCGGTGCGTCGGCACCTTGCGGGCCGGCACCGCGGGCGGTGTCGCGGTGATGGGCGTTGCCGGATTCGTGACGGCGCTCATCGCGAGCTCCCTCCGTAGTAGACGCGGCGTCCCATCACGACGTAGGTGGCGATGGAGATGATCGCGATGATGACGAAGAGCAGCCAGCCGATCGCCGACGCGTAGCCGAGCTTGTAGTTGTAGAACGCGGACTGGTACAGGTACACGCCCGAGACGAGCGTCGAGCCGGCCGGGGCGCCCGCGCCGCCGGTGAGCACGAAGGCCTGCGTGAAGTACTGGAAGCCGCCGATGAGGCCGGTGATGGTGGCGAACAGCAGCTGCGGGCTGATGAACGGCACCGTCACGCTGCGGAACCGCTGCCAGGCGCCGGCGCCGTCGAGGGAGGCCTGCTCGAGCAGGTCCTGCGGCACGCCCTGGAGCCCCGCCAGCAGGATCACCATGAGGTTGCCGACGCCCCAGAGGCCGAACAGGATGAGCGCCGGCTTCGACCACGCGGGGTCGCTGAGCCAGCCGGGCCCCTCGATGCCGAACCAGCCGAGGATGTCGTTGAGCACGCCGTACTGCGGGTTGAGCACGTAGGCCCACACCACCGCGGACGCGACGATCGGCACGATCGACGGGATGTAGAAGATGGTGCGGTAGATCGCCAGCCCCTTCACCCGGAGGTTGAGCAGCAGGGCGAGCGCGAGGGCCACGGCGATGCCCGCCGGCACCGAGATCACGGTCAGCAGCAGGGTGTTGCCGAGCGACAGCCACCACTGCTCGTCGGCCATGAGCTTCGCGTAGTTGTCCCAGCCGACGAACTTCGACGGCCCGCCGAGCAGGCTCGCGGTCGTGAAGCTGTTGATCGCCGAGGTGACGATCGGCCAGCCGGTGAAGAGCACCAGCCCGATGATCGCGGGGGAGCAGAAGAACAGGCCCCAGAGGAACGTGCTGCGCTGGCGGCGGGTCCTGGGGATCCAGTGGGTCAGGGTGCTCACGGGTGGTCCTTCCGGAACTGGTCCCATTCGGCGTTCGTGATGTCGGCGACCTTCTTCAGCGCCTCCTTGGCGGTGATCTGCCCGAAGACGGCCTGGCCCACGTAGATGTCGAGCTGCTGCGCGTAGGTGCTCGCGACCGGGATCGTCGGGCGCACGTTCTTGCACTCGAGCAGCACGTCGCGGTAGATCGCGGTCTTCGGATCCGCGCCGAGCTGCTCCAGCGCCGGCGACGTCGCGTAGCCGGGGATCGCGGTCTGCTTGTCGTAGTTCGCGAGCGTGCCGTCATCCGTGGCCGAGCAGAACCGGATGAAGTCCCACGCGGCGTCGGGGCTCTTCGCCTCCGACGGGATGAACGCGCTCCAGCCGCCGAGCCAGCTCGCGCCGCCCGGCTGGCCCATGCCCTCCGCGTACGGGAAGAGCGCGGAGCCGAGCTCGACGTCCTTCGCGTTCGCGTAGACGTTGATCGCGTCGAGGCCGGTCATCGGCATCATGCCGACGTTGCCGCTCGCGATGACGGGCAGCGTCTGCGCCGGCGAGCTGACCGCGACGTTGCCGGCGCCGCCGACCTTCTTCGCGAAGTCGACCATCCACTGCAGCCCCGCGACGACGTTCGGGTCGTCCGGCGTGACGGTCTCGTTGTCGTCGCTGACGAACGTGCCGCCGAACGCGAACCCGAGCGTGTACATCGAGTTCGCGTAGCCGTAGTAGCTCCAGGGGATCGTGCCGATCCGGGTGATGCGGCGCCCGCTCTTGGTGAAGATCGCGTCGTGCGCCCGCTCGAGGTCGTCGATGGTCGTCGGCGCCGCCTCCGGGTCGAGGCCGGCCTCGGCGAACAGCGTCTTGTTCCAGAACAGCGGGAAGTTCGGGTCGACCATGCCGGGCATCGTGTAGACCGAGCCGGTCGCCGACATCTGCTTCCAGACGGCGGGCACGAAGTCGTCCTCGACGAGGTCGTCGCTCGTGAGGTAGTCGTCGAGATTGCGCATGACGCCGAGCCCGACGAGCTGCGGATGGGTCTCCGGCGTCACGAACGCGACGTCCGGCGGGGTGCCGGCCGCGATCGCGGTGAGCAGGCGCACCTGCGTGTCCGCGGACTGCGGCGCGTAGGTGACCTTGACGCCGGTGTGGCTCTGCGACTTCTCGTAGAGCTCGGCGAGCGAGCACCAGGCGTTGCCGGCGAGGCCGCCCCAGACCGAGTACATCTCGATCGTGCGCTCGCGTCCGGGCGCCGCCTCCCTGCTGAGCTGGAGGCCCTTCTGCTCGTCGGGCAGCACGCCGCCGTCGATGACCTTGCAGCCCGCGAGTCCGAGTCCGACGCCGCTGAGGGCGATCGAGGAGAGGAATGCGCGGCGGGAGAGGTCGCCGGGTGCCGGGCGGGTCCGGGGGATGCGCGTCACAAGTCGCTCCGTCCGTGATCGTCGTCGATTCGGTGCGGAGGTGAATCGTTTCACCCCGCGTGCTGGTGAGGATACGACGGATGCGCCGGGTTTATCAAGCGATTGGATGAAACGGATCACGGGTCGGGGTTCCCGTCGCCCCCGGTGGATGATCGCCGCGCGATCTCTCAAGTCGAGCCGGATATCCCGCCGGGTTCCCGAGACGACGCGGCAGTCGCACCGTCAGCCGGGTCGGTATCCGCGGCGAGTTGCTACGTAGCAATCGGTGGTGCAGGATCAGAGCGGCACGACGACGTGCCCGGCGCCGGCGCCGCCATCCCGCTTCGCGACCGGCCGCCGCATCCCACGCCCCAGGAGGCAGCCATGGCCGTCCGCACCGCATCCGCACCCGCGTTCGTCGGCGGCGGACGGATCGAGTTCCGCGCCCGCGACTACCCGGACCCCGGGCCGGGCGAGCTGCTGCTCCGCGTCGAGGCGAACGCCGTCTGCGGCAGCGACCGGCACCAGTACGAGCACGGCTCCGAGGTCGTGCCGGGGCACGAGGCTGCGGGCACCGTCATCGCAGCCGGCGACGGCACGACCGTGCCGGTCGGGGCGCGCGGCGCCGTGTACCTCATGGACTTCTGCGGCGAGTGCCGCAGCTGCCGGGCCGGCGCCACGAACCAGTGCACAGCGAAGCGCGCCGACATGGGCTTCAGCCACGACGGCGGCTACGGGCCGTTCGAGGTCGTGCACGAGTCGAGCTTCTTCGCCGTGACCGACGACATCGAGATCGGCAACGCCACGATGCTGCTCGACGTGATGGGCACCTCGAGCCACGCGCTGTCGCGGGCGCGGCTGGTGCGGCAGGACATCGAGAGCGTCTACATCGCGGGCGCCGGCCCGATCGGCCTCGGCCTCGCGCTCGCCTGCCGGCTGCGGCTCGGGCCGGACGTGCCGGTGCACATCAGCGACGTGTCCGCCTGGCGGCTCGACGTCGCCGCCGGCTTCGGCGCGGAGCCGGTGCTCGCGACGGATGCGGCGGCGCTCGCGCGCATCGAGGCGGATGCCGCCTTCGATGCGACCGGTCGCGAGGTCGCCCGCCGCGCGGCCCTCGACCTGCTCGGACGCCGCGGCGTGCTCGTCTGCGTCGGCCACGGCGAGTCGGTCACGCTCGACGTGTCGCGCGATCTCATCGCGCCCGAGCACGCGGTGCTCGGCAGCGAGTACTTCCGGTTCGACGAGTTCGCCGAGAACCTCGAGCTGCTCCGCGCGAACCAGGAGCTCGTCGGCCGCGTCATCACGCACCGCTTCCCGGTCGCGCGGATCGGGGAGGCGTTCGAGCGCTTCCTGTCGGGGGAGTCCGGCAAGGTCGTCGTCACCCAGGACGCGTCGTGAGCGCGGTCGAGGGCGCGGGCAGCGGTGCGGCCGCCGGCGTCGAGTCCGGCATCCGCCCGCTCCGCGTCGCGGTGGTCGGCGCGGGCGGCTGGGGCGAGCAGCACACCCGGGTCTTCTCGGAGCGGCAGGACACCGAGCTCGTCGCCGTCGTCGGGCGCACGACGGAGCGCACCGCGGCCCGGGCCGCGCGCTACGGCGCCGAGCCGTACACGGACGTCGACCGCATGCTGGCCGAGCAGCGCCCGGACCTCGTCACGGTCAGCCTCCCGAACGAGGAGCACTTCGCTCCGACGCTCCACCTCATCGAGGCGGGCGTGCCGCTCCTGCTCGAGAAGCCGCTCGTCTTCGACCTCGACGAGGCCGACCGGCTGATCGCGGAGGCGGAGGCGCGCGGGCTGTTCGTCGGCATCGACTTCAACCACCGCTACGCGGAGCCCGTCGTGCGGGCGAAGGCGGCCATCGAGGCGGGCGAGCTCGGCGATCCGGTGCTCGCGACCTGGCGCTTCGGCGGCGAGGGGCTCGGCGCCGGCTCGCCGCACGCGAACCTCATCGAGACGCAGTGCCACGGCTTCGACATGCTCGAGCACCTCGTCGGGCCGATCGCGTCGGTGGCGGCGCAGATGCGGCGCCGCGCGGACGGCGAGCTGTCGACCCTCGCGATCGCGCTCGAGTTCGCGGACGGCGCCGTCGGATCGCTGGTCGGCAGCTACGACGCGTCGTACGCCCACCAGGACACGCAGCTGGTCGAGGTGCTCGGCACGGCCGGACGCGCACGGATCTCCGACACGGTGCGCGAGCTGGAGCTCGCGCGGCACGGCGACCCGGTCGCCTCGGTCTGGCGCGCCGGCTACTTCGATGACGAGTCGCGATCGTTCGCGCGCACGTTCGACCGGCACGTCGATGCGGTGCTCGCCGCGCTGCGCGCCGGATCGCCGCCGCCGGTGCCCGCGACCGCGGGGCGTCGCGCGCTGCGGCTCGCGCTCGCCTCCGTCGAGTCGTGGGAGACCGGCCGCCGGGTCGAGGTTCCCGCGGGCTGAGCCCGCGCCGACCCGCCGGAGCGGCGCGGCGTCCCTAGGATCGAGGGCAGTCGGAGGCGAGCAGAGACGGGAGGCCGCGGTGGCGGTGAGCATGACCGACGTCGCGCGGCACGCCGGCGTCTCGCAGCGCACCGTGTCGAACGTCGTCAACAACGCCGCGAACGTGGCGCCGGCGACGCGCGCCCGGGTGGAGGCGAGCCTCGCCGCCCTCGGCTACCGGCCGAACGTCGCCGCCCGGCAGCTGCGCACGGGCCGCACCGGCACGGTGACGCTCGCGATCCCCGGCCTCGACGAGCGCTACTTCGCCGACCTCGCGGACGCCGTCATCCGCCGCGCGCGCTCGCTCGGCATCCGCGTGCTCGTCGAGACGACGCAGGGAACGCGGGAGGCCGAGCTCGCGCTCATCGACGGCCGCTCCGGCGTGCTCACCGACGGCCTCATCATGAGCGCGGTGGGCATCCGGCCCGGCGACGAGCGGACGCCGACGGCCGGGCATCCGATCGTGCTGGTCGGCGACCGCGAGACGCGCGGCTGGCTCGACCACGTCGGCATCCCGAACCGGCGTGCCGCCCGCGCCGCGGTCGAGCACCTCGTCTCGCTCGGCCGGACGCGGATCGCGCTGCTCGGCGGCGTCGCCGGGCAGGCGGAGTCGAGCGGGCGCCTCCGGCACCGCGGGTGGGTCGAGGGACTCGAGCGCGCCGGGCTCGCCGCATCGGACGACCTCATGATCGAGGCGGACTGGACCCGGGCCGGCGGCGAGGCGGCGGCGGAGCGGATGCTCGCCGCGCGCGCCTCCGGCGACTCGGCAGCGCCGCTGCCGGACGGCGTGTTCGCGATGAACGACTCGGTGGCGCTCGGCTTCCTGCGCGGGCTCGCCCGGGGCGGCGTTCGCGTGCCCGACGAGGTCGCGGTGATCGGGTTCGACGACATCGAGGAGTCGACCTGGGCGAACCCGTCGCTGTCGAGCGTCTCGCCGTCGCTCGACGCCGTCGCCGAGATCGCGCTCGACCTGCTCGCCGAGCAGGCGGCCGCGGGGGTGTCGGCGCCCGGCGCCGACCGGCCGGCGCACCAGCAGCACGTCGACTTCACGCTGCGGCTCCGCGAGAGCACGGTCGGGCGCGGTGAGCGCGCGGCGGAGTAGGCGCCACATCCAGGGCTGAGCAGGCCGTCCCCCCCCTCGACTGCCGCGTCGTCTTCGAGATGACGGGGTATATCCGGGCCGGGTTGAGAGACCGCGCGGCGATCATCCGGATGGACCCCGACCTCACCCGCCGAAGTCCAGCAGCACCTTGCTCGAGACCCGGGGGTCGGCGGCCAGCGCGAACGCCTCCTCCGCCCGCGACACCGGGAGCACGTGGCTGATCGCCGGCTCGACGACGAGCGAGCCGTCGGCGATCGCGGCGACCACCTCCGCGGGCTCGTGCCCGAACCGGCTCGAGCCGGTCACGACGATCTCGCGCGTGACCACGCGCTGGAGCGGCGCCTCGACCGACGGCGGCAGCTGGCCGACGGCGATGACGAGCCCGCCGTCGGCGACCACACGGAGCGCCGAGGCGATCCCGGGTGCCGTGCCGGACGACTCCACGACGATCTCGGGCGGTGCGGCGGCGAGCGCGCCCGCGGCCTCCGACGCGAGCACGGACGCCTCCGCCCCCATCGCGCCGGCGACCTCGAGCGCGCGCGGCGCGAGGTCGATCGCCGTGATCGAGGCCGCGCCCGCACGGCGCAGCGCGGCCACGACGAGCAGCCCGATCGGCCCGGCGCCGACGACCGCGACGCGCGCCCCCGCGAGCGGACGTCCCACGGCGGCCGCGCGGCCGACCGCGTGCCAGGCGACCGTCGCCGGCTCGACGAGCGCGGCGGTGCGCAGGTCGAGGTCGCCGAGCGGGATCAGCCGGTGCGAGGCCACCGCCATCCGCTCGGCGAACGCGCCCTCGGTGTGCGGGTCGCGCGCCGCGCTGCCGAGATAGCGGAGGTCGCGGCAGAGCTGCGGACGGCCGTCGGCGCAGTAGGCGCAGCGTCCGCAGAAGACGGCCGGATGCACGAACACCGGCGTGCCCGCGACCGGTCCCGAGCCGTCCGCGGCCGCCGTCTCGACCACTCCCGACACCTCGTGGCCGAGGACCATCGGCCGCCGGAGGACGCTCTCCCCGACCCGGCCCTCCGCGACGTAGTGCAGGTCGGAGCCGCAGATGCCGCCGAAGCGGAGCCGCACGACCGCGTCGCCGGAGCCCGGATCGGGCAGCTCGACGCGCTCCCAGACGAGCCGGCCGGGCGCGGGGGCGTCGCCCCCGACGGGATGGATTCGCAGCGCTGCGGTGATCACGGGTCCTCCCGGACTCAGATGACGGCCGTGATGCCGCCGTCGACGTAGAGCACCTGCCCGTTCACGAAGCGGGCGGCGTCGGACGCGAGGAACAGCACGGGGCCGGCGACGTCGTCCGCGTCGCCCCAGCGCCGGGCGGGCGTGCGCCCGGTGATCCACGCGCTGAACTCCGGATCGGCGACGAGCGTGTCGTTGAGCTCGGTCGCGATGTAGCCGGGCGCGACGCCGTTGACGCGGAGGCCGTGCGGCGCCCACTCGGCGCACATCGTGCGGGTCAGCGCGGCGAGGCCGGCCTTCGCGGCCGCGTAGGGCGCCGTGGTCGGCCGCGAGATCGCGGTCTGCAGCGAGCACACGTTGACGATGGCGCCGCGGCCGCGGGGCAGCATCCGCTTCGCGACCGCGCGGCCGACGAGGAACGCGCCGGTGAGGTCGGCGTCGACCACCGCGCGCCAGGTCTCCGCGGGCATCTCGACCAGCGGCGCTCGGCGCTGCAGGCCGGCGTTGTTGACGAGCACGTCGATCGGGCCCGCCTCGTCCTCCGTGCGCGCCACCGCCCGCTCGACGGAACCCTCGTCGACGACGTCGAACGCCTCGGCGCGCAGCCGGCCGGGCGGCAGTCCGAGCTCGGCCTCAAGCGCGTCGCGGGCGGCGTCGAGCCGGGTGCGATCGCGCGCGGTCATCACGACCGTGTCGCCCTGGGCGGCGAGCGCGCGGGCGACGGCGAACCCGATGCCGCGGGAGGCTCCGGTGACGAGGGCGATGCGGTCGGTCATCGGGTGGCTCCTGTCGGGGTGGTCGGGATGGTCGGGATGGCGGGGGCGGCGCTCGTCGGATCCGCACGGAACGCCTCCGCGCGCGCCTCGCGCACGAGGGCGGTGCTCTCGGCGGCGGCACGCGCGGGATCCCGGTCGGCGATCGCCCGGGCCAGCGCGCGGTGCCGGGCGAGCGACGCGGTCGTCGCCGGCGTGAAGAGCGGCGGCCCGGCCGCGTACCGGGTCGAGATCGTCGCCTCGATGGTGTGCAGCAGCTGGGTCAGCACCGGGTTCGCGGACGCCGCGACGAGCACCCGGTGGAAGCGCTCGTCCGCGTCCGCGAAGGCCGCAGTCGACCCGGCGGCCGCGGCGGCGTCGAGGTCGTCGCACGCGGCGGCGAGCTCCGCGGCCTGCGCGTCGTCGGCGCGGGCGGCCGCGAGCTCGGCGGCGGCCGGCTCCACGGCCTCCCGCAGCACGAGCAGGTCGGCGAGCTGGGCGGCGGCGTCCGGGCCCGCGGCGCGCCAGGCGATGACGTCCGGATCGAGCAGGTTCCAGCCGGCCGGATCCGCGACGAGCGTGCCCCGCCGGCGGCGGGCGTCGATGAGGCCGCGGGCCTCGAGCGCGCGGAATGCCTCGCGCACGATGGTGCGCGACACCGAGAAGCGGGCGCCGATCTCATCGGGTGCGAGCAGGGCGCCCGGTGCGAGGCGCCCGGCGGCGATGTCGGCGCCGAGCTCCGCGACGACGCGGCGCTGCAGCCCGGCCGGCGCGGCGGCTGTCGGGGTGGTCATCGGCGGCACCTCCTGCTATCAATTCATAGTACTTATTCGTTCGCAGGTCGAGGAGGACGCATGCGGATCACGGAGATCGAGACGTTCCGGGTGGCGCCCCGCTGGGTGCTCGTCAAGGTGTCGACCGACGCGGGCATCGACGGCTGGGGCGAGGCGAGCCTGGAGGGCCACTCCGACTCGGTGTCGGCGGCCGTCGGAGCGCTCGCCGAGCAGCTCGTCGGCGCCGACCCGCGCCGCATCGAGGACGCCTGGCAGCGCTCCACCCGCGGCGGGTTCTACCGCGGCGGGCCGGTGCTCGCCTCCGCCGTCGCCGGCGTCGACCAGGCGCTCTGGGACATCGCGGGCAAGCACCTGGGCGTGCCGGTGCACGAGCTGCTCGGCGGCGCCGTGCGCGACCGCGTGCGCATCTACGGCTGGATCGGAGGCGACTCGCCCGACGACGTCGCGGCCGCGGCGGCCGCCCAGCGCGCGGCGGGACTGACCGCCGTGAAGATGAACGCCTCCGCCCAGCTCGGGCACCTGCCGACGCAGGCGGAGGACGAGGAGATCGTCGAGCGGGCACGCCTCGTGCGCGAGGCGCTGGGCCCCGACAACGACTTCGCGATCGACTTCCACGGGCGGGTGTCCGCCCCGGCGGCGCGGCGGCTGCTGCCGCAGCTCGAGCCCCATCATCCGCTGTTCGTCGAGGAGCCGGTGCTCGCCGAGAACAACCACGCGACGCTCGCGCGGCTCATCTCCGGCAGCTCGGTGCCGATCGCCACCGGCGAGCGGCTGTACTCGAGGTGGGACGTGCTGCCGGTGCTCGAGGCCGGCGTCGCCGTGCTGCAGCCGGACCTGTCGCATGCCGGCGGCATCTCCGAGGTGCGGCGGATCGCGGCGCTCGCCGAGACGTTCGACGTCGCCATCGCCCCGCACTGCCCGCTCGGCCCCGTCGCGCTCGCCGCCTGCCTGCAGGTCGACTTCGCGATCCCGAACCTGCTCATCCAGGAGCAGTCGCTGGGCATCCACTACAACACGACCGCCGAGCTGCTCGACTACGTCGTCGACCCGTCGGTGTTCGCATTCGTGGACGGGCACATCGAGCGGCTCACCGGTCCGGGACTCGGCGTCGAGATCGACGAGGAGGCCGTGCGCGAGTCCGCCAGGACCTTCACCGGGTGGAGGACGCCGATCTGGGACCACGCGGACGGTTCGTTCGCCGAGTGGTGAGTGATGGCCGGCGTCGCCCGCCCCGCCCCCGCTCCGGCTTCGCGGATCCGGGTGCGACGGGATGGTGTGGCGGTCAGCCGCGGTAGACGTCCGCCGGGCGGCCGACCGCGCCGAGCTCGGCGACGTCGACCCGGTAGATGTAGCCCGCGCCGGGGTTCGCGGCCGAGTCGGCCGACGTGTAGTCCTCCTGCGAGGTCGTGATGAGCAGCGTGGTCAGATCCGGGCCGGCGAACACGCAGCTCGACACCTTCGGCGCGTCGACGTGCACGACCGCCAGCAGCTCGCCCTCCGGCGAGTAGCGGTGCACGGCCGCCGCGTTCCACATCGCGACCCAGAGCGTGCCCGCGCGGTCGATCGTCATCCCGTCCGGCGACCCCGCGTCCTCGGGGATGTGCACGGCGACGCCGTCGTCGATCAGCGCCCCGCCCCCGCCGACGAGGAAGCGGCGCACCTCGAGCGTCGGGGTGTCGATGTAGTGCATGACGCGACCCGTCGGGTCCCAGACGAGGCCGTTCGAGGTCGAGACGCCCTCGAGCGCGGTGGTCACCCGCCCGCGCTCGACGACGTGGAGGAAGCCGGCGAACGGCTCCCTCGACACGGTGGTGGTGCCGATCCAGAACCGGCCGAGCGGATCGGCCTTGCCGTCGTTCATGCGGAGCGGCACGGCGCCGTCCGGCGGCAGCGCGGCGATCTCGCTGCGGCTCCCGTCCGGGCGCTGGTGCCAGGCTGAGCTGCCGGCGGACACCGCCCAGCCGCCCGCCGAGTGCGGCACCACCGCGCCGGTCGGTCCGTCGAACTGCCAGGTCTCGACCGGCTCGAGCTCGTCGTCGTGCTCGGATCCGTCGGCCGCGACCGCGCCCACCCGCACGACGCCGAGGTACTGGTCGACCCAGTAGAGGCGGCCGTCCTGCCACATCGGACCCTCGGCGTGGTCCGAGCGGAAGGGTCCCGCCCGGTGCGCGGTCAGCTCGATCATGCGCGCCCTCCTTCCGTGTCTGCGCCGATCGCGACGCCGCCGACGCGCACGGGCGCGCCGCCCCGCTCGAGCGAGACGACGGCCGCGAGCACGACCCGGGCGTCCTCGATCGCGTCGTCCACGCCGACCCGCGGTGCACCGCCCGAGCGGATCGCGGCCGCCCAGTCGTCGAGGATCGTCGCGTGGCTGTCGTAGTAGCCCTCCGGCGCCGAGAGGGCACGCGGCGCCCCGGTTCGCGGGATCAGCACGGCGGAGCCGGTCGGCGCGTCGTAGGACACCCCGATCTCGATCCGCCCCTCGGTGCCGAACACGACGGCCTCCGCCTCGACGGCGTCCGCCAGCGCGCCGTCGGCGGGCGCGCCCCAGCAGTAGAGCGACTGCGCGGCGATCCCGCTCGCCAGCCCGAGCTGCAGGGCGACGGTGTCCGCCCCCGGGGCCGCGGCGGCGCGGCCGGTGGAGGCGACGGCCGCGACGGTGTCGATCTCGCCGGCGACCGCGCGGATCAGGCTCGTGTGATGCGTGCCCTGGTCCCAGAGCACGCCGGACTCCGCACCACCGCCCTGCCGCCAGCCGGAGGCCGCCCAGTCGCCGTCGAGCGTGTAGACGCGCGTCGTCCGCACCGCGAGCGGCACGCCCAGGTCGCCGCGCGTCACCGCCTCGGCGGCCGCGCGCACCGCGAGCAGGTGCGGGTAGTTCTCGGCGACCGCGACGACGAGGCCGCGCTCGGCGGCCCGGCGCGCAGCCGAGCGGATGGCGGCGAGGTCGTCCGCGTCGATCGCGACCGGCTTCTCGACGAGCACGTGCAGGCCGAGCTGGAGCGCCTCGAGCACGGCGGCGCGGTGGGCGCCGTGGGGGAGGCGCAGGTCGGCCGCCTCGACGCCGGCGTCGCGCACGGCGTCCGCCAGCGAGGTGCACGCGCGGGCGTCGAGCGGACCCCCGAGCGCGGCCGCGCGGTCGGCGTCCCGGTCGACGACGGCCGCGTACGCCACGCCGAGCCCCGGTCGCGGCGCGATGTCGCGGGCGATGATCGAGCCCATCGCGCCGGCGCCGATCAGCGCGGTGCGCAGGGGTGCTGTCGAGACCGTCACAGGTGCACTCCCTCGTGGTCGACCGGCGACCTCCATCATGGTCGCAGCGTCAGGCTATGCTACGTAGCAATTCGAGTCGGCGACGACAGACGAGCCCGGAACGACAGAGAGGTCGACGTTGAGCGACAGCGCCATCCCCCGCCCCGAGTACCCCCGCCCCCAGCTGGTGCGCGACCGCTGGCAGAGCCTCAACGGCACCTGGCAGTTCGAGATCGACCGCGGCGACAGCGGCCTCGAGCGCGGCCTGCGCGAGCGCGAGCTCGACAGCAGCATCCTCGTGCCCTTCGCGCCGGAGACCGCGCTGAGCGGCATCGGCGACACCGACTTCCTGCACGCGGTCTGGTACCGCCGGGTCGTGAGCATCCCGGCCGACTGGGCCGGGTCCGACGTGCTGCTGCACTTCGGCGCCGTCGACCACGACGCCACCGTCTGGGTGAACGGGCAGGAGGTCATCCGCCACCGCGGCGGCTTCACGAGCTTCACCGCCGACCTGGCCGGCGTCGCCGAGCCGGGCACCGACGCGACCATCGTGCTGCGCGCCCGGGACACGCCGAACGAGCCGCAGGCCCGCGGCAAGCAGTCCCTCGAGTTCGAGAACAGCGGCGCGCTCTACGGCCGGACGACCGGCATCTGGCAGAGCGTCTGGATCGAGCCGGTGCCGCGCGTGCGCATCCGCCGCCTGAAGATCACGCCGAACGTCGCCACCTCGAGCTTCACCGTGACGGTGCCGCTCACCGGCAGCTTCGACGCCGGCCGGGTGCGCGTGGTCGTGCGCGACGAGCAGGGCGAGGTGGCCGTGGCCGAGGCGGATGCCTCGCTCGACCTGGCGCCGGAGCTCGTGCTCGCGATCCCCGCCGACCGCGTCCGCCTGTGGGGACCCGGCGCTCCGGAGCTCTACGACATCGACGTCGAGCTGCTCGACGGCGACACCGTGGTCGACACGGTCGCCTCGTACGCGGGACTGCGCTCGGTGACGATCCGCGGCAAGCAGATCCTCATCAACGGCGAGCCGGTGTTCCAGCGGCTCGTGCTCGACCAGGGCCTGTGGCGCGACAGCATGATGACCGCGCCGACCGATCAGGCGCTCATCGACGACATCCGCCTCTCGATGGAGGCCGGCTTCAACGGCGCCCGCCTGCACCAGAAGGTGTTCGAGGAGCGGTTCCACTACCACGCCGACCGGATGGGCTACCTGACCTGGGGCGAGTTCGGCGACTGGGGCGTCGCGCAGTACCGCCGCGACGGCGACAACCAGCAGCCGACCGCGTCGTTCATCACGCAGTGGCTGGAGGCGCTCGAGCGCGACGGCAACCACCCCTCGATCGTCGGATGGTGCCCGCTCAACGAGACCTGGCAGCCGATCACCGACCACATCACGGTGCTCGACGACGTCACCCACGGCATGTACCTCGCGGCGAAGCTCGCGGACCCGACCCGTCCGGTGCTCGACACCTCCGGGTACGCGCACCGCGTCCGCGGCGCCGACGTCTACGACTCGCACGACTACGAGCAGGTCGTCGAGCGCTTCGCCGAGAACCAGGCCGGGCTCCCGGAGGGCACGCCGTGGGTCAACATGCACCGCGACACCCAGCACGAGTCGATCCCCTACGGCGGCCAGCCCTACTTCTGCTCGGAGTACGGCGGCATCTGGTGGAACGCCGACCTCCTCGGCACCGGCACCAACCCGGAGACGGACGACCCGGAGCGCGTGGCCTCGTGGGGCTACGGCGACCGCGTCCGCTCACTCGAGGAGTGGTACGCGCGCTTCGACGGCCTGACCTCGGTGCTGCTGCAGGACCCCGACATGTTCGGCTACTGCTTCACGCAGCTGACCGACGTGTTCCAGGAGGAGAACGGCGTCTACGACTTCGACCGCAAGCCGAAGTTCGACACCCCGCGCATCGCCGAGGTGCAGCGCCGGAAGGCCGCCTTCGAGGGCTGAGTCGCGCGACCCGGATCCCGCCGGCTGAGGAGGCCGCCCGCGGCCGTCTCGAAGCCTCATGTCTGCAAGCGTGAGGCTTCGAGACGGCGCTGGCGCGCCTCCTCAGCCAGCGGTGTCGGGAGATGCGACGCGACTACGCGTCGACCCAGCCGGGCTCCGGCTCCGCCACGAAGCGGATCGAGGACTCGGGCGCGGCGTCGAGCTCGAGCACGAGCAGCTCGTTCCGGCCCGCACGCAGCACCGGCCCCGGCACGTACAGCGTGCGCTGCGGACCGCGCGACCAGTACCGGCCGAGGCAGAAGCCGTTCACCCAGACGATGCCCTTGCCGAGCCCGTCGGTCGACAGGAACCGGTCGCCGGGAGCCTCGCCGTCGGCGGCGATCTCGAACTCGCCGCAGGCCAGCGCCGGTCCGGCGATCGCCGCACCGGCCGCGACCGGCGTCCATCCGATCGCCTCGGCGGCGACGGCTCGCAGGTCGTCCTCGCGCGCCGCGCGGGTCGTCCAGCGCCCGACCGGCTCGCCGCCGATCACGACGCCGCCGAACAGGCCCTTGTCCTCGCCGAGGCGCGGTCCGTAGTCGACGCGGCCCTGGTTCTCGACGAGCAGCGCGAGCGTCCGCGCGATCGCCGGCACCGGCAGGGCGCGCTGGTGATGGTCGCGGGCGAGGACGCCGACGACCGTGCCGTCGACGATGACGGTCACGCGGTCGCGCACCTCGCCGATGGTGAGGACGGACGGCGCCGCGGTGGTGAGCTCGGTCTCGTGGAGCAGCAGCGCGGCGTCCACCTCCGTCGCCGCCCAGGTCGGCGGCTCGTCGGTCGCGACGGACGGCAGGCCGCCGAGCGCCGCCGGCAGCGGCGCCGTCTCCGTGAGCACGACCTCCTGCTCTGCTGCGGGCGCCGGACCCGCCGGCTCGTCGTCCGCCGGCGGCGCGTACTTCGCGAGCACCTCGCGGAACGCCCAGTACTTCTCGGTCGGGCGTCCGGCCTCGTCGAGCGGGGCGTCGTAGTCGTAGCTCGTGGTGATCGGCTGGAACAGCCCCTTGTCGTTGGCGCCGCTCGTGAGCCCGAAGTTCGTGCCGCCGTGGAGCATGTACAGGTTCACCGACGCGCCGGCCGCGAGCAGCGCGTCGAGGTCGGCGGCCGCCTCCGCCGCCGAGGTCGTGTGGTGGGGGAGACCCCAGGAGTCGAACCAGCCGTCCCAGTACTCCATGCACATGAGCGGGCCGGTGCTCTGGTGCTGCCGGAGCGTCGCGAGCCGCTCGGGCGAGCGCGAGCCGAACGACGCGGTCTTGTGCAGGTACGGCCGCGAGCCGTTCTCGAGCATGTGCGGCTGCGGCTGGTCGACGGTCACGAACGGCACCGTGATGCCGGCCGCCCTGGTGAGCTCGACCAGCGCGTCGAGGTAGTCCGCGTCGTCGCCGTACGCGCCGTACTCGTTCTCGATCTGCACGAGGACGACGGTGCCGTCGCGGTCGATCTGGTGCGGCGCGACGATCTCGTAGACGCGATCGAGGTACTCGGTCACGGCGGCGAGGAAGCGCGGCTCGTGACGGCGGATGCCGACCTCCGGGTCGGTGAACAGCCAGGCGGGCAGACCGCCGTTGTCGTGCTCGGCGCAGATGTACGGGCCGGGGCGCACGATCGCGGTGAGCCCCTCGGCGGCGACGACGCCGAGGAAGCGGTCGAGGTCGAGCCGGCCCTCGGTCGTCCACTCGCCGGGCCGCGGCGCGTGGAGGTTCCACGGCACGTAGGTCTCGATCGTGTTGAGTCCGAGCTGCCGGGCCTTGCGCACCCGGTCGGCCCAGTGGTCGGGGTGGATGCGCCAGTAGTGCAGCGCACCGGAGAGGATGCGGACGGGGGCGCCGTCGAGCAGGAAGTCCTGCTCGCCGATCTCGAAGCGGCTCACGAGTGGATCCTGTCGGTCGTCGGGGAGTGGTCGGATCCGTCCGCCCCGGCGGCATCCGCCAGGACGAGGAAGACGGAGGCGGTCCAGGTCATGCTGCGGTCGCGGAGGCCGGCGCCCGTGAGGGCGTCGAAGTTCTCGGCCATGCCGGCGGCCGCGCAGGTGTCCGCGAAGCGGCGCGCGATCTCGCGGGCGAGGTCCGCACGTCCGCCCCGCGCGAGGCCGTCGACGAGCAGCATCGTCGTCGGCGCCCACACCGGTCCGCGCCAGTAGCCGTCCGGCTCGTAGTGCGGGCTGTCCGGCGGCTCGGTCGCGAGGCCGTGGGCGGTGAGGTAGCCGCCGGTCTCGAGCGCGCGCACCGCGGCCGCGAACAACTCGGCCGGCAGCAGCTCGCCGAGCGCGATCGGCATCAGCGTGATGAGGCTCCGCGAGGCCACGGTCGCGCCGCTCCGGGTGTCGCGGGTCGCGAAGCGCTCGCCGGTCCAGAACCGGTCGAGGAGCACGCGGATGCTGTCGTGCGCTCGCGCGCGCCAATCGGCGGCCTCGTCGGGTCGGCCGAGGCGGTCGGCGATCCGGGCCAGCGCATGCTCCTGCAGGGCGAGGAACGCGAGGAGGTCGGCGCCCTGCACCGGCACGCCCTCGGCGAAGACGGTCGCGTTGTCCCAGCCGGAGTCGTTGCCGTGGTTGTAGGACGGGATGCCGTCGCCGCGGTAGTCGCGCTGCTCCCGCCACCAGCGGGTCCAGCGCGCGAGCGGCTCGGCCAGCTCGGCGAGGTGGGCGTCGTCGAGCCCGCCGCGATCGAGGAGCCAGGTGATCGCCCAGCCGTGCACGGGGGGCTTGGCGAAGTTGAACTGCACGCCGGCGTCGTCGATGTGGTCGGGCAGCCCGCCCGCCGCGTCCTGGTGGTCGAAGATCGTGAGCAGCTGCCCGGCGGCGGCGTCCGGGTCGCGGCGGAGCGCCATCGCATTGAAGCAGTGGTCCCAGCTCCAGATGTGCGTCATCCGGTTCTTCGACATGAGCATCGACTCGCGGCGCAGCAGCCCGCCGGCCGGCACCAGCGCGGCCCAGTCGACGTAGGCGGCGAGGCGCGCGGCGTCCGCGTGCGCCGGGTGGTGCACGGCCGGCGCGCCATGCCGCTCCCACCAGCGGCCGAAGTCCGCCTCGGCCTCCTCGACCGCGGCGGCGAAGGCCTCGGCCGCCTCGCCGTCGGCCACGTGCGGGGGAGCGCTGTCGAACTCGTCGACGACGAGCACCGCCGCGCCGCCGTCCGCCGTGACCGCGAGCACGCCGTCCGTGCTGTGGTCGGCGTCCCAGCCGGAGCGGAGCTCCCCGCGGCCGCCCTGGAGCGCGAGACGGTAGTTGCGCACCGCGCCGCTGTGCACGAAGCGCCAGCGGTCGTCCGCCTCCTCGACGACGACGTCGTAGCGGCTGCGGAAGCAGAGCTCGAGCTCGACCGTGCCGCGCTCGACGCGGATCAGCGCCCGGCCGGTGCCGGTCAGCGCGAGCTCGGCACGGGCGTCGCCGCCCGTGAGCACCAGCCGCCCTGCCCTGACCTCGATCTCGGGGATCGCCACCCCGCCGACGACCACGCGGAGGATCTCGCGGCTGCGGGCTCCTCCGCGCACGGTGCGGAGGTACACGCCGTGCACGTCCTGGTCGTCCGGGATCGAGACCGAGTAGTACGACCCGCGCACGCTGAACGGCGTGCCGGCCAGATCGACGGGCAGGGTGACGACGGGCAGCGGCCCGCTCATCCGGCGTCCGCGGTGAGGAGCACGGATGCGCCCGGCGCCAGCTCGACCAGCTGCTCGGCGGCGCCCGGCAGCACCGCGCCGAGGTCGACCCGGAACGTGCGGGGCCGATCGTCGAGGTTCTCGAGCCGGAAGCCCTCGGCGTCGAGCGTCCAGCGCAGGCGGTAGGCGTCCTGTCCGAGGGTGATCGTGCCGGGGGCGGCGAGCTGCGGGGCGAGATGCAGGTCCGCGTCGAGCGCCGGCCGCACGCCGAGGTACTCGTGCACGAGCACCCACGCGAACACGTTGGGGTACTCGTAGTAGTGCGCGGCGCCGTGCCACGGCGAGCCGTCGACGTAGTACACGTGGTCCATGTCGTAGCGCTCGCCCATGACCCAGTCGTCGGCCGCACCCTGCCGGGCGACCGTGTCGAGCTGACCGCGGATCGTCCCGCCGTCCGCGCGCCACGACCAGTAGGCCGCGTCCCAGGTCCAGTAGCGCCCGGCGGCGCAGAGGTCGTAGGGGCCGCCGTCGCCGATCTCGCCGTCCGTGTAGTCCTGCACCCGGGCGGCGAGGAAGGTCGGGAAGCGCTGGAACTCGTCGCGCTCGCGCTCGACGAGGTCGACGACCGCCGCGGTCTGCGCCGCATCGGCCGCGCCGACGATCACGGGGAGCACGTTCGCGAGCAGGTGGAGGTGGTCGTGCACGACCCCGGCGCGGTCGACCCAGTCGATGAAGCGCTCCGCCTCCGCGTCCCAGTACCCCAGCGGCAGCGGTGCGGCGAGCGCGGTCGCGAGCTGCTCGGCGCGCGCGCGGTAGTGCCCGGCGCGCTCGCCGCGCCCGAGCAGCTCCTCGAGCTCGGCGAGCAGCCGGAACGAGCGGATCGCGAGCGCGGACGACATCGTCTCGCGGCCGTCCTTGATCACCTGGTCCTCGTAGTAGACGTCAGACCAGAGCCGGCCGTGCGGGTCGATGCAGCCCTCGACGAGCGAGGTCGCGCCCTCGATCTCGTCGATGTGCGCGCCGAGCCAGTCGAGGTCGCGGGTGCGCGCCACGAGCATCCAGATCGACTCGATCACGCCGATGTTGCCGGTGGCGAGGAACATCTCCGCGTTCTCGCGCCCGTCCATGCTGTTGCGGCGCACGTGGTACTCGCGGTCGCCATCCGGCTGCACGGCGCACGGATCCCGCCAGAGCCCGGTCGGGTCCTCCCGCATGAGCCGGAGCTGCAGCTCGATCATCCGACGCACGATGTGGAGGTCCGCGGTGCCGCCCCAGGCCAGGCGGCCCTTGATCTGGAACTCGTGGTCGACGTCCGGGTAGGTGCCGAGGTACTGGTCGGCGAGCGTGCTGATGACGTAGCCGTCGGCGTCCGGGTAGCCGGCCGCGATCGTCCGCTCGACCACGCAGGGCAGCATCGTGCCCCAGTAGAACCCGGCCCAGGCGTCCGCGAGCAGGTCGCCGCCCTCGATCGCGAGCTCGTAGCCGCCGCCGGTGACGTCGGCGTGCGGCCGGGCGCGGTGCGCGACGAGCTCGGCGGATGCGGCGTCGATCTCGACGAGCACGCCGTCCCCGTCGGAGCCGGAGCGGACGCGGATCGCCCCGTCGGCGCGGATCAGCCAGCCCGCCTCCGCGGAGTCGGGTGCGGCCGGCAGGACCCACGCGGTGCCGCGGCCGGCGAGCTCGCGGTGGGCGTCGTCGACCGGGAGCACGAAGAGCTGCTCGCCGCCGTCGACGCGGGGCTCGCGGTCGAGCACGAAGGCCGGACCGGCGGGGAACCGCAGCTCGAGCGGCCCGTCCTCCCGCGTGACGGACCAGGTGCGGTCGTCGACCGTGCCGAGGCGGGCGGCGGTCTCCGGCAGGCGGGGATTCGCGGGAGTCGGCGTCATCGTCGGTCCTTCAGGCGGGGCGATGCGCGCGGATGCCGCGCGCGGACTGCTGCGGCCCGCCCGCTGAGGTCGACGAGCCGCGACCATCCTCTTCCCCCGAGCGGTGGTAGCGCAACCATGACCGCCCGCGCGGGACGGCGAGCCGGTGTCGGACGGCGGGACGCGAGCGGCCGGCTACTCCGCGATGAGCACCGCGGCCCGCGGCGCGAGGAAGTGGTCCATCACGAGCTCCGCGGCGCCCTGCGCCGCGACCCGCTCGCCCACCCCGGACCCCACGACGGAGAACGAGTCGCGGGCCACCACGAGCTCGGCGCCGACGGCCTCCGACAGCACGGGCAGGAACTCCGGGCTCAGCCGGTCCCACAGCGGACCTCCGAGCACGACCCGCGGCACGTCGAGGAAGTTGACGAGCACGCCGGCCCCGACCGCGACACGACGGGCCGCCCGGGTCAGCAGCGACACCGCGCGCTCGTCGCCGGACGCCGCCGCGGCCGAGAGCGCCGTGCAGGCGTCGTCGATCGCGAGGTAGTCGGTCAGCTCGGGGAGGGGCAGGATGCCGGCCCGCGCCGCCTGGATGGTCAGCGCCTCGGGCACGCAGGCGGCGGCCAGTCCGCCGCGTCGTCCGCCCCAGCCGAGATCCTCGGCCGCCGGGTCGACGAGGAGGTCGCCGATCTCGCCGATGTTGTTGCTGGCGCCGCGGAGCACCTGGCCGCCGGCGACGACGGCCGCGCCGACGCCGGAGCCGAGGTAGAGGAACAGGAAGTCGGGCGAGCTCGACGCGCGCAGCTCGGCGGTGGCGGCGGCGGTGACGTCCTTGTCGAGCAGCACGGGCAGCCCGGTCGCGTCATGGAGGTCGGCGCGCAGCCGCACGTTCCGCCACTCCGGCAGCTGGGGCGGATCGAGCACGATGCCCTCGCGCACGTCGAGCGGACCCGGGGCGGCGATGCCGAGTCCGAGCACGCGGTCGCGGTCGATCCCCGCCTCCCGGATGAGCCGGCCGGCGCTGACGGCGACGAGCGCGGTGACCTCGCCCGGGTTGGTCGCCTGCGGCGTGCGCAGCTCCTGCTGCCGCAGCACGGCGCCGGCCACGTCGAGCAGCAGCAGCGTGATGCGCGCCGGGTCGATGTGCACGCCCACGGCGTAGGCGCCGGCGCCGTTCGGGGCCAGGGGGATGCTCGGCCGGCCGCGCGCCGTGTCGGCGGGCTCCGACTCGCGGATGAGCTCGGTGTCGATGAGCCGTCGGGTGATGTTCGAGATGGTCTGCGAGGCGAGCCCGGAGGCGCGCTGCAGCTCCGTGCGGCTCAGTCCGGGGGAGCGGCGCACGAGGTCGAGGATGACGGCCTGGTTGTAGTCCGCGAGACGGAGGAGGCTGCTGCCGCGGTACACGGTGCGAGTATCGCGCGTCGATGCCTCCGATGCCCAATCGCCTTTACTTCCGACACCTGGAGGAAGTCCACCTTGAGCAGGATCACGGCTCGGTAACGCCCCGCGTCGAGCCGATTGACCCGCGGGAGATCCATGTCCTAACATCAGGCGACGCTTTTTCCCATTGAATCGGCAAAGTAGCCGAATGGGGCGAGCGGAGAGAGGCACGCAATGAAGCGCACCCGCGTGATCGCCGCCGCCGTCGCCACCCTGGTGGCGGCCGCCGGCCTCACGGCCTGCTCGAGCGGCGGCGACGCCGGCGGCTCGACGACCATCACCGTGATGGAGTTCCAGCAGACCCGCATCGACGCCCTCAAGAAGGTCCTCCCGGGCTTCGAGGCCGAGATGAAGAAGCAGGGCAAGGACATCAAGGTCAAGCTCGTCGCCGACGTGCTGACCGACGACCAGTTCAAGACGAAGATCACCCAGCAGCTCATCGCCGGCAAGGCGCCCGACCTCATCGACATGGGCGACAGCCTGGTGCCCGGGTTCGCCGGCGCCGGCTACCTCGCCCCGCTCGACGACGACCTGTCGAAGTGGGATGGCTGGGACCACTACTACCCGACCATCAAGAAGTCGATGGTGCGCCAGGACGGCAAGGTCTACGCCCTCGTGCACGACACCGGCGTGCAGAACCTCTTCTACCGCAAGGACATCCTCGAGCAGCTCGGCATCGACACCGAGCAGCCGGCCACCTGGGACGATCTGATCTCGCGCCTCGAGCAGGTCAAGGCCGCGACGGGCGACACCCCGATCGTCATCCCGGCGGGCACGTCGTGGGGCGGCGGCGCCTGGAACGAGGGCTTCCAGCCCATCCTCGGCGGCACCGACCAGAGCTACTACAGCCTGAAGACCGGCAAGTGGGATCTCAAGAGCAGCGGCTTCCCCGCGGTCTTCGACCTCTACTCGGAGCTGACCACGAAGGGCCTCCTGCCGGTGCAGGACCTCGAGAACCCGAACCCGTGGGAGCCCACGAAGTACGACAAGTTCCCGGCCGGCAAGATCCAGGTCGCGGCCCAGGGCAGCTGGGGGTGGAAGTACGACTGGGGCCCCGAGGGCGCCACGCCGATCCCCGACCTGACCACGAAGGTCGACACCTGGCAGTACCCGGCCCTGCGCGACGGCGACAAGCCGTTCGGCTGGAGCGGGCTCGGCTTCGGCTACGCCATCCCGGAGAAGTCGCAGAACAAGGAGGCGGCGTTCGAGCTGGCGAAGTACCTCTCCTCCGGCACCGCCCTCGCGGAGCAGCTCGTCGCCTCCGGCGCCGCGTCGCCGCGCGACGACCTGACGGACGTGAAGCCCTACGCCGACGAGCCGAAGCTGCTGGAGGCGCAGGACAACCTGGCCACCAGCGTGTACGTGCCCACCGGCGACGGCAGCGACCAGATCTCGCAGGCCATCGCGACCTCGACCGAGCTGATCATCAGCGGCAAGGCCGACGGCAAGCAGGCCTACGACGCGTTCGTGAAGGACGCGACGGATCTGCTGGGACCGAACCTCATCAAGTGACCAGCGTCTCCACCCCGACCGCCTCGGCGGCGACGGCCCCCCGGCCGTCGTCGCCGAGGCGGCGGCCGCGTCGCCGCACGTGGCCGTATGTGCTCCTGCTCCTCGGCCCCGCCGCGGCGCTCATCGCGGTCTTCATCGTCGCGCCCGCCGTCTACGGCGTGGTGCTCAGCTTCACGAACACGCAGCTGACCGGCTTCGCCGCGCGCGATCCGAAGTTCATCGGCATCGACAACTACGTGTACCTGCTGACGAACGCCGACTTCCTCGGCTCGCTCGGCCACACCGGCGAGTTCGTGCTCTACTCCGCGATCATCGGGCAGACCGTGCTCGGCATGCTCGCGGCGATCCTGCTCAGCCGGCCGTGGATGCGCGGCAAGGGGCTGTTCGGCGCGGCCGTGCTCATGCCGATGGTCGTGCCGGAGGTGGTCGCCTCGCTCACCTGGGCGAGCGTGCTCTCGAACAACGCGTCCGGCACGCTGAACCGTCTGACGGGCGTCTTCGGCGCCGACCCGACCGACTGGCTGCAGGTCGTGCCGATGGCCTCCGTCATCGCCGTCAACATCTGGCGCGGCATCGCCTTCGCCATGATCATGTTCCAGGCCGCGCTCGAGGACGTGCCGGTGGAGCTCATCGAGGCGGCGCGGATGGACGGCGCCAAGGCGGTGCAGGTGTTCCGCCACGTCACGCTGCCGCTCATCCGCGGTCCGGTGTTCCTCTACCTGCTGCTCACGACGATCAGCACGGTCGGCGTCTTCGGCCTGGTGTACTTCCTGACCCAGGGCGGACCGGGCGGGCAGACCCGCATCGCCGCCATCTACATCTACGAGCGGGCCCTGCAGTTCTCGCAGGTCGGCATCGGCAGCGCCGCGTCGATGATCCTGCTCGCGATCGTGCTCGTGCTCGGCCTGGTCTACGTCCGGCTGGCGAAGGTGGAGGTCTGACATGACGACGACCGCGATCCCCGCTCAGGTGGCGACGACGAAGCCGACGGCGCCGCGCCGGTTCCGCCGGCGCCCGCTCACCGCCGTCGAGCGCGCGCAGCGCATCTTCGGCTACCTGCTCATCGGACTGCTGGCGCTGTTCTGCCTGGTGCCGTTCCTCTGGGTGATCCTCAGCGCGGTGGACGGCGATGCCGGCCCCGTCGTGCAGCTCCCGGACTTCTCATTCGAGAACTTCGTGAAGTTCTTCACGAACTCGGGCACCCCGCTCCTCCTGCTGAACAGCCTCATCATCGGCGTCAGCTCGACCGCGCTGAACCTCGCCCTCGGGCTCGCGGGCGGCTACGCGCTGGCGCGGTTCGAGTTCCCGGGCCGTCG
Source organism: Schumannella sp. GW821-FHT10F01 (assembly GCF_058809295.1). NCBI lineage: Bacteria > Bacillati > Actinomycetota > Actinomycetes > Micrococcales > Microbacteriaceae > Schumannella > Schumannella sp. GW821-FHT10F01. The sequence continues at coordinate 559,326 of NZ_JBXASM010000001.1, forward strand.
CACGTTCATGTTCGCGATCCTGCTCATCCGCGTCGTGCCGGCCCCGGCCACGATCGTCGCGCTGTACCTGATCATGGTGAACCTGCAGCTCTCGAACACCCTGATCGGCCTCATCCTCGTCGAGGCGGTGATGCACCTGCCGGTGACGCTGTGGCTGCTCAAGGGCACCATCTCGGCCGTGCCGATCGAGCTCGAGGAGGCGTCGTGGGTCGACGGCAGCACCCGGCTGCAGTCGATCTGGCGCATCGTGCTGCCGCTCGTCGGCCCGGGTCTCGGCGCCGCCGCGATGCTCACGTTCATGAACGTCTGGGGCGACTTCCTCACGCCGCTCGTGATGCTGCAGAGCCAGGAGCTGTATCCGCTCTCCATCGGCCTGTTCCGCGCCTTCAGCGAGCACAACCAGGTGGACTGGGGCCTGCTCGCGGCGAGCGCGATCGTCTACGTCGCCCCGCCCGCGGTGCTCTACGTGTTCGTGCGGAAGCACCTGCTCCGCTCCAGCCTGGGAGGGGCGGTCAAGGGATGACCTCGGCATCGGACGGCGGGCGCCTGCCCGTCGTGGTGGTCGGCGCCGGCGCGATGGGCCGGCACTGGATCCGGATCCTCGCGTCGTCGCCGGTGGCCGTGCCGGTCGGCGTCGTCGACCTCGATCTCGACCTCGCGACCGCCGCCGTGGCGGACGCGGGGCTCGCGGACGTCGTGGTCGGCTCGTCGCTCGCCGAGGTCGCGGAGCGCTCCGCCGCCGGCGCCGTCATCGACGTGACCGTGCCGCAGGCCCACCGCATCGTCAACGAGCAGGCGCTGCGGCTCGGCCTCCCGGTGCTGTGCGAGAAGCCGCTCGGCCCGACGCTCGCCGAGGCGCTGGCGCAGGTCGCGCTGACCGACCTCACCGGCGGGCTGCTCATGGTGAGCCAGTCGCGGCGTTACTGGAACTCGCTCACCGCGTTCCGCGACGCAGTCGCCCGGCTCGGCCCGCTCGGCGCGGTCACGGCGGAGTTCTTCCACGAGGACCACGAGCCCGGCTTCCGCGAGCAGATGGCGCATCCGCTGCTGGTGGACATGTCGATCCACCACTTCGACATCCTCCGCTTCCTCACCGGCGACGAGCCGGTCGCGGTGCGCTGCAGCAGCTGGAACCCGCCCTGGAGCTGGTTCGCCGGCGACGCGGCGGCCACCGCGGAGTTCGAGCTCGCGTCCGGCGCGCGCTTCGTCTACTCGGGCAGCCGCGCGACGCCCGGCATGCCCAGCTCGTGGAACGCGGACTGGCACGTCTGGGCCGAGCGCGGCGCCGCGGCCTGGGACGGCGACTCGGCCCCGACCGTCGACGTCGCGTCCGGCGCCGCCCCGGTCGCCGTCGAGCTGCCGGACGCGCCGGAGGAGGTCGAGGGCTCGCTGACCGAGTTCGCCGGCGCCGTGCGCACCGGCCGCACCCCGTCGAACGAGGTGCGCGCCAACGTGCTCAGCCTCGCCATGGTCGAGGGCGCGATCCGCTCCAGCGACCTCGGCGGGCAGCGCGTCGTGCTCGCCGACCTGCTCGAGTCCGCGCTCGCGCAGGCCGTCGACGAGGAGCAGCAGCCCGACGTCGCCGGCGTGCTCCGGTCCTGGGGCTCCGCGGCCGAGGCGCTCGCGCGTCGCGGCTGGGGTGCGCCCGACCGCCTCGCCGCCGCATCCACCACCACTGGATCGATCACCACTGCATCCATCACCACCGCGTCGGGAGGCGCCCGATGACCGACACCGTCACCACCACCCCGATCCGCGTCGTCGTCTGGGGCGAGAACCGCCACGAGCAGATCAACGCGACGGTCCGCGGCATCTACCCGGAGGGCATGCACGCCACCATCGCCGACGGCGTGCGCGAGCACCTCGGCGACGGCGCCGTCGTCGTCACGCGGGTGCTCGACGAGCCCGAGCACGGCATGACCGAGGCGCTGCTCGCCGAGACCGACGTGCTGCTCTGGTGGGGCCACACCGCCCACGAGGAGGTCTCCGACGAGGTCGTGGAGCGCATCCAGCGGCACGTGCTCGAGGGGATGGGCATCATCGTGCTGCACTCCGGGCACCACTCGAAGATCTTCCGCCGGCTCATGGGCACCACCTGCAGCCTCCGGTGGCGCAACGACGGCGACAGCGAGCTGGTCTGGACGGTCGCGCCGCGGCATCCGATCGCCGAGGGCGTGCCGAACCCGATCGTCATCCCCGGGCAGGAGATGTACGGCGAGTTCTTCGACATCCCGGAGCCCGACGAGCTGATCTTCATCTCGAGCTTCTCCGGCGGCGAGGTGTTCCGCGGCGGCATCACCTACCGCCGCGGCTATGGCAAGGTCTTCTACTTCAGCCCGGGCGACGAGATCTACCCCGTCTACCACCACCCGGACGTGCGCCGGGTCATCGCGAACGGGGTGCGCTGGGCGCGTCCCGAGCGCGCGCGGGAGCCCTACACGGTCACGCCGATGTACCTCACCGGCGAGTTCGGCCGCCCCGTGCTGCCGATGCCCGAGGGACTCGTCGACTACTACACGCGCGAGCCGATCGAGCGGCCGGGAGCCTGAGAGCGCATCACGCCGACGCCGCGGCGCGCTCCGCGGCGCTGCGCTGCACGCAGAGCTCGTAGCCGTCCGGATCGCGCAGGGTGGCCCACCCGGTGCCGTCGGGGCGGCGCTCGTCCGCCACCAGCTCGGCGCCGAGCGCGAGGAGCCGGTCGACCTCCTCGTCGCGAGTGCGGTCGTCGGCATCCACGTCGAAGTGGATGCGCGGCGCGAAGTCCGCGCCGTCCTCCGGCGGCTGGAACAGGAAACGCACCGCGACCGGCGCCGTGAAGTAGACCGTGACCGGGTCGCCGGGCAGGTTGGGATCGTCGGGATCCTCGGCGAGGGCGAGCACCTGCTGCCAGAACGCGCCGAGGGACTCGTGGTCGCGGCAGGTGATGTTGATCGCGGACATGCGAGAGCTCATGTGCCCAGCACACCAGGCCACCCGGTCGCCGTCGACCCCTGCGCCCGCCCGGTGCAGGATGGTCGCGTGCCGACCGACCTCGACGAGCTGCGCCGGCTGCGGCGCGCCCGCGACCGGATCGACCGGGAGTACGCGGATCCGCTCGACGTCGCCGCGCTCGCACGGACCGCGCTCATGTCGACGGCGCACTTCAGCCGGCGGTTCAAGGACGTCTACGCCGAGTCGCCGTACTCGTACCTGATGACCCGGCGCATCGAGCGCGCGAAGGCGCTCCTGCGCAATGCCGACCTCAGCGTGACGGAGGTCTGCATGGCCGTCGGCGCGACCAGCCTCGGCTCGTTCTCGGCGCGGTTCACCGAGCTGGTGGGCGAGACGCCGTCGGCGTACCGCGCCCGCGGGCACGAGGAACTGCGCGGGCTGTCCACGTGCCGGGCGATGGCGGTCACCCGCCCGAGGCGCATGCCGCCGGCGGCATCCGCTGCGATGTCGAGCAGGATCGGAGAAGCGACCCCGGAGGCCTCCGCCTAGTCTCGCCGCATGAGCGTCTCCATCAGCCACGTGCACATCTACGTCGACGACCCGGCCACGGCCGTCGGCTTCTACCGCGACACCCTCGGGTTCGAGGTCGTCAGCGAGGTCGAGAACGACGGGTTCCGCTGGATCGTGCTGCGGTCCGAGACCCAGCCCGAGATCCAGATCGTGCTGTCCCAGCCGCAGGCCGGCCGCTCGGCGGAGGACGGCGACGCGCTCGCCGCACTGCTCGCGAAGGGCGAGCTCGGCATGGTGCAGTTCCGGGCCGACGACCTCGACGCGACGTTCGAGAAGGTGGCCGCCTCGCCGGACGCCGACGTGGTCTCCGAGCCCGCCGACCAGTTCTGGGGCGCCCGGGACGCGGCGGTGCGCGACCCCGCCGGCAACATGATCCGCATCGAGCAGGCCTGACGCGGCACGTCATCAGCACCTTCATCGATTCGTGGGATCGGGGCGATCCGGAGTGCCGGAAGCGCCCCGATCGCACGAATCGATGACCGCCGGACGGAGCCGCGGGAGCCGGAGACCGGGGGATCGGCTCAGATCAGGCTGATCAGCACCATCGCGATGCCGGCGGCGACCTTGAGCAGGCCGTCGACCGCCCAGAACACGCGGACGTCGACCCGCTCCAGCCGGAGCCCGAGGGCCGCGTTCGCGATGCACACGAGTGCGAGGCCGCCGCAGATCGCGCCGTGGCTCGGCAGCAGGATGAGGAAGTGCACGCCGACGACGACGAGCATCCACAGCCAGAACCGCCGCGACCCGGTATCGGGGATCCGCCGCACGACGAGGTTGACCAGCAGGCCCTCCACGAGGAACGCGGAGCCGAGCACGACCCACTGCCAGGCGGCCGGGTAGCCGACGCCCGCGAACGCGAGCTTCGTGATGCCGAGCACGGCCATCGCGAGGATGCCGAGGGCGGCGCCGGCGATGAGCGCGATCGTGCGCCAGCGCCGGTCGCCGAGCGCGCCGACGACGATCCCGAGGCCGACGGCCGCGAGGAACGCCCCGCCCCCGCGCATGAGCGGGAAGAGCTCCGGCTGCTCCGCCAGCTCGTTCATCCGTCGACGGTAGACCGGGCGGTCCGCGGGTGACATCCGGGTGACCCCCGACCGGGGGCCGCCCGGCGGGTCAGGACCGGGTCTCGACGAGCACGCGCACCGGGCCGAGCAGGCCGTGCTCCCGCACCCGCGTCACGTGCGGGCCGCTCGGCAGTCCGAGCAGCTCGCGGGCGATGTCCGGCAGCTGGTCGTAGTAGCCGCGGGCGATGAGCCGGTTGTTCAGCGAGCTCGACACGCGCACCTCGAGGTCGACCGGGCCGACCCCGACCAGGTCGGTGATATCGACGACGGGCGCCGAGGTGTCCGCGCCGCGCGGCGCCGATCCGCCGACGCTGACGGAGGCGAGGCCGCCGCCCGTCGAGCCGAGGTCGAGCAGCACGCGGGCGCCGTCCGGCAGCTCGCCGAGGTCGACGGACGCGGTATAGCGCCCGACGCCGGACACCTCCGGCCCGACCTCCGCGAGCTCGCTCCACGGCGCGAGCGGACCGGGCGCCGCGGCGAGCTCGGTCACCGCGGTCGTCGGCCGCACCTCCCGCGTCACGTAGCCGAGCCCGCGGTCCTCGGTGAGCAGCTCGGGCTCGCCGGCGTCCCAGCTCTCCACGACGGCGGTCCAGCCGTCGACCGGGATCTCGCGCACGGTCGCCGCGACGGCCTCGCCGGCCGGTGCCTGCGACCGGTCCAGCGTGACGAGCGCGGTCTCGCCGGGCGCGAGCCGCAGGCGCACGAGCGTGGCGCCGCCCTCGGCACGGGCATCCGGATGCGGGCGGATGGCGCCGGTGCCGGCGTCGATCCGGTAGGCCGCGCCCTCACCGGGCAGCCGCACCTCGACCTCCGTCGGCTCGCCCGTCTCGTAGAGGAAGTGGTACAGGTACAGGTGCAGCAGGTCGCCCTCCTCGCGGAGGTACGAGAGCACCGACCGGTTCTCGGCCGTGAACTCCGCGCGGCCGGTCACGCCGAGGTCGCGCAGCGCCGCCACGGCGTCTGCGGGGGAGTCGACCTCGCGCACCGTCGGCAGGCTCGTCAGCTCCCGGATGGCGGCCGCCAGCTCGCCATCCCGTCCGTCGAGGCCCGGGGTCTGCGCCGCCGCGCGCTCGTGCACGATGTGCTCGTCCCGCAGCAGCAGCTTGAGCTCGCGGGCGCCGTGCACGAGCAGCACGCGGAGGCCGGCGCGCGCCCACTCGACGAGGTGGCGGGCGACGTCCGGGTCGAGCGACGACTGGAACACGATCACGGCCTGGTAGCCCGGTCCGTGCGGCTGCACGAGCCCGTCGACGAGCTCCACGTCGGGGTGCAGCAGCAGCGAGCCGTCGAGGAACTCGTAGGTCCAGCCCGCATCCTGCATGCCGAGGTCCTGCCACCAGTGGTTCTGGCGGTCGCGCATCCACATCCGGCCGTAGGCGTCCTCGTCGAGGATGCGCTCGCCGTCCGGTCCGACGAAGACGAAGCCGGACAGGTTGTCGGTGAAGTGGTCCGTGCGCAGGATGCCGACGTCGATGCGGGGCTCGCCGCGCCGCAGCACGTGCTGGAGCCGGCCGATCCGGTCGTTCCAGAGCGGGTAGAACTCCGCGCCGGGCTGCCGGGTGTCGAAGCGCTCGCTGAACATCGGCCACATGCCCTCGTGGCCCGGCCACTCGGTCACGCCCTCGGCGCCGGCCGTGCTCGCCCAGCCGTGCAGCACCGTCTTCGTGATGCCGGCGGCGAGCTGGGTCGCGATCATCTGGTCGTAGAACCGGTGGTCGAGCATGTGGTTGCGCGTCGTCGCCCCGGTCTCCGACGAGTACTGCTTGCCGAACAGGTGCGCCGGACCGCCGAGCAGCCGGTAGGCGTCGATCTGCGAGCCGAACTCGAGCGACTCGGTCTCGATGCCGTCGACCTCCGGACCGGGCCGGGTCAGCTCGAACGGCAGGCCGTAGCTGATCTCGGAGCGCAGCAGGATGCCGTTCTCGTGCAGGAACGCCGCGAACGGCCGCAGCATGTTCTCGATGTAGAGGTCGGTGAGCGTGCGCACCACGTCGAAGCGCACCTTCTCGACGTCCGTCTCCCGGCCCGCGACCGGCGCGTTCCGGTACTCGGTGGACGCGGCCATCATCTGGTAGCTGCGCACGACGAACGGCAGCCAGGGGGTGAGGTCGTAGCCGCGGCGGCGGCGGAACTCCTCGGCGACCGACGGACCCCAGAGGATGCCGCCCTGCCCCCAGGTGGAGAGCTCGAGCGAGTCCATGTACATCTGCGCGCGCGGGTTCTGCTCGACCTGGGCCCGGAGCTCGGGCGTCAGCACGACCGTGCTCCAGTAGTCGATGACGGCGTCGGCCCCGGCGCGCTCGAGGTAGTTGACGGTCCAGTTGACGGAGGCGGAGGGCGACGCCGTCTGACCGGTGCCGTGCAGCCAGAAGACGAAGACGCGCCAGCGCGACCCGGCCGGCGCCTGCCAGTCCAGCTCGCCGTCGACGACGTGCACGGTGAGGTCGAGCACGCGGTCCGGGTCGAGCACGACGCCGCCGGCGGTCTCGCCCTCGATCGGCGCGGCGACGACGGCGAGCAGGCGCTGGTCGTGGATCGCGCCGCGCTCGCCGGGGATGATGTGGTCGGTCGGCACGGCCTCGAGGTCGACGCGCGGGAGCGGACCGCTGCGGCGGGCTCCGCCGTCCAGGTCCTCGATCGTGAGGTCGAGCTCCTGCGCCGCGGCCGGATGGTCGGCGTCGATCGTCGGCAGGTTCGCGTTCGACCAGTTCGTGCCCGACGTGAAGCTCACCGACATGCCGCGTCGGGTCGTCTCCTCGACGACGATCTGCGAGTCGTGCACCCACTCCTCGGAGCCCCAGCCGTAGCGTGCGTGGTCGATCGCGCCCTCGTCCATGGCGAGGAACTCCATGCCGCCGAAGCCGAGTGCGTGCGCGGCCTCGATCTCGCGACGCAGCGTGGCGTCGGTGTGGAGGCCCTCGGCGAGCCACCAGCGCAGCTCGGGCCGGAACTCGATCGCGGGCTTCCGGATCGCGTCGGCGAGGTCGTCGATGCTCATGCGCGCACTCCCTTGTACGTGGACGGTGAGGTCACGCTAGGGCACACCGTTGGAACGTTTCAAGACCCGACGGGATGTCGTGGTGCGGCGGGGCGATCCCGGCTAGAGGATGGCGCCGCGGACGCGGTGGCCCGCGGCGATGTCCTGACCGCTGACCGCGGCCGACCGGGGCGAGGCGAGGAAGGCGATGACGTCGGCGATCTGGTCGGGGCTCGACTCGCCGCCGCGGCCCTGGCCGACCTCCGCCGACGGCTCGTCCGTCACGCCGCCGGGGCTCACGGTCGTGACCGTCACGCCGCTGCCGGCGACGGCGTCCGCCAGATTCTTCGCGGCGATGATCAGCGCGGCGTTCCGCACCGAGCCCACGATCGTGCCGGTGAGGTAGCCGTTCTGCCCGGCGACGCCGACGATCCGGCCGTACCCGGCCTCGCGCATGACCGGGAGGGCCGCGTTCGCGAGTCGGAGGAAGACGAGCGACTTCGCGTCGATGCCCTCGAGCACCGCCTCCGGATCGGTGCTGCGGGCCGGATCGAGCGTCTGCGCCGGCGGTGCCGCGGTGACGACGAGCGCGTCGAGGCGCCCGTGCCGGGCGAGCACCTCGGCGACGGCGGCGCGGGCCGAGTCGTCGTCGAGGCCGTCGAGCTCGACGTCGTCGGGACCGCCCGGATGCCGGGAGGCGGCGACGACCGTCGCCCCCTCAGCGCGGAGCCGGTCGACGACCGCCCGCCCGATGTAGCCGGTGCCGCCGGCGACCAGTGCGACGCGTCCTTCGAGGCCGAGATCCATGACCGCCACGCTAGCCCGGCGCGGCGACACCTGTCGGCGCTAGCGTGGTCGCGACCACACGGCGAAGGAGCTGGATTCGATGCGGATCGTCATCACGGGAGCGGGCGGCAACGTCGGGCGCGGCGTCGCCCCGAAGCTGCTGGATGCGGGTCACAGCGTGGTGCTGTCGGACCTGCCGGGCGTCGGCGGGTTCGATCCGCGGGCGGAGGTCGCGCCGGCGGACGTGCGCGAGCCGGGCTCGCTCGACGCGGTGCTCGAGGGCGCGGACCTGCTGCTGCACCTGCCGGCCTGGCACGGCATCCACTCCGGCGAGCGCACCGAGGCCGAGTTCTGGTCGCTCAACCTCGACGGCACGGTCTCGGCGCTGCAGTCGGCGGTCGCCGCCGGCGTGCACCGCGTGGTCTGGCTCTCGTCGCAGGCGATCCACAACCCGTGGGACAAGTACGGCTTCACGAAGGTGATCGGCGAGCAGGTGCTCGAGTACACCCGCCGCGCCCACGACCTCACGACCGTCGCGGTGCGCCCCGGCAGCTTCACGCCGTGGACCGGCTGGGTCGAGGGCTACGGCCGCGACCTGCTCTACGGCCGCGTCGACCGGGAGGACGTGCTCGACGCCGTCGTGCTCGGCGTCGACTGGGCCGGGGCGAACGAGGGCTCGCTCGTGATCGACGCGGTGCAGCCGGACTCGTTCTCCGACGACGACCTCGCGGGCTGGTCCGCCGATCCGATCGGCACGCTCGACCGCGTCTTCCCCGGCTCGCGCGACGTAGTGGAGCGCTTCGGCATCGACGTGTCGCGAGCGCCGGAGCGCCCGAACACGGGCGGCTGGACCGAGGCGGGCTACCGCCCGTCGCGCGACTTCGGCACCTGGGTGCGCGAGGTGTCCGCCGCGTCGGACGACGAGGTCGCCGCCCGCACCCCGGGGTACTGACCGCCGCGACGGGCCGCGGGCGCGGCCCCGGTTGACTCCCCGCCGTTTGTCAGTACATTAGGTCAAGCCGGCCCATCGGGCGCCGGCGATGGCGAGGCGGAGGAGCAGGCCGTGGCGGCAGCCGAGGGGACGACGGCGTCCCGGGACGAGATCCGGGTCGGGGTCGTCGGGTTCGGATGGATGGGCCGCGTGCACGCGCAGGCCTACACGCGCATCGCGCACCACTACCCGGACGGGCCGCGGGTGCGGCTCGTCGCGATCGCGGACGACGTGCCCGGTCGCGCCGCCGAGGCCGCCGCGAGGTTCGGCGCCGAGATCGCCGTCGAGGACTGGCGCGATCTGCTCGCCGACGACCGGATCGACGCGCTGAGCATCACGACGCCGAACTTCCTGCACCGCGAGATCGCCATCGCCGCCGCGGAGGCCGGGAAGCACGTCTGGATCGAGAAGCCGGTCGGGGTCGGCGCCGAGGATGCGCGGGCCGTGGCCGCGGCGATCGAGCGGGCCGGCGTGCGGGCCGCCGTCGGCTTCAACTACGCCGTCGCGCCGGCCGTGGAGGCCGCGCTCGCGCTGCTCGCGGACGGGGCGATCGGCGACGTCGCCACCGCCGCCGTCCGGTTCGCGAGCGACTACGCCGCGGATCCCGCCGGCGCCTTCACCTGGCGCTACGAGCAGCGCCGTGCGGGCCACGGCGTGCTGCCGGATCTCGGCTCGCACGCGATCGACCTCGTCCGCCGGCTCGTCGGCGAGCCCGTGCAGGTGCTGGGCGAGAGCTCGATCCTCATCCCGACCCGGCTGCGTCCGGACGGCGCGACGACCGGCCACCAGCTCGCCGCGACCGGCACGCCGACCGCTGTCGAGAACGAGGACTGGGCCGCGGCGATCCTGCGCTTCGCCGGTCCGGCGCGTGCCACGCTCGAGGTCAGCCGCGTCGCCGTCGGGCGGCAGAACGACTACGGCTTCACCGTGCAGGGTTCGACGGGCTCGCTCGCCTGGGACTACCGGCGGATGGGCGAGCTGCAGATCGCGGACTCCGGTGCGAACGAGGCGCCCGTCCGCACCGTGCACGTCGGCGTGGGCGCCGGCGACTTCGGCCGATTCCAGCCGGGGGCCGCCAACCCGATGAGCTACGACGACCTCAAGGTGATCGAGGCGGAGCGGTTCGTGCGGTCCATCGCGGACGGCACGGCGCCGGGCGCGAGCCTCCACGACGCGGTCCGCGCCGCAGAGATCGCCGACGCGATCGCGGCGTCCGCGGCCTCCGGCTCGTGGACGGACACCGTCGCATCTTTGTCAGTACATTAGGCCAAGCAACGTGCTAGCGTTGGACGCACGATGATCCGCCCCCGGGACGAGGACGTACCCCGATGACACCGCACCGCTCCGCGACCACCTTCGACCTGCTCACCATCGGGCGCGTCGGCGTGGACATCTACCCGCTGCAGGACGGCGTCGGCCTCGAGGACGTGCAGACGTTCGGCAAGTACCTCGGCGGCAGCGCGACGAACGTCGCCGTCGCCGCCGCGCGGCACGGCCTCGCGAGCGCCGTCATCACCCGCACCGGCGACGACCCGTTCGGCCGCTACGTGCACCAGGAGCTCGTGCGGCTCGGCGTCAGCGACGAGTTCGTCGCCCCGGTCTCCGGACTCAACACCCCGGTCACGTTCTGCGAGATCTTCCCGCCCGACGACTTCCCGCTCTACTTCTACCGGGCGCCGATCGCGCCGGATCTCGTCATCGCCGCGAAGGACCTCGACCTCGACGCGATCTACCGCGCGAAGATCTTCTGGGCGACCGTGACCGGCCTGTCGCAGGAGCCGAGCCGCAGCGCGCACTTCACCGCCTGGGAGGCCCGCGCCCGCCGCGGCCACACCGTGCTCGACCTGGACTACCGCCCGATGTTCTGGGCGCGGCCGGACGAGGCGTCCGGCCAGGTGGCGCGCGCGCTCGAGCACGTGACCGTCGCGATCGGCAACCGCGAGGAATGCGAGGTCGCGGTCGGCGAGACCGATCCGCACCGCGCCGCGGACGCGCTGCTCGAGCGCGGCGTCGAGCTCGCGATCGTGAAGCAGGGGCCGCGCGGCGTGCTCGCCAAGACGCGCGACGAGACCGTCGAGGTGCCGCCGTACCCCGTGCAGGTCGTCAACGGGCTCGGCGCCGGCGACGGCTTCGGCGGCGCGATCGCCCACGGCCTCATCGAGGGCTGGTCGCTCGAGCGGATGCTGCGCTTCGCGAACGTCGCGGGCGCCATCGTCGCCGGCCGCCGTGAGTGCTCGACGGCCATGCCGACCTCCGCCGAGGTCGAGGCGCTCCTCGCCGGAGCCGCCTCGTGACCGCGCTCGGGCCGGAGGACTTCGCCCGGCTGCGCGAGACCCGTGCGCTGGCGCCCGAGCGGATCGCCGACGCGCTCGCCCGCCGCCCGCGCCGCGATCTGCTCGGGGACGACCGTCGCCTCTTCATCGTCGCGGCCGATCATCCGGCCCGCGGCGCGCTCGGCGTGCGGGGCGACGGCTCCGCCATGGCCTCCCGCTACGGCCTGCTCGAGCGCCTCGCGGTCGCCCTGGGCAACCCGGCCGTCGACGGGGTGCTCGGCACGCCCGACATCCTCGACGACCTCGCCGCCCTCGGCCTGCTCGAGGGGCGGATCGCCGTCGGCTCGATGAACCGCGGCGGCCTCCGCGGTGCCGCGTTCGAGATGGACGACCGCTTCACCGCCTATCGCGCCGAGGGTGCGCGCGCGGCCGGCCTCGACATGCTCAAGACCCTCGTGCGCATCAACCTGGCCGACCGGGCGACCGCGCCGACCCTCCAGGCGAACGCCGAGGCCGTCACCGCCGCCGCGGCCGAGGGCGTGCCGATCATGCTCGAGCCCTTCATCAGCGAGTGGCGCGACGGCCGCATCGGCAACGACCTCTCCGCCGACGCCGTCGTGCTCTCCGCCGCCATCGCGGCCGGGCTCGGCTCGACCAGTGCGTACACCTGGCTGAAGCTGCCCGTCATCGACGACATGGAGCGCGTCATGGAGGCGACCACGCTGCCGACGCTGCTGCTCGGCGGCGATCCGGACTCCGCGCCCGACGAGACCTACGCGGGCTGGGAGCGCGCGCTCGCGCTGCCGGGCGTGCGCGGGCTCGTGGTGGGCCGCACCCTGCTCTACCCTGCGGACGACGACGTCGCCGCGGCCGTCGACACCGCCGCCCGACTCGTGCACCGCACCGTCGCCGCCCGCTGATCACCAGCCACCACCGAAGGAACCGAGGCAGACCATGACCGACACGGCACTGAAGACCGTCAACCACTGGATCGGCGGCGCCGAGGTGGCGAGCACCTCCGGCCGCACCGCGCCCGTCTACGACCCGGCGCTCGGTGTGCAGACGAAGCACGTCGCGCTCGCCTCGCAGGAGGAGATCGACGCGGCCGTCGCGGCCGCCGAGGCCGCGTTCCCGGGCTGGCGCGACACCCCGATCTCGAAGCGCCAGGGCGTCATCTTCCGCTTCCGCGAGCTGCTCAACGCCCGCAAGGGCGAGCTCGCCGAGATCATCACGAGCGAGCACGGCAAGGTGCTCTCGGATGCCGGCGGCGAGGTCGCCCGCGGCCTCGAGGTCGTCGAGCTCGCGACCGGCTTCCCGCACTTCCTCAAGGGCGGCCACTCCGAGAACGTCTCGACCGGCGTCGACGTCTACTCGCTGAAGCAGCCGCTCGGCGTGGTCGGCATCATCAGCCCCTTCAACTTCCCGGCCATGGTGCCGATGTGGTTCTTCCCGATCGCGATCGCGGCCGGCAACACGGTCGTGCTGAAGCCCTCCGAGAAGGACCCGTCGGCGGCGCTCTGGATGGCGGAGCTGTGGAAGGAGGCCGGCCTCCCGGACGGCGTCTTCAACGTGCTGCAGGGCGACAAGCTCGCGGTGGACGGCCTGCTGAACGCGCCGGAGGTGCGCAGCATCTCGTTCGTCGGCTCGACGCCGATCGCCCAGTACATCTACGAGACCGCGGCGCGGAACGGCAAGCGCGTGCAGGCCCTCGGCGGCGCGAAGAACCACATGCTCGTGCTCCCGGACGCCGACCTCGACCTCGTCGCCGACTCGGCGATCAACGCGGGCTTCGGCTCCGCGGGCGAGCGCTGCATGGCGGTCTCGGTCGTGCTCGCCGTCGAGCCGATCGCCGACGACCTCATCGCGAAGGTGTCCGAGCGGATCGGCCGGCTGCGCATCGGCGACGGCCGCCGCGAGCCCGACATGGGTCCGCTCGTGACGGGGCAGCACCGCGACAAGGTCGCCTCGTACATCGACGTCGCAGCCGCGGACGGCGCGACCGTCGTGGTCGACGGCCGCGGCGTGCAGGCGGACGGCGAGGCCGACGGCTTCTGGCTGGGCCCGACCCTGCTCGACAACGTGCCGACGACCTCGCGCGCCTACACCGAGGAGATCTTCGGACCGGTGCTCTCGGTCGTGCGCGTCGCCTCCTACGAGGAGGGCGTCGAGCTCATCAACTCCGGCGCGTTCGGCAACGGCACGGCGATCTTCACGAACGACGGCGGCGCCGCGCGGCGGTTCCAGAACGAGGTGCAGGTCGGCATGATCGGCATCAACGTGCCGATCCCGGTGCCGGTCGGGTACTACTCGTTCGGCGGCTGGAAGCAGTCGCTGTTCGGCGCGAACAAGGCGTACGGCCCGGCGGGCTTCGACTTCTTCACGCAGGAGAAGGCGGTCACCTCGCGCTGGCTCGACCCGAGCCACGGCGGCATCAACCTCGGCTTCCCGCAGAACTGATCGCGACGGGTGACGGCAGCGGCATGACGGACTGGTTCTCGCGACGGGGCGAGCTCGCCCGCGACGGGTGGGACGTCGTCGTCGACGACTCGATCGAGGGCTGGGCGCACACCGGTCTGCGGGTCGGCTCCGGCGACCTCGTGCTGCCCGCCGGCGCCCTCGAGCGGATGATCGTGCCGCTCGAGAACGACGTGGTCGTCGAGAACGCCGAGGGCGAGGTGCGGCTCGCGGGCCGGGCCTCCGTGTTCGCGGGTCCCGCCGATGCGCTGTACCTGCCCGTCGGCGCCGCCGCGACGGTGCATGCGCCGGGGCGCGTCGCGATCGCGGAGGCGCCGGTGCCGGCCGGCACCGCACCGCTGCCGCTGCAGGTCATCCGCGCCGCCGACGTGCCCGTCGAGCACCGCGGGGGTGGGGCGTCGTCGCGCGTCGTGCGCAACTTCGGCCTGCCCGGCGCGCTCGACGCCGCGAAGCTGCTCGTCTGCGAGGTCATCACGCCGGCAGGCAACTGGTCGGGCGTGCCGCCGCACAAGCACGACGAGGCCGGCGACACCGAGACCCGGCTCGAGGAGATCTACTTCTTCGACCTCGCGGTCGCGGAGGGCCTCGCCGCCACCGCCGCGCCCGGCGCCGATCCGATCGGGGTCTTCGCCGCGTACGACTCGCCCGGGCACCCGATCGACCTGGTCGAGCTGGTGCGACCCGGCGACGTCGCGCTGATCCCGCACGGCTTCCACGGTCCCGCCGGGGCGATGCCGGGCTACGACCTCTACTACCTCAACGTCATGGCCGGTCCCGACGAGGGCCGCGCCTGGCGCATCACCGACGATCCCGCGCACGCGTGGATCCGCGACACCTGGAGCTCCTGAGACATGACGACGCGACGGATGACGGTCGGCCAGGCGCTGATCGAGTTCCTGGCGAACCAGTGGACGGTCGACGGCGACCACCGCGAGCGCACGATCGCCGGCACGTTCGGCATCTTCGGCCACGGCAACGTGGCCGGCGTCGGGCAGGCGCTGAAGCAGCTCAACGTCGAGCAGCCCGACCTGATGCCGTACCACCAGGCCCGCAACGAGCAGGCGATGGTGCATCAGTCGGTCGGCTACGCGCGGATGCACCGCCGGCTCGGCACGTTCGCCTCCGCCGCGTCCGTCGGCCCCGGTGCCGCGAACCTGCTCACCGGCGCCGCCCTCGCGACGGCGAACCGGCTGCCGGCGCTGCTGCTGCCGTCCGACACCTTCGCGACGCGCGTCGCCGACCCGGTGCTGCAGCAGCTGGAGCTGCCGCACGATCCGGGCATCCAGGTCACGGATGCGTTCCGCCCGCTGTCGCGCTTCTTCGACCGCGTGCAGCGGCCGGAGCAGCTGTACTCGATCGCGCTCGGCGCGCTGCGCGTGCTCACCGACCCGGCCGAGACCGGCGCCGTGACGATCGCGCTGCCCGAGGACGTGCAGGCGGAGGCGCTCGACGTGCCCGTCGAGTTCCTCCAGCCGCGCGAGTGGCACCTGCGCCGTCCGCTGCCGGAGCGCGGCGCGCTCGCCCGGGCCGTGGCCGCCATCCGGGCCGCGAAGCGCCCGCTCATCGTCGCCGGCGGCGGCGTGCTCTACTCCGCCGCCGAGCAGCAGCTCCGCGCGCTCGTCGAGGCGACCGGCATCCCGGTCGGCACCTCGCAGGCCGGCGGCGGCGTGCTCGACTGGGACCACCCGCAGAACCTCGGCGGCATCGGCGCGACCGGCACGCTCGCCGCGAACCGCCTCGCCGCGGACGCGGACGTCGTGATCGGCATCGGCACGCGCTACAGCGACTTCACGACGGCCTCGCGGACGGTCTTCCAGGACCCCGGCGTCACCTTCGTCAACATCAACGTGGCTTCGTTCGACGCCTACAAGCACGGCTCGCAGCTCCCGGTGATCGCGGATGCGCGCGAGACGCTCGTCGCCCTGCTGGAGGAGCTCGCCGGCTTCCGCGTCGACGCGGCGTTCGAGCGCCGGTACGGCTCCGAGATCGCGGAGTGGACCCGCACCGCGGATGCGGCGCTCGCGCCGACCGGCGCCGAGCGCCCCGGCCAGCCGGAGATCATCGGGGCGGTGCAGCGCGCCGCCGATCCCCGCGACGTCGTGGTGCAGGCCGCCGGATCGCTGCCGGGCGACCTGCACAAGCTCTGGCGCGTGCGCGACCCGCTCGGCTACCACGTGGAGTACGCCTTCTCGACGATGGGCTACGAGATCGCCGGCGGGCTCGGCGTGAAGCGGGGCGCCGAGGCGTCCGGCGATGACCGCGACGTCATCGTCATGGTCGGCGACGGCTCGTACCTCATGCTCCACACCGAGCTCGTGACGGCGGTCGCGGAGGGCATCAAGATCATCGTCGTGCTCATCCAGAACCAGGGCTACGCGTCGATCGGCCACCTGTCGGAGACGATCGGCTCCGAGCGGTTCGGCACGAAGTACCGCAGCTACGATCCGGCCGCCCGCAACTTCCAGGGCGAGCAGATCCTCCCGGTCGACCTCGCCGCGAACGCCAGGAGCTACGGCGTCGAGGTGATCGAGATCGCCCCGGGACCGGATGCGTCGGCGCGGCTGTCGGCCGCCGTCGCGCAGGCGAAGGCGTCGACCGCGTCCACGCTGATCCACATCGAGTCCGACCCGCTCGTCTACGCGCCGGACAACGCCGGATGGTGGGACGTGCCCGTCGCCGAGGTCGCCACCCTGCCGAGCACCACCGCCGCGCGGGCGGAGTACGAGGAGCAGCGCCGCGCGCAGCGCCCGCTGCTCGGCTGAGTCCGGCCGATCCGACCCCGACCCGTCCGCGCCGCGGACGTCGACCCCTGAGGAGACCCCATGCTGAGATTCGGCCTCATCGGCGCCGGCCGCATCGGCCGCGTGCACGCCCGCTCGCTCGCCGCGCACCCCGGCGCCGAGCTCGTGCTCGTCGCCGACCCGGTGCCGGGCGCCGCCGACGCGCTCGCCGCCGAGCACGGCGCTGCCGCGACGACCACGGTCGACGACGTGTTCGACGCCGGCCGCATCGACGCGGTCATCATCGGCTCGCCCACCCCGTTCCACGTCGAGCAGATCCTTGCAGCCATCGCCGCCGGGCAGGCCGCGCTCGTCGAGAAGCCGGTCGACCTCGACCTCGCACGGGTCGACGACGCGCTGGCGCGGATCGGCGACGGCGGCGACCGGGTGATGGTCGGCTTCAACCGGCGGTTCGATCCCGGCTTCGCCGAGATCCGCGCCCGGGTGGACGCCGGCGAGATCGGGCCGGTCGAGCAGGTGACGATCATCAGCCGCGACCCGGCCCCGCCGCCGCTGGCCTACCTCGCGCAGTCGGGCGGGCTGTTCCGCGACATGGCCATCCACGACCTCGACATGGCGCGGTTCCTGGTCGGCGAGATCGACGAGGTGTCGGCGGTCGGGCAGCGCCTCGACCCGGACACGGTCGCCGACGGCGACATCGACGGCGCCGTGACGACGCTGCGCGCGGCCTCCGGCGCGGTCGTGACGATCGTCAACTCGCGGCACAGCTCGGCCGGCTACGACCAGCGGCTCGAGGTGTTCGGCCCGCGAGGGATGCTGTCGGCGGAGAACCACACGGCCACCGCGGTCCGGTTCGCCGGCGCCGGGGTCTCGGGTGCCGCCGGTGCGTACCTCGACTTCTTCCTCGAGCGCTACGCGCTCGCCTATCGCGCCGAGCTCGACGCGTTCGTCGCCGCGATCACGGCGGGGGAGCGGGTGCCGACGACGCTGCGTGACGGACGCGAGGCCCTGCTGCTCGCCGACGCGGCGGACCGGAGCGCCCGCACGGGTGTCCGCGAGTCGATCGCCGAGCGGCGGAGCCCGGCGGTCTGAGCGCGCGAGCCCGTCCGCCGGCGCGTCCGGACTCGGGCACCATGGGACCATGCGCCTGCCCTGGAGGCGCCGGCGCGTGAACGTCGGCCGGTACGTCGATCCGCCGACCGCCGCGGAGGCGCCGCTCGCGCGCGTGATCGAGGAGAGCCTGCTCGTGGCCGACGCCGCGGTGCGGCTCGCCATCCGCAACGGCATCGTCATCTCGGCGCTGCGCGACGGACTCGACTACGACCCGCTGCGCGCGAGCACGTCGGCGCGACGCCGGTTGCGGGAGCTCGCGGCGGAGCAGACGGCGGACGCCGAGCGGATTGAGCGCCGGCTGCTGCCGCTCAGCGCCGACGGTCCGCGCCAGTCGCGGCGCGCGGCGATGCTGCGCGGGCTCGCGCTCGAGCTGGAGCGCCGCGCGGCGAACCCCGCCGCGGTCGGGGATCTCGTCGAACGCGCGCGCCTCGACGCCGCCGACGACATGGGCCGAGCGCTCGAGCCGCGGCTGCCGTTCGTGCCGGAGCCGGCGGACGACGACGGGCACGCCGAGCGGCTCGCCGCGCTCGCCGCGGAGCTCGCCGCGCTGCTCCCGCCGGATGCCGAGACGGATCAGCGGTCGACGAGCGTGACCTCGAACGAGTAGCGGTCCGGCCGGTAGCAGTGGTGGCCGGCCTCGACGGCGACGCCCGCGTTGTCGTAGGCGACGCGGTCCATCGCGAGCACGGCGTCGTGGCGCTTGATCTCGAGCAGCTTCGACTCGTCGACCGTCGCGGCCCGGGCGCCGATGCGCTGCTGGGCGACCCGGAACGTGACGCCCCGGCTGCGCATGAGCTGGTACAGCCCGAACTCCTCGAGCTCCTCGCGGCCGAAATCGGTGTACGGCTCGGGGAGCGAGTTCTCCAGGATCGCGAGGGGCACGCCGTTCGCGATCCGCAGGCGGCGCAGGTGCAGGATCGGCGCCTCCGGATCGACGCCGAGCCGCTCGGCGGTGTCGCCGGCCACACGGATCTCGTGCTCGAGCAGCCGGGTCTCCGGCTTCTGGTCGGAGCCGGAGAGGTCCTCCCACAGGCTGGTGAGCTCCATCTTGCGGCTCACCGCGCCGTGCACGACCTGGGTGCCGATGCCGCGGCGGCGCACGACGAGGCCCTTGTTCACGAGCTCCTGGATGGCGCGGCGGATCGTGGGGCGCGACAGGCCGAGGCGGTCGGCGAGGTCGAGCTCGTTGTCGATGCGGGTGCCGGGGGGCACGGTGCCGTCCGCGATCGCCGCCTCGATGCGGCTGGCCACCTGGTAGTACAGCGGGATCGGACCGGAGCGGTCGATGTCCATGAACAGGCTCAGGGGCAGGGTCGGCGTCGACGCCATCGGCTGATCTCCTCGGGTCTGACTTTGTGCTGACGATAACAGCAGGCGACCGGGATCTGGCGTCCGGGATAAAATGTCAGTACATTGGTACATGGCGATCGGATCCCGGTCGCCCGCGACGACGCGGAAGGCGGAGCACCCCCATGACCCTCACCGGACCGGAGCTCGAGACCCTCCCGCCGCTGGCCCGGGCGGCGGCCACGACGGCGACCGCCCTCTGGAACGACTCGGCCGATCCGGAGGAGCTCGCCCGCTCGATCGGGTTCGGCGCAGTCGGGGCGACCTGCAACCCGGTGATCGCGTACACCGTGATCTCCTCGCACCTCGACGTCTGGGTGCCGAGGCTCCGCGCGCTCGCCGCGCGGCATCCGACCGCGGGGGAGGCCGAGCTCGGCTGGCTCGCCGTCGAGGCGCTGTCGGTCGAGGCCGCGGCGCTGCTCGAGCCGATCTTCCGCGAGCACCGGGGCCGCAACGGCCGGCTGTCGGTGCAGACCGATCCGCGGCTGCACCGCGACGCGGACGCGCTCGTGGCGCAGGCCATGCACTTCGACTCGCTGGCGCCGAACATCATCGTCAAGATCCCCGCCACCCGGGTCGGCATCGAGGCGATCGAGGAAGTCACCGCGCGCGGCGTCAGCATCAACGCGACCGTGTCGTTCACAGTGCCGCAGGCCGTCGCCGTGGGCGAGGCGGTCGAGCGCGGGCTCGCCCGCCGCGAGGCCGACGGCCACGACACCGCCGAGATGGGCCCGGTCGTCACGATCATGGGCGGGCGGCTCGACGACTGGCTCAAGCACACCGTCGCGCGCGACCGCGTGCTCATCGACCCCGGGGCGCTCGAGTGGGCCGGCGTCGCCGCGCTCAAGCGCGGCTACGAGATCTTCCGCGAGCGCGGCTTCCGGTCGCGCATCCTCTCCGCCGCCTTCCGCAACCACATGCAGTGGTCCGAGCTCGTCGGGGGCGATCTCGTCGTCTCGCCGCCGTTCGACTGGCAGCTGCGCATCAACGAGAACCCGCTCGGCGCAGAGCCGCGGATCGACACCCCGGTCGACCCGCGCATCGTCGCGACGCTGCTCGAGCGCGTGCCGGACTTCCGCCGCGCCTACGAGCCGGATGGGATGACGATCGACGAGTTCGAGGACTTCGGCGCCACCCGCCGCACCCTCCGGCAGTTCCTCGAGGCGGACGCGCAGCTCGACGCGCTCGTCCGCGACGTGCTCGTGCCCGACCCCGCATGAGCGGAACGGGCGCCGCCGTGCGCTACCGCCTCGCCGCGACGGCCGAGATGCTCTTCCTCGACCGGCCCGTGCTGTGGCGCGTCGAGCACCTGCACGAGCGCGGCTTCGAGGTCGAGATCTGGGACTGGAGCGGCAAAGACCTCCCGGCGCTCGCCGCCACCGGCGCGGTGTTCTCCTCGATGACCGGCTATCTCGAGGGCGACCTCGTCACGGACGACGGCATCGCCGCGCTGCTCGCCACGGCCCGCCGCTCGCTCGAGGCGGCCGCCGTCATCGACTCGCCGCGACTCAACCTGCACGGCACCGGACTCGGACCCGGCGGGCTGCCGGTGCGGCCCGGCGAGCTGACCGGGGCACGCGAGCGGCTGCGCGCACTCGACACCCTGCGCCGCATCGCCGAGCTCGGCGAGGAGGGCGGGCGCGTCTTCACGCTCGAGAACCTCAACACGCGCGTCGACCATCCGGGCACGCCGTTCGCGTCGGCGGCCGACACGATCGCGCTCGTCGGCGCCGTCGACAGCCCGGCGCTGCGGCTCAACCTCGACCTGTACCACGCGCAGATCGGGGAGGGCGATCTCATCTCGACCGTGCGCACGGCGCTGCCCTGGATCGGCGAGATCCAGGTGGCCGACGTGCCGGGGCGCCTCGAGCCTGGCACGGGCGAGATCCGCTATCCCGCCATCGCGCAGGAGCTCGTCCGGCTCGGCTACGACGGCGTCGTCGCGCTCGAGGGGGGCGCGAGCGGCGATCCGGATGCCGCGCTCGACGCGTTCCGGACGGCCTTCTCACCCTGATCCCTCGTCTTCCAGCACAGGATGACAGTATGTGCGAACAAATGCTTGACACTCGACCGGGACCCGGTCACACTCGACCCGACATCGCCGTCGGAACACGGAGGACACGAGCTCGATGACGACCGACACCGCCGCCCAGGCCCGCATCGCCGCCGCCCCCATCTCCTGGGGCGTCAGCGAGGTGCCCGCCTGGGGCCACCAGCTCGACGCGGACGCCGTGCTCGCCGAGATGGCCGAGGCCGGCCTCGCCGCGACCGAGTTCGGTCCGGACGGGTTCCTGCCCTCGGACCCGGCGGCGGCGCGCGACCTGCTGGCCGGCGCCGGCCTCCGCGCGATCGGCGGCTTCGTGCCGGTCGTGCTCCACGACCCGGCGGTCGACGTCGTCGCCGAGATCGACGGCTTCCTCGAGCGCTGCCGGATCACCGGCGCCGACGTGCTCGTGCTCGCGGCGGCGACCGGCCTCGACGGCTACGACGCGCGTCCCGAGCTCGACGACGCGCAGTGGCGCACCCTGCTGGCCAACCTCGACCGCCTGCGCGAGCACGCCGCCGCGTCCGGGGTGCTCGCCACCGTGCACCCCCACATCGGCACGATGATCGAGACCGGCGAGCACGTCGACCGCATCGTCGCCGGCTCGGCCATCGGCATCTGCCTCGACACGGGCCACCTGCTCGCCGCCGGCTCAGACCCGGCCGCCGTCGCCGCCCGGCACGCGGCCCGGGTCGCGCACGTGCACGTTAAAGACGTGGACGGCGCCCTCGCCGCGCGCGTCGCCGACGGCTCCCTGCCCTTCTCCGACGCCATCACCCTCGGCCTGTTCGTGCCGGCCGGCCAGGGGGACGTCGACGTGGACGGCATCGTCCGCACCCTCGAGCGCGCCGGCTTCACCGGCTGGTATGTGCTCGAGCAGGACATCAAGCTCGCGGGCCCGCCCGCGCCCGGTGCGGTGCTCGCAGCCGTCACCGCGAGCCGCGACGCGGTCGTCGCGGCCCTCGCCGTCCCCACGGCCCCCTGAACCCCCGCCCGCGGGCGGGACCCACCGAGAGGAACCCCACACCATGAAGAGACTGCTCACCGCGGTCGGCATCGTCGCCGCCGCCGGGCTGCTCCTCGCCGGCTGCAGCGGCACCGGCCAGGAGTCCGAGGGCGCATCGAAGAACACCAAGGACATCACGTACGCCGTGATCACCCACTCCGGCCCCGGCGACGCGTTCTGGGACCGCGTCAAGTCCGGCGCCGAGCGCGCGGGCGGCGACTACGGCGTCAAGGTCACCTACAACGCGGACCCCGATCCGGCGAAGCAGTCGCAGCTCATCGACAACGCGGTCGCCCAGAAGGTCGACGGCATCGTCGTCTCGATGGCCAACCCGGACGGCGTCGAGTCGAGCGTGAAGAAGGCCGTCGCGGCCGGCATCCCGGTCGTGACCATCAACTCCGGCCTCGAGCGCTCCGCCGAGTTCGGCGCGTTCACCCACATCGGCCAGAGCGAGACGGTCGCCGGCCAGGAGGTCGGCAAGCAGCTCAAGGGCCTCGGCTGGAAGAACGCGCTCTGCGTGATCCAGGAGGCGGGCAACGTCGGCCTCGAGGACCGCTGCAAGGCGGCCGCCTCGACGATGGGCGCGACTCTGTCGAACCTGCAGGTCGACGGCACCAACGACTCCGAGGTGAAGGCCACCATCAAGTCGAAGCTCGAGGCCGACGACTCCATCGACGGCGTGCTCACGCTCGGCGGCCAGTACGCGATCGACGCGGTCGGCGCCGTCGGCGAGTCCGGCTCGAAGGCCCAGGTGGCCACGTTCGACCTCTCCGAGGACGTCGTGAGCGACATCGAGGACGGCAAGATCGCCTTCGCGGTCGACCAGCAGCCCTACGTGCAGGGCTTCCTCGGCGTCACCGCGCTGTACCTGAAGTCGATCAACGGCAACGTCATCGGCGGCGGCCAGCCGGTCTACTCCGGCCCCGCCTTCATCACGAAGGACAACGCCGCCGAGGTCGCGAAGTACGCCAAGCAGGGCACCCGCTGACCCTCGTCCTCCCGCCGGGCGGCCGCGCACCGCAGCGCGGCCGGCCGGCCCCACGGAAAGGAACCCCGTGACCACGACCGACATCGTGACGGCCGCCACCCGGCGTCCGCTCGACCGCAGCCGCATCGTGCGGCTGTTCACGAGACCGGAGATCGGCGCCCTCGTGGCCGCGATCGCGGTGCTCGTCTTCTTCTCCGTCTACACGGGCCGCTTCCTCTCGCTCGCGGGCGCGGGCGTCTGGCTCGAGTCGGCGTCGACGTTCGGCATCATGGCGGTCGCCGTCGCGATGCTCATGATCGGCGGCGAGTTCGACCTCTCCGCCGGCGTCATGACCGGCTTCAGCGCCCTCATCGTCGGCGTGCTCACCACGCACTACGGCCTCAACATCTGGGTCGCGGTGCTCGTGTCGCTCGTGGTCGTGCTCGCCGTCGGCGCGCTGAACGGCTACCTCGTGATGCGCACCGGGCTGCCGAGCTTCATCGTGACGCTCGGCACCTTCTTCGTGCTCGCCGGCATCGACCTCGCGGTCACGAAGCTCATCACCGGGCAGGTGTCGATCCAGGGCATGACGAAGGTGCCGTTCTACGACTCGATCCAGCCGCTGTTCGGCACCTCGATCACGATCGGCGGCGGCACGTTCTACGTGTCGGTGCTGTGGTGGATCGTCGTCACGATCATCGCGACCTGGGTGCTGCTGCGCACGCGCGCCGGCAACTGGATCTTCGCCGTCGGCGGGGCGCAGACCTCGGCGCGGCAGATCGGCGTGCCGGTGCTGCGCACGAAGGTCGGCCTGTTCATGACGACCGCCGGCGCGGGCTGGCTGGTCGGCATGATCTCGCTCTTCCGCACCTCGACGGTGCAGGCGAACACCGGCGTCGGGCAGGAGTTCATCTACATCATCTGCGCCGTCGTCGGCGGCTGCCTCCTCACCGGCGGCTACGGCTCCGCGGTCGGCGCGGCCCTCGGCGCGCTGATCTACGGCATGACGTTCCAGGGCATCACGTTCGCGCAGTGGGACACCAACTGGCTGCGCACGTTCCTCGGCGCCATGCTGCTCGGCGCGGTGCTGCTGAACCACATCGTCCGGCTGCGGGCGGGAGGCTCGCGATGAGCGCCGCGACGGCCGCCGCGCCGGCGCTCGTCGAGGCCCGCGGCATCGGCAAGCGCTACGGCGCGGTGAGCGCGCTCCGCGACGTCTCGACCGTCGTCCGCGCCGGCGAGGTCACCTGCGTCCTGGGCGACAACGGCGCCGGCAAGTCGACGTTCATCAAGATCCTCGCCGGATCGCACCAGCCCTCCGACGGCGAGCTGCTCGTCGACGGCGAGCCGACGACGTTCGCCTCGCCCCGTGCCGCCCTCGACGCGGGCATCGCGACGGTCTACCAGGACCTCGCGGTGGTGCCGCTCATGCCGGTGTGGCGCAACTTCTTCCTCGGCTCCGAGCCGACGCGGGGTGTCGGCCCGTTCCGGCGGCTCGACGTGAAGGCGATGAAGTCGACGACCTACGAGGAGCTCGCGCGCATGGGCATCGAGCTCCGCGACGTCGACCAGCCCATCGGCACCTTGTCGGGCGGCGAGCGGCAGTGCGTCGCGATCGCGCGGGCCGTGTACTTCGGCGCCCGCGTGCTCATCCTCGACGAGCCGACCGCCGCGCTCGGCGTCAAGCAGTCCGGGGTGGTGCTGCGCTACATCGCCCGGGCCCGCGACCGCGGTCTCGGCGTCGTGTTCATCACGCACAACCCGCACCACGCCTATCCGATCGGCGACCGGTTCATGCTGCTGCAGCGCGGCGCGAGCCTCGGCACCTTCTCGAAGGCGGAGCTGAGCCTCTCGGATCTCACCGCGATGATGGCGGGCGGCGCGGAGCTCGACGACCTGGCGCA
Source organism: Schumannella sp. GW821-FHT10F01 (assembly GCF_058809295.1). Taxonomy (NCBI): domain Bacteria; kingdom Bacillati; phylum Actinomycetota; class Actinomycetes; order Micrococcales; family Microbacteriaceae; genus Schumannella; species Schumannella sp. GW821-FHT10F01. The sequence goes on from NZ_JBXASM010000001.1 coordinate 584,515, forward strand.
CGAGCTGGAGCGCGAGCTCGGCGCCGACTCGGAGCTCGCCCGCGAGGTCCGCACCGACGCGGCGCCGTCTCCGGTCGCGGACGCGGGACGCGCCTGAGACCGGATGCGGCCGTCCGGACGGGCGGCCGCATCCGGCCTCAGCGCAGCAGGTCGTCGAACACCGCGAGCGGCACGAGCCCGTCGGCCAGCCGGCGCAGCTCCGGATCCAGCGCGATGAGCGCGTCCGCCTGCAGCCGCGTGACCGCGACGTACTCGGCGGGCGCCGTCTCCGGCCAGTCCTGCTCCTCCGCGACCTTCCAGGCGGTCGCGCGCGACACCCGGTCGCCGAGCAGGCGGATGCGCTGGCCGGCGAGCCCCTCGAGCAGCTTCCGGCCCTCGGCCCGGCTCAGCGCACCCGACCGGGTCTCGGCGTGCAGGAGCTGCAGCGCCTGGGATCGGAGCAGCGCGGGCGCGACGAGGCGATGCGCCGCCGCCGGCACGAGGCCCTCGCGGGCGAGGCGGATCGCGGTCGGGGCATCGATCACGTAGCGGGTCATGCGGAGCGCGCGTCGCCCGAGGGCAGCGGGATGCGCACGCCGCGTCCGATCGGCGGGCCGAGCACCGGGAAGCCGTCCGCGTCCCAGGCCACCGGCTGCAGGTGGATCTCGCGGTCCGATCCGCAGCTGCCGTCCGGGGTGCGCACGGCGTGGAACGCGTTCCAGGTCTCGGTGCCGTCCGGCGACGGGAAGAACGCATTGTGGCCGGTGCCGTAGATGCCGGCCGCGTCGTCGCGGCGCAGCAGCGGCTCGGGGTGCTTCGTCCACGACGCCGGGTCCATCAGGTCGGCGTGCTCGTCTGCGCTGAGCAGGCCGAGCGCGTAGTCGGGGGTCCAGCATCCGGACGCCGAGTAGGTGAGCAGCACGCGGCCCTCGCGCACGAGCACGGCCGGGCCCTCGTTGACGAGCACGCCGATGTCGCCGACCGAGCGCTCCCACTCGAGCTCCGGCGTCGAGATGACGACGCGCGGGCCGGTCGTTCGGGTGAGGCCGTCCAGCCGCGCCAGGAAGATGTCCTGCCGGCCGTTGACGTCGCCCTCCCAGCCCGACCACGACACGTAGCGAGCCCCGCCCGCGTCGAACACGGTGCAGTCGATCGCCCACTTGCCGTCCGGCAGCTCGAGCTCGCCGAGCCAGCGGTAGGGGCCGGCCAGCTCGTCGGCCTCGAGCACGTAAGTGCGGTGGTTCACGTTGTCGCCGTCGTCGGCCGCGACGTAGACGACCCACCGGCCGTCGAGGTGATGGATCTCCGGCGCCCACCACTCGCAGCACGGCGAGCCGTCGCGGCCGCCCTCCCACAGCGTCACCGGCTCCGCGTCCGCGAGCGTGAGGAGGGAGTCGGAGCTGCGCAGCTGCACGCCGACGCCGCCGGACTGCACCAGGTGGTAGCGGCCGCCGTCCACCACGATGTACGGGTCGGCCCCGCGGCCGAGTGCGGGGTTGGCGAACGTGCCGGGCTCGTCGTCGAGATCCATGCCGCCAGTCTGCCGGATGCGCGGGTCGCGCCGCGTCCGCACCGGCGTAGCGTGTGCCCATGCCCGCGCTCGATCACCTCGCCGCCTTCGCGCTCGCGGCCCTCATCCTCATCGCGATGCCGGGTCCCAGCGTGCTCTTCGTCATCGGGCGCTCGCTCGTGCACGGCCGCACCGGCGGGCTGCTCAGCGTCGTCGGCAACGCACTCGGCACGAGCGTGCTGGTCGTCGCGGTCGCCTTCGGCGTCGGCGCGGTCATCGCGGCCTCCGAGGTCGCGTTCTGGATCCTCAGGATCGGCGGCGCCGGGTACCTCGTCTACCTCGGCATCCAGGCGATCCGGCATCGCCGCGACGGGGCCGGGATGACGGAGGCAGACCTGCACCGCGCTCCGCCCTGGCGCCTCATCGCCCACGGCGTCGTCGTCGGCGTGACCAACCCGAAGTCGATCGTCTTCCTGCTCGCCGTGCTGCCGCAGTTCGTCGACGTCGGCCGCGGCTCGGTGCCGACGCAGATGCTCGTGTTCGGCGCGGTGCTGGCCGCGACCGGCCTGGTCTGCGACAGCGTCTGGGCGCTGGTCGCCGGCGCCGCGCGCGGCTGGTTCGCCCGCTCGCCGCGGCGGCTCGCGACGATGCGCGGCGCCGGCGGCGTGATGATGATCGGGCTCGGCGGCGTGCTGCTCGGGTCCGGGGCGCGCGAGTGACCGCAGCCGCGACGGCCGAGCTCGCCGCCGAGCTCGCCGCGCTGATCCCGGGCGCCGAGGTGCTCGTCGACGAGGCCGGCCTCGACCGCTACAGCCACGACGACGCGGAGTGGGCCCCGTACGTCCGCCCGCTCGCGGTCGTGCTCGCGACGACCACCGCCGAGGTCGCGGAGGCCGTGCGGTTCGCCGCCGAGCACGCGCTGCGCGTCGTGCCGCGCGGTGCCGGCACCGGGCTCTCGGGCGGCGCGAATGCGGTCGACGACTCGATCGTCGTCTCGCTCGAGCGGATGGACCGCGTGGTCGAGATCGACGCGGAGGAGCGGTTCGCCGTCGTCGAGGCGGGCGTCGTCAACGACGCGCTGCGGGCGGCGGTCGCGGAGCACGGGCTCTGGTACCCGCCGGATCCGGCCAGCTCGTCGTGGTCGACCATCGGGGGCAACGTCGCCACGAACGCCGGCGGCCTGTGCTGCGTGAAGTACGGCGTCACCCGCGACTACGTGATCGGCCTCACAGCGGTGCTCGCGGACGGCGCGATCGTGCACCTCGGCCGCCGCACCGCGAAGGGCGTCACCGGGTACGACCTCGTCGGCCTGCTCGTCGGCTCGGAGGGCACCCTCGGCATCGTGACCGAGGTCACCGTGTCGCTGCTGCCGCTCGCCGGCCGCGAGGAGCGGGCCGTCGTCGGCGCGTTCGCGGCGCTGCCGGCGGCGGGCGTCGCCGTCGCCGCCATCGCCGCGGCCGGCATCCTGCCCGCGGCGCTCGAGCTCGTCGACCGCACCTGCCTCCGCGCGGTGCGCGACTGGCAGGGCCTCGACGTGCCCGCCGACGCGGAGGCGCTGCTGCTGTGCCGCATCGACGAGCCCGGCGCGGTCGGTGCGGCGCTGGCGGCGCGGGTGGAGGCGATCATGGCGGAGGCCGGCGCCGCCGACGTGCGCCGCGCGTCCGACGCGGAGGAGTCGGCGCGGCTGTTCCTCGCCCGGCGGCTCGCCTACCCGGCGCTCGAGCGCCTCGGGCCCGTGCTCACCGAGGACGTCTGCGTGCCGCGGCGCGCGGTGCCCGAGATGCTCGCCCGCATCCAGCGCACGGCCGAGGAGCACGACGTGACGATCGCGAACATCGCCCACGCCGGCGACGGCAACCTGCATCCGCTGATCATCGCGCCGGAGGGCGACGACGCCGCGCGGGAGCGGGCGAAGCGCGCGTTCGACCGGATCGTGGCCGACTGCCTCGACCTCGGCGGCACGGTCACCGGGGAGCACGGCGTCGGCCTGCTCAAGCTCGCGGGCGCCGCGGCCGAGCTGCCGCCGCGCGTGCAGCGGATGCACCGGGCGATCAAGGACGCGCTCGATCCGGACGGCGTGCTCAACCCCGGCAAGGCGTTCCCGGGATGAGGTCGCTGACGACGGCGGACGGCCTCCGCCTCGACTACGACGACACCGGTGCGCCGGACGGCCGGCCGGTGCTGCTCCTCGCCGGGTTCACGGCGGCGCGCACCGGCTGGCTGTACCAGCGGCCGGCGCTCGAGCGCGCCGGGTACCGCGTGATCGCCGCGGACCTCCGCGGCCACGGCACCTCCGACCGGCCGCCGGTCGAGGCGAGCTCGATGGCGCACCGCGCGTCCGACGTCGACGCGCTGCTGCGCGAGCTCGACCTGCGCGACGTCGCCGTGGTCGCCCAGTCGATGGGCGGCAACACGGTCTGGGCGCATCTCGCGCGGTCGGGGTCCGAGCGGCTCGCCGGCGCCGTGATCGTCGACCAGACGCCGCGCATGCGGAACGCGCCCGACTGGCCGTTCGGCTTCTACGGCTACGACGACGCGAACGCGGACGCGTTCTTCGCCGAGGGCGTGCCCCCGACCGGCCACGGCACCCCGCTCTGGCGCCGCGGTCTCCGGCTGCCGCGGCTGATCCGGGCGCTGAGCGGGGAGCGCGGCAGCGAGAGGGCACTGAGCCCGGCCGAGCTCGCGGTGCTGCACGACCATGCCGTCGCGGACTGGCGACCGGTGATCGCGGCGACGCGGATCCCCGTGCTGTTCGTCGCCGGCGCCGACAGCGAGTTCTGGCCGGCCGGGCATGCGGCGGCCGCGGCGGCGCTGAGCCCGACGGCGAGCTCGGCCGTGATCCGGCACGACGGGCACGCGGCCAACGTCGAGCAGCCTCGGCGGTTCAACGCGCTCCTGCTCGAGTTCCTGGCGGGGCTGCCCGCGCGCTGAGCGGGGGCCGTCGCGTCCGGGCCGGTGCCGGGTCCGTCCGAAGTACCGGACGCCGCGACCCCGTCGCCCTCCCACCTGAGCGTCCGCCCGCGGGCAGGTGTGAGGGTCGTGGGCAGGAGCGCAACCTCATCGACCCTCGGATCTCCGCGGCGTACGGTCGCCGCATGGCCGATGGGGGACAGCGCGACGAGGCGCCGATCTGCCCGCGCTGCGGCGTCGACATGACGGCGCGGGTGCGGGTCTGGGTGTGCGAGGACTGCGAGATCTCGGAGCTGATCCCCTAGCGCGCCCGGTCGATCAGCGCCGCGGTTCCGCGTCCGACGCCGCCGCCTCCGGCACCGGCGGGGCCGCCGCCTCCGGCACGGGCGGGGCCACTCCGTCCGTCCTCGGCATCGCGGCGAGCGAGCCGAGCAGTCCGAGCGCGAGCGCCGATGGCGACCCGGGCTCGGGGTGGTAGATCACGAGCAGCTGGCCGTCGGCGTCCGCCAGCGGCAGCTTCTCGCGCCGCAGCTCGAGCTCGCCGACCTGCGGATGCCGCAGCCGCGCCAGGCCGCCGCCGAGCGCGCGGACGTCGTGCCGCGCCCACAGCGTGCGGAACAGCTCGCTGCGCACGGAGAGCTCGCCGACGAGGCGCTCGGTCTCCTCGTCCGGATCCGCGCCGATCGACGCGCGGAACGAGGCGACGAGCGCGGCGGCCGCGGCCTCCCGGTCCGCGCCCCAGAGTTCGCCGGCGGCGGGGTCGAGGAAGAGCGACCGCATCCGGTTGCCGCCGGCCCGCAGTGAGGCGTCGACCGCGGTGGCGAGCGGATTGGCCGCGAGCACGTCGAACCGCCGCGACTCGACGAAGGCGGGCAGCGTCAGCGAGGCGAGCAGCTGGAGGATGCCGGCGGGCACGACCTCGCGGCGGGGCAAGCGCGATGCCCGCCGTGCGGTCGGAGCGCCCGACGGCAGCCCGAGCAGGTAGTCGCGGGCCGGGCCGTCGAGCCCGAGCACCCGGGCCAGCGCGTCGAGCACCTGCGCGGACGGGTTGCGGTCGCGGCCCTGCTCGAGCCGCAGGTAGTAGTCGGCGCTGATGCCCGCGAGCGTCGCGACCTCCTCGCGGCGGAGGCCCGGGGTGCGCCGGACGCCGGTGGTCCGGATTCCGGCCGACGCCGGGTCGACGAGCTCGCGGCGGGCGCGGAGGTACTCGCCGAGCGGGCCGGGGCCGGCGGGCGAGGATCGGGGCACGCGGCAACGATAGGCGGGCCGGCGCCGCGCATCCTGGTCCCGTCGCACCCAGGGTGCGCCGTCGGCGCTCGTGCCTAGGCTGGACGGGTGGACCTCGACGCCCTCCTCGCCGTCCGACCGCACCCCCGCCAGATCGCGTGGCAGCGCCGCGAGCTGTACGGCTTCGCGCACTTCGGCATGAACACGATGACCGACGTCGAGTGGGGCGCCGGCCACGAGGATCCCGCCCTGTTCGACCCCGGCCGCCTCGACGCGGACCACTGGATGCGCGCGCTCGCCGCCGGCGGGCTCACCGGCGTCATCCTCACGGCGAAGCACCACGACGGCTTCTGCCTCTGGCCGACCGCGACCACCCGCCACTCGGTCGCGTCGTCGCCGTGGCGGGGCGGCGCGGGCGACGTCGTGCGGGAGGTGGCGGACGCCGCCCGACGGCACGGACTGGCGTTCGGGGTGTACCTGTCGCCGTGGGATCGCACGGACGCGTCGTACGGGTCCGGCGCCGGCTACGACGACCTCTACGTCGCGCAGCTCACCGAGCTGCTCACCGGGTACGGTCCGCTGTTCTCCGTGTGGATGGACGGCGCGAACGGCGAGGGGCCCAGCGGGCGCCGCCAGGAGTACGACTGGGACCGCTACGTGGCGACCATCCGGGAGCTGCAGCCGGAGGCCGCGATCAGCATCTGCGGTCCGGACGTGCGCTGGGTCGGCAACGAGGCCGGCGCGACGCGGGCGGACGAGTGGAGCGTGGTGCCTCGTGAGCTGCAGCGGGCCGAGCGCACGGCCGCGCTGTCGCAGCAGTCCGACGACCCGGCGTTCGCACGGCGGGTGACGAGCGACCTCGACGACCTCGGCAGCCGCGCTGCGGTCGCGGGCCGCGAGCACGACCTGGTCTGGTACCCGGCCGAGGTCGACACCTCGATCCGGCCGGGCTGGTTCCACCATCCGGCGGAGGACGGCGCCGTGCGGTCCGCCGACGAGCTTTTCGAGCTCTGGGTGAACAGCGTCGGCGGCAACTGCACGCTGCTGCTCAACGTGCCGCCGACGCGGGAGGGCGTGATCGCCGATGTCGACGTCGCGGCGCTGTCCGGGCTGGGGGAGCGGATCGCGGATTTCCGGGAGCGGGCGCTGGCGGTGCCGGGGGAGCGGATCGACGCGGACGGGGTGCCGACGCTGCGGTTCGAGCTCGGCGGTCCGACCCGGGTGGCGGCGGCGGTGATCCGGGAGGACATCGCGCGGGGCCAGCGCGTGGAGCGACTCGTCGTGCGCGGCCGGCTCGCGGGCGGCGGATGGACGACGCTGGGCGAGGCCGGGACGGTCGGCTACCAGCGCATCCTCCGCTTCGACCCGGCGGAGGTCGACGAGGTCGAGATCGCGTTACCGGAGGTGCGCGGCGACCCGGTGATCGAGCACGCCGCGCTCGTGCGGGCCTGAGCTCCGGGTCCCTGATCCGGTCGAAGGGCCGCTCGCGATCTCTGCCGCTCGCCCATCGACGATGGCTGAGTAGCGCGCTCTGCCGCGCGTATCGAAGCCGGATGTCTGCAGACGCGGGGCTTCGATACGCTCCTTCGTCGCTGCTCAGCCAGCGGGTCGCGCGAGCGGAGCCTCGAGCGGCTCAGCCATCCGGTTGCGCGCTACCGCGGACGGCGGCCCTCCCGGTCCGGCAGCGGCGGGAACGGGGTGGTCGGCCCGGCCTGGTACCAGTACGCGACCGTCGACACGTCGTCGCTCCGCTCGAACAGCCCGCGGTCCGGCGCGGCCCCGATCTGCTGCAGCGTGACCCGCAGCCGCTCGGTGAAGATCACCGGGTCGGGCAGGTGCCAGCGGTACATGCCGTGCGACTCCGGCTGGCCGTAGCGCTGCACCGGGTCGACCGGCGAGGCGTACGCATACCCGCAGTACGCCGCGCTGAACGTGACGGGCACGAGACCGCCGCCGTCCGTGCGCTCCTCGAGGAACGCCCACGCGCCGCCGACGTAGTCCTCGAGCCCGGTGCTCGTCTGCGTCGGGAGGTCGGTGTCGTCGTCGATGAAGAACTTCGTCTCGCCCTCGCCCCACCACTCCCGCTCGAGCGAGGTGAGCGCGATGTAGCTGCCGACGTAGTGGCCGGCGCCGACCGGGATGTCGACGAGCACGTGGTCTTCGCCGAGCGCGGTCGCGGCGTTCGAGCGGCGCCATTGCGCATGGAACAGCGCCACGTCGTCCGGCAGCTCGTCGCCGACCGTGAGGTCCACCTGGTAGTACACCTCGGGCAGGTCGGCCGGGTGCTCGCTGACCAGCTCGAGCCGCGCGCGCGAGCGGAACGGCATCGGGAACCAGGCGTTGAGCCCCCCGTTCGATCCGACCGAGATCGGCTCGCTCGTGATCGGCGTGCGCACGCCGAAGCCGTTGCAGAAGAAGTCGCCGAGCGGCACCTCGACGCTCGGCGTGGTCTGCTCGTCCCACGTGATGCGCAGCACGAGGTCGCGCAGCACGGCGGGGCCGGCCGCGGTGCGGTCCGGCACGGTGAACCAGAGGTGCCGGATGACCCCGGGGCCCTCGATGTCGGCGAGCAGCACGGTCGCGCCCGAGGGCGCCGGCACGAACGGACGGCCCTTGCGGCCCGGGCCGAGCGGCGAGGCGGCGGTGCCGGCGGAGCCCGGCGCACCCGTCGGGTTCTCGCCGTTGATGGAGCGGCTGCGGGCGGGTCCGGGGGCGCGGGTCAGCGCGGTCCAGTCGGCGGGCACGGGGATCTCCTCATCGAGACGGGCGGCGGTTCTGACACGCTATCCGGGTGACTTCGCGTGCGCACGACCACCTGTTCCCCCGCGTCCACCCCCGACCCGCCACCGGCTGGGTCAACGACCCGAACGGCCCCCTGCTCGCCGACGGCGTCTGGCACCTCTGGTACCAGTTCCGCCCGTCCACCGCCCCGATCGCCCCGGTCTCCTGGGGGCACCTGTCCAGCACCGACCTCGCCCACTGGACGCAGCACCGCGTCTCGATCACCCCGCTGCCCGGCTCCGTCGACGAGGACGGCGTCTGGTCGGGCAACACGGTCGCGCTCGAGGACGGGCGCATCGCGGCGTTCTACTCGGCGCACCAGCGCGAGGACCGGCACCAGCCGCCGGTGCGCGCCGACTCCTCGGACGGCGGCCGCTCGTTCGGCGACCCGCGGTCGATCGTCGCGGCGCCGGCCGCCGAGGAGCGCGTCGAGCAGCTCCGCGATCCGTTCGTCTGGCAGGAGCCGGACGGCAGCTGGCGGATGGCGCTCGGCCAGGGCGATGAGGACGGCCGCCCCGGCATCCGCCTCGCGGCCTCCGACGACCTCGAGTCGTGGACCACGCTCGGCCTCGTCGGCACCGCCGATCCTCGCACCGAGGTCGAGGGGCAGCTGCTCGGCTCGATGTGGGAGTGCCCGCAGGTGATCGACGTCGACGGCCGCCGCATCATCCTCTTCGCCGCGATGGGCGACGGGGTCGGCATGAACCCCGACCGCAGCGGCTTCGGCCCGGTGCTCGCCCTGGTCGGCGACCCGGCCGATCCCGCCGACGGCGGTCTCGGCGAGTACGCCGTGCACCGGCTCGACGCGGGCGATGCGTTCTACGCGCCGTCCGTGTACCGCGACGGGCCGGACGGCCCGCTCGTCTGGGGCTGGCTCGTCGAGAGCCGGCAGGACGAGTGGTGGCTCGAGGCCGACTGGGCCGGGATGCTGAGCCTCCCGCGCGTCTTCTCGCTCGCGCCGGACGGCCGTCCGCGGCTCGCCCCCGCGCCGCAGCTCGACGCGCTCCGGGTATCCGAGCTCGGCGTCGTCGACGGTGCCGTCAGCGTGCCGCAGGCCGTCGAGCTGGCGGTGCCGGTCGGGTCGGCGGCGGTCTCGGTGGTGCTGACCACGAGCGCCGGCGAGCGGCTCGAGATCTCGATCGACCCGGTCGCGGGCGAGTTGACCGTCGACCGCTCGGCGGCGAGCGCGGATGCCCGCGCAGCGGCGCATCCGGTCCGCCTCGCCGACGACGAGCTGGCGGGCGCCGAGGTGCGGGTGTTCCTCGACGGCTCGGCGCTCGAGGTGTTCACCGCCTCCGGTCGGTCCGCGAGCGCGCGCGTCTACCCGACGGCGCCGCCGCCGTGGGACGTGGTCGTGACGGGTGCGGAGGGCACCGCGCGCGCCTGGGAGCTCGGCTAGGGCCTTCCGCAACCCGCTGGCTGAGGAGGCCGTCGACGGGCGTCTCGAAGCCTCACGTGTGCGGACCTGAGGCTTCGAGACGGCGCTGGCGCGCCTCCTCAGCCAGCGGTGTTCCGCTACCCCAGATCGACCCGCACCCGCAGCCAGTCCGCCAGCGCGCGGATCTCCCGGCGGACCGCCGCGGCGGTCGCCGTGTCGAACGGCTCGTCCTCGTGCACGGCGTCGACTCGCAGCCGCCCCGCCTCCCGCTCGACCGTCGCGTCGAGCTTCCCGACGATGCGGTCGCCGTGCAGGATCGGCAGCGCGAAGTAGCCCCAGCGGCGCTTGGCCTTCGGCTTGTACATCTCGAGCGTGTACTCGGTCTCGAACAGCTCGAGCAGCCGGGTCCGGTCGAACACCAGCCGGTCGAGCGGGTTGAGCAGCGCGGTGCGTCCGCGGAACCCCGACAGCCGCTCCAGCGCGCCGGGATCCACCTGCCAGGCGCCGCGGACCCCCTCCACGCGCGCCGGGACGCCGAGCTCGATCCGCTGCGCCGGCTCGAACTCGGAGCCGACCAGCCGGGTGCGGGAGATGCCGCGCGCGGCGAGCAGACGGCGCATCCGCTCGGCTCGCGCCGTCTCGTCGTCGACCCCGGCCTGCCCGCGCGGATGCACGCGCTCGGCGAGGTCGTAGCGCCGCACGACGCCCTCGCGGTCGGCGACGGCGATCTCGCCGCGGCGCTCGAGCGAGTCGAGCATCCGCACGACGTTCTTGCCGTTCGTCCAGCCGGTCGAGCGCCACGGCCGGATGCTCGTGTCCTCGATCTCCGTCGCGGCCAGCGGGCCGTCGAGGCGAAGCCGCTCGAGCACGTCGTCGCGGAACGGCTCGTTGTCGTCGAGCCACTCGCGCCATCCGCCGTACGGCGGCCAGTCGCGGAGCAGCGGGCGGTAGAGCGGCAGCGCGTCGACGGGCCGGATCGCGAGGTCGAGCTCGAACAGGGAGCGCTCCACCTGGATCGCGCGCCAGAGGTCGTCGGGGTCGTAGCCCGCGCCGATCCGCGTGGACAGGAGGTGGTCGTGACCGGGTGCGATCGTCGGCGTCCAGTCCAGGTGCAGCACGCCGAGTGCGGCGACGGTCTCCTCGACGGAGGGGCCGGCCTCGATGGAGTCCGCGTCGAGCCGCTGCGCGAGCAGCGCGATGCGGCGCGCGTCCTGCCGCGACAGGACGAGCTCGTCGGCCGGCGTCGTCACGCGTCCAGTGTGCACGCCCCGTCCGACGTCCGCCCGACGTCCCGCCAGCTCGTCACCCGCCTCCCCTCGACGGAACTGGCGAGCACCCCAGGCGCTCGGCGGACTCGGGATCTAGGCTTCGCGCATGGCCGACGACGATCTCGACCCGCGTTTCGACCCCAAGTTCCAACGCGGCTTCGACCCGAGCACCGCGCCCGCGCGGCCCGCGGGCGACCGCAACCCGTACGCGCCCCGGCTCGCCCCGCAGCCGTCGGTGTCGGGAACGGATGCGTCGGCCCCGTCCGGCGGCACGGTCACCGCGAGCCGCGTCGACCCCGCCTCCTCGCCGTACGCGCCGCCCGGTTCGGCGTCGGCGGGACCCGCCGGCGGACGGCTCGCCTCGCCGGCGCCGGCCGCCTCCACCTCCGGCACCGCCCCCGCTGCGAGCGGTCGGCCGGCCGCGCCGTCGGCACCGGCCGCACCCGCTCCGGGCACCGGACCCGAGCCCGACCACGTCGACGTCGGCCGCGGCCCGCGCCCGGACCCCGCCACCTCCTGGACCACCGGCTCGGTCGGTTCGTGGGCGACCGTCGACCACGACGACGCCCCCGCCGAGCTCGGCCCGCGCGACATCCGCCGCAATCCGTTCCTCTGGGCGGTGCTGGCCCTCGGCATCCTCATGGTCATCGCCGGCGTCGCGGTCTACCGCAGCCTCGGCGACCTGCTCGACGACCAGGGCAACCTGACGAACGCCGCGAACTACCTGCAGCTGCAGTTCCAGATCACGGCCTCGCCGATCGCGATCGGCGTCGGCATCGCGGCGATCCTCGCCGTCGGCCTCGTGCACGCCGTCGAGTGGCAGCGCCGCCGCTGAGCATCGGACGGCGCTGAGCGCCCGGCGCCGCTGAGCCGCCGTCGTCGCTGAGGGCCCGCCACTGCCCCGACCCGGCGTCAGAAGTCGACCGTCTCCAGCTCGACGTGCACCGGTCCGCCGATCTCGAGTCCCTCGCGCCGGCGCACCTGCGCCTTGATCGGCAGCGAGTAGCGCCCGTCGCCGCCCGGGAAGACGGAGGTGCGCCAGCTCGTCCGGCCGACCGTGACCTCGACCCGCACGGCTCCGAAGCCCGCGCGCGGCATCGTCTCGGCGAGCTCCGCGATCTCCGCCGAGTCGTCCTCCGGCAGGCTCACGAACGTCCAGGTCTCCCGCGGCCGCGCGTCCCAGACCCAGAGCTCCGCGTCGAACTCGTGCGCGCTCATCCGGCGCCCTCCCACTCGGGCTGGCAGCTCGGGCACCACCACACGAACCGCTCCGTCAGCTCCGTCGCGCCGAGCTCGCCGGAGCGGATGCGCGTGCCGCACCGCCGGCACGGCTGCCCGCCGCGGCTGTAGACCCACGCCCGCTCGCCCGGGCGGTCGACGCCGGTCGTGACGCGCGCCCGCCGGTCGCGGTTCGTTCGGATGAGGCGCGACGCGAGATCGACGACCTTCGGCACGTCGCGCACCTCGCCGATCGGGCGGTGCGGATCGAGGCCGCGCAGGAAGCAGAGCTCGTTCGCGTAGACGTTCCCGAGCCCGGCCATGCTCCGCTGGTCGAGCAGCGCGACGAAGACCGGGCGCTCCGGGTCGGCGGTCAGCAGCTCGACGGCCGCCGCGGCGTCCCAGTCCGGGCCGAGCAGGTCTGGGCCGAGATGGCCGACGACCGTGTCCTCCTCGTCGCGCGGCACCAGCTCGACGATGCCGAGCGCGAAGCCGACGGACTGCACGCGCGGCGCGTCGAGCACGACACGGGCCTCGAAGGCCGGCCGTTTCCAGCGCCGGCCGTCGCGGTAGACGCGCCAGGTGCCCTCCATCTTGAGGTGGGTGTGCAGACTCCAGCCGCCGATCCGGTGCAGCAGATGCTTGCCGCGCGCCACCACCTCGTGCACCGTCTCGCCGGCGAGGTCGACGGTCGCGAGCTTCGGCACCCGGAAGTCGCTGCGCGCGAGCACCAGCCCGGCGAGCGCCTCGTGCTGGTCGCGGGCCGCGCGGAAGACGGTGTCCCCTTCCGGCATCCGATCAGCCCCGCAGCCGCAGGCCCTGCGGCGTGGCGGCGAACCCCGCGCGGGCGAGCGCGGCGCCGAACGGGGTGCCGACGGCGAACTCGCCGTCGACCTTCTCCACCCGCAGCAGGCCGCGCGTCGAGCGGATGGCGCCGGCGAGCGCGGCCGCGGCCGCATGCGTGCGCTCCTCCGCGCGGTCGGGATCGGGTGCGGACGACGGGTCGCCGATCGCGCCGAAGGTCAGCAGAGTCTTGCCGCCGCGCTCCGAGTACGCGGCGAGCCGGCCGTCGACGAGCACGACGAGGGCGCCGGCCTTGCGGCCCGGTCGATGGCCGCCGGCCCCGTCCGGCCAGCCGAGCGCGGCGCCGTACGGGTTCGCGGGGTCGGTCGCGGCGAGGGCGATCGCGACCGGCGCCGCGGCGTCGCCGTCGCTGCGGGCGTCGACGTCGCGGGCGAAGGTGCGCACCCGGTCGACGGTGGCGGGCGTGGCGAACTGGGCGGCGCCGAGGTGCTCGACGAAGTAGCCGCGGCGCACGCGGCCGGCCTCCTCGAGCTTCGCCAGCACGCGGTAGGCGGTGCCGAAGCCGCCGCGCACGCCCTCGGCGACGGCGGCACCGCGTGTGACGATGCCGTGCCGCTCGAGCAGCCCCTCGGAGGCGGCCGCGGCGCGCACCGTGTCGTCCGGCTCGATCGCGGGCAGCAGGCTCCAGCGACCCGAGACGGTGGGCGGCGCGGTCGCGGCGATGGCGGCCGTGGCATTCCGTGCCGCCGCGTACTTCGCCCGAGCGCCGCGGTAGCCGCGGGCGCGCGGCGCCGTGCGGGGCCGGGTCGTCGTCGCGCCGAGCCGTGCCCGCAGCGGCGCGACCGTGTCGTTGCCGACGATGCCGGCCCAGACGAGGTCCCAGAGCGCCGCCGCGAGATCCTTGTCGTCGGGCATCGCCCCGTCGACGGGTCCGACGGCCGTCGCGAGCTGGCGGAAGAACCAGGCGCCGCCCATCACGAGCACCTCCTGGATGCGGTCGTGCAGCGGCGTCCGGTCGAACGCGGCCGGCTCGCCGAGCGTGAGCGGGGCCGAGTCCGCGAGGTGGAGGCTCACCCAGCCGTCGCCGCCGGGCAGCTCGCCGGCGCCCGCCCAGATCACCTCGCCGGTCGTCGTGAGCTCGTCGAGCCACGCCGGGGAGTAGTCGCGCACCCGCGACGGCAGCACGAGCGACTCCCACGCGGAGGCCGGCAGGGCGACGCCGGCCAGCTGGTCGACCACCTGGACGACGCCGTCGAGCCCGCGCAGCGCCCCCGCCGTGCCGTCCGGGCGGCGCGCGGTCACGTGCTGCCAGTCGGGCAGGAAGCGGGCGAGCGCATCCTGCGGCACCGGCTCGACCTCCTGGCGGAGGGCGGCGAGGCTCCGGCTGCGGAGTCGGCGGAGCACCTCGGCGTCGACCCACTCCGTGCCGGATGCTCCCGGCCGGAACTCGCCCTCGACGACGCGGCGGTCGCCGGCCAGGCGGCGCAGCGCGTCCTGCACGACCGCGACGCCGAGCCCGAGCCGCGCGGCGGCCTCCGCGATCGTGAACGGGGCGTGCGTGCGGGCGTAGCGGCTCACCAGGTCGCCGACCGGGTCGGCAACCGGCTCGAGGAAGGCGCTCGGCACCCCGTGCGGGATCGGCGTGCCGAGGGCGTCGCGAAGCCGCGCCGCGTCATCGACCCCGGCCCAGCGCTCGACGCCGGCGATCGTCGCGGGGATGGCGCGATTGGCCCGGGCGAGCTCGCGCAGCGTCTCGGCGATCCTCGGCACGAGCTCGGGCTGCGCCCGCGCCGCGATCTCGTCCTCCGCCAGCGGCCCGAGCAGCCGGAGCAGGTCGACGACCCCCTCCGCGTCGCGGGCGTGCCGCTCGGGCACGAGCCGCTGCAGCTCCCGCTCGGTCTGGTCGATCACGGCCGGATCCAGCAGCTCGCGCAGCTCGGCGCGGCCGAGCAGCTCGGCGAGCATGCCGGGGTCGAGGCTCAGCGCCGCGGCCCGGCGCTCGGCCAGCGGCGAGTCGCCCTCGTACATGAACGCCGCGACGTAGCCGAACAGCAGCGTGCGCGCGAAGGGCGACGGCGTCTCGCTCTCGACCTCCGTCATCCGCACCCGGCGGGCGCCGATGTCGCTGATGAGCTCGAGCAGCGCGGGCAGGTCGTAGGCGTCCTGCAGCACCTCGCGCACCGTCTCGAGGATGATCGGGAAGCTCGGGTACTTGCGCGCCACCTCGAGCAGCTGCGCGCTGCGCTGCCGCTGCTGCCAGAGCGGGGAGCGGCGCCCGGGGTTCTGCCGCGGCAGCAGCAGGGCGCGCGCCGCGGACTCGCGGAAGCGGGACGCGAACAGCGCCGAGCCGCCGACCTCGTCGGTGATGAGCTGCTCGAGCTCGTCGCGCTCGAACACGAACAGGTCGGCGCCGGGCGGCTCGGCATCCGTGTCGGGCAGGCGCACGACGATGCCGTCGTCGCCGGCCATCGCCGAGCCGTCCACGCCGAGCCGCTCCCGGATGCGCGCGGTCACCGCGAGCGCCCACGGCGCGTGCACCGGCGTGCCGTACGGGGAGTGCAGCACGAGGCGCCAGTCGCCGAGCTCGTCGCGGAAGCGCTCGACGAGCAGGGTCCGGTCGGTGGGCACTGTGCCGGTCGCCTCCTGCTGCTCCCGGACGAACGCGCGGAGGTTGCCGACCGCCCACTCGTCGAGGCCGGCGGCGACGAGGCGCTCGCCCATCGCGTCCGCGGCCGGGCTGCCCCCGGGCGCCGCGGCGAGCTCCGCGGTGAAGGCGCCGACCGCGCGGCCGAGCTCGGCGGGGCGGCCGAGTCCGTCGCCCTTCCAGAACGGCACGCGGCCGGGCTGCCCGAACGCGGGCGTCACGAGCACGCGGTCGGAGGTGATCTCCTCGATCCGCCAGCTCGTCGCGCCGAGCGCGAAGACGTCGCCGACGCGGGACTCGTAGACCATCTCCTCGTCGAGCTCGCCGACGCGGCGCCCGCCGGACTCCTCGGAGCCGACGATGAACACGCCGAACAGCCCGCGGTCGGGGATGGTGCCGCCGCTCGTGACCGCGAGCCGCTGCGCGCCGGGGCGGCCGGCGATCGTGCCGGCGACGCGGTCCCAGACGATGCGCGGACGCAGCTCGGCGAACTCGTCGGACGGATACCGCCCGCTGAGCAGGTCGAGCACCGCCTCGAACGCCGAGCGCGGCAGGGCGGCGAACGGCGCGCTGCGGCGCACCGTCTCGAACCACTCCTCGACGTCGAGCTCGTCGAGCGCGACCGCGGCCACGGTCTGCTGCGCGAGGATGTCGAGCGGGTTCTGCGGCACGGCCATCGACTCGATGAGGCCCTCCCGCATCCGCTCGCTCGCGACCGTGATGTGGAGCAGGTCGGCCCGGTGCTTCGGGAACAGCACGCCCTTCGAGATCTCGCCGACCTGGTGGCCGGCGCGCCCGATCCGCTGCAGCCCGCTCGCCACGCTCGGCGGCGACTCGACCTGGATGACCAGGTCGACGGCGCCCATGTCGATGCCGAGCTCGAGCGAGCTGGTGGCCACGACGCAGCGCAGGCGGCCGGACTTGAGGTCGTCCTCGATGACCGCCCGCTGCTCCTTCGACACGGAGCCGTGGTGCGCGCGGGCGAGCACCGGCGCCTCGTCGGTCGCGGTGCGCTCCTTCTCCAGGGTCGCCACGCGGGTGATCCCGGAGCCGGCCACCGCCTCCGCCGGGAACGTCGCGGGCGCCTCGCCGGTGACCATCTCCTCGTACAGCTCGTTGAGCCGCCCCGTCAGCCGCTCGGCCAGTCGCCGCGAGTTCGCGAACACGATCGTCGACCGGTGCCGCAGCACCTCGTCGACGATCGCCGCGTCGACGTGCGGCCAGATCGAGCCGGCGCTCTGCAGCCCCGCCTCGTCGGCGCCGTCGTCGTCGAGCGACGGATCGGGCGACGCGTTCCGCACGCCGAGCTCGGTCATGTCCTCGACCGGCACGACGACGCGCAGCTCGAACGTCTTCTGGATGGGCGGCGCCACGATCTCGACGGGCGCGCGGCCGCCGAGGAAGCGGGCCACCTCCTCCCGCGGCCGCACGGTCGCCGACAGGCCGATCCGCTGGGCCGGCTTCTCGAGCATCGCGTCGAGGCGCTCGAGCGAGACGGCGAGGTGCGCGCCGCGCTTCGTCGCCGCGACCGCATGCACCTCGTCGACGATGACCGTCTCCACGCCGGCGAGGGTCTCGCGCGCGGCGCTCGTGAGCATGAGGAACAGCGACTCGGGCGTCGTGATGAGGATGTCGGGCGGATCCCGCAGCAGCGTCCGCCGGTCCGCCGCGGGCGTGTCGCCGGAGCGCACGCCGACCGAGATCGCCGGCACCTCGGCGCCGAGCCGTTTCGCCGTCTGGGTGATGCCGACGAGCGGCGAGCGGAGGTTGCGCTCCACGTCGACGCCGAGCGCCTTCAGCGGCGAGAGGTACAGCACGCGGGTGCGGTGCTTCGGATCGTCCGGACGCGGCGTCGTCGCCAGCCGGTCGAGCGACCAGAGGAAGGCCGAGAGCGTCTTGCCCGAGCCGGTCGGCGCGACGACGAGCGCGTTGCGGCCGGTCGAGATCGCGTCCCAGGCGCCGGACTGGGCGGGCGTGGGCGCGCGGAACGACCCCGTGAACCACTCGCGGGTCGCCGGGGAGAAGCGCTCGAGCACGTCGCCCATCCGCTCATCCTGCCCGGAGCGTCCGACACGCGCCGATCCGGGATCCTGATCCGGAGCCGGCGATCAGGTGCGGCGATGCGGGCCGGTGCGGGATCAGGGGCCGCCCGGCGTCAGACGGCCGGCGATGAACGAGGCGATGTCGCCGAGCTCGTCGGGGGAGACGCTGTGGCCCATGCCGCGGTAGACGCGCTCGGTGAGAGCGGTGTGCGTCGCGAACCAGGGGATGCTCCACTCGACCGACGCGGCCGGGATGACGTGGTCCGCGTCGCCGCGGCCCCAGAAGACCGGCGTCGGCAGCTCGCGCAGCCGTGCATCCCCCTCCGAGTCCTGGCGGGCGACGTAGCCGCTCAGCGCGACGAGGTAGTCGAATCGGCGCGGCGCGAGCCGGAGCGCCTGGGTGCCGACGATCGCGCCCTGGCTGAAGCCGAGCAGCCCGACCCCGGCGGAGGTGTCCTGCGTATCGAGCCACTCGAGCACGGCACCCGCTGCGGCGTCCGCCGCCGTCGCGGACACGTCGCCGGGCGTCCCGTCGGACGGGAACCAGGAGTGGCCCTGCCCCTCCGAGATCGGCGCCCGCAGCGACGCGATCGTGGCGCCGAGCGGCAGCCGCGGCGTCAGGCCGAACAGGTCGCCCTCGTGCGAGCCGCGGCCGTGGAGCAGCACGAGCAGCGGACGCCCGGCCCGCTCGGCGGTCGGCGTGCTCCAGAGGACGGCGGACGGGTCGACGCGCATGTCCCCACGCTACGCGGGCCCCCGATCCGAGCGCTGACGAGGATCCGGAGCGGGCCCGCCGCCTACCGCGCGAGCCAGCCGCCGTCGACCGGCAGCAGCACACCGTGCACGTAGTCCGCCGCCGGCGAGGCGAGGAACACGGCCGCGCCGCCGAGGTCCTCGGCTCGACCCCAGCGCCCGGCCGGGATGCGCTCGAGCAGCTGCCGCGAGCGGTCCGGGTCGGCGCGGAGGGCCTCCGTGTTGTCCGTCGCGATGTACCCGGGCACGATCGCGTTCACGTTGACCCCGCGCGGCGCCCACTCGTTCGCGAGAGCGCGGGTGAGCCCCGCGATGCCGGACTTCGCGGCCGCGTACCCCGGCACGTTCACGCCGCCCTGGAAGCTCAGCAGCGATGCCGTGAAGAGGATCTTCCCTGCGCCGCGCGCGAGCATCCGCTCGGCGATCGGCTGGGTGAGCGCGAACTGGTTGGCGAGGTCGACGGCGAGCACCTCGTCCCAGTCGGCGAGGGGATGCTCGACGGCCGGCGCGCGGCGGATGAGCCCCGCGTTGTTGACGAGCACGTCGACGGCGCGCTCCCGATCGCGCAGCTCGCGGCCGAGGGCGACGACGGCGTCGCGGTCGGCGAGGTCGAGCCGGATCGGCTCGAACGTGCGCCCGAGCGCCTCGACGTCGTGCTGCACCGCGCTGCCGCGCTCCTGCGAGCTGCTGATGCCGATGATGTCGGCCCCGGCCGCGGCGAGGGCTGTGGCGATCGCCCGCCCGATGCCCCGGCGCGCGCCGGTCACCGCGGCGAGCCGCCCGGTGAGGTCGAACAGGGGCGCCGCGGCCGACTGCACTGCGGCCGACTGCACCGCGCCTGACGGCGCGTCCGTCACCGCAGCTCCGCGGCGTCGACGGCGTCCATGTCGGCGTAGTCCTGGTTCTCGCCCGCCATCGCCCAGACGAACGAGTAGGCGCGCGTGCCGACGCCGAGGTGCACCGACCATCCGGGCGCGACGACCGCCTCGTCGTCCGCGACCACGATCGAGCGGGTGGCCGACGGCGGTCCGGCGAGGTGCAGCACCCGTCCGTCCGGCCCGAGCCCGGTGTAGAGGTACACCTCCGTGCGCCGCGCGTGGGTGTGCGCGGGCATCGTGTTCCACACGCTGCCGGGGGCGAGCGTCGTGATACCGAGCACGAGGTTCGCCGAGGCGACGCCGTCGGCGTGGATGTAGCGGCGGATCGTGCGCACGTTCGCCGACTCCGGCTCGCCGAGATCCGCGGAGAACACCTCGGACCGTCGGGCGAGCGCGGTCGGATGCGCGGCGTGCGCCGGCGCGGACACCAGGTACGCGCGCCCCGCCCCGCTCAGCGCGACGGAGGCCGCGCCGCGTCCGACGTAGAGCACGTCGAGCGCGGCGATCGCGTGGCGCTCGCCGTCGACCTCCGCGGTCAGCTCGCCGGCGAGGCAGACGATCGCGAGCTCGCGCCCGGCCAGCAGCGACGGCGCGTGCAGCTCCTCGGGCGCGGCGATCGCGATGGGACCGCCCTCGACGTCGACGCCGCCGAGCAGCATCCGGTCGTCGGCGGCCCAGGCCCAGGTGACCTCGCCCGGCGAGAACAGGCCGTCGGCCAGGAAGCGGTCGCGCAGCCCGTCGGTGCCGAGCGCCGCGAAGTCGTCGGGGTGGGTCGACGGCAGCGCTCTCACGAGCGGACCTCCAGCGGGCGGATGCGGTCGGCCGGCGGGAGCGCGAGGCCGAACCCCGGCCGGTCGGTCACCGTGATCGCACCGTCGCGGATGCGCACGAGCTCGGCGTCGACGCCGTCCGTGAGCCCGGGCACGCCCTCCACGACCGGCACGCCGCCGAGGCCGAGCGCGAGGTGCGCGGCGTAGAGCGTCTTGAGCGGGCGCCCCCAGGCGTGCGGCGACCCCTCGGCGCCCGCCTCGACCACGCGGGGCATGACGCGGCGCCAGGCGGTGATGCCGTACGACATGACGTCCATGAGCAGCACGTCGATGCCGCCCTCGGCCGCGATCGGCAGCAGCGTCTCGACCTCGGGCGAGGTCTCGCCCTCCGCGATCAGCGTCGCCGGGCTCAGCTCGTCGAGCCGGGCGCGGAGCGCGAGCAGGTCGGCGCGGTCGTCGAGGAACGGCTCCTCCACCCAGTACAGCCCCACGTCGGCGACGGCCTCGAGGTAGGCGAGGAACCCGGCGCGGTCGTAGCCGTCGTTCGCGTCGACGAGCAGCCGCGCATCCGGGTACGCCTCGCGGATGGCGCGCGTGACCTCGATGTCGCGGCGGTCGCCGGCCTCCCGGTCCATCCAGCGGTTGCCGCGGCCGATCTTCAGCTTGAAGCCGGTGAAGCCGAGGTCGGCGTCCTGGGCGCATTCCTCGAGCAGCCGCTCGATGCCGCGGGGGGCGTCCTCCGGGTCGAGGTCGTCGAAGTAGATCGCGCCGTCGTAGACGGGCACCGGGATTCCGTCGGCCCCGATCGGGCCGCCGCGCAGTCCGGCGCCGCCGAGCAGCGCGGCCACCGGGCGGTCCTCGACCACCCCGAGCAGGTCGTGCAGGGCGGCGTCGAAGGGCTGGTGGGCGTCGTCGCGGATGCCGTCCGGTCCGATCAGCTCGGAGAGCGGACGGCCGACGAGGGCGTCCGCTCCGCCGGTCGGACCCTCGGTGAGGGCCCAGCCGACCCGGCCGTCGTCGGTGCGGAGCACCGCGATCTGCGAATCGGGTCCGGGGCCGTGGCTGCCGAGGCGGGCGTTGCGCCCGACGGTCCTGGGGTAGCGCGTGACGAGCTCTCCGAGCTCCACGGCGGCGATGGCGGGGTCGGCGGACATGGCGCTCCTTCGCGACGGTTCCGGGTCGTCGTCAACGCTATCCGCCGGACGTCCCCTCCGACCCCGGATCTCCTGCGACCTCGGAGGATCGCCCGGGCGTATCCGCGCCGCTGTCCGCACTCGCGTCCGCGCATCCGTAGCATCGGAGCATGGCGAACGTGGGCACCCCCGACCCTCCCGGCTCCGGATCATCCGCTTCCGAGCCCGAGGACGCGAATTCGGCCTGGCTCTCCGACGCCGAGCTGGCGAACGTGCGCCGGCGCATCCCGCTGCTGTACGTGGAGGCCGTGCCGGTGCGCACGGACGGGATGGGCGTCGTCACGAGCGTGGGCGTGCTGCTGCGCGCGAACGCCGCCGGCGAGATCACGCGCACGCTCGTGAGCGGCCGCGTGATGTTCGGGGAGACGCTGCGCGACGCGCTGTTCCGCCATCTCGAGAAGGACCTCGGGCCGATGGCGTTCCCGCAGCTGCCGACGAGCCCGGTGCCGTTCTCGGTCGCGGAGTACTTCCCGATCCCGGGGCTCTCCGCCTACGTCGACGACCGTCAGCACGCCGTCGCACTCGCTTACGTGGTGCCGGTCACCGGCACGTGCGAGCCGCGCCAGGACGCGCTCGAGCTCACCTGGATGACGCCGGCCGAGGCCTCGTCCTCCGCGGTGCACGCCGAGATGGAGGGCGGACGCGGCACGCTGCTGCGCGCCGCGCTGGCCTCCGTCGGCGTGCTCGGCTAGTCCCGCTCGGGGCCGGCCGGCCGGCGCGCACCGCACCGGGTCCGGATCACCGATCCGTTCTGCAGGACAGATCTGTTCTGCAGGACCGGGTCGCCGGATCCCGCGTGAATCGGCGCGATTCGTCCTGCAGAACGGGGTCGACCGTCCTGGAGAACGGGGATCGATCGGGCCGGATCAGCCCTGGGCGCGACGGCCCGTGCGGCGGGCGCCGCCGTTCGACTGCGAGCCGGACGACGTCGAGTACATCGTGGTCGAGCCGCTGCGGGTCGAGCCCGAGCGCTGGCCGTCGCGCGAGCCGCCGGCGCGGCCGGTGCCCGATCCGCCGGAGCGCTGACCCTGACCGGAGCCGCCCTGACGGCGCCCGGCGCCGGCCTCGGCGCCCGCTGCGGCAC